>NZ_JAHHZS010000037.1 GCF_022606295.1 Arthrobacter bambusae
GTGCACGAATAGACGCCCCCCGCACAGCCGCACGCTGGGGGTCCCTCACGTGACACCCTCATGTGGCGAGCTACTGACGATACCGGCCTGAATCTCCCGAATGATTGACCCAAGAAGTCCCGACGCGAGAAGTCCGGGACCGAGCGGACCAGCGGAATCCTCACCAACTGGCGGTAATTGCTGAAGCACGGCCCGTACTTGAGCATTCATGTGCTCGAGTTGCCAGGAGATCTCGTCGGAGATGGCCGTGGACTGATCCGGGGCGGCCAGCCCGGCCGCTTGCGCGGCGTAAGCGGCTGCGCCGAGAGCGTGCGCGCCCATGTGAGCGACGCCAGAAGCTTGTCCAGCAGCCCGGGCGGCGGCCACGGCCGCAGGAGAGCTCACCGCGTGCGCGGCCCGGCCAGCGACGAAACGCCGGCGAATCTCACCTGCGGCGTCAAGTTCACCGCGAGCAAACGCCCGCGTACGAGCGATGGCATCACGCGGTCGACCGTCGCCCGGCGCCTCCGTCTCGAACAGGACCAGAACCCGCTCGGCGCAGTTCGCCGCCCACGCTGCGGCGATACGCCGATCGGCTTCGCTCAGTGACTGCGGAGAGGGCATGCCAAAATTTTCACACACCGGCCCGCAGGACGATCCTTTCCCGAATGCGTCAGCGTCGCCCGCGGCTTTGCTGTAAGGAAAGCGAGACGGGTCCTGCACCCGTGCCTCATAGATACCGCAATGAGCGAAGAGGGCGAAAGGGACACTTGAGACGGGGGTGGATGCCGGACCTGTCGAGGCATCGATTGTCAGCCCTGCCGGCGTCGCGCATCCACTCATCACCGCCATAGGGGCTACAGCCGCTGCAATGCCGAACATATGGAGGCGCCATGCGCCGAGGCTCGTTGAAGGTAGGTGCGCGGTCAAGAGGCTGAGCATCTCGATTGCATTGCCGGCAAGCAAAGCGGAATGTAACGCATACGTGCGTTCCGTTGGAGGGTCCCTCACCTGGCCTGTCGTCTCCACTGGTTGTATCCATGTGCACGGTGAGGGATCCCTCAATCGGACGGTCAGCCTGCAGGGTAGGGCCGGATCGGGCACAATCGCCTCCCCCGACCAAGCGGTACGGTGGTGTGACAGAGCCTTGGGGTGGATTGGAATGAGATGGAGATACGGTCGGAATTCAGGGGAGGTCTCGCTGTCCCCGGAAAGTTCAGGGCGGGCACGCCATGGATCCTTCTCGCACCGACAAAGGAGCATCTGGAGTTCCGGCTGGAACGGGATGACGTCCGTCTGGTTTACCGGACGATGAGGGGCCTAGATACTTTTCACGGTCTGGGATTCGTGCGGCCGGACGGAACCTGGTGGACATTCTGGACCTATCACCCTAATGGGATGCTGGATTGCCTTGAAGAGCTTGGCTACCCGATTGACCCCAAAACGCGTCAGGGGCAAGGCCGATTCTTCGTCAGGGGAGTCGCCGCAGCACAGCCCGCAAGGGGATCCCCTTGCGGTTCTCAGCCCGGCCAGAGCGTTCTCCTGGCTTGGCCAGGTCCGAGGCGCCGAGCCCCACGTAGACTCAGCTTGAAGGACATCGGTTTGGGGGAGAGATGGTTTTCGGCAAGAGGCGAAATTGCGGGATGTGCGGGGAGACGCTGCCGGCGCATGAAAGGGATGTTCGGTTCCGTCTCCCGGACCCAGTACTTAATAGCCCTGAGCAGCATCGTGCTGAAGGTAGCTGGCTGAGCGACCCGGACCCGAGCACGGCCACGCTCATGCAGATCCCGAACATCAGTCCGTTCGTCCGCGCGTTGCTGCCGGTGAAACTGCAAGGCGGGCACGAGTTCCGGTTCGGTGTTTGGATCGCCATCCATCCGGATGACCTGCAACATGCCTGCAGGGTTTGGAACGCGCCGGAATATGCCGACCTGAAACTCACAGGCTTTCTGGCTAACAAGATCCAGCCCTGGGGTTTCTTCGCCGTTCCGGTGAACCTGGCCGTGCTGAACACGGAGCAAACACCTTACTGCGTGTCCAGTCCGGATGAGGAACTGAACGACGTGTTAACCGGGGAGTGGCCGCACGACATCCTGGCTTCGCTGCCATCATGACCCCGAGCTCGCCCACCGACAGAGGAAGTTCGCCGCGGTGTGCGTCATGGTCATCGCCCGGAAATGACCCGGTGTTGGTGGCTCCATCATCTAACGCCCTGGGTCACCGCAGCACCCGGTGAGGGATCCCCAACCGGAAGCTCTCGAGGCTCTGAACAAAATCTGTCTGCAGGGGTTGGGGGGCGCACCCTCGAAAAGTCGACGTCAACAAGGACCTCCCGGCTAGACGGCGGGCGAAGCTGGGGAAGTCCCGAAGAGCAAATTGCCCATTGCTGGTTCCATAATCAAGGCATGGACAGAAAGCATCACCGACACTTACCCTCGCGGCAGAAGGTTTCTCACCGGATTCTTACGTCATGCACGGCAGCGACCGGAACGACACGTTGAACATCGAACAGCAAGGGTCCAAGTTCGTTGTCTATTACACAGAGCGTGGATCCCGAAGCGATGAACACGAATTTCTTTCTGAAGCTGATGCTTGCGACTACTTTTTAGAATCAATGAGACGCGCCTACCCGAGTGCAAAACGCTCCGCTTAACCAGCCGAGTCCGTAGACAACGGTGAAGAATTCTGCCACCGCGCCTGGCGCGTGAGCACGAGAGGAACCATCGCCCGTTGGTGGATCCTTTACCGGGCGCGCAGGTATCGCCTGCGGCGGCGCATCCACGGTCATCTCTTCGGTGGCGCAGTACGTTTCAGCTCGGCGATCCGCAGCCGCAGGAACGTGATGGCCAGGACCAGGGCGTAAACCGCCAGGCCTGCCAGCACGATCGTGAAGACGGCGTACAGGACACCAAGAATGCCAACGGCCGGACTCAGATTCATTGCTACCCCCAATAGACTGTGACTCTAGGCTAGCCCGGAACACCCTGCCCCAGGCCCGTACGCACCGTCAGGCATACAGCAGCGATGAGATCGTGGCTCAGAAACTCTATCCAGGCGCTATCCGGTGCGGCGTCCAATTTCAGTGCCCCGCATCCAAGAATCAGTCTGAATTAGACTCCTTGAAACCCGTGCCTTCCGGTATCGACAGGACCCGCACCCATGCAGTTTGCCAGCGCAATGGTTAGCCACGACTGGAGAAATCTGGGCTACCCGAGCCTTCGCGTAGCCGAATTCTGGGACAGCAGATCCTGCGGCATTGCATGCCTGAGAATGGCTTTTGGGGCACTCGACGTTGGTGGGGCGATCGGGCCGGCCGCTCTCACCGAAGCCCTCCTGAAACGGGGAGCCTACTCTGAAACCTCCGGATGGAAGCATGGCCGCCTCGCGGCATACGCCACAGAATTGGGATTGTCCGCCTCACCGCAGGAAATTCGATGCGTTGACGAGTTCCGGGCAGCCCATGCCAGAGGTGCTGTGGTCATAGTTTCCATCGGCCATAGTTTTGAAACCCCGGGAAAGTCCGGGCATCTCGCTGTACTCCTGTCGATCGCCGAATGGGGCGAAGCCATTCTTCACATCCCCTCCGGGGACAACCGGGCCACGGTAAAGAAGTCAGGGTTTCGACCGGCGTCTTCTGGGAGCATTTCTCCGGGCGTGCCATCGTCCTGGCAACTCCGGAAACTGCATGAGCACAGCGTATTGGGCAGCCCATCAGCTCCGTTTCTGCCCGTTAGCCGATCCTCCATCGGACATTCCTTTGCCTCCGCTTTTGTCAGATTACAGAGCGCGCCCACGCCGCTCCCAATCAGCTCTCGCAGCCTCTTCTTCCTCCCAGAACCTGCCATCGTGGTGGTGAACATATAAGAGGTAGACCAAGGCTGCCGCACCAAATATCAAAGCAATCAGGGTCCAATAGTCCTTCGAAGCCCAGACAGTTGCCGACGCCAGGTGCATGATCACTGAAACGAGCTGCAGAACTGTCCATAAGGACCATATGACGAACTGCCAGCGAAAGGCGCCGCGCGTCATCTTCGGCTGCAGTCTTTTCGGACCCTTCTTGCCAGCGCTCATCTGCCGAGGCTACAACTCTTGATCGCATTTGAGAACCAAGCCTGCAACCGTAAGGCGGCGGCCGACCGTGCATTTATGAGCACGATTATCGATCCATGACCGTGCGCTCCGGTCACCTATCGTCTTAGGTGAAGGAATCAACGAAACCGGGCACCGGGCGTCCTCTGAACCCACCGGTTTACGGGCGCCGCTATGTTTCGGCGCCTGAAAGTTTCTCGGCCTTCAGTTGAAGGGGACGAACACGGGCTTGACGGCCGTCCCCTTGGAACCTAATTTTCCTAGGGCGGACCGCCGCCCACACAGGAGAATCGGTCGCCGCGGGCAGTGCCCGCTCGATGTTTCGTTGCGGCCACCGCTCAGAGCCAAGGGAGAACCGCGGCAACCAAGAGTGCGATCAGGACAACGACCATCAAGCTCGTCATAACGGTGTGCCTTCGCCCCGTAACTTCGTTTCCATCTCGGTCGAAGAACCGTATTCCTGAGCCGGGCGGATAGGAAGTCGGAGCCCTGCGCTTCGCTACTACATACACAAACGTGCAGATTCCGACCAAGCAAAGTATCGGAATGATTCTGCCTATCCATACAGCCACTTCATATGTCATCTGTATCCGGTCCTTTGTCCAATACGGTGCATTAGTGAGCAGGCCGGCGAAAGATATTGCGCTCCGGTTCTCACATGGAACGGCCTGAGAAAACCCGTGTCAACAGGTGAGTGCATCCTTGGCGCGCCTGGACCCTAGCTGAACGCGCAGTAGTACCAGCTGGCGCCCGGAGACCGACCCTCCGACGCATCTCGAGAGCATCACGATTTTCAGTCTGATCTTCAACGGCGTAGGCCGGCCTGAGATACGCCGTGGACACTTTCCACATCGGATGCGCCCCGAAATCACGGACGGATACGGGCTAAAGATATCGGTCGATACCGCGGTGCGCGTCCGGTGAAGGATCGCCTATCGGACATGGCGGCCGCATCGACCGACCGATCAAAGAACGCCGCCGAAACGCGACCGGATCCACTTGTCGTGTTTGTAATCGCCCCGTTGCCGTTTGACCCAGGTGAGTCGGTGTCGACCGAGCTGACGCATGGAGTATCCGTGGGCCGTTTCGTTAGGCTGACAGGATGCTCTACAGAATTCGCCAAACAACGCCAGCTGACGCTGAAGCCATCGTCAAGATGCACACCGCTGCACACGAGGAATGCTACGGTCACCTGCTCCCATAACCGGATGAAAAGTGACCCGTCGACCAGACCTTGTGAAGGCCGCCCACCTTTGCCACCTTGTGATCAAAGCGGCGGCCCCCACGGTGATGTGGAAGTGCCGTTGAGTGCTCCGGCCTCGGAGCGGCACTTGGATTGGACCGCTCGGACGGGCCTGGAAATCATCGGTTCCTTGGGGATGTCCGCTCAGGATTCCCCCATACCCACCGCCATTGGCCGTGCAGACGGCTTAGACATTCCGTGCAGACGACTTCGAAAAATGACGGCCGGTGCGCAACCGGGCAGCTCCCTCACCGGGCCGGCTCTGACAGGGAGTTGCTCAGTCTTGACCGGACTAGTCGCCGCCGGGAAGGTCACGTATCGGAAACTCCCACCCCCGCGGTGCAACCCGCCTTGTCGGATTGGGGTCAGGCCCCCTGTCGTTTCTCCGCGGCGACAAGGGCGGTGACGCGGGCCCGCTCTGCGCGGCCGTATGTCTCTTTGGTGACCAGAATGCCGATCAGCCCGATGATGGCTGCCAGCATGTAGAGCAGTGAAGCTCCGGGCCAGCCAATCCAGCCGACGAGCAAAGCTGCAAGAAGTGGCGCGAACCCGCCGATCGCAGCGGCGATCTGATAGCCGAGCGAAGCACCGGACGTGCGCGTCGAGGTGCCGAACTGTTCGGTGAGGAGCGAGCCCTGCACGCCGGTGAGTGAAGCGTGCACGATACCGATGCCGAATATGAACACGGCGATGACAAGTGCGGGTGTGCCGTCATTGGTGAGCAGGTACATCGGGAATGCGAACAGGATTGCCGCGAGGCAAGCCACGATGTAGATCGGCCGACGGCCCACCTTGTCGGTGAGCGCCCCCATGGCGAATGTGACGACGATCGCCACGATGCTGGCCGCGGTGATGGAGCCGAGTGCTGTGGGGCGAATGTCGGGGAAACGCTGGGAAAGGTAGCTGAGCAGGAAGGTGGCCGTCGAATAATAGGCAAACGACTCCACCATACGCAGGGCGATCACGCGGAGGATGCTGTGCCAGTCACGACGAAGGGTTGTGAGGAACGGGTTCTTTTCGATCTTTCCCTCAGCCTTGGCCGCTTCGAATTCGGGCGACTCCGACAACCGTGAACGGACGACCAGGGCCACGACGACGAGGACGGCACTGAAGAGGAACGGCACACGCCAAGCCATGTCTCCTTCAAGATGCGCGCTGATGAGGAACATCGCGCTGGCGAGGGCGATGCCGAGAGGGTTTCCGGCCTGGGGAATAGCGGCGTACATGCCACGGCGGTTCCATGGCGCATGCTCATATGTCATCGTGATGGCACCGCCCCATTCGGCTCCGAACGCGAGGCCCTGGATCATCCGGATTATGACCAAGAGCACCGGTGCAATGACACCGACCTGGGCGTAGGTGGGCAGGAGCCCGATGAGGCAGGTTGCGCCTCCCATCACCAGCATCGCGCCGACGAGAACCGGCTTGCGGCCGAACTTGTCGGCGAGGTAACCGCCGACCGCGCCGCCGAGGGGGCGCATGAGGAAGCCCACCGCGAGTGTGGCGAAGGAGAGGAGCGTGCCGATGAAACGGTCACTCTGGGGAAAGAAGACCGCACTGAAATACAATGCGGAGGCCGTGCCGTAGGCAATGAAGTCGTAGTTCTCTACGCTCGTCCCCAGAGCGGCGGCGAATGCAGTCTTGTTGCGGTCTTTCGATCCGAGCGTAGATTTCTGCGGAATCGAGGTCGTTGTCGTCACGGGTGGATCTCCTTTGATCTGTGGTGGGGGAGCTTGTGTCTAGCCGGCGAATGCTGGCCGGAGACTGTCGAGGGCGTTCAACTTCTCAACGCGGCGGCGGGTGTCCTCGTCGTCGTCGAATGTTGCGGTGAGGAACTGTTCCACGATGTCGTCGATGAAGGCGGGCGGAACCAGCCAGGCGCCCAAGGCAAGGGCGTTCGCGTCGTCGTGCTCGACCATTTGATGGGCGGAGTATGGCTCGTTGGCAAGACCACACCGGATGCCGGGAATCTTGTTGGCTGCCATGATGGCGCCGGCACCCGTTCCGCACACCAGGACTGCGCGGTCCGCGCTGCCGTCAAGCACGGGCGCGCAGGTCTCCTGAGTCACGTCGGGGAAATCAACGGGCTCCGTGCTGAGGGCGCCTCGTTCGATCACGGCGTGGCCGAGTCGCTCAATGGCATCGATCACGCGCTGTTTGACGGGAAATCCGGCATGGTCTGCTCCTACGGCAACGATCATGCTGGTGTCCTTTCGGTCGGGGCGACGGGCAAAGGCACGACGTCGTCGAGCTGGGGGATGGATGAGGATGCTCCCACGACGGTGACGGCGAGAGCACCCGCGGCGGCCGCGAGGCGGAGCCGTTCCTCCATGGGGAGTCCAGCGTGCGCGGCAAGATAGCCGACGACGGTGTCACCGGCAGCGGTGGTATCGACCGCTCGCACCTTCGGGGCAGGGACACGGCCCGACAGTCCGTCCGCGCAGAAGATCGCCCCGTCAGGGCCGAGCGTGCAAATGGCCTCGGTGTCCAGCGCGCGTGCGCATTCGGCCAGGAGAGCGCCAAGCGCGGAGTTGCCCGGGCCCTCCGCGGTGGCCTCGATTCCGAGGATTCCACTGATCTGCCTAAGCTCGTGTTCATTGACGACGAGGAGATCGATGTCGTGCACGAGATCCGCGGCCGCGGTGGGTGCAGGTGCTGCATTCCAAATGACCATAGCGCCAAGGGACCGTGCCAGGCGGGCAGCGGCACGGTTTGCATCGGCCGGAACTTCGTTCTGCAGCACGAGGACATCACCCGTCGAGATCGAAGCGAGGCCGGTCGCGGCCACGTCCCCGTCGAGCAGGTCATTGGCGCCCGGGAGTACGACGATGGAGTTCTCACCCGAGTCATCGACGAAGACGACCGCGCGGCCGGTCGCGGCTCCGCGGCGCGTCGCGACCGAGCCGGTGTCGACGCCGCGCAAGGCGAGTGCCGCGACCTGAGCGGCGGCTTCGGAATCATCACCGACCATTCCGACCATGCGGGTCACTGCGCCGGCGGCCGCGGCGGCGATCGCCTGATTGGCCCCCTTGCCGCCCGGTGACGCACTCGTGGTCGAGGCTAGGACTGTTTCGCCGGGAGCCGGGAGCGCCGTCATTCTGTAGCTGGTGTCGGCATTGATGCTGCCGAGGACAATAACCGTTCCGTTCATCATTTCACCTCCTCGTAAAAGCTTCATGGAACCGTTTCCATGAATGTGATGAGTTCCATAGTGCATGACGGGATGGGTTCTTGCAAGCTGCGCCAGCCCGCGAGCTGTCGACCAATGGGGGGGGCGATCGTGCGCCATCGCATCTCCCGAAAGGATGTATACTCGGGAACGTTTCCATGAAGGGGGAGGTAATAAGTGGCAACGATCAAAGATGTTGCAGCCCGGGCCGGAGTCGCGCTCGGAACGGCGTCGCGCGTGCTCTCGGGAAGCAGTCAGACCTCGGCTGATTCTCGCTCACGCGTGCTGGCGGCCGCCGCGGAGCTGAATTACATCGCTAACGGGCCGGCACGTTCGCTGCGCCGCTCCAGGACCGACGTGCTCGGCCTGCTGGTGTCAGACATCCGGAATCCCTTCTTCTCGGACCTTGCCCATGCCGCTGAGCAGGAGGCCGGAAGGCTCGGGTACACCGTGCTCCTTGCGAACGCCAACGAAGACCAGGCGAAGGTTGATGACTACTTGCGCATTTTCGCTTCGCAGCGCATCGATGGACTTCTGCTGTCTCCACAGGGCGGGCACTCACCCCAACTTGAATTGCTTCGCGCGACACGGCTGCCACTGGTGCTCTTAAACCGCACCGTGGACGGTCTCGACGCACCGATTTTCGGAACCGACAACGCCGGGGGCGTCGCGAGTGTGCTCGACTGGCTGCAGCGGCGCGGGCACCGAGATGTCGCATTTGTCGGCGGCCCGCCGACTATTTCCACCGGCGCCGAGCGCCTCGCCGCATACCGGGCGGGGCGCGAATCCCATGGAATCAGCATGGACGACGCACTCATCGACACCGGCGACTTCCTGCCCGGCGGCGCGGCGAAGGCAATGCACCGAATTCTCGACAGGGGCATGCGCCCAACCGCGGTGTTCGGCGCGAACGGCCCAACGACTTTGGGAGTAGTTCGCGCGCTTCGTCAGCGCCTCGGCGCCGACTGGGCGGCGAACATCGCAATCGTTTCCTTCGATGACCTCGACTGGTTCGAGTTCGCGTCCCCGGCGATCAGCGCGGTTCGAAATGATGCGGCAACCATCGGACGGCTCGGAGTCGCGGGGCTCGTCGACTTGATTAATGGGCGCAGCGTGGATTCGCTACGAGTCCCGACCGAGTTCTTCGATCGCTCTGCGGGCATTTCGTGAATGCCGCTGCATCGTCCCTAGGTTGTGTTCCCATAACGTCGCGGGTTGGGACTTGAGGCAATTTTGGTGTGTCTCGTAGCTGCGCGGACGTCCGGCATGGTTGTGTCCGGTAAGGGATCCATCAGCGTTCACCGTGCAGAAGCCAAGGGACGGTGCTGCCTTCGACCACGGATGGAACCGTTGATCAACTGTCACAAATCCGGTCTGTCCCTGATCGCACGTTTTCAATGCGGTAACGCTCAGGGCCGGCGGTCGTTCCTTTGTCTTGCTTAAGGTTCTCCAACTGGCTGAGCGGATCCCAATGCGGGGGCGGATCGGTGTAGGAACTGCCCCAGCGCATGCCTTGATTAATCCACCCAAGCCGGGCTTCCGCAATCCAAAGCCGCAGGTCCTCTCCGTGCCGGCCGCCGTCATCAAAACCGTACTCGACGTAGCAACAAGGGCATATGTTGTAGCTGGCGGCCTCATTTTTCAGGTACGGTGGCTCGTCGAGGCCCGGGTAACCGCAGACGGGACAAAAGTACGTCATCTGCTACGCGGAACAGAGCAGCTGGATCGTGCTCCGTGCTTCACGGAATGATTCAGACCGTGCCGGCCAGGCAGGGCCGTAGTCGATGACTTCAATCATTTGACGACCCTAACAGCATGCTGCCACGCGGGGCAGCAAATTCCAGCCGAACCGTTCCGATGAGGATCCCGTACCGGACGTTTCCGGTGTTCTGAACAAAATCTGCTGCAGGAATTGGGTGCGCACCTCCGAGCGAGTCGCGACCCTTGGTGGATGCTTAGAACATGTCCTCGAAGCCGAGCATCACACGCACATTGGGGTTCGCCGTATGGAGCGACAACGTCGCCCTTGTCCGCGAATTACTGGACGCCGGTGCTGACGTATCGAAGCGCGACAACACCGGACGTACCGCGTTGCACTATGCCGTCGGTGCAGGTGGTTTGGCGGTCGAGGTTCTCCTGGCGGCCGGTTCGGAGGTGAACGCCGCCGACGACGGAGGGGGCACACCGCTACACGAAGCGATCGTCCGCGGGAATGTCTCAGCTATCGAAGCTCTCTGCCACGGCGGCGCCCATTGCAGCGCTCGAGATCGGACAGGTCGCACACCTGCCGACCTCCTGTTCGAGAACAAGGACGTGTTCACATCTGACGAACTCGCCGCCGTCAACCTTCTGCTTGTGTCCACCTAATCTGCGCCCGTAGGCAGGTGGCTCAACGGGAGCCGCTGTGTCCGATTGAGGATCGGCTAACGCACATGTGTGCCTCCGCCAGGCAGCAACTTCTTTGATTGCTTCTCATAGAGTCGCCCGGCGGACCCTTGTTGGCCCATTAACGAGGTTCTTCCGATACGCTGCTCCCAGTTAGGGAATGTTCCGGCGGCTTGGGGGACAAAATGCGGGCATCGAAGGACCAACGACAGAAGATCACGGCTACGGGCAGGTCCACCGGGGCTCAGCCCAGAAGCTATCGGTCCCGATCCGCCCGGCCTCTGGCCGCAGGACTCTGGCTGGGCGCCGCCTGCCTCATGGCCTGGATGCTGATTGCGGGAGAGACCAGGACGGCCTTGACTGCGTCACCGTGGCTGGTCTTGGCGTCCTGGACCGTCTACATCGCCCAGTGGAGGCCATGCCTTCGTGTCGACGGCTCCGGGTTTGAAATCGTCAATGGTCTCCGTGACCACCGGATTCCCTTCGAGACAGTGGAAGACGTTGAGGTCCGCCAATCTGTTGTCATCAGGGCATCCGGCAGAAAATACGCCAGCTGGGGTGCTCCCGGCACGCCCAATGCCGCTGCTTCCGGCTACCCGAACGCCGTCAACCTCAGGAATCTTCCCCTCAATGTCCTCCCGGACAACCAGCGAATGAGCCAGCCCGTAGCAGTAGGCGGTCGCGACGAAATCGCGAAGGCGTGGCAGGAGGCCCGCGCCTCAGGCTTTCCTTCCTCGCAAGGAAGCGTCACATCCACGTGGAACCGGACCACGATCGCCATTGGAATCCTCACCGTCCTCTGGGCAGTCACGGCAACGCTGATCTAGGTCGGGTCCGACCCCGAACTTCGCGTTTCAAAGGTGAGCCCCATAGCTGTCCACCAGAAGTCCACTGAGGCACCGTCACTTGGGGCGGGCCGGCCCTGTCACATATTTCCTAGCAGAGCTACCCTGAGCCATGGCTGGTGATGATCGAATTTGGGGAATGCCTAGATTGTTTCTGCGGATCGTAGTCGGAATCCTGGTAGGGGTTCTCGCCGGGCTGCTAGGCGGATGGCAGATCGGTCTGACCTTCGCCCTGATCTATTTCCTTCTTGGTTGGGCAGCAAGAAAGGGCCAGCGGCAGAAACTGGGGCAAGACGCCTATCGAGAGCAGTGGTTAAATAAGCGCAGGAGCGGCAACGATGGCGGGGCGCCGCGGGAGTAGCTCTCCACCGTGTGGTTGGAGACAGACGAGGCTAATGGGTTCATCAGGCCGGCGACTGAAATTTGCCCGGTTAGGCCACTCCCACAGCTCAACAATGGCGTCATCGTCTTGCCTTCCGGGGAGAGTATCCTCGGCAGCGTCCGGTAAAGGATCCTCTAGCGGACTGTGCTCTCCCGGACTGCGGCGTACAGGAACATGTCGCAACGCTCTCCTGCGATCTCCTGATGACTTCGAAGTAGTCCTTCGCGTTCGTAGCCGGCACGTTCGGCCGTGCGGATAGAAGCTGCGTTCCACGGCTCGATGTACAACTCCAGGCGGTGCAGATGCGGAATCGTCCAGGCAAAAGCGGTGAGGGCACACAGGGCATCGGATGCAATCCTGTGGCCCCTCTCGTTCGGGGCAACGGCATATCCAACCTGAGCGCGGCCCGTGTCTAACTCTCTGATCCAGAGTCCGATGTTTCCCATGGAGCGGTCAGTTTCAAGGTCGGCTATCGAGAAGGAAAATCCGTTCCCTTTGATGTGCCGCTGTCGCTGACGCTCGATCCAAGCTACGGCTTCTTCTTGAGTGGCATGTGGTGGGAGGCTTCCCACCGTGGGGACATACGGATCTTGGGAAAGGTCCATCGCCATCGCCGCGTCCAGATCCGTGAACCTGCGCAGCCGGATACGGCCATTCTCCGGATCGGAACACGGCCAGGGCGGAATGTCACCGCTGATGCTCATATCCCTAATTTTGCATTGGGCACCAAAGTTAGTAGTCACTGAATTGATTTCCTTAGTAGGCCAATTACAGGGAAGGCGAGAAGAACGAGGAGGGCATTTAGCCCCCAGGGAGCCCAGGGCGCGAGGGGAAGGAGCCCTGCGAAGAGCGGAGCGGTAAGGGCGGCGGCGGTGAACGAGTACTGGAAAAGCGAAAAATAGGCGCCCTTCTGTTCTGGCGGTGCGATCTCGGCCAGTAAGGAGAATGCTCTGGGGCCGCCGATCAGGCTTCCTCCTGCTAGCAGCACGGTCGCACCGATAAGTGCTGCGGGCCGGTACTCGGAGGGAAAGGCCACGAGCAGCGCCATCGCGATTCCCCATCCTGCCTGGATGCCCGCTGCGAGAGCCAGGTTGGTGGTGCGGCTGAAGCGCTTAGTTCGGGCCACAGCCCAGGTTCCGGCGACCGCACCCAGCCCTGTGTTGACCGCGATCGACGCCCCCACGGCCCATCCGGAGACACCGAGGATGCCATCGGCGTACGGAGGCATCACGACCAGGAACAAGTCAACGCTGAGGAAAAGCAAGAATGCAGTTGTTCCAAGGAGAAGGAATGGCTTATTGCGCAGAGGAGCCCAGACGCTCGCCGGCGGGATCTCCCGAACGGTGGCCACCGGCCGCGCCGAAGGCATCGCAATCGCGAGGGTCGCCGATGCCGCAACGAAGGTGATTGCATTCAATGCGACACAGGCAACCACCCCCACGTTGCCCGGAATTCCCAAGAGCAGACCCCCTGCTAGGCCACCGACGCCGAACGCTGCTGTCCTGACCATGTTCACGGTCGCGAAGGCCCGGTCATGGTCCCCATCCTGCGCCGCGGCGGAGGTCATCGCCCCGAGCGCGGAGTAAAAGACCTGCACCCCGGCAGCGGTCAGGACGGCCGTCAGGACCGCAAGCGGGACGTCCCTCGCCACGAGGTAGGCAAGCATGCCTGTGGTCTGAAGGATCTGGGACGTCACGACAACGCGCTTAGGCCCCCAACTGTCGACAAGTCGCGCAACGGCAGCAGGAGCGAAGGTTCCGGCCACAGTTCCTACGGCTAACACGACGCCGGCAGTGCTTAGCGGGATCCCCACAACCTGCTCGAGGTACACGAGGGTGAGGGGAAGGAAGAGACCCGAACCGAAGTTATCCACGCCGAGGCCGACCAACATTGCCCGGAACCCCAACCGTCCGCGACGCTCAGCGCTAGTAATTTGCACCATCCGGTCACTCTCGCACCCGCCGGTTGGAGAATCCAGTCAACTTTCTGCCGGGCATTAACCGTCTTGACTACAGTCTTGGTCGCGGCCGCATTCATGCCCGCGGGAACTGTCATTACGTCGACCGCTGTGGAAACAGCCGTCTCTGACGCCGCTCTCTAACACCAGATCACGGAGAAGACCGGCACTAACGTGCCGGTCTTCTCCGTGTCCCCAAGCTTCCATTGGGGAAACTATCGCTGCCCCAGGTTCCTGGACTGAATAGGGGCCTCATCCGACTGGCACGGCGTCCGGTGAAGGATCCTCCACCGCCCGTCGGCTGCCATCTGGCAGTAGAGCGCAGAAGAACCAGGTCCTTTCCCGGCTGCCATCTGTTCAGCTAGTGATAACGCCAATACGATCGCAGAATGAGCTCTGAGGTAGGGCCTGAGAGCGATCTCGCCCCCGCCGGAGCGGACGCAATAACGAATGGATGCTTCTAATGAAATCCAAGCCTCTTCGCATCGCCGCAATGTTGGTTGGTGCAGCCAGTCTCGTCATGCTCATCCTCGTGCTAATCACAGGACGATTTGAGCTTATTTACGCGCCGGCCCTTCCGCTCATCCTCTGTTTGGTACTGCTGTTTATGCGGACTAAGGACACTCCCTCAAATCGCTAGTCGGGGGAAAGTCCTGATAACACGAGGCCGACAGGCTCAGCGGTGAAGTCCTGAAAGCGGCGTCCTCGGAGCGCCCGTAAGCCGGTCGATCACCGTGCTGCGGTAACCCGGCGGCCCGGCTCGCGCAGTTGCTGGCCCACGCCATGTACGTAAGACCCGCACGATCAAATGCACGATGACGGGGGGATTACTGCAACCATCTCTTCGCCGCCCTGCCACACGCCCCCGCAACGTGATCCGCATCCACGGTTCAAGCACGGGAATGTCCACGAGCCCAAGGTCCAGTTTGTCCCCCAGTGGTCCATGGCACCGAGGTGATGTTCTCCGGCGGCCAGGTTGACCGGCCCGGCTGATCGGCGCTGGTCCAGGCGCTGACCGAAGGCGGCCTCGACTGTTGCCAAGCGTTCGGGGAGGTGGTCCGTGAGGGTGAGTTCGCCGTCGTTGGCTGCTTCCGGATGCCAGCGCGGGATCGCGCCGTCGCCCGGCTCTTCGGGTGCGGGAGGTGGACAGCACGTCAGCTCCGTGGTTGCGTTGAACGGTCGTCATTGCCGCCAACAGGAGGAACCACAGTGAGCAAGCTAGCACTTATCACGGGCGCCAGCTCTGGAATCGGCCAGGCATTCGCCGAACGCCTGGCCGCCGACGGTTACGATCTGGTGATCGTGGGCCGACGGCAGGAACGCTTGGAACAGTTCGCCGATTCGCACCCTCAGACTACGGTCCGGACCGTCGTCGCCGACCTGTCAACGCCGGCGGGTATCGACACGGTCGCCGGGATCTGCGCAACCGAGCCGGTAACAATGCTCGTGAACAACGCCGGCGTCGCGCACTACATGCCTTTCGCCGAACTTCCCGCCGACAAGGCCACGGAACTCGTCAACGTCAAGGTCCTCGCGCCCACCATGCTCAGCCGGGCGGCAATCGCGGGTATGCAGGAACGCGGCGGGGGAACCATCATCAACGTGTCCGGCATGATCGCCTTCGGTGGCCCGGCCCCGCACGCCCAGATGCCCCGCCGCGTCGTCTACGGCGGCAGCCTGGCGTACCTCGTCGCGATGTCCCAGACCCTCAGCGCGGAGCTGGAGGGCACCGGAATCACGGTGCAAGTCGTGTGCCCGGGAGTGGTTGCCACCGAGTTCCACGAGCGCCAAGGCATGGACTTGAGCAGGATGCCGCGGATGAGCGCCGCCGACGTCGTCACGGCAAGCTTGCGCGGCCTGGAAATGGGCGAAACCGTCTGCGCACCGGGCGTGGAGGACGTCGGCCTTCTCGATGCCGTCTTCCAGGCAGACCTCGCCGCTTTCGGGGCGCAGAGCCCCGAGCTCGCCACGCGGTATCGGTAATTCCGGGTATATTCCGCGAACGAAAGTTGATGCGATCCTCCGGAAACGGTCCTAGAGTGTTGGCCATGGCTATCGCACGGTTCCCGGTCGTGGTACTCGACTGTCCCGACCCCAAGGCCCTGGCTGAGTTCTACAGCGCTCTGCTCGAGTGGAAAGTCGAGCGGAACGACGACGACTGGTGGTCCATCCGCGCCGATTACGGCGATTCGCTGGCCTTCCAGAAAGTCGACTCCTTCACGCCGCCACAATGGCCCGGCCAGGACGTTCCGCAGCAGATGCACCTCGACGTCGTGGTGGACGACCTCGACGCCGCTGAGGCAGCTGTGCTCGAGCTCGGCGCGACCAAGCACGAGAATCAGCCGGGAACGACATTCCGGGTGTTTCTTGACCCGGCCGGTCATCCTTTGTGCCTCTGCCTGGACTGACGACACATCGGTCAGGATCGGAGAAGCGGTCGGTGGGGCCTCGGCTTAAAGTCGAAAAATCACGGGGCTACGGCGGCGCCGGCCCGTTCACCGACCCGGACGGGTTTGCATGGGAGCCGGCGTCAGCGTGAGCTGGGAGGGATGCCGCGGGTAGCCGCGCTAACGCGAGTTCCATCGGAACCAGCGGATTCCGATGAAGGCGAACACGACGACGTACCCCACGCAGGCCAAGAGCGAGTAGGTGTCCTGACCGCTCCAGGCAGACTGGTTCAGGACATCCGAGAAGAGTGCCAGGAGGGCTCCGACCGGGGACCAGTCCGCGATGGTTTGCATCGCGTCCCCGAGGATGCCGCTTCCTCCGAGGAGGCCGAGGAGCAACAAGAAGATCATGAGCAACCGGCCGATCGCGCTGACGGCGTTGGTGGACTGAACCAAGCCGACCAGGGCTTGTCCGATGGCCAGGAACATTGCCGCTCCGAGGACCGCAATGATGATGACCAAGAGGTATTGGCCGATGTTGAGCGTGAGCCCGTGAACGATGGCGCCGACGATGACGACAATGATGGAGGCGAGCAGGTTCGTGGCTATTTGGACGACAAGGCGGCTCGTCATGATCATCCAGTTGGGCGCCGGGGTGACGCGGAGCCTTTGCAGCACACCGATCTCACGGTCGTGGGCCAGAGCCAAGGTGAATCCGAGCAGGCACGAGGTGAGTAGGCCAAGGGTCAACGCCAATCCGATGAGGAGGTTTGACCCTCCGAGCCGAGATTGTGATTTGCCAAAGCTTGTGACCACAAGGATGACGACCGGCAGCAGGGCGCTCAAAACAAGTGAAGTCTTACTGTTGAGCATCACAATGGAGTCCGCGCGAAGCAACGAACCCATGGCGAGGCCGCGAGGTGGGCGGACAGTGGCGACGCTGGTGTTAGTCACGGATCTCACTTCCAGTCAGTCCGATGAACACGTCTTCCAAGGTCGGTGCGCCGTGGGCGACCGAAAGCACCCGCGGATCGTCCCTGTGTTTGTCGATCAGCTCCGACGGCTTGCCGATGGTGAGCAGTACCCCGTGATCGATGATCGCGACCCGGTCACACACCGCCTGAGCCTCCTCCATCGAGTGCGTGGTCAGAAGAATGCTGTTGCCTTCGCCACGGAGTTCCTCGATGCGACGCCATAGTCCACGGCGTGACTGGGGGTCCAGCCCGGCGGTGGGTTCGTCCAGCAAGAGCAGGAGGGGGTTGTGAATCGTGGCAATGAACAGTGCAAGCCGCTGCTGCTGCCCACCCGACAACTGTTTGAACCTTTTGCCCAGTTCTTCTTCAAGCCCTATGGAACGCATGCTCATCCCGATTTGCGTGCGCGAGAGTTTTACCCCGTAAAGCCCGCCGTAGAGCTTCGCGATCTGTTGAATAGTCAATTCGGCCTGGAAACTGGAGGACTGCAGTTGCACCCCGAGCCGCGCTTTCGCGTCCAGCGGCTCTTCTTGAACGTCGATTCCGTCCACCAGCAGCCGCCCGGATTTCGGCGTAACCAGCCCTTCGATGGCGCTGAGTGTGCTCGTCTTCCCCGCACCGTTCGGGCCCAGCAGGCCGAAGATCTCACCCCGGTGAATCTGAAAACTCACACCGTCGACGACGGTCCGCGCACCGTACGCGACGTACAAGTCGCTGATGTCCAAAACCGGCCGTTGTGCCGGCACATTCACTTCACTCATCGAGCCGCATCCCCCTCAGGGTGGCCAAGCGGCCCCATGGCAGGGCGCCGTTGCGATGAGTCTATATCCGGGAACCTGATGTTTTGATGGGAACCGACACGGCGCCCTACACAGCCCGATCCGCGCGTTCCCAATGCTCGCGCAGCAACGCGCCGAGCCGCTCGGGTTCGATCCGGTGCGGGGGGTCGAAGTGATGGCGATCGGGGAACATTTCGAGGCGGAAGTCAGGGAAAACCGTCGACAAACGCTCGGCGACCTCGCCGTAGTCGTCCGGGTTGCTGAGGCCGCCGAGGACGAAGAACACCGGCCGAGCGAACGCCGCAAGCCGTTCCCGATCCAGATCGTAAATCTTGAAGTCCCGCAGGAATGCCCTGATCCCCGCCGGCCGCTTGGCCATCCACGGCGGCGGTCCGCCCTCGGGCGGTGGCGGAAGGACGACGTCGGGCTTCACGCCCAGCCTCATGAAAGCGGCCATGAACTGATCAGGCGGCAGTAATTCCAGCGCCTCATACTCCTTCCAGAGCTGGGTGTGCCCCGGGCTCCAGTCCCAGCTTCCCGCCCACGCGGGCTCCAGGAGTGTGAGACTGCGCAGTCTCTGTGGATGATTGGCGGTGAACGCCAAAGACGCAGCCCCGCCACCGGAATAGCCGAGCAAGTGGAATGTCTCCCAGCCGCGGGCGTCGGCTTCGCGCAGGACACCCTCGATTTCCGTGTCCAGGCTCCAGCCAGGCGGCGGCTCATCGCCGTCGTACAGTTCAAGGTCCTTCGCGACGGCGTCGACGTCGGGACCCAGCGCGTCGATCAGCGCCCCGTACGCGGGTTGGGCCGGAAGAACGCTTCCGGGAAGAAGGATGACCCGAATCGGTTCCATGGCGGAACTCTACGCCGCTTGAGGCTCCAGGGGAGGGGGAGGCGAGCTATATTCCAGGGGAGAGGACAGCGACCCCGGCGTGAAGTGCGGCGCGCGGCAGATGAAGGATTTTGACAAATAGTAGCCATCCGCCCAAAGGCCTGTATGCTTGTAGCTGTTGTTGTGTTTGGCATTTGGTAGTTCAGGCAGTTCCCGCGGTTCATCAACCGCGACCTTCTGAAGTAACGGTGGAGAACACCCCACACCGGAGGCCCGACAGTCGGGACAACCTCCACCTTCAGTAAGGAAACTGAAAAAATGGCTACAGGTATCGTCAAGTGGTTCAACTCCGAAAAGGGCTTCGGCTTCATCTCCCCGGAAGATGGCAGCCAGGACGTTTTCGCTCACTACTCTGCAATTAACTCGGGCGGCTACCGCTCCCTCGAAGAGAACCAGAAGGTTTCCTTCGATGTCGAGCAGGGCCCCAAGGGTCCCCAGGCAGTAAACATCCAGGCTCTCTAAGCTTCGGATTTCAAAAAGCAGGACCGGTCAATGACCGGTCCTGCTTTTTTGTGCCCTCTTTTTTGGGTTGCGTGGGGTTTCTTTCGACGCGCAAATTACCCGGGGATGCGCCAGATCCCTGTCGACACCTGAATTCGGGTAGCGACAGGGATTTGGCGTGTCGCCCAGCTTTTGCTGTAGCAGTGTGATCCAGCAGAATCCGGCGATGTCCCTGGGGTGTGTCCTGTGTAACCCTTATTCGCAGGCTATCCCGTCGCCATCCCTGTCCAATGCGGGCCTGTAGCCTGGCTGCCCCCGATAGATCGGTGCGGCGCCGGCTGCCCGGGCGGCCGTACAGTTCGCGTAGTAAACGGACGACGGCGGCGCGACCGGCTGTACCTGCCTGGCCTGGGCTTGGTCTTGTTGTGCCTTCGCTGCAGCAGCATCGGCGGCAGCCTTCGCCTGGGCGGCAGCCTGAGCTGACGCTGCCTGAGCTGCAGCGGCATCGGCAGCCGCTTTGTCAGATGCAGCCTTGTCTGCCGCCGCCTTCGCAGCCGCTGCGGCTGCAGCCGCGCGCGCATCCGTTACCCTCTTGGACTCTGAGCTTTCCATCCAAAGCAGGACTCCCGCGTCGGACTTTGTGCAGATGAATTGCTTGGGTGGATAGCTCTCAGTCGCGTTCTCCGTCACGCAGGACGCGGTTTTCGGCGCGGTCGGCGTCGGCGTTGGTGTTGGGGTGGGAGTCGCCGAACCCGAAGCCGATGCCGATTGGGTGGCACCGGCCTGCGAAATTGTTGGGCTGGCTCCGCCGCAGGCGGCAAGGGAGAGCGCCGCGGCGGTGGTCGTGACGACAGTGAGGACTTTGAAAATAGACGTGCGAGATTTCAAGAAGCGGTGCGACGCGTGCTCTATTTCCCCGTTGTTTTCAGGCGCGCGAGTATTCACTTATTGCCTCTATGATTCTTATTTCGACGCGAATGTCAGCAGATCCTGGCATCTGAAATGCGAGAAAAGAGAAGAAGTTGTCCACATAGAGAAGAAGGCCTCTTGACGAGGCCCTCGAGATCAGATCGTACGGCTCGTATTAGAATATTTGTTCGATCAAGAAAAGATATATTCGAATAAATATCCACATGCACGAGGTTCGGTCTGGAGGCGGCCACGAAACCCCCGTAGCGTCAAAAACATGAGACCGCCACCAGGAGAGCCATGGAGAAACCCCTGCCAAACCACACCCCCTTCGACGCCGGCGGAACACTGAGATTTCACTGGGGCACACGTAGATGGGAAGTAAAACCCCACGTCGGCACACGTAGACGCATCCCCGAGCACACTGAGTTTCGCCAAAACACCACTGAGATGGCTGTTTCGCAATCTACGGTTGCCCTTGGAGCGAGGTTCGTCGGCGCACCTGGGGGAATCCACGGGAATGCGTGGGAAGTCCGCCTGCCAACGCCCCGGCTGTTGGCAGGAACAGTTGAATCGTCTGGACCTTGCACCACCTTTGGCCCGGAGAGCGTTGGATCAGCGCAGCAGAGAAAGTTGGATCGCGAGTGTTCGATCAAGAAGTCCGGCGAACGCTGGACTACGTTGCTCGCGGAATGATGGTTCGAATTGTCGGTGCGCCTGGCAGCGGCCGTACAAGCGTGGTGCAAAAAGCTATTGCTGACCTGGAAAAGACCGGAGCAACGGTTTATTCCATTTCGGGACTCCGCTCACACCGCGGAATACCATTTGGTGGAATTCATAGCCTGAGCCTGGATATTCGAATAGGTCAGTTCGGAGTTCTGGGTGTGGCTGACACCCTGGCAAGCCGGCTCTCACGGCCGGGAGAGCGCGTGCTTGTCGTCGATGACCTCGAGTTTGTCGACGCGGAGACAATAGCGGTTCTGGATGCCGTCCGCCGTCGGACGAAACGGCCCATGATCGTCACCATGAGCGAGCCATCCATCTACTCGATGGCACAGCCGGCCGTGCTCAGCCCCGGCCCCGAAGCCAGGGTCCACCTGAATCCTCTCCGCTACGAGCAGGTGAACGAGCTCATCACCGACGTCCTGGGAGCTCCGGCGGACGCTGACACCACCGCCCGCATCCTGACGAAATCGGCAGGGAACCCGCGGCTTGTGGTTCGCATCGCGGAAACTGCCGCGCTCAGTGACTCGATTGTCCTCCGCCACGGGCAGTGGCACATGAAAGGCGACTCCCTGTGGAATGAGCACCTCCATGGCACGGTGCAATCCCTCCTCGAAGGACTTGAATCCGACGAACTCACGGGCCTTCAGGCCATGGCCATCGCCGGGACGGCGCCTCTCGATGTGCTGCAACAAGTGGTCCATTCAGATGTTCTCGACAGGCTTGAGCAGCGCGGCCTCATTTCAGTCATGGAGGATCTCCACACCAATGTCAGCGCTTCGATCACCCCACCGATCCTTGCCGACTATTTCCGTGGTCAAAGGGTGCTCACAAGCAGACGGGTCTTGAAGAGCCGGATCACGCGAGCCCTCAGTGGATTGCCGCAGGAATCCCTCGTTGACGGCAACTCAGCTGATTCGCTGGTGAGGGTCCTGGCCGCGCTGCGCCTTGAACGTAGCTCCGACGACGCAGCCACGGCGCGCCACTTTCACGAGCAAATCTCCGTCCTGGAGCGCCAACGCTACGAGCTGTGGGATGCCAACAGATCGGTATCGAACGCGGTGGCGCTTCTGAGCGTCTACTGGGGCTCGCCGATCGACGCTTCGAGAATTGAGCGTGTACTTGCCCAGACCTTGACCCCGGGCGGAGAGTCGTGCGAACTCCTGTTCCTGGCATTCACCAAAGCACTTTGGGCGATCCATAAAGGCAAAGGACTGGATTCTGCAGCCGGCGCACTCAGGAGCTTCGGTAAGGAACGTCCCGAATGGTCCGCCGAAGCCGAAGCGGCGGAACTTTTCCTCAGGGCTTCCTATGAGCGAATGCCGGAGAATCTCGACGAAACCTTCGCGCAGCTGCACGATCGCCACCCTGAAAGCGGTGTCATTTCCAGCATCCGAGGGATTCTGGAACTCTATCGCTTCAACCCTTCCGCCGCGCTCAAAGCCATCGACACCTCCAACGGGTTAAGGGGCATTCCAGGAGCCGAACCGTTCATCCGCGGAATGGCCCTTTTCAGCTCGGGTCGGATTGATGAATCGATTGTCTTTGCCCTCGACCAGCGCTCAGAAGCCCGCCGCAACCTGGACCAATTCGGGATGGTTTCCACTACCTATGTTGCTGCCCAAGCCCTCATGTACCGCGGCTATTTCGACGATGCCGAGTACCTCATGAGCAGCATCTTTGCCATGGGGCGGCCAGGCTTCCTCGTGGCTTCCCTTCACGACGCCATGCTGAGGCTCGCTGGACTGAGGACCGCGACGTCGGCGATCCTGCCAGCAGCAACCCTGGCCACCCAGGCGCGGCGCGAAGCTGAAGACATCGGACCACTCCCCGGGACCGCACGAGGAGTCTACGAACTGGTCGCCGCGCGGCCCCTTATCCCCGCTGTATTCGACGCCAAAGCCGCGAAACTCATCCAACGGCAGCTCGAACGAGGCTATGTGCTGGAGGCGATCTATTCCGCGCTGTTCTTCACGTGCCTGCTCCCTGGCCGATTGGTTCTCGAATTCCTTCGGCAGACCTTGAAGGAGTATGCCCCCTCCACGTCCCATGATCAGCTTGTGGCAATTGCTGCCGCGGTGGTGGAGGACGACCATCAAATGCTCGGCGTGCTGCTCGAACACTATGAGCCCGACGCCGATTTCTACCAGGTACGGATGCTGCTCCGCGGTGCTTTCAAGCGGTATGCCTTCGTGGACAATACCGTCGGGGCGGCCGCGATGGACCGGGCGTACTCCATGTTCGCGACACGTTTTCCCTCGGAGGATGAGCCCATCGCGTTTAGTTCGGGGAGCTACTCTCCCCTGACTGTCCGGGAAATTGAGATAGCCGCCCTGGCCGGTCATCGCTCGAACCCCGAGATCGCCGAGCATCTCGGAATCAGTATCCGGACCGTGGAAAGCCACATCTCCAACGCGCTGCGCAAGACGGGAAGCCCGTCCCGCACCGCACTCTTCGACCTTGTCCGGGATTCGTCTCCGTTCCGGGAGAAACGGCCTTCCGAGTGAGCCGACATGGTGGTTTCCTGACTACAGCGTTGCTCCTTCCGGCTTGAAGACGAAGGAATGGCTAACGGTCAGTTGGTCCGGAACCGTGTGGGAGATGAGGACCACCACCTTGTGCTGTGCCCATTCGCCGAGCTCGCAAATCAGGGCCTCGATGCCCTGGAGGTCCATGCCATTGAAAGGTTCATCGATGGCGACCACAGGGGTATCGGCAACGGTGCACATGAGCAACCAGAGCTTCCGGATGTTGCCCGTCGACAGCATGGAGACGGGCTGTTCAGCCCAGTCCTGCAGTCCATATTTGGCCAGTCGGGCGAGTCCGGCCTCCGGGCCGACCTGGCGGCTGCGGGCCGCAAGAGCCAGATGATCGCGAACAGTCATGGAGGGGTAGAGGGCCGGCGTCGTGCGGCAGACGCTCCGTACGTGTCGCGCGTCGGGAGAGCCAGCGTCGATACCGCACAGGCGAACGCTTCCGGCCCAAGGCTGGAGGAAGCCGCTGATGAGCTCAAGGAAGGTCGACTTTCCGCTGCCATTGCTGCCCGCCACCCGGTAGAGTCCTGGCCCGCTCATGCTGAGGCTGAGTCCCTCAAGGATAGGTAAGCCCTGCCGGTAGCCGACGGTTACAGAGTCAATCTCGATCGAAGTCTCAAAAGACGTTGGCGTAGGCATACGGCGGCTCCCAGGATCAAGAGGATGGAATAGCCCGACAACAGCACGGTGCTGAACTCAGGGCTGACAACAAGGATGAGCGAACAAGGAGAGATGAGGAGGAGCGTGAAAAGGGCGTCCATCACATCATTGGCTTTGGTGCCGTCGGTGGCGGCCGGCGGCCGGGAGAGCGATTCGGCGACGACTCCGGAGGCGGCGACGATCACGCCCGCGAGAACAGCACCGGGAACCGGAATGTCCAAGGCGAGAAGTGCCCCCAGGAAAACAAATCCACCGGCGGCGGCCCCCGCCATAACGTAGATCCCGACAAGCCGGACAACGATCGCGTTGGCGGAGTAGCCGTTCTCCCAGGCAAAGCGGTAGTGGTACAGCTTCGCGGTGGGCCCGATCCGATTCAGCATCGGTTCCGTAACTCCCAAGCTCAAGAGCACGGCAACACCGATCAAGGATTTGTGCAGTTCCCCGGAACCGAGAGCCGAGTGGACGGGAAGGATCCCCCTGGCGCCCAGGAGGATGCCAACGACGGCGATCCAGGCGAGGACGATGGTGCTGATCACAGAGCCTTGTTTGCTGCCCAACAGATCCGTGACGACGAACACCACGAACTTCGTCAGCGGTCTTTGCTTGCCGCGTCGCTCTGTACTGAAGGAAATCCTGTGATAGCTGAGGCGGCGCCATGCGCGGATGCTGAGGAGGATCAATGTCCCGGACGCAGCGGCCGCCAGCAAGCACAACGCTGGAAGGAAGGGCGAAGGGTCCTTGGCGAGGCCGCTGAACCGGGAGAGCTGAGGCAAGAGGAACCCGGTGACAGCCCCGGGCAAGAGCCCGAGGATGAGAGCCAAGAGGCAATACAGCCAATGGAGGCCTATCCGTCGTGCAGGTGTTGAAGCGAAATGGAGGACGCAGTAGGCACCTGCAGAGGAGGCGAAAACCAGGACGGAGACCGAAGCCAGCACGACGTTGAGGTAGCTCGACGTTTCCTCTAAAAAGACAAGGAGGAATGCCACAGCCGAATACCAAAGGAGGCCTGTGCGGCGAAGTGCCGGGAGCAAGCCGTATCTCACAACAACCTGCGGGAGGGGAAGCTCCATCGCCCGGAAGAGTTCCAGGTGCGGAGTGCCGGAAACTGCGAGCCGTCGGCTCGAAATCACCTCGCTGAGAACCGTCGCCACAGCGGAGTAGAGGATCCCGAGGAATCCCCAATTGAGCACGGCGGCCGTGTCGTGGCGGAGCGGGCCGTCGCGGAGAACAGACATCGTGGAAGCGAACACCATAGTTGCGAGCACGGCCAGTGCTGTCGATCCGAAGACCGCGAGGGCCCTGAAGCCATCCAGGGTGAGCGGCAAACGCATCGCGTTGACGATTTCGAACGCCCGGAAGTCCCGCAGGATCCTGTAATCGGACCGGCGGACCGATGCGGCACGGACCCTGGCGTTCGACGTCCGGCCGGCATCTGCGACGGGAGAGACCGTGGTCCTCATCAGCACCTAGAACTTGCTCCTCGGACTCTTCTTCTGGACAGAGTCCATGAAGGCCACAATGGTGAGGACCGCTAGTCCGAGCGCACAAACGACGGCGATTGCCGACGTCGTTCCCTGGAACGGGACAACGATGAGCGGGCTGAGGGCCGCCGCGTTGGCAAAACCGGCGACGGCGAAAACAGCCGCCTTGAGCGGTAGCCATTTCCCGGCCGGGCTAAAGGCCGCAATCAAGGGTGCCCCCACTCCGAAGACGAGAAGTATTGCGACTGCCCCGTTCTTCACGGCGAGCGGATCGATATTGTTGAGGCCTTCCGGGGAAGGAGAAGCCCACACGAGGCCGAGGGAAATGCCGGAGAATGCAGCGACCATGAGGCCCACGATTCGTAGAAGAAGGCTGTAAAGCTGAGTATTCATTGAGGATTTCTGTCCGTGGGAGGTAGTTGAAGAAGGTCAGCCGATGGCAACTATTGTTGACAGACCGATGGCTGAGAGCACAACGAGGATCTTCCTGCCTGTGGAAAACCCGCGCCAATGCCGGTAGAAGAGCGCCAAGGCAACGAGGGCCGTTGAAGGGAAATAGGCCCAGAATCCCGGGACATCACGCGGTTGGATGACGCCGAACAGCACGCTGAACAGATTCACGGGGATCGTGGCGAAAATGGCGATCACAAAGAAGGCACCGATATTGACGCGGCCCGCGAGTACCGACTTTCCGGGGATTACGCGTTTGTCCAGGAACGCGGCAAGGGAGAAATACAAAGCGATGATTACGGCGTAGAGCAGGAAGAACATGACGGTGCCGACCGTCATGGAGAGGCTTAGCAAGCGATCGTCGCCGATTTCCGAGCGCACGTCCGCCGGAACGTTCGCGTTGAGGTACTTTCTGGTCAGGGGAAGCCTCAGGGCCACCAAAACCATCAGCAGAATGTAGCTCGCGATCCATAGACCCCGGGACGTGGAGACCCATCCCCTTGCTGATGACGGCTCGGGCCGCAACTTTCCGACCCTCGCGACGCTGATGACGGTTTCGGACTCTCGGCCGTCTTCCGTGCTGGTCATGAAATCCTCCTCAGGACTTGAGCTGAATCACGATGGCCTCAATGGCGGCACCGAGGATGATGAGGGCCAAGGCAAGGAGCAAAGTGCCGAGGGACCGGGCCATGTCGTCGATGAACGAGCTCAGGGTTGGGGGCTCGTTCTTCATCAGCAGCCGGCGGGCCAGGCCCGCGGCGGGCTGGAATCCAGCGGTCGCCGCCATCACCAGGCCGAAGAATTCGAACGGGACGTACCATATGACGTCGGCAACCAGGCCGGCACTGCCGACGGAATGCACCCCGAGGGACACTGTCGCTCCGATATACAGCGCCAGGATTCCGGCCCCGAGAAGCGTAGTCAGCCCGAGGGTCGCGACCCCCGAATACAGCACCAAGGCCGCGCCGACGTTCCGCCCAAGGATCTGGAGGAAGTCCTTGCCGTAGAAGGGGCTTCCGCCCATGTCCCTGGCGTCCCGGATCCAGGACAGGTCCACTGCTGAGTAGCCGAAGAAGGCTATGGCAGCCATGGCCAGGCCCGTGCTTGGGAGCAACCATCCAGGGATGCCCCCAAGCACGCGTGCTGTCTTAGCAAGCATCGATTTAGGCGACCGCTTGCGCCCGACCGATGCGGAAAAGGATGGTTCGAGCCGTTGCGATCAAGGCACCCGTGATTCCTGCCCCGAATATTGTGCCGATGACAACGAGTGCCCAGCCTCCGACCTCGATGGCGTGCATGATCTGGGACGCCGCCGCGGCAGAAATGCCAAGGGACCCCGCGATCCACGAAACAGCCAAGCTCGCGCCGAAGATGCCAACCACAGCCAGAGCCGCCGCGGCCGCAGCCTGAAGGCCGGTCCTTTTCGTCATTGTTGATTCCACTACAACCCCATTTCTCGAGTAGAACGGCCAACGGTTTCGCTGGCCCTGAAGAGTGGTGCCCCTCCAAAAAGGAGGGCCATCCACGGTTCAGATTCTCTCGGTGAAATTGGCGTCTACGTGTAAAAAACGGAAAAATCCGTGTGCCAAAGGCCGTTTCTCAGTGTGAACAAGCCCGATCTCCGTGTGCGGGAGGGCTCGTCTACGTGTTCGCGGGGCTAAAACACTGAGAGCCGTTCGCGGCCCTCTCGCCTGCCCCGACCGACCGCGGCAGCCAACCCCGGCGAAGAAGGCTCAGCGTCGCGTCGAGGGTGCCTTGGCCGGCGAACCGACAATGAAGGGCCGTGTGTTGAGCGGTTCGACGGGAAGGACAGCAGGCTTGATTTCAGCAATCGGCACCGAAGGCTCAACGCTGGAGCCGGTTCCGAGCCCGCGAACCGTCCAGCCTTGCGCCTGCCATGCTCGAGCATCCAGGACGTTCCGCGCGTCCAGTACCATCCGGCGTCGTACAAGCGAGCCGACGACGGCGGGTGAGAGGGCGCGGTATTCGTCCCATTCGGTGAGCAGCAGCACCAACTCGGCGCCTTCGAGCGCGCGGGTCGTGGACGCTTCGAAGCGGAGCTGCGGGTAGCGCATCCACGCGTTGTTGATGGCCTTGGGATCGGTCACGGTAACGTGGGCGCCGGCCGCGGCCAGTTGGAGTGCGACGTCGAGGGATGGGGAGTCGCGGATGTCGTCGGTGTCCGGCTTGAAGGCCGCGCCCAACACGGTGACGGTCCGGCCGGACAGGAAGCCCTTGCACATCTCGCGGGCGACCTCCACGGCGCGGGCGCGCTGGCCGAGGTTGATGGAGTCGACCACACCCATCCACTCATCGAGGGAAGGCACGGACAGCGCTTGTGCCTGTGCGCGGAACGAGCGGATGTCCTTCGGCAAGCAGCCGCCACCGAATCCCAGGCCGGCGTGCAGGTACCGGTTGCCGATGCGTGGATCCAGCCCCATCGCCTCACTGAGCTCCGTGACGTCGGCCCCTGAGGCGTCGCACAGTTCGGCGATGGCGTTGATGAAGCTGAGCTTCGTGGCGAGGTATGCGTTGGAGGCGGACTTGATGAGCTCGGCCGTCGCGAAGTTGCAGACCAACCGCGGTATTCCGGCTGAAATCAGCGGTTCGTAGACGGCGTCGAGCGCAGCCGTGACCGGGGCGCCGGCGGCGGAGTCCTTGCCGCCCGGCACGCCGTACACCAAACGGTCCGGTACCAAGGAATCCTTGACCGCCGTGCCTTGGCGCAGGAACTCGGGATTCCAGCCGAGCAGGACATCCGGCCTGCGGGCGAGGATGCCGCGGAGCATGTCCACTGTTCCCACGGGAACGGTGGATTTGCCGACGACGGCGGCGCCCCTCGCCAGATGCGGGAGGAGGCTCTTCGTGGCGGCGATCACGTACGAGAGGTCCGCGGTATCCGACGTCTTGGACTGCGGGGTGCCCACGCAGAGGAAGTGCGTCTGGGCGTCGGCGGCATCGGCGAAGTCGGTGGAGAACGTGAGGCGTTGGGTGGCGAAGCCGTCCCGGAGAAGTTCGTCGAGGCCGGGTTCGTGGAAGGGCGCGAAGCCCTTGTTCAGGTGGGCGACCTTCTGGGCGTCGACGTCGATGCCCACCACGGTGTGGCCCATCGATGCGAGCGTGGCGGCGTGCACCGCGCCGAGGTAGCCGCAGCCTACAACGGAGATTTTCATGCTGGGAGTCCTTTGCTGGAAGTCACGGAAATGGTGGCAGGCTCGGCCGCGTGCAGCTCGGCCGCGTGCAGCCCGGCCGGCTGAACCGGGCTTGGCGCGGCGGCAGGCTCCACGAGCGCTTCGCCGGCGATCACTGCCTCGTAATGCTGGACAAGTTGCGCGCTCAGCACCGGCCAGGTTCGTCCTTGGACCGAAGCGAGTGCCGCCGTTCCGAACGCGCGGCGCTTGGCGTCGTCGCCCACCAGGTCCTGGACGTAGGCCCGCAACTGCGCGAGGTCTCCCGGCTCGTAAAGCCAGCCGGTGCGCGAGTTTTCCACGAGGTCGAGGGGACCGCCGCGGCCGGTGGCCACGACGGGAACGCCGGAGGCCATGGCCTCCTGGATCGTCTGGCAGAAGGTTTCGAACTCGCCAGGATGAACGAAGAGGTCAAGGCCGGCCACTACTTGGGCCAATTCCTCGCCGCCCAGGAACCCGGTGAAGAAAGCGTTTGGCAGTGCTGCTTCGAGGGCGGCGCGTTGCGGACCGTCGCCCACAATCACAAGCCGGGTTCCCGGCAGATCCGCGAGAACGGCAAGGTCCTCCACCTGCTTCTCCACCGCGAGCCTGCCGACATAGCCGATGATGCGCTCGCCGTGGGGCGCTACGGAGGCGCGCCACGCCGTCGAGCGCTTGGTGGGGGAGAACCGCGCGGTATCCACACCGCGCCGCCACATGCCCACCCTTAGGATCCCGCGGCCGCGCAACTGGTTGAGCGCGAACGTGGACGGGACCAACGTCCGGTCCGCCCGAAGATGGATGTTGTCCACCCGGTTCCATGCCCAGTTCTCCAGCATGGGGAGGCCATACCGGGCGGCGTAGCTCGGCACCTCGGTTTGATAAATCGCAACCGTGGGGATGCCGAGCTGGTGCGCGGCCTGCACGGCCCGCCATCCGAGCACGAAAGGTGAGGCGAGGTGGACAACGTCGGGCGCGTAGTCGGCAAGGATTCTCTTGACCCGGCTCACACCGCCCAACGCCACCCGCACATTTGTGTATCCGGCCAAGGGCACGGAGGGGAGGCGGTGGACGAAAGCGCCGTTCACGACGTCGGAGACGGCAGTGTCCGACGTCGACGGCGCAATCACCATCACTTCGTCGCCTCGCTCTTGCAGATGCTCCAGCACCCGCAGGATGGAGTGCGTGACCCCGTTCATGAGCGGCAGGAATGATTCGGCAACGATAGCGATCCTCACCCCTCCACGGTGTGCGCGGAGGTTGGCGACGCGGGGGAATGGGCGTGACGGTAGGGGGAAGGTTTGGTTAACAAATTGACGTTGATTTCCCGAGTGGAGGATCCGCGCGGCCGGAGATTTCGCCAATCTGGGTAACTACCGGGCTGGAAGACGGGTAGAAGTTACTCTTATTCCCCCGTATCGGCCCGCCTTACGGTGACACCGTAGTGAACCTCGTGGCCATGACTGGGGCTTGTCCCGGGCACCGGGGTATTTCGGCAGGAGGGCGCTGACTGGGCGGCGCGCCCTCATGCGCTGAACAGCGCAGGGTGTTTTCGCCCCGCGCCGCCCGTATGTCCGGCCAGGCCGTTGTCTAGAATCGAGCCAGACCCTATGAAAATCCTCCATCGTACTAACCAAGTTGACCAGAACCGGACGTTCAAGAGGACGATCCCCGGTAGATGGTTTACCTGGTTATCCACCGTTGTAGTTGTACTCGCTTTCACCGGCGTCACCGCACCTGCAGCCCAAGCTGCCAACCCCACCATCGTCACCCTGACTTTTGATGATGCAAATGCCGATCAGCTCACCGCCGCGCAGACCATGCAGAGCCTGGGCTTGGTGGGTACTTTCTTCACGCCGTCAGGATTCATCAACAACCCCAATTACCTGACAACAAGCGACATGCAGGGCCTTGTGGCGAACGGCAATGAGATTGCCGGCCACACAGTCACACACCCGGACCTGACCACCGTGACGTCGGATGAGGCAACCCGCCAGATCTGCAACGACAGGGTGAACCTCAGCAACCTTGGATTCACGATCACTGACTTCGCCTATCCCTTCGCTGCCGAGAACGCATCGATCGAAACCATTGTGAAGAATTGCGGGTTGAACAGCGCCCGCGGTCTTGGCGACATCAAGACGCGGTTCAGTTGCGCCGGTTGCCCGCTCGCGGAGAGCATCCCGCCGGTGAACGCATACGACACCGCTGCTCCCGACGAGGTTGACAACACCTGGACCCTGGCCGACCTGCAAAAGTCCGTCACCCAGGCGGAGCCGGCAGGCGGGTGGGTCCAGCTCACCTTCCACCACATTTCAGCGACCAGCACCGATCCGCTGAACGTCACCCCGACCCTGTTCAACCAGTTCGCCACGTGGCTCAAGTCCCGCCCTGCAACCACCATGGTCAAGACGGTGGCGCAAGTGATCGGCGGAACCGTCAAGCCGCTCGTCTCGGGACCGCCTGCTCCGCCTGAGGGCACCGGAAACCTCATCAAGAACCCAAGCCTTGAAACCCTCGTAGGCGGCGTACCCCAGTGCTGGGCAGCCGGAGGCTATGGAACGAACACTCCAACGTTCTCCACCGTCAAGCCGGGACACACGGGAAAGGTCGCCGAACAACTCGTGGTGACCAACTATGTCGACGGCGACGCGAAGCTGCTACCCACCCTCGACCTGGGAGGTTGCTCACCAACGGCCACACCGGGGAACTCCTATTCGATAGGTGCCTGGTATAAATCGACCACGAATACCCAGTTCGAGCTCTACTATCGGACCGGCCTCGGCACGTGGAAGTACTGGACATCGAGTCCTTGGTTCTCGGCGGCTACGAGCTATCAGAAGGCCACGTGGACAACGCCTCCGCTGCCCACCGGGGCCAGCGGCATCAGCTTCGGGCTGAATCTGTTCAGCAACGGCACCCTGACCACGGATGACTACGAGATGTTCGACGTCGGGACGCCGCCACCGCCTCCGCCGCCACCACCGGCCGGCGGCAACCTGGTACAAAACCCCAGCCTTGAAACGGCCGGGTCGGGTTCGTTCCCGCAGTGCTGGCAGGCCGGCGGATACGGCACCAACACCGCCACATTCAGCACGGTAGCTACCGCGCACACCGGTACTAAGGCGGAGAAACTCACCATCACGGGATACTCGAGCGGTGACGCGAAACTGTTGCCCACCATGGACACCAGCACCTGCCCACCCGCGGCCGTCGCTGGCCACACCTACTCGGTGCGGGTCTGGTACACCTCCACAGCCGTCACACAGTTCGCTTTGTATTACCGTGACGCCTCCAACAACTGGGTGTATTGGACTTCCGGACCGTGGCTGGCTGCCGCCAGCACGTACACCCAGGCAAGCTTCACGACGCCGGCGCTCCCCGCCGGGGCCACTGCCATCAGTTTCGGGTTGAGCTTGTTCAGCAACGGATCGGTCACCACCGACGACTACGCGATGTACGACTCCGTGGGAGCTCCGCCGTTGGGCTGAGCAACAGAGATTCACTGAGACAACTGAGGGCGGCTGCTTAGCCGCCCTCAGTTGTTCTATCTGGCGGCCGGGCCGGCCGCGTTATCGCGCCGTCTTCAGAACATCCGGCAGCTCGTCAACGAATACCGTCCCGGGGGGCTCGTAATAGATGACAAGCACCTCGTCACCCACGTTGAAGACACTGTTTTTGTCGAAGGGGTGCGCGTGGAAGGCGCTCGTGCCGCCGTGGAACGGCAGCATCACTTCTCCCACGGTGCCCGGCCCGATTCGACCCGTGACCCTGCCGATTTTGCCGGTCAGGCTCCGATCAACCTCTTTGTGCATCGGTGTCCCTATGCATCAGGGGTTTTGGTGGGCCGCTTGGGCGCTTCCTTGCCGTTCTTGAGGGCAGCTGTGATCGACGGAAGGTAGTTGCCCACCTGGGAGAGGATCCCGCCCACCATACTGTTGAGGCCCTCGCCACCGTTGAGGACCGTCATCTGCCCCACGTGGGCAAACGGTTCGGCCGCGGCAGCCACGATGGCGGGCATGTTCTCCGCAAGCTGCTGGGAAATAACTGCCTCTTGGTTGGTTCCGAGCGCCTCGGCACGGGCTTTGATGCCGTCCGCTTCCGCCAAGGACTTGGCCTTGATGGCCGAGGCTGCGGCGTCGCCCCGGGCCCGGGTGGCGGCAGCTTCGGCTTCACCGGTGATCTTGGTGGCTCCCGCAATGGCGGCCGCGGCCGTGGCATTGGCTTGAGCTTCGACTTCCACCCTGCGGGCGTTCGCCTGGGCCTCGAGTTCCGTGCGCCGTGCCCGCGCCTCGGACGCGCTGATGTCGGCAGCCTTTTGCGCTTCCGCCTCGGTCCGCTGGGCATACGCCTTGGCATCGGCAGGCTTCCTGATGGACGTCTGAAGCTTCTGCTCTTCGCGGTCGGCCTCCAGCTTGGCGACTTCGGTTTCCTGGACCACCACTTGCTGGCGCGCGGTGGCATCAGCCAACGGGCCTGCCTGCGCGGCGTTGGCCCGGGCCGTTTCGGCATTGGCCTGGGCCGCTGATTGCTTGATCGCCGAGATGCTTTGGGCGTCCGCGATCTGGGCAGCTGCCTCGGCTTCCCTCTCCGCGGCCTCGCGGTTCCGGGTGGCTTCGGCAATGCGCGCCTCCATTTTGACCTGCGCAATGTGCGGTTTGGCCAGGTTTTGGATGTAACCCGTCGGGTCCTGGAGATCCTTTATTTGGAGGGAATCAACCACCAAGCCAAGCTTTTCCATTTCTATGCCGCTGGCGCTGCGGACCAAGGATGCAAGTTTGTCGCGCTCGCGGATGATTTCTTCCATGGTCATGCTGCCGATGATCGAGCGCAAATGCCCCTCAAAAACGTTGTAGACCTGGCTTTGCATTTTGGGCTGCTGGCCGAGAAACCTCCTCGCCGCATTCGCGATGAAAGGTGCGGCGTCCCCGATTTTGTAAATAACCACGCCCTCCACGATCACCTGGATACCTTGCGAGGTCACGCAGTTCACCTGGAGTTCTGTTTCATTCAGCGTCAGGGACAAAGTCCTCACTGTTTGGAGCCCGGGAACCACCAAGGCGCCTTTCCCGGTGACGATTTTGAAATCCATTCCGTCCCTGGTGTCCAAGCTTCCCCGAGTCAGGCCGGAAATGATGAGTGCCTCGTTTGGTTCAGCCACCTTCCACATCAATTTAATGAGAAGCCTAATGACGGCAACGGCGACAACTACCCCCACGACGGTGACAAGAACGGGGAGATAAGCAACGAGGTCGAACATGACTGTCCTTTCAACGGCAAGCACCCAAGTGGCTCGTGTAGTCAGTCTGCTTCGGTCTGCTCCAGGAGTCCAGCAATTTGCTTAGCTACAATTGACATAACGGATGCTCCTAGGCGTGCGTTCCCGCCAGCGCATCAGTCCTCGCCGTGCCTTCCGTAGGGACCGCCGGAACGCCGTCGCCTTCTTGGCCGTAGAGCCAATCGCTGTACTGGAAGTCGCCGTCCTTGCGGCTCTTGAACAGCAGGTTCCGCAAGACGCGCGCGACGCCGGACACATGCCAGGACTCTCCCCAGACGCGCGCGGTGCGCTGGACGCGGGCCGTGCGTGCCGCGCGGGCTGAGTTGAAATCGCTGATGGCGCGATCCCACGCACCGGTGTCCACGCCGTCGTCGGTGAACACGGAACCGACGGTGGAGTCTTGGAGGACCGCGGCGTCTTCAAGGGCTTGGCACGCGCCTTGGGCCAAGTACTGGAGCATGGGATGCGCGGCATCGCCCATCAGAACCAGGCGGCCGTCGATCCAGTTCTCGATCGGATCCCGATCGTACATGGGCCAGCGGATGCCGGTCGCCAGGTTCTGCAGCGCTCGCTGTACTGCCGGGATGCAGTCCTTATAAGCCGCCTCGAGTTCGTCGAGGCCTCCGTATTGCTCCTCGCCGCGCTCGAACGAGGGCGACTTGAAGACGGCCACAGTGTTGAGCAGTTCGCCTTTGCGCAGCGGGTATTGCACGAGGTGGCAGTCCGGTCCAAGGTAGACGACGACGTCTTCAAGATCCGTCGCCGGGGTCTCAGCGGTGATGGGGACGGTTCCGCGATAGGCGACGTACGACGACGACACCGGCCCGTCCTGCGCGACGGAGGGGCGGAGCGTGGACTTGAGGCCGTCGGCGCCGATCACGACGTCGGCCTCGTAAACGTCGCCAGTCGACGTGTGAGCCATCCCGCGGCCGTTCACGGTCTCGACTTTCTCGACGACGACGTCGTTCACCAAGCGGACACCGGCGTCCTGGCAGGCTTCCAACAGGATCCGGTGCAGGTCGCTGCGGTGGATCACCACGTACGGGGCGCCGTAACGCTCTTCGAACTCGCCTCCGAGGGTCTGCCGGGTGAGTTCCTCACCGCTCAGGGCGTCGCGGAACACCAAGTGTTTGGGCCGGACGCCGATCTCGAGCGCCTTCTCGAGAAGGCCCCAGCGCTTCAGGACGCGGGAGGCGTTGGGTGCCATCTGCAGTCCCGCGCCGACCTCGCCGAATTCGGGGGCCCGCTCAACCAAGGTGACCTCGGCGCCGTTCGCGCGGAGGGCAAGGGCGCCGGCGAGGCCGGCCATCCCTCCGCCGACGACGAGGACTTCAGTGGACGGGTTGCGATTAGACATTGCTGACTCCTACGGAGGTGGTGTTTTTGGATTGGGTTTTGGCGGTTTTGATCTTCGCGGTTTTGAGTTTCGTGCCGATGATGCCGAGCAGGATGGCCGCGACGGCGGCGGCCCCGGCAAATGCCAGGAAGTTCGAGTTGACGCCGAGCCCGGCCGCGAGCAGCAGTCCGCCTACTTGGGGCGCGGCGACCGCGCCGATGCGGCCGACGCCGAGGGCCCAGCCGAGCGCTGTGCCGCGCAAATGCGCAGGGTAATGGCTGGCCACCGCCGCGATGATCAGGCACTGGGTTCCGTGGGTGCCCACCCCGGCCAGCACCAACATAAGGTAGACAAGCCCCACGGGCGGACCCGCCACGAGCACGGCCAGCGCGACGGCGGCGACGGCGGCTGCCGCGATCGCCGTCGGGATGGGACCGAAGCGCGTTCCTGCCCAAGCGGTGGCCACCGAGCCGACGACGGCACCGAGGTTGAGTGCCAGGGCGAACGTCAGGGCTGATCCGAGGTTGTAGCCGGCCAGTTGCATCAGGTTCGGCAGCCACGTGCCCAGGCCGTACCAAGCAAAGAGCGTCACGAGGGTGGAGATCGCGAACAGGAGACTCATACCGAGGTACGGGGCGCGGAGGAGGGACTTGAAGCCGCCTGTTTGATTCGCGTTCTTGGCGGCAGGGCGAGCCTCCAGGAGCGTCTCCGGGAGGAAGCGGATGCCGAGCGGAACCACCACGAGCAGGGCAACGGCGGCCACGAGGAACATGACCGGCCAGCCGAAGGCGGGAATCAGCGGAATGCCGGCCACCGCGGCGATCGAGCCGCCGATCGGCACTCCGGACATCATCAGTGTGGCGATCGTGGACCGCCACTTGGCGGGAACCAGTTCCGCGACCAAGGCATTTGCAGAGGGAACAAGTCCGCCCAGGCCAATGCCGGCCAGCAAGCGCAGGCCGCCGAAGACGAAGGCGTTCGGGGAGAACGCGCACAGGATGGTGAAGAGCGAAAACAGTGCGGCGCAGGCGATGATGGTTCGTCGCCGCCCCCAGCTGTCCGACATCCTGCCGGCGAAGATGGCTCCGATCATCATGCCGAGGAACGCCATCGAACCGACCGTGCCGGCCGTGGCTTTGGTGAGCCCCCAGCCTGTGTCGGTGATGAGGGAGGACTGCACGGTTCCGTAAACGATGAGGTCGTAGCCATCGAATACCACGAGCAGCCAGCAGACCAGCGCGGCAGCGGCGGAACGCTTGCTGAACCGGGCTGATGCTCCGGGAGAGTGGTGAACGCCGTCTTGGGTCCGCTCCGGCGCTGCAGCGGATGGGGTGTGATTCATCCCACCACTGTGTGGCCGTTGCTTGTGTGGCCCAATAGAATTCTGTCGTGCAGAATCTTCCAGCCCGCAAGAAACCGGCCTATTCCATTGAAGCCGTGGACAACGCCCTGCACCTCCTTCAGCTCCTGCGCGACGGCGGCAGCCTACGCCTCAAGGACGCCGCGGCGGAGCTGGGTGTTGCACCTTCTACAGCCCACCGGCTGTTGGCGATGTTGGTCTACCGGGGGTTCGCGGTCCAGGACGAGAACCGCCGTTATGTGCCCGGGCCGGCCATGGGAGTGGGTCCGGCGGGACTGAGTTGGAGCCGATTGCTGCGCACCGTGGCGCAACCGCACATGGAACTCCTGAGCGGCCGGATCAACGAGACCGTCAACCTCATGGTCCGCGTGGGTACCAAGGTGCGGTTCCTGGCGACGGTGGAGGGGACGAACGCCCTGCGGGTGGGCGACCGGCAGGGGACCGTGCTGCCCGCGAACAAGGCCTCGGGAGGCAAGGCGCTGTTGGCGGAGCTGGAGCCCGCCATGATTGAGCAGTTGTTCCGCAGCCATAATGCGGAGATCGGCGGGGACAACATTCCCGACGCCGAATATCCGGCTTTCCTGCGCGAGCTTGAGACGATCCGGAGCAACGGATTCGCCGCGAATTTCGAAGGCACGGAGGAAGGGATCAGCGCCCTGGGTGTGGCCCTGCACAACGGGCGCGGCGTTGCAGTTGGTGCCCTCAGCGTCGCGACTCCCGTGGCGCGGTTCCGCAGGCTCTTCGATGCTGGTCTTGTTGGCATCATGCGGGAAACCCGGCGCCAATTGGAGATCGACATCGCCGCCAATCCCGCCGAGTCCCAGCCATAACCCACC
>NZ_JAHHZS010000038.1 GCF_022606295.1 Arthrobacter bambusae
TTGGGTGGGCGGGCAGGGGGGATCAGTCGAGCTCGAGCTGCCACCGGAATGCATCCGCCCAGTCCGAAACCGGCCACGAAGCGGAAGACGCAGAACCAGACGATGTCCGGGGCGAGGACGCCCAGCACCGTGAAGATGGAGAGCACCAGAAGGGTCGCGGTGAAGGCCCGCTTCCGGCCGATCGTGTCCGCGATGGTGCCCCAGGCGAAGGCACCCAAAGCCATGCCGATCAGGCTGGCGGTGCCGATCCATCCGGCGTGGGCGGGTTGGAGGGACCAACGCTTGGAAAGCAGCGGAACAAGGATGCCGTTGAGGGTGACGTCCCAAGCATCGAACATGTTGCCGAGGCCGCCGATCAGGAAGATCCTGCCCTGGACCTTCCACCTCCACGGCAGCTCCTGGACAACTTGTTCGCCGCTCGGGACGGTCGTATAAGTATTCATTTCCCCTTCTGGGGAAACTCTATCCGTGCTTCTGGATCGCCTTCCGCAGGAAGCCGCCGGCCTCATCCAAAGCGCTCTTCGCCTGCGCCGGATCGATCCCCGTGAGCACCACCAGGATGGCCGCCTTGACCGATCCACCCACCGAATCCAGCGCGCGAATCGCCGTCTCAGCGTCCACGCCGGTGGCGTGTTGGATGGTCCGTTGGGACCTGGCGAGGAGTTTGTTGTTGGTGGCACGCAGATCGACCATGAGGTTTCCGTAGGTCTTCCCGAGCTTGACCATGGCGAGCGTGCTGATCATGTTGAGGACGAGCTTTTGGGCGGTCCCCGCCTTAAGCCGCGTGGAACCGGCAACGAACTCGGGACCGACGACAACGTCGATCGCCACGTCCGCGAGTTTGCTGATCGGTGAGTCGTGGTTGCAGGCGAGCGATGCCGTGAAGGCGCCGCGGCTGCGGGCCTCCTCGAGGGCGCCGATCACGTACGGCGTGCGTCCCGAAGCTGATATTCCGACGACGGCGTCCGCCTCGGTCACGCTGATGTCGTGCAGGTCCCGGGCCCCGGCCGTGGCGTTGTCCTCGGCGTACTCCACCGGTTTCTGGATGGCCTGGGTGCCGCCAGCGATGATCCCGACGACGAGGCCCGGGGGAGTGCCGAAGGTGGGCGGGCATTCGCTCGCGTCCAATACCCCGAGCCGTCCGGCCGTTCCGGCGCCGACGTAGAGCAGCCGGCCTCCGCGGGCGAGGCGTTCCGCAACGGCGTCGACCACTGCGGCGATCTGCCCGCTGGCTTGCTCGACGGCGGCCGGGACGCCGCGGTTTTGCCCGTTCATGGCGGCGACGAGCTCGGCCGTGCCCATGGTGTCCAATTCACTGAGCGCGGGCGATGCCGCTTCGGTTTGGAGGCCCGCGAGCTCGGAACGGAGTTCCTCGAGCGGGTCCGGGGAGCCGGGAGGAGCTGTTGCGTCAGGCTGTTCCGTCACGGTGAATGTACCTTTCCTGGAGGAGCCCGCGGCGGTTCGCTGCGAGGGCGGCCCCGTCCATGCCATCGCCGAGTGCCGCAACCACCTCAATCCCAGCCGAAGCGAGGGCGTTGTGCAAGAGCCGGGCGAAGAACTCCGATTTCACGACGCCGCCAACGAGTGCCACCTGCTTGGTGTCGCCTGAGGCAAGGGTCACGGTGTTCGTGAGGAGTCGGCAGGCTTCATCCACAATGCCGCGTGCGACGGCGTCTCCCGCCTCCATTTCGTCCAGCACCGCGGGGGCGAAACGCGCCATCGTCCGGGCCGGGTTGCCGGATTCGGCGAGCCATGCCGGAAGCTGCGCGGGCGAGCCGATCAGCCCGGCAGCTGCACCGAGCAACGACGTGGCAGGGCCGCCGTCGTGCGCTTGAAGTGCGGCCTGGAGACCCTGCTGGCCGATCCACCGGCCGCTTCCGCGATCACCCAACAGCGGTCCCCAACCGTCGGCGCGGTGGAGGGTCCCGGCGTCGTCGAAGCGGAAGGCAACCGCACCCGTGCCCACAATCAGCACCGTTCCCGGTGCGCCGTCCAAGGCGCCGAGTTGCGCCGCGGTGGCATCCGAGAGAACCGCGGCCGGGACCTTGAAGCTCTCGGAAAGGAGGACGGCGAGTTCGTGGGAGTTCTCCGCCGAAGCCTCAACCCCGGCAACGGCCGCGCCGATTCCACACAAGGAACCTTCAGGGAATGCTGCCGGAAGCCCTCGCGGCAGCATGCCTGCAGTGTCCGCGAGCAGTTGGAAGGCGAGCCGGGCGCCGTTGTCCATGCCCAGGCCGGGGAAGCCGTGCTGGTCCGCCGAGCCCAACACCTCGTCGCCCTGCCTAAGCTCGATCCTGCATCGGCTCTTGCCGACGTCGGCCACCAAAATCACATCCGCGGATTCCATGGCCCAACCATATGTTGCGGGCGCCGCCACGTCTCGAACGACGAAGAGGAGCCACAACACGATAAACTCGTCCGTATCCCCAGCAACCGCGGAATCCCGCGATATAAGACGGAGACTTTTGTGAGCTTGACGCAGCTTGACCGTGTTCCCATCCGCCGTGCACTGATCTCGGTTTACGACAAGACGGGACTGGAGGAACTCGCGAAGGGCCTGCATGCAGCAGGAGTCGCCATCGTCTCCACCGGTTCCACCGCGAAGAAGATCGCCGCAGCCGGTATTCCGGTCAAGGAAGTCGAAGAAGTCACCGGTTCCCCGGAGATGCTCGACGGCCGGGTCAAGACCCTGCACCCCCGCGTGCACGGCGGCATCCTGGCCGACCGCCGTGTTCCCGCGCACATGGAAACGCTGGCCAAGATGGAGATCGAGCCCTTCGACCTCGTCGTGGTCAACCTCTACCCCTTCGTGGAGACCGTCCGCTCCGGCGCCGCGCAGGACGACGTCGTCGAGCAGATCGACATCGGAGGCCCCGCCATGGTGCGTTCGGCCGCCAAGAACCATGCCGCCGTCGCGATCGTTGTGGACCCGAACTTCTACGGCGCCGTGGTGGAAGCTGCAGCCGCTGGTGGCTTCGACTTGAAGACGCGCCGCCGCCTGGCCGCGAAGGCCTTCGCTCACACCGCGACCTACGACACCGCCGTCGCCACCTGGACTGCCAGCCAGTTCCTCGACGAAGACGGAGACGGCATCATCGATTGGCCCGCGTACGCCGGCCTCGCCCTGGAACGCTCCGAGGTGCTGCGCTACGGCGAAAACCCGCACCAGCAGGCTGCCCTCTACGTGGACAAGGCCGCGCCCGCCGGCATCGCCCAGGCTGACCAGCTGCACGGCAAGGCCATGAGCTACAACAACTTCGTCGACGCCGACGCGGCCCTCCGTGCTGCGTTCGACTTCTCCGAGCCGGCCGTCGCCATCATCAAGCACGCCAACCCGTGCGGCGTGGCCGTTGGTTCCGTCGATGCGGCCGACCCCATCGCCGACGCCCACGCCAAGGCCCACGCTTGCGATCCGGTGTCCGCTTTCGGCGGCGTCATCGCGGCAAACAGCATTGTCACGGCGGGCATGGCGCAGACCGTTGCCGGGATCTTCACGGAGGTTGTCATCGCCCCGGGCTTCGAGCCGGAAGCCGTTGAAATCCTGTCCAAGAAGAAGAACATCCGCCTGCTGGCCCTGCCGGACGGTTACGGCCGCTACCCGACGGAGATCCGCCAGGTCTCGGGCGGCGTCCTCGTCCAGCAAGCCGACAAGGTGGATGCCGACGGCGACAACCCCGCCAACTGGACCCTCGCCGCCGGCCAAGCCGCCGACGACGCCACGCTGGCCGACCTCGCGTTCGCTTGGACCGCTTGCCGGGCCGCCAAGTCCAACGCGATCCTCCTCGCCAACAACGGAGCCGCAGTGGGCATCGGCATGGGCCAGGTCAACCGCCTGGACTCGTGCAAACTGGCCGTTGAGCGCGCCAACACCCTGGGTGTCCAGGTAGAGTCCGACGTCGATGGTGCCGGCGGTGCCTCCAACGTCGGGACGAGCAGCGCTCCCGAGCGTGCCCGCGGCGCCGTGGCCGCTTCCGACGCGTTCTTCCCGTTCGCCGATGGCCTGCAGATCCTGATCGACGCCGGTGTCCGCGCCGTCGTCCAGCCTGGTGGCTCAGTGCGCGACGAGGAAGTGATTGCCGCAGCCAACGCCGCCGGCATCACGATGTACTTCACCGGGGCAAGGCACTTCTTCCACTAGGTCCATTCCCTGGGTCCGGGTGCTCCACCTGATCCGCCCTCTCCGCTCGTTCCACTCGTTCTACCAAAAAATGGACATGTCCTCCCTTCCCGGATGGACATGTCCATTTTTAGTGGTCAGGACTGGGCATATTCGCAATATGTCCAGTCCTGGGAGCGAACGGGGGGCATGTCCCCTGCGCTCGGGTGGGGTTGGGGTGCCGGGGAGGTTACGGGGCGGTGGACGCCGTCTGGTAGGTGCCTTGGATGACTGAGCCCCAGTACGGGCCGTACATGTTGGTGGAGTTGCTGCCGTAGCCGTAGCTGTTCACCGAGTTCTGGTATCCGGCGGAGCTGGTTCCCGTGAACCATGGGCCGCCGGAGGAACCGCCCGTCATGTTGCACGGGATTCCCTGAGTGTTGTACTGGGGGTTGTAGGGATCGTTGACGGCCGTGCCGGAGCAGCTCATGAGTGACTCTCCGGTGAAGGGAGCCGCCGCGGGGTAACCGAACGACTTGTATGCGAGTCCGCGGGCGGCATTGAACTGGACTCCTGAGGCACCCACGACGTCAGCGAGCTTTTGGCCATTGAGGGGGTTCATGACGGCGAATCCGGTGTCGTACTGCATGGCTCCACTCGAGGACCACTGGCTGGTGGTGTACAGCGCCTTGGCCGTCCACTTTCCGTAGGGCGCCGCGCCGTTCTGGTAGGCAGGAACAAACGTGAAGTTGCTCGCGAACGCCCCGGGGCCTTCGTTGAGGCAGTGGCCGGCCGTGGACACTGTGCTCCGGTTGGCCGAGGTGATGGAGTTTCCGGAGCAGACATAATTCACGCCGCCGAGAGTGAAGAACACCTTCCCGATGTGCGGGACGGGAGCTTCACCGCCATTGGCTTTGCGGTCCACGGCCGGGGACGGCGTTGCCGGGCTGGCGGCTTGCTGCCCTTCGATGGTGGTCAGGGCGCTCCCCAGGCCCGGAAAAACCTGATCGGGAGAAACCGGGAGGTCGGCAAGTCCGAGTGCGGCTTGTGCCCGCGTGAGAGCCTTGGTCGCCAGGACGTCGCCGGAGACGGCGTTCTTCATCCGCTCAGGAGTCCAATAGTCAGCAGTGTTGCCGTCCGACGCCGGATTGCTGCTGACGGTCGACGCATCGGCGCCGTGGCTTGTGGACGGAGCCGCAGAAGCTCCGCTGCCGGCGCCCAGCGAAAGCAGGGCGGCGGCAGTCAGGCTGAGCAGGCTTGTGGCCAGGGTCTTGGTTCTCGTCACAGTTGTCCTAGATATCGGGGGAGAGGCGGCCGGTTTTGTGGTGGCCGCGTGGACTGACGGAACCGAAACTACCCAAGTCGTGACAAGGATGTAAAGGGATTGTGAGATTTGACTTTCGTTTTGACAAGAAGCGAATTCTGCCCTATTTCCGGGAGGCCGGAAGGCCTAGGATCCGGACGCCAGCTCGTAGGCATCCCGGATAACGGAGCCCCAGTAAGGACCGTAGATCACGGCCGGGCCGCCGGGGTAACCGTAGCTCGTAATGGAGTTTTGGTAGGAATCCCGTTCGGAGTCGACCATCCAAGGTCCGCCCGATGAGCCACCGGTCATATCGCAGGGAATGCCCTGTGCCTTGAACTGGGGGTTGATGGGATCCTTGGTTGCGTCGCCGGAACAGCTCTTCAACGATTGGCCGTCGAACGGCGGAGCAGCAGGGTAGCCGAAGGCTTCATAGCTGAGTCCCCGGTCCTGGTTGAACTCCACGCCCGACGCCCCAACGACGTCGGCCAGGTGTTTGCCGTTGACGGTGGCAGTGACCGCGAAGCCTGTGTCATAGCGGATGTCGCCCGTGGTGCGCCACTGGGGTGTCGTGTACAGGGCTTTGGCCGGCCAGATGCCGAATGGAGCCTTGCCGTTGAGATAGGCCGGTACGAAGATGAAGTTCTTCACGAATGCTCCCGGACCCTCGTTGACACAGTGGCCAGCGGTCGCCACCGTGCTGTCGTTATCCGACACGACGACGTTGCCGGAGCAGACATATGCGAAGGCACCCATGGTGAAGAAGACCTTGCCGACGTGGTCAATGGGGTCTTCGTCTTGATGCAGGCTCCCGTTGCTGCCCTTGGCGCTCGCGATTTTCACGGGCGGCCCGGTTTCGACTGCGGCAGCGGCGGTGCTCGATGCGCCCGCTCTTGCGAGGGCCTTGCCTGCGAGGACGTCGCCGGGGATTGCTGCTTGCATCCGTTCGGGAGTCCAGTACCCGGTGGGGTCGGTGTTTGTTGTCGCCAGACTGACGAGCTGCTGCGTCCCAGGCGCTGCGAAGCTCGAAACCGCATTGAAAGGCGTTGCGGCTGCCGCCCCTCCAGCGGCACAGAGGGTCAAAACGGCGGAGGTAAGGAGGCTCAGGAGACCAGTGATGGGGAGTGATTTCTTTGTCATGATTGTCCTGCCAATCGTTTGGCGGCCACGTGACGTCGGCCACAGTTTGACCCAATGAACCTACTCCGATTTGTCGCTGAGGTACATAAGGTTCGGCGAGGTATGACGTGGTAAAGGTCCCAAGAATCCGTCCCGGTACGCGCCAATCCGGCCCCCTCAGGTAAGTTAGAGATGTTGAAATCTGCAGACTTTCAGGGAGATGCCCCGCCAATGGCAAAGATTATCTATACCCACACTGACGAAGCGCCGATGCTGGCGACATACTCGTTCCTGCCGATTGTGGAAGCTTTCGCCTCAACGGCCGGCGTGGAGGTCGAAACCCGCGACATTTCGCTGGCCGGCCGAATCATCGCCGTCTTCGGTGACTACCTGACTGAAGAGCAGCGGATCAGTGACGCACTCGCCGAACTGGGTGAACTGGCAAAGAAACCCGAAGCGAACATCATCAAGCTCCCCAACATCAGCGCCTCCGTCCCGCAGCTGAAGGCAGCCATTGCCGAGCTCCAAGGGCAGGGCTACGCGCTTCCGGACTACCCGGACAACCCCTCCTCTGACGAAGAGACGGACATCCGATCGCGCTACGACAAGATCAAGGGCTCGGCCGTGAACCCGGTCCTGCGTGAAGGCAACTCGGACCGCCGCGCGCCCCTGTCGGTGAAGAACTACGCCCGCCAGAACCCGCATTCCATGGGTGCCTGGAGCGCGGACTCCAAGACCAACGTCGCGCACATGACGGCGGACGATTTCCGCTCCAACGAGAAGTCCGTGGTCATCCCCGCAGATGACACCGTCAAGATCCAGATTGTCCGCGAGGACGGCACCGTCAAGGTCCTCAAGCCGGCTTTCCCCGTGCTCGCCGGTGAAGTAGTGGACGGCACCGTGCTGCGCGCGGCCGCCTTGGACGAGTTCCTGGCCGCCCAGGTGGTTCGTGCCAAGGAAGAGGGCGTGCTGTTCTCGGCACACCTGAAGGCCACCATGATGAAGGTCTCCGACCCGATCATCTTCGGCCACGTCGTCAAGGCGTACTTCTCGGAGCTTTTCAACACCTACGGCAAGCAGATCGCTGCTGCCGGACTGAGTGCCAACAACGGCCTGGCTTCCATCCTCAACGGCCTCGAAGAACTCCCCGAGGACGTTCGCGAAGGCATCAAGGCGGCCATCAAGAAGGGCCTGGAAGACGGCCCGGCACTGGCCATGGTCGACTCCGACAAGGGCATCACCAACCTCCACGTTCCCAGCGACATCATCGTTGACGCCTCGATGCCGGCAATGATCCGCAGCTCCGGCCACATGTGGGGACCGGACGGCAAGGAGCACGACACCCTCGCCGTCATCCCGGACAGCTGTTACGCGGATGTCTACCAAGTGGTCATCGATGACTGCCGTGCCCACGGCGCCTTCGATCCCACCACCATGGGTACGGTTCCGAACGTCGGCCTGATGGCACAAGCCGCCGAAGAATACGGCAGCCACAATAAGACCTTCGAAGTTGAGTACGCGGGAACCATGCAGGTTGTGGATTCCTCTGGAACCGTGCTGATCGAACACCAGGTCTCCCCGGGTGACATCTGGCGCGCCTGCCAGACCAAGGACGTGCCGATCCGCGACTGGGTCAAGCTCGCTGTGACCCGCGCCCGCGCTTCCAAGATGCCGGCTGTCTTCTGGCTCGACGAAACCCGCGCCCACGACGCCCAGCTGATCGGCAAGGTCAAGGAATACCTGAAGGACCACGACACCGAGGGCCTTCAGATCGAAATCATGTCCCCGGAGAAGGCCACCGCGTTCACGCTCGAGCGGATCCGCAAGGGCGAAGACACCATCTCGGTGACCGGAAACGTGCTGCGTGACTACCTCACCGACCTGTTCCCGATCCTGGAACTCGGCACCAGCGCCAAGATGCTCTCCGTGGTCCCGCTGATCAATGGCGGCGGCCTCTTCGAGACCGGTGCCGGCGGATCGGCTCCGAAGCACGTCCAGCAGCTCCTGCAGGAAAACCACCTGCGCTGGGACAGCCTGGGTGAGTTCCTCGCATTGGCAGTTAGCTTCGAGCACCTCGCCACTACCACCGGGAACGCGCGGGCCCAGGTCCTCGCCGACACACTCGACCGCGCCACGGGCACGTTCCTCCTGGATAACAAGTCCCCGAAGCGCAAGGTGGGCGAACTCGACAACCGAGGCAGCCACTACTACCTCGCGAAGTACTGGGCGCAGGAACTGGCCCAGCAGAGCGACGACGCCGAGCTCGCAGCGGCGTTCTCCGCCGTCGCCGGGGCCCTGACGTCCAATGAGGACACCATCATCGCCGAGCTGCTCGCAGTCCAGGGTTCGCCTGCCGACATCGGCGGCTACTACCGCCCCGACGCCGCCAAGGCAGAGGCCGTGATGCGTCCCTCCGCAAAGCTCAACGAGGTTGTCGCGACGCTGAACTAGGCGCCCGCCCCACCCAACTGACTCGCAGTTGTTGTCGTTTTGAGAGCTCAGAACGACAACAACTGCGAGTCAGTTGCGTTTAAGCGCGGCGGAAGCGGCGCGGCGCGTCTATCCCGTCGACAAGATCGGCAAGTACGCGGCCAATTGCCGGGGTGAACTTGAATCCGTGCCCGGAGAACCCGGCCCCGACCACCAGCGGTCCAAAACGGTCGAGCACGAAGTCTTCGTTGGCCGTGCTCGTGTAGGTGCAGCTGATGGGAACCGCCGATTCGGCGTCGACCCCTGGCAGCCATTCACGAGCGTAGCGGCGGAGGGCCTCCAGCTGGACCGGCTCGGGTTGGAACGTGCGGGCATCAGGATCGGTGACCGGTCCTACGCCATGCCACCCCGCCTTGACCCCTTCGTCCGGTGTGAGCATCCCATAGACGGGGCTGTACCAATAGTCGTCGCGGGGATCACCGGGGTCCGGTGCGTGGTTGAAACTCGGCCAGGACTGGGAATCATCGATGGGCGTGAAATGGGCAGGTTGCTCCTGGGTGACTACCAGGCGGGGGAGGGGCACCTGCGTCCCGACAAGCTTGCTGGTCCAGGCGCCCGCCGTGATGACAACCCGGCGCGCGGTGATCTCCAGCGAATCAGTCACGACGACGGCGCAATCGTCGCGGAGGACACGGATGTCGCGAACCGGTGTGGAATACGTGAAGCGAGCACCGTGCGCCTCAGCTGATGCGCGCAGCGCCCTGAGGGCCTCGGCCGCACGGACCCGGCCCGAGTCCGGCACAAACAGAACATCGCTTCGGAAGACCATGCCCTGCCAGCGGTCTGACGCCTCCTTTGCGGAGATGAAGTGGCTTGCGATGCCCCGCTGTGCGTGCGCGGTGCGAACTTCCCGGAGCCGGGCAATATTTCCGTGGTTGGCCAGACCCACAAGATCCAACAGTTGCATTTCGGTCTCCTCTGCGAGCCCGTCCCAGAGGTCCCTGGCCTCGCTGACCAGGGCGAGATAGGCGTCCTCCGCGTAGGCCGTGTTGAAGTTGCGCGTTGCACCGTGGGAAGCGCCCACATGGTGCCCCTCTTCAAACTGCTCTAGGAGAACCACCGATCGCCCCCTGAGTGCGAGCTGCCTGGCCGCAGCAGATCCCATTGCGCCTCCGCCGACTACGACGACGTCAACATCCATACCGGCTTCACCCATCCCGTCCGGGCCTCCCAGCGAGGCCCACCGCAGTTTCCATTCTGCCGTGGACGGAGCGCCCGTTTTTGAGCTGCGCCATCCGCATGGAAGATTGGACCGGGTGAAACTCCTCCTTCCTTCGCAGACATCGTCCTCGCGCGGCATCGCGTTTTTGAGGATCGTGTTCGGCGGCCTTCTGCTGCTGCATGGAGTCCAGAAGCTCCTGGCCGGGCAGCCTGCGTTCGAGGCAACCATCGCCGCGATGGGTGTCCAAAAAGCGGAACTGATGTCCTGGCTGGTCATCTGGGGTGAAACCGGGCTGGGTGCACTTTTGGTGCTCGGCGCCCTGACCAGGGTGGCTGGCTTCCTGGCAGCGCTCATGTACGCCGGGATCTGGTTTGTCACCGAATCAGGCAAGCCGCTGCTGAGCGATAGTCCCGGAATCAACGCCGAGCTGCTGATTCTGTATATCGCGTTGGCGTTGGCGTTTGCCTTCATCGGCTCCGGGGCGCTTTCGGTGGACCGGAAACTGTTTGCCGGGAAGCCGGCCCGAAAGCCACGGCGCTAGGCGCCCTTAGCGCCGACCCGTCTGGAGACCCGCCCGGGCCATGGCGTCCGCGTAGGAGCGGCCCATTTCGATCAGCCATTCAGTCTGGCGTTCCTTGGAACCGGCGAAAGCGCGACCGTGCAGCGAGCGGGCCTTGTAGACCTTCAAGCCGCGGCGCCAGATCAGCTGGTTGTCCGTCTTGAGAAGCATCTGCGCCAGGCGGTTGGCTTCTGTTCCATGGGCAACGATCGCCGAGGCGCGCGGAACGAGTTTGAGGAAAGCGATGAGCGGCTTGAGGCCTGCTGCGACCTGCTCGGGAGTCAGCTTTCCGTTCGCCTCGCCGGGAGTGAACCACGGGTGGGTGTTCCACGGCATCATCCATTCGGGACGCAGGCCGAGCTGGAACTGCAGGCCCAGCAGGCGTGTGGCAGCGGCGTCGTCGCCGGCCCAGACAACCCCCCGTGGGGAGGCCTCGCTCGTGTTGGAAAACAGGGTGACAATCCGGCAATCCTCCACTGAATGCATCGGATCCACATAGGGGACCTCGAAGCCCGGGCGGAGCTTGCGGAGGAATTCCACATGCTGGTTGACCGCGGCGATGTGCGGGGCGAAGAAGGGGCTGTCCGGAACCCCGGGCGTCACGGATTGTTCCGCGGGAGCCGCTTCGGAGCTTGCCGGCTCGACGGCGGCTGGTTCGACGGCGGCTGGTTCGACGGCGGCGACAGTCGGCGTCTCGACAACAAGGCCCGGCTCGACGACGGCGGCCGGTTCGACGGCGGGAGCGGCCGCGGGTACCACCCTGCGGGTAATGACCGGACTGGCCTTGGGCAACGACGTCGACGACGCCTTCTTCGGCGTGGCCGCCTTTAGGGAAGTGGCCTTTGGAGCATCTTTCTTGGCCGGGGTCTTCTTTTCGGCCTTGGCCGGTGCATCGAAGTCATCCTCGTCGTCGAACAAGCCATCGAAGAGCTTGTCGAGCTCGTCGTAGCCGTTTCCGTAGTCGTCGTCGAGCTCGGGGCCGCGCCCGAAACCTTCCTCGTAGCGCGAGTCCAGTTCGGTGCGGTAATCCTCGTCGTGGACGTCGAAATAGTCAGGTTCGGCCAATGCGGTCATGAGAGCGGGGATCTCCTGGGGTCGGGCAAGGACCGGTACCGGGCGCGTGGGGGCACGTCCGTTTCCGGGCCAGTTGATGGGAGGCTCTCCGGGGCGACCGGTTGAGCCTTTAGATCTTAGCAAGCCCCAGGTGTTCTGATGTCCTTCCGGCGTTCATCTGACTCGGTATGTCGCTCGGCGTCAGCGCTCAAACATGGATGACGAATTGAGCAAGCGCCGCGGCCGCTATGAAACTTGCGGAGAACGTGATTGTCGCCACAATGACCGTGCGCCAGTTGAGTGTCTTCAGCGCGTTGATGTCGCGTCCAACGTTCATGCCGAGCAGGGCGATCGAGCCGAGGCCCACGTAGAGCGGGTCAAGGTTGTGGGTGAAGGAGACGATCATGCCGCTGAAAGGAAGGATCGGAGCCGTCGCCAAGGTGGCGAGGGCAAGGACCCATACGCTGGACGGCACGGCCGGCACGTACTTGGCGAGGACGAACGCCACCGCGCACCGTCCTGGAGCAGCTTGCGGATTCCGGCTTGTTGGAGACCCGGCTCCTCATCCCGCATGGAGTTGTCATCGACGGCACGGACCCGTCGTCCAGCGCAGGGGGAGGGCCCTTGGATGTGTTGGCCCGGCATGGCGTCAGCATCATCCACTGCCCCCTGACGTCGTTCCATTACTCAGGCATGCTCAAGTCCTTTGACGCGTTCGCAGCCGCCGGGGTCAACATGTGCCTGGGAACGGATTCGTTCCCGCCGGACCTGGTCAAGGGCATCGACGTCGGCACGCACCTGGCCCGTATCGCAGAGGGCCGCCGGGCCGCCGGCGCGGTGTCTGGGTTCTTTGATGCTGCCACGCTGGGCGGCGCCAGGGCGTTAGGCCGCGACGACCTGGGGCGCCTGTGTCCGGGCGCCCAAGCGGACATCATGGTCGCCTCACTGGGTGACTTCCGCGACGGGGTGGTGGAAGATCCACTGCGCACGCTGATCCTCAACGGCTCGGCACGCAACGTCACCGACACCTACGTCGCCGGCCGCCCAGTGGTTGTGGACGGCTCGCTCCCAGGCATCGACCTGGGCGAGCTACGCGCCGAGGGGCAGCGGGTTTTCGGACAGATGGTGCACGCCTACGGCGAACGCGACTACCGGCGTCGCGATGCGTCCGAGCTGTTTCCCCCGGTCTATGCCCCGGCGGCGGTCCTGATTCATGACTCGACGGCGTAACGCACCGTACGGTCCGGATTTCCTTGGGGTGCCACGCATAAGCTCTTCCGCGGGGCGGTTAGCCCTGCGGAGGAGCCGGGAACGGGCCCCATCCGGTGAGGTGGCGCAGCCCGAGCCGGTGACTATGCGGGAATGGCTGCCCGGATCTTCCGGCTGCCCACCATCACGATGAGTCCAAGGAGCAGCAGAGCCGCCCCGAACAGCAACCACAAGCCATTGAAGCCAGTGCTAGCGAGAACAGCCGTTTCAGCGCCAACCGCAATCGCTGCAGTAGCTGAGGCAGCGCCGGCCTGCACTTCAGTCCCGGTCGAAGGAACCGAGGCGGCAGGAGCAACGAAGCCTTGGGCATCGCTCGGCGCGTTCACGAACGGCGGGTCGACAACCCCCGGGGTGACCGTCGGCGGGTTGACCACGGGCGGTGTCACTGCCGAACGGTTGACGACGCCGGTCGGCAGCCCTAGGCCAACCGAAACCGTGCCGCTCGTCAGCGGGAGGTCCAAAGCTGCTGTGAGTCCCGTGCCCGAGATGATGCCGGTACCTGTAGGTACGGAACCGAGCAGGTTCAGCGAGGTATCACCCACGGTGGCGAGTCCGGTGCCCGGTGCTGTGGCGCCGGTGTTTCCGGTCCCTCCGGTGGTGCCGGTCGGCGTGCTGAGGACGTTGACGGAGGTATCACCCACGGTGGCGAGTCCGGTGCCCGGTACCGTGGCTCCGGTGGTTCCGGTCCCTCCGGTGGTGCCGGTCGGCGTGCTGAGGACGTTGACGGAGGTGTCGCCGACGGTGGCGAGTCCGGTGCCGGGTGCCGTGGCGCCGGTGGTTCCGGTCCTTCCAGCGGTGCCGGTCGGCGTCGTGCTGAGGACGTTGACGGAGGTGTCACCGACGGTGGCCAGTCCGGTGCCCGGTGCCGTGGCGCCGGTGTTTCCGGTGGTGCCTGTCGGCGTGGTGCCTGTCGGCGTGGTGCCTGTCGGCGTGGTGCTGAGGACGTTGACGGAGGTGTCACCCACGGTGGCCAGTCCGGTGCCCGGTGCCGTGGCGCCGGTGTTTCCGGTGGTGCCTGTCGGCGTGGTGCTGAGGACGTTGACCGAGGTGTCACCGACGGTGGCCAGACCGGTTGTGGGTGCCGCGGCGCCGGTGGTGCCTGTCGGCGTCGTGCTGAGGACGTTGATGGAGGTGTCGCCCACAGTGACCGGTGCAGTGACCGGCGCGCTGACGGGAATCGTCGCCTGGGTGCCGGAGGCTGTTCCAGGGCCGGAATTGCTCAGAACTGCCAGTGAGGTGGCTCCGATATTAACAGGGACCGATATCGGAGCCACCACCTGGGTTCCGGACGGGACGGCTGCTCCGCCGGAATTGGTCGCCGGGGCCGGAGCCTGGGCGGGAACAGGGGTAGTAGTCGCGGCGCCCGAAAGTATCGAGAGCGACGTCGACCCGAGGTTCACCGGAATGGATACCGGTGCAACGACTTGAGTGCCCGAGGCACTGCCTTGCGCGCTTGTCGTGGCGTCTGCCGCGTTCGCGGCAGTTGCGCCGAGGGCTATCAACCCGCCGGCAAAGAGGGTGCCAAGCAGCCCCTTGCGAATCATGCTGTGCATTGTGTTTTTCTCCTGAATGATTAGTTCCCAAAGGCGCATCGGTCCGCAGGAAACTGCGGGAACGCCCGGATCGGCCGTTTGCCGCGGCCCGGAACGCCTGTCCGGGGAGGCGGCAGAGCTCGGAACTAATCAGGGGAAGAACCGGGGTCAAACGACACCGGAGCCGGAACTCTGCCGGCAGAAGCCGTGGACACGAGTGTCCCGGCCAAGGGGCAAGACATCTTTGTGCCTTCGAGCCATGCAGCTGCAGCCCCCGAAGGATTGCCGGAAAGGACTGCAGATCCGCTAGCAGTATCGCTGCCGCCCGGTGTACCGGGCGGGAACGTCCCGCCTGGTGAGGGCGCGGGCGGATGGTCGGAACCGCTAGCCCTGACCGTTGCCTTCGAAGGTCCCCGGTTCAGGCCCAGCGGACCGCCGTGGCCTGCGAGACCGGGCAACGAAGCCGCGGCATTCTGGGCGAGCGTTGAGGGGGTCTCGGCAACGGGATCAAGAACAGTGGGACCGCCCGCAAGAGCATCGCCCATTACGACGCCATCGGGGAAGTGGAGGGGAGGGGCCATGATGGGGTTCGCGGGGACAACAACCGGAAGACCGCCACCCGGAAGCGTCTCCACCGTGGATCCGACCGCTCCCACGACAGGGGCGACGACGTGGTCAAGCAAGGAACCAGCGCGGTCAACCGCGCTGGCCGCAGGCGATATAACGCCTGCAGTCACGGCACCAACGGTCCCCTGAGGCACGACGGCGCTGATCACGGGAGTGCTTGCCACAAGCTGGTCGACGTTCCGAGCCAGCTGCGGAAGCTCGTTCAGAACAACTTCGGGCACCTGGACCGCTGGTAGCTGGACTGCGGGCACTGGAACGGGCTCCACAGCCCGCGCCGGCATGGACGCGACACTTACCGGAACGGCATCGCCGACGACTCCGGGAAGCCCCCTTCCAGCGTCGTGCACGGCGTTGGAAACTGTGGAGCCCGCTCCGCCTAGAAGGGTGTGGTTGTTCGTGCTTCCGGAATCAGCGTTTGCCGCCGTGGAAGAGAGGGCGATCCAAACGACGGCGCCGGCGCCGGCGAGCATGACGGAGCGGAGAACGTGAAGAACGCGCGACTTACTTTGCTCAGCTTCCATCTCGACACCCCCCAGCGTCAGCTTGGATCGACGATCGCTCCCATCCTAGGCCTCACTAGTTAACTAGTCCAGACGTTGGACGTAAGGATTCGTCAACAAGCTCAGCGGGCGTCGCTGGCGTACCGGATTCCCAACTGGGAGCGGACCCCGTCGAACAGACGCATGGTGTTCAGCGAATCGTCCAAGGGCATCACGGGACTTTCCGTCAGTCCCTGCTGGACACAGCGGGTCACCTCACGGAGCTCGTAGGTGTAGCCGATCCCGACCGCGTCAAAGCGTTCGACCCGCGGTTCGTCCCAGCCGGTCCGAATCAGAAGCTCGCGCGGATTGTTGATGGATCCTTGCGTCTGAAGGAAGCCCTTGGAGCCTGCTACGGACGCCGAGCGCGGCCCGTGGGCCAGCAATGAAGACGTCAGCTGGGCGACGGCGCCGTCGTCGTAAGCCAGCGTGAGCGCATTCTGGGAGTCGACGCCGTCTTCGGTCAAAGTGCCGATCGCGCTGACGGACTGCGGGAAACCGAGGGTGCCCAAGGGCCACAGCAGGGCGTACACCGTGAGGTCCAGGAGGGCTCCGCCACCGTCCGCCGGTGCCCAGATGCGGGCGGCGGGGTCATAGGGGGCGGGGAAACCAAGGTCGGCGCTGACCCACTTGATGTCGCCCAGTTCGCCCGACGCGGCAATGGCGAACGCCCTCTGCATGCTGGGCAGGAACCGACTCCAGACGGCCTCCATCAGGAACAATTTCCGTTCCCGGGCCAAAGCCACGAGCTCCGCAGCCTCACGGCCATTGATGGTTATGGATTTCTCGCACAGAACGTGCTTGCCCGCGTTGAGGGCGTCCCTGACGATCTCGAAATGTTGGGCGTGCGGAGTGGCCACATAGACCACATCGACGGCGTCATCGGCGAGCAGCCGCTGGTAGCCGGGCACACCGCCGTCGTCCCCGTAGGACTTCGTGACCCCATGCGTGGCGGCAAAGGCATCCGCGGATTCCTGGCGCCGAGAGCTCACGGCATACAACTTTGCGTCCTCGAGTTGGGCGAGGTCGCCGCTCACGGTCTTGGCGATCCCTCCTGTGGCGATGATGCCCCAGTTGAGGGCCTTGCCGGTGGCCGCGCGGGGATCCTGGTTCGGCTGGCTGAACAACCACGGCTTGGCGATATGCAGACTCATGCGGCCTATCCTCTCACTCCGCCGCAGGCGTTATACAGCTCACGCTCAAGACGGGAGGACCGGGAACCATGCGGTTCCCGGTCCTCCCGTCCGCTGCGGTTGTCCGAGGAGCCGGTCAGGTCCCCGCAGCCACTCGTGGGCGCACCGTTTCCTCGCTCAATTTGCCTTGCTGAAGCCTGAAGCGGCGTTCGGTCTTCTGCGCCAGGCTCCGGTCGTGCGTGACCACCAGAATGGTGGTGTTGTGGTCCCGGCTCAGCGAACTCAGCAATTCGATGATGTGCTCACCGGTCTGCTCGTCCAGGTTGCCGGTGGGCTCGTCGGCCAGGATGAGCTTGGGCTTGTTGGCCAGCGCCCGGGCAATCGCAACCCGTTGCTGCTCGCCGCCCGAGAGCCTGTTGATCCGCCGGGACTGTTTCTCCGGATCCAGCTGCACTTGCTCCAGGAGGGACCGCGCCCGCTCCAAGCGGGCGGTCTTCCGCATTCCCGCGAACTCCATCGGCAGCATCACATTGTCCACTGCCGAGAGATTGGGGATGAGGTTGAACTGCTGGAAAACGAAGCCGATGTCCCGGCGCCGGTATTCGGTGAGTTTGCCGGCAGGCAGCCCGGCCAGGCTTACGCCATCCACGACGACGTCCCCGCTGGTGGGCTTGTCGAGGGCACCGAGCAGGGAGAGCAGGGTGCTCTTGCCGCTGCCGCTCTTCCCCACGATCGAGGCGAGGGTGCCTTTTTCGAGCTCGAAGCTCACACCGTTGACGGGCTTGATGGTGCGGTCGCCGGACTTGAACTGGCGGACCAGGTCTTTGACTTCAATCATGGCTATTCTCCTCGGAGGACTTCGATGGGACGGATGCGGGCTGTGAGCAGCGCTGGTACCAAGGCACCCACGACGGCGACGCCGAACACTGCGGCGACGCCGGCTGCAATGACGCCGGGGGAGGCGCTCGCCGTCACGGAGGTCAGCAGCTGGGAGGCTCCACCGAAGGGGTTCCCGCCTGGTCCGCCGAAGCCGCCGCCGCCGGGGCCGCGCTGGCTCGCAGTCGACGTCGAGCTGTTGGAACTGATCAAAGCCGATGCGATGCCGCCGCTGGCGAAGGAAGCAATGGCCGCGCCGACGACGCTGCCGAGCGCGACGAGGACGAGGGCTTCGAGCACGAACTGCAAGCCGATGGTCCGGTTGCGTGCGCCGATGGCCTTCAAGACTCCGATCTCACGGCGGCGCTCCCGGACCAGCATGACCATGATGAGCAAGATGATCAGGCCGGCCGTGCCCAGTGCCGCGATGAAGGCCACGAGTGAAATGTTCTTGACGCTGTCCAGTGAACTGACGGCGGTTTGGAGGTTTCGCTGCCCCTGGGTGACGTCGGCCTTGCTGGTGCCCAGGGCGTTTTGAAGGGCGGTCTTGGCTGCGTCGACGTTGTCCATGCTGTTGACGGTGACCACCATGCTGGAGAGCTCGCCCGGAGTCGCCGCGAGGGCCTGCGCCTCGGCGAGTGTCGTGTACACGGCATTGTTGCCGAATGTGGTTCCTGCGTCGAAGATGCCGGCCACGGTGAACGTCCTACCGGCGATGGTGAACGTTGAGCCGGCCTTCAGGTTGTTCTTGGTCGCGAGCGTGGTTCCGACGAGGGCCTTGGTGCTTGCCACGGTGTAGTCGCCCAGGCCGGTCCCGCTCGTGATGTTCAGGGCCTTGCCGGAGGTGTCCACCTCGGCGCCGATACCGGTAGCCGTGATGGGCAGGGAGAACGCCGGCGCGGTTCCGGTGTTTCCCGTGCCTGTGCTGCCCGACCCGGTGCTGCTGCTGGCGTTGTTTCGGGTGCCGAGTGTTCCGGCGTCGATGGCTGCCTGGAGGTTCGTGGTGACGCTCGTGCCCCCGCCGGGACCGCCTCCACCCGGTCCGGCCTGCTGCGTGGTCGTGCCGGTGGTTGAGGTGGATGCCGCGGTTGCGGTCTCGAGCCGCAATGCCTTGGTGCCCACCACGGAGACGACGTTCGGTACGGCAGCCGCCGTCGCGGTCTGGGCCGTGGTGAGCGGCTCGCCGCCGCCGTCGAAGCCCTGCGCGCCGGCGGGGTTGACTGTCAGGACCGTCCCCACGGAGGCGTTGAGCTCCTGGACTTTGCCGCCAACGGCCTGGTTGGCCACGAGCATAGCCAGCGCCAGCCCGATCGCGACGGCCAGCACTGCCACGACGGCCGCGGTTCTTATCTTGTTGCGGAAGGCATTGCCTACACTCCGGGCGAGGACGCTCACGATTCTCCTTAGGGACCCGGCCCGCCCCAGCGGCGCGCCTGCTCACCTAACAGTGCTCACCGCGGCTGTGCGGTTGTGCTGCTGTTCCTATGCGGGGCCTGTGAAGCGATGCGCGACGGCGGATGGAGCCGGACACGACGACGGCGGCCACCCCCGTGAGTGGGGATGGCCGCCGTTGTTGGTGCCTGGATAACAGGTACTACTTCGTGATCGGGCCGAGGATCGGATCGTCCACGTAGGCCGTCTTCACGTTGGCCAGGGTCACGATGACCGGCGGCAGCAGGTATGCCGGTACGGTCTTGACACCGTTGTTGTAGGACTTGGTGTCGTTGATTTCCGGGGTCTTCCCGGACTGGATGTCGTTGACCATGGTGATGGCGTGCTCAACGAGCTTGCGGGTGTCCTTGTTGATGGTGGAGTACTGCTCACCGGCAAGGATGGACTTGACCGACTCAACTTCGGAGTCCTGGCCGGTCACGACCGGAATCGGCTTGCCAGCCGCCTTGACCGAGGTGATGATGGCGCGGGCCAGGGTGTCGTTCGGGGACAGTACGCCGTCCAGCGAAGCGCTGGTGTAGGTACCCGCGAGGAGGGTGTCCATGCGCTTCTGGGCGTTCTCTGCCTTCCAGCCCTGGGTGACTGCCTGCTCGAACGACTTCTGTCCGGAAACCACCTTGAGGGTTCCGTCATCGATCTTCGGCTGCAGGATGCTCATGGCGCCGTCGAAGAAGACCTTCGCGTTGGCGTCATCCGGGGAACCTGCAAACAGCTCGACGTTGTACGGGCCGTTCGGCTTCTTGGCCTTGAGTCCGTCCAGCAGGGCCTGGCCCTGCAGCACGCCGACCTTGAAGTTGTCGTAGGCCACGTAGTAGTCCACGTTGGAGGTGTTCAGGAGCAGGCGGTCGTATGCAATGACCGTTGCGCCGGCGTCCTTGGCCTGCTTGAGCTGCGTACCCAGCTGGGCGCCGTCGATGGCACCGACGATGATGAGCTTGTCACCCTTGGTGATCATGGCGCTGATCTGGTTCTGCTGCTCCGAAACGCCACCGTTGGCGAACTGCACGTCCGGCTTGTACCCTGCGCTCGTGAGCCCGTCGTTGAAGAGCTTCTCTGCGAGGACCCAGTTTTCACTGGTCTTCTGGGGGAGCGCGACGCCGATCGAGGATCCCTTGGGGAATGCCTCGCTGCCGCTTGATGAACCGCCGGAGCTGCCGCTGTCCGCACGGCCGCAGGCCGTCAGCGCCAGTGCCGCGATCGCAGCAACCGCTGCTGCCTTTCCTGCTTTACCAAACATTCGCATATCTTGGTTCGCTTTCTTTGTTGTGGATGGAACAAGTCGTCCCGAAGCCGGTCAGGCTTCCTTGGAGATGGCTTCCCTGGTTGAGGAGGTCTCGTCCGGAGCGTTTTCGCTGCTCCGGCCGAAGTTCTTCATCATCATTCCGATGATCGATTTCTTCCCCTGGGTCTTGTTGTAGACATCGAAGGCGACCGCTGCGAGCAGCACGAGGCCCTTGATGATCTGGGTGAGGTCTGCGCCGACGCCGAGGAGTTGCAGGCCGTTGTTGAGCACAGCCATCACGAGGCCACCGACGATCGAACCGATCACGGTTCCCACGCCGCCGGTGACCGCGGCGCCGCCGATGAAGACGGCCGCGATCGCATCCAGTTCCCAGCCGACGCCGTCGAACGGACCCGAAGCGGTGGAGCGGCCCACGAAGATCATGCCGGCGAGGCCGGCAAGGATGGACATGTTCATCATGACCATGAAGTTGACCTTCTTGGACTGGACTCCGGAAAGCTCGGCCGCGTGGCGGTTGCCGCCGACTGCGTAGATGTGGCGGCCGATGACCGTCTTGGCGGAAATGAAACCGTAGATCAGGACCAGGACGGCCAGGATGAGGCCGGGGATGGGGAACGAGGTGCCGGGGCGGCCCGTGGCGAAGAGGTAGGTCGCGTAGAGGATGGCGGCGCTCACCAGGACGAGCTTGGTGATCATCACCCAGCCTTCTTGTACCTCGGCGCCCAGTGCCTGGGCGGTGCGGCGGGAACGAATCGCACTGAAAATCACGAAGGCGACGGCGATCAGGCCGAGCAGGAGCGTCAGGTTGTTATACCCGGTTTTCGGCCCGACCTCGGGCAGGTAGCCGGAGCCCAGGTACTGGAAGTCTTCGGGCACCGGAACAGTGTTGGACTTGCCGACGAACTGGTTGAATCCGCGGAACAACAGCATGCCCGCGAGGGTCACGATGAAGGCCGGGATGCCGACGTATGCAGTCCAGAATCCTTGCCAGGCCCCGATCAAGGCGCCGAGCAGGAGCCCGAACAGGACTGCCACATACCAGCTCAGATGCCAGTCCCTGATGGCCAAGGCCACCGAGATACCGACGAAGGCGGCCACCGAACCTACTGAAAGGTCGATGTGCCCCGCGATGATGACCAGGACCATGCCGATGGCCAGGATCAGGATGTAGGAGTTGCCGTTGAAGAGGTTGATGACGTTGCCCGGGGTGAGGGTGCGGCCCGAGGTGAAGATCTGGAAGAAGATGACGAGTGCAACCAGGGCGAAGATCATGCCGAATTGGCGGGTGTTGCCACCGAATAGCTTCTTGAGCGCGTTCATTGTTTTGGGTCCTTGTGTCCGTGTGGTTCTGGGGATGACCGGGATCAGGCGGCTTTGCGGCTGGATGTCATGAGCTTCATGAGGCTCTCCTGGCTGGCTTCGTCCTTGTTGAGTACGCCAGTGATGGAGCCCTCGAAGATGGTGTAGATGCGGTCGGAGAGGCCCAGCAGTTCGGGAAGCTCGGAGGAAATCACAATCACGCCCTTCCCTTGGTTGGCCAGCTGCTGGATGATTCCGTAGATCTCGTACTTGGCCCCCACGTCGATTCCACGCGTGGGTTCATCCAGGATGAGAAGGTCCGGATCGGTGAACATCCATTTGGCGAGAACAACCTTTTGCTGGTTTCCGCCCGAGAGCTTCGAGACGCCTTCCTCCACGGACGGCGTCTTGGTGCGCAGGGACTTCCGGTATTGCTCGGCCACCATGAATTCCTTGTTGGTGTCCACAACGATTCCCCGGCTGATCTTCTTCAGGTTGGCAGACACCGTGGTGGTCTTGATGTCGTCCAGGAGGTTCAGTCCCAGGCTCTTGCGGTCTTCCGTGACGTAGCCGAGACCGGCGTCGATCGCCTGGCGGACGCTGCGCATGGTGATCGGCTTGCCGTCTTTGTACACCTGCCCGGAGATAAACCGGCCGTAGGAGTGGCCGAAGACGGACCGGGCAAGCTCGGTGCGGCCGGCGCCCATCAGGCCGGCAAAGCCGACGATTTCGCCGCGGCGCACGTGGAAATTGGAGTTCTTGCAGACCAGGCGGTCCTGGATCTGCGGATGCCCGACGTTCCAGTCTTTGACTTCGAAGAACACCTCACCGATCTTCGGCGTGTGGTCCGGGAAGCGGGACTCGAGCGTCCGCCCGACCATGCCCTTGATGATCCGGTCCTCGTCCACGCCGTCTTCCACCACGTTGAGCGTCTCGATGGACTTGCCATCGCGGATGATGGTGATTTCGTCCGCGATCTGCTCGATCTCATTGAGCTTGTGGGAAATGATGATGGATGTGATGCCCCGGCCCTTGAGGCCGAGGATCAGGTCCAGCAAGTGCTGGGAGTCCGATTCGTTGAGGGCGGCCGTGGGCTCGTCGAGGATGAGCAGCTTGACGGACTTGTTCAGGGCCTTGGCGATTTCCACCAATTGCTGCTTGCCGACACCGATTTCCTTGATGGGGGTGTCCGGGTCCTCGCGCAGGCCGACCCGTGCGAGCAATTCGATGGACCGCTTGCGCGCCTCTGCCCAGTCGATGATGCCGCGACGGACGGGTTCGTTGCCGAGGAAGATGTTTTCCATGATGGACAGCTCGGGGATCAGCGCCAGTTCCTGGTGGATGATCACGATTCCCGCATGTTCGCTGGCCCGGATGTCCTTGAACTGCTGGACTTCCGCCTGGTACACGATGTCGCCGTCGTAGCTGCCGTAGGGGTAAACCCCGGAGAGCACCTTCATCAACGTGGACTTTCCTGCGCCGTTCTCGCCGCAGATCGCGTGGATTTCGCCCACCTTGACCCGGAGGCTAACGTCCGAGAGCGCCTTCACGCCGGGGAATTCCTTGGTGATGGACCGCATCTCGAGGAGAACCGGATCCTGGTGCGTTATGGGGTTCGACATACCCTCGCGCCTCCAATGTTTGACGTCGTTGTCGGCTCGGGGATGGCGAGCCTATCTGATGAGAAAGTAAACTGGATCACACCGCTTGTCGTCAAGACTTGAACGCAAGACGGCGGTAACAGCGTGATAACGAAATGTTCAGGACTGCTTGATTCCGGCGTGCTGGAACACCAAGGCGGCCGCCCCGAGGGCCTCCGCCCGGGCGCCCAGCGAAGACATCGCCAGGTGCGTGGTCTCGCCGATAACGGGCACCGCATGGCGCACGAGGCCGCGCCGGATCGGGTCCAGGAGGATGTCGCCGAGGCCGGCCAAAGGGCCTCCCACCACGATGACTTCCGGGTTTATGAGATTCGCCACATTGCCCAACGCGCGTCCCACCGCGAGTCCCGCGTCGTCCACCACGCGAAGGGTCGCCGGATCCCTCGCCATAGCGTTGCGGACAATGTCCTCGGGTTCGAGGTGCAGCCCCGAGCCCTTTCCGAGCAGCTCGATCATGGTGGAGGTGGAAGCCATCGTTTCCAGGCAGCCCCGGTTGCCGCAGCGGCAGATTGCACCGTATTCGTGGATGGTCGCATGGCCGATCTCTCCCGTGATTCCCACCGCCCCGTAGTACGGTGCGCCATTGATGATGAGGCCCGCTCCGATGCCGGAACCGATCTTGAGGAACATGAGGTTGCCGATCCCGCTGTGTGGCCCCCACGTGACCTCGGAGAGCGCGCCGAGATTGGCGTCGTTGTCAACGTATACGGGAAGATCGAGGGCTTCCTCCAGCCGTTCGAGAATCTGGATCCCCACCCATTCGGGCAGGATGGCACCTTGTGCCACAGTCCCGGAACGGCGGTCGATGGGGCCGGCTATGCCAGCGCCCGCGCCAACCACCGCGCTGCGGTCCACTCCGCTTTCGAGCAGTAGTTTGTCGAGGAGGGCGACGGCGGCGCTGATCCCCTGTTCGGCATGATGGCCAAGGGGGAGGGTGACCGTTTCCTCGACGATGATGTGATAGCCCAGGGAGGCCAGGACTACCCGCAGGTGGCGCCGGCCGAAATCGATCCCGACGGCGACCGCGCCGTTGCTGTTGAGCCTGACGTTCAGTGCCCGGCGTCCGGAGCTGGTGATCGGTTCGGTGGAGACGAGGCCGGCGTCCTGCATGATCTTGACGATGTTGGACACTGTTGCCGTGGATAAGCCGGTCTGCCTGGCCAGCTCGGCTTGTGTGGAAGGGCCGCTCAGCAGGCATTCGATGAGCCGTTGCTGGTTCAAGTGGCGCAGCGCTGATTGCGAGCCGGGGTTTTTGCGGTGGCTCTTCGTCGAGCTGGATGTTGCAGGCATGACATGAAGCGTGCCTCAAATCACAGTTGCAGTCAAGAAGTTAACGCAATGGGGTGAACTTGCGTCGGCATCATGAACTATGCCGCGGATTTGTACGAACCATCCCCGCAGGGTAGCCCGCAGGTCCATTTGTCCTGTGGGACCGGCCTGCGGCTGGCTAGGCTGGAATCACGAGTAATCCCGGTCATGTCTCCCAAGAACGCCCGACGGGGATGCAAGGTGCTATCGAGGTGGTAATGATGCTGCTGTCCGTTCTGCAGGCCAACGCTGTTGTCCTGGACGTCGACGCCAATCTGAAGACAGTCGATGCGGCGGCACAGCGTGCTGCCGCGGCCGGGGCCTCGTTGTTGCTGACGCCCGAGCTCTTCCCAGTCGGGTATGCGCCGCTGAGGCTCCACGCGGAGCTCGATCCAGCGGTTATCCCGGGCATCCGAGGGCGTCTGGCGGACATCGCCCGCACGCACGGAATCGGACTGGTCTACAGCCTGCCGGCACCAGCTGCCGACGGCAGCTGGCATATCTCCGCCACCCTTCTGGACGCGCGCGGAGCCGTGCTCCTGGACTACGACAAGGTGCACCTCTTCGGCGAGGAGGAGCGAAAGGCGTTCGCCGCCGCCCAAGCAGCTCCCGGCGTCGTGGACTTCAACGGGGTCAAGACGTCGCTGCTGATTTGCTACGACGTCGAGTTTCCCGAAACTGTCCGCGCTGCGGCCATGCGGGGCGCTGAGCTTCTGCTGGTTCCCACCGCACTGTCCGCGGGCTTCGACGCCGTGCCGCAGGTCCTGATCCGGGCCCGGGCGCTGGAGAGCCAACTCAACGTGGCCTACGCGAACCATAGCGGCCACGAGGACGGCTGTGACTTCCTTGGCGGAAGCGTGGTGGCCGGTCCGGACGGTTCATTGCTCGCTGCCGCCGGGGATGGTGCGGCATTGCTGTTCGCCGAGATCTCCACGGAAAGCGTCACGTCGGCCCGTGAACAGGTGCCGTACCTGAAGGAACGCCGCCCGCAGCTGTACCGCGAGTGGGAAGACTCCGCTCCACAAGGTTGAGGGTCTGAATGCATGGGACGGAACCGTGGCTCAGCAGTTGATCCCGGGCGCTCGTAAGCCAACCGGCCGAGCCCACACACGGATTCCGAGAATGAGGCCGCGTCCGTCGCCAAAGAATGGCAGAAGGAAGACTGCATGCAACAGGAACCAGTACTGCAGGAATGAGCCGGGTGCGAGCAGGGCAATCAGCGCCCCGACCAAGCAGGATGCACTCGGACCTAGTGTCGCCACGATTGCGATCTGCCACCCGTAGAGACGCCCGACGGGAATGACGGAAAAGCGAAGGACTCCGGCAGATATCACGATGTCTGAAACCCCGCGAAACAGCCTCATGCCCGCAACATGGGACCACTCATGCACCAGAAAACCGCCCAGCAGGAAAAGTGCATGCACAAGGAGCCACAGGCCGGCCTGGAAAAGGATTGGGTCAGTCGTCACGGCGGCCAGGAAGGTGCACGCAATGAAGCTGAGAACGACGGCGGCGAATGGCCATCTGCATGACCATATGAGTTGCTTGGCTATCAGGCCGACGGTCGCATCCGGGAGTGTGATCGTGCGAACGGTCAACCCTGGTCTGCTCGTAGAAGTCGCTTCTTGTGGAGCTTCAGTCGTTCCAGGACTGCAGCAACGGCAACATAGAAAACCAAGCATGCCGCGAAGACCAAAGCGATGGGCGCGCTGTTCGACACCCCGATTTCCAATGCGGTCGCCCCGTCGGGCTGTTCATGAGGCTCGAAGAAGAGCGCGCCGAACAGGCCATACTTCCTGACTCCTATTTCTGACGCCGAGAACATCGTGGTGATGAAACTCGTGACAACGACGATCATGGTGACAACAAAAGAGACTGTCAGCCCGGCGATGAATCTAAGCAGCCACTTCATGGCGCGCAATCCTCTCCATTCTTCGCATACCCAAGATGCTGTAAAAGACGACCAGTATGTTAAGGGCGGCAAAAATTGCCGCACTGATAATTGGATCAAAGTTGAAGACGTTCAAACCAAGCGCCACAATCATGACGACTATCACCGTCAGCAGGACTCCGATGATGACGGTGAATGGGTTTCCCTTCTCGGGAGGGAAAGCGATGCCAACCAGGGTTGATATGAGTATGTTGCTCAAGCAGAATCCGAGCACTGGCAGACAGGCTTCAAAGGAAACTCCCTGGGCCACGGAAATCGTGATGACTGGGATGCCCGCAACCGTCAGGAGGATGCCTTGCGAGCCCACGAGGCGCAAGTAGTTCGCAACGGTGCGGCCCGGATAGGTGACCATGCGTCGGAGAGGCTCCGAGTTTGAAAATGCGTAGACTCCCTGAAACGTTATGAGAGCAAGGGCGTAGGGTGGCAACTCCAGATGCTCGAGCCAGGCGAAGACCGAATAGATGGTGATAAATGAAACGGCCACCATTGTTTCGAAACTTCGAAACAAGACCAGAAGGTAAACGCCGAACTTGCTCCCTGCCAAGCGTGAAGGCAGAAATGCGAAGAAGCGACGCATTGGAACGTAGTTCCTGGGCGCGATCGCCACTATTGCTGGAATAATTGCTGCTGATGTCGCAAGCAGCACTAAAATGGAAAACCAGATCCCGACGTCTCCCTGCAGCTTCGCGTAGAGCAATACCGGTGCATTGTATTCACGCCCGAATACGTAGCTTTCGGCGATTTTGCTACTCTGCTCGTTGGTTTGAGGAAAGGCCACGACCAGCCCGAGAGCCAGCACCATCGGGACTACCAGGCCGCGAAGTCGGGCAATCCTGAGAGCCTGTAGAGCACGTTCAAGGAGGTAGTAGCCGAGGCTCAGGAGTAGGTAGGTTGAAATAGCGGGGAACCAGATGGACACCAGAACCCTCGGAATGTAATCAGTTCCCTCGATCAGCACGGTTGAAATGGAAAATGCACCGAAAACGAACACGGTCATCAGGAGAACGAGGGACGACTCAAAGAGCGCAAATGCCATCGTCCTTTCCTTATTGGTCACCGGCAGATTAAAGGAGAGCTTCAGAAGCTCATCTGCCTTCATGAACAGCACCCGAATTAGTGTGTAGGCGATAAGTACCCAGAATCCGACCGATGCGTTGGCGACTTGAAGAACGGGCTCAAGCAGGCCGGTACCACCGAGATACTGGCGGATGACCACGTAGCTCAACACGTTGAAGCCGGCGAACGCGGCAACGAGCAGGATACCGGCTGAAAGCCGAGCGGCCGGGCTTGCCAACAGACCTCGCCCCAAGACGCGTCTCACGATGAAGAGCCAGAACAATCGAAACAGCAGAACTACGCTCTTGATGCGCATCTAAGATGGCTCCATTGCCTGAATGAACTCGTTGGCAAGGTCAGCTATCGTGCCGTGATCTTGGATAATTTTCCGGACCGGAGCCTGAACCACCAGGGCCCCTTGGACGAGGAGTGCCAACTCGTCAGCGACGTGCTCCAACATGGTGAAGTCATGGCTGCACAGCAGAACTGAGCGGCCTTCTTTAGCAAGATTCCGGATATCGCGCTCGAAGAGGTTGATCGCATCGATGTCGACGCCATTGAGGGTCTCATCGATTACGGTAAACCTTCGCCGGAGCATGAACGCGGCGATGAGTTGCAGCTTCTTCCTCATGCCGTGTGAGTAGTCTTCGATCAAGTCGCGGTGCCTGTCGCGCATGGAGTACCTGGCGAATTGCGTCCTCAGTGCCGCGTGATCCATGGGTTCTCCATACAGCCCGTGCATGAAACGCACGTATTCCTCCCCTGTAAGGAACTCAGGGAGGTAATCATTGCTCGACAAGTAGATCGACGACATCTTGGCGCTGCGGCTCTGACTACTGTCAGACCCGATGCAGACGCGGCCGCTTTGAAGTTGGAGCAGATCCAGGATGACCTTTATCAGCGTGGACTTTCCAGACCCGTTGGGACCAATGAGGCCCATGACCCGGTCCTCTGCGATCGTGAACGAGACATCGTGAAGCACTTGGGTTCTGGGGTTGTAGGCGTAGTTGACGTTGGCAACACTGAGAGTCATGAGGCTTGATTCCGATGCTCTGGTCGTGGTGGCACGTTGTCAGTGCCACCACGACGGCTGGCTTGTAGCGAGCTACCTGCATTCAACGAACACAGAGACACCCCATTGGCTCCAACTCCAGTTGCCGGTGAAGCGGCCTCGGCCCTGCGTCAGGCACCAGATGGCCATCGCTGCGAGCAATGCAAAAGCAAGCACCATCAGGACGGCGAGAACGACTAGAAACCAGCCGTCGTAGCGAACAATCATTTCGTCAATCTTGGTTCGTGCAGATGCAATCGTGCTGCTTGCGTTCAATGCGGTCGTAGTGAGCATTTCGTTCCTCCATTTCGATTTGAGCTACTGGCGGATCCCGTGTAGCCGGCACCCGAATGGTAGGCCGCGAAAACCGCGTCTCAGTGGTCAAACGGCGAAATTAAGTGGTGGAACGGGGCAAAATACGTGCAAAATCGACGTTTCTCAGTGTGCCTGCAGTCCTGTCTACGTGTTTTGAGCAGCACGGCACGGAGACAGCCAGGAAGTCGCGAAGACTAGGTGTCCCCTCCGCCCACCAAGCCGTCCGTGTACTGGAGCGCGATCCAAAGCTCCGCCCGCACCTGGGCAAGGTTCAGGTCGGCGTCGAGCAGTTCGGCGAGCAGGCCGATCTGGCGGCGCACGCTGTTGCGGTGCAGCCCCAGCAGTTTGGCGGAGGCGTCCCAGCTGCCGTTTTCGCTCAGCCAGCCCCGGAGTACCGCCAAGAGCGGATCGCGCCTATCGGCCTCCAAGGCAAGCACCGGCTCGAGAAGCCTCGCGGCCAGCATGGACCCGGCCTCACGTCCCAGGAGCCCGGTGACGGACCAGGTCACCTCGTCGACGCGGGCGCTCCGTCCGCTGGACTGGACCCGGGATCGCAGCGATGTTACGCGTTGGTGCGCTGCGGCGAGGCCGGTCAGTTCCGTCGGCTCTCCGATGACGAGCCGCCAGCCGAGCTTTTCGACGTCCGCCAGGAGCGAGTCGTCCACCTTCAAACGAGTGATGGCAGCGAATCCGTAATCGGTGATTTCCACCAGTTTGGTGTCGAAAAGGCGCCGCCACTGCAGTAGCTCACGCACCGGGCTGTCGCCGGCAGGCCACTCAGGCGAGTCCACCTTGATGCCTTGGATTACGCGCAGGGGAGCGGATCGCGTAGAGGACAAGCTCTGGGCGAGGAGGTCCTTGAGCCCGTTGACGTGCCGGGTCCCGCCGGTGGCAAGGGTTTCAGGGTGCAAAAGCAACGCCGTCGCCAATTGGCTCGGTGCCAGCGAGCCGCTGGTCCGTTGGCGGACGAGCAACTCCAGCAACCCCACGACGGACTGCACCACGCTGTTCTGGGCGGGAGTCAGCGCGGCGTCCGAGCCCAGGATCAGGGCGCCCAGATTGGCGTCCTTGGTGCTCCGGAGCGGATGGCCGAAAACCATCTCCGATCCCGGCTGCTCAAAGCCGTCCACCTCTACCCGCGGGCCGCTGCCGGAAAGGAGCCGTTCGAGCATGGGCTCCAGCAATGAATGCTCGACGCCGGTGCTGCCGCCGGCAGCGTGGGCACGCGCACGCACCCGCCCGTCCGCTCCGACGAGAAGTGCCCAGACGGGCACCTTCTGGACCAACGCGGCAAGCAGCTCGTGTTCCGGTCTGGGGGAGAGGACCGCCCGCATGAGTTGCCGGTTGGTGTCCGCGAGCTGGCGGAAGACCTTCGCGTTATCGGACTCCAGGAGCTGGGAGAACTCAAGGCCGATCGCGGCGAACGGGATGGACTCCGGGATCTCGATCAAAGTGAGCTTATGCCGCCGGCACGCCTTGAGCAGCTCGGCCGGGACGGCGTCGAAATACGGCCTGATCCCGAACCCCAGCGCCGCCACCTTGGCCCCCACCAGCCGCTTCACGTACGCGTCGACATTGTCGCTGGACCCGCCCTCTCCCAGGAAGGGGAGTCCCGCGGTCAGCAGGAACTCCCCGTCCGGCAGGTAGGGCGTGGGATCGTCCAGTTCGCTGGGTTCAACCCAGCGCAGCAGCTCCCCGCCGCTGCCGCCGTCGTGGAGTATCTCCAACTCGGGCGGCAGCTGCTTCAGGAACTGCTCAAGCGTGACGAAACTCAGGCGGCTGGGGCTTGGCTCAGGAGACATCGCTCGCTGCCTCCTGGTAATCGGGGCACTCGTAGGCGCTGGACTCATACACACGCGGGAGTCGTGGTGCGATCCGGTTGATGATCTCGTCACCGTGGCTTCCGATGGCGGCGCCCCAATCGTCGGCGCTCGCAGCCCCTCCGGCCGGATCGCCGAACAGGACCGCTGTGTCACCGACCTCGATCCCGGAAGCATCCGGGCCGAGGTCCACCATGAACTGGTCCATGCATACCTTGCCGATCACGGGGACTCTCCGTCCGGCGATCTGGACCAGGCTCCGGCCGCTGACGCCCTTGGGGATGCCGTCGGCGTAACCGAGGGGGATGAGGCCGAGATAACGCGGCTCGTGCGTGATGGCCTGATGTTCGTAGCTGACGCCGGTCCCCGCCGGGACCTTCTTGACCATGACGAGCGGCGCCGTCACGCTCAAAGCGGGGCGCAGCCCGAAGTCGGCGGGATCCAGGTGGTCGGCGGGGGCCAAGCCGTAGATCGCCAGTCCAGCGCGGACCATGTCGAAATGGAATTCGGGCCGGTCCAGGATGTTTGCCGAGCTCGACACGTGCCGCAGCTGCGGGTCCAGTCCGGCGGCGCGGGCTTCGTCAACGGCGTCTTCGAACTCCGCCACGGCTGCAGCGTTTCCGGGATGGGCGGGAACGTCGGCCCAGGCCAGGTGGGTCCAGATGCCGCGAACCAGAACCGTGCCGTCCTCTTCGGACTTGCGAGCCTGGACCACGAGTTCGGACCAGTCTTCCTTGCGAGCGCCGCCGCGGCTGAGGCCGCTGTCCAGTTCCAGGTGCACGACGGCGGGGCGGCCCAATTGCCTCGCGATCCCGGCCAGGACCTCAAGTTGAGCGACGCTCCCAAGAGAAACGTCGACGTCGTACTCCAGTGCTTCCCGGATGGTCGCGCTGGTCTGGGATGCCAGATATAGCCAGGACAGGACCGGCACCGTGATGCCCGCCTTGCGCAAGGTGATCGCTTCGCTCAATTGGGCGGTTCCCAACCAATCAGCTCCTGCCGCCACCGCCGTGCGGGCCACCTCCACGAGGCCGTGACCGTAGCCGTTCCCCTTGACGACGGCCATGAAATGCGGCGCGGCAGTGCGCTCTTTGAGGGCGTTGATGTTGTCTGAAATCGCAGACAGATCAACGCTGACCTGCCCGGAGAGCGCCGCTTCCGGCGTCGTTTCTGATTGTGCAATACGTCTCATGGTTGATCACTATAGGTCATTTTGCACCGCCGTGAGAGCTGGCTCACAGGCTTACGGTTGTCAGGGGAATCCGCCAACTACTCTGAAGGGACGTCAACGGTGACTGTGCCTACCTCCACCCAGACGAAGCCAACGCACGCCACGAATACGGACGCCGGCCACGCCGCCCTCCGCCCGGGGCTCGGTTCGCAGCTGCTGCGCCGCAAGCCGATCGGGCAGATGGTCAGCGAGGCCGGAAGCAGCAAGAGCGGCACGCCGTTGGTCCGCAGCTTCGGCGTCCTCCAGCTCACGATGATCAGTGTCGGCGCGACCCTCGGCACCGGCATCCTGGTGATCCTGGGTGAATCCGTGCCGCTGGCCGGGCCCGCAGTCTGGATCTCCTTCGTGGTGGCAGGCCTTGCCGCCTTGTTCTCAGCCGTGTCCTACGCGGAGATGGCGGGCCTCGTGCCCGTTGCCGGATCCAGCTACTCCTACTCCTACGCCACGATGGGCGAGGGCATGGCCTGGATCTGTGGTTGGTGCCTCGTCCTCGAATACGCGGTCTCCGTCGCAGCCGTCGCCGTCGGTGCGGGGCAATACGTGAACGAAACCCTCTCCGCGTTCGGGCAAGTCCTGCCGGATGCGATGTCGCAACCACCGGGCAGCGGCGGAGTGGTCAACATACCGGCCATGCTGATCGTCGTCCTCGCGATGATCCTGCTGGTGCGCGGGGCCAAGGAAAGCGCCTGGATCAACACCGCGATCGTGACCATCAAGATCGTCATCCTGTTGTTCTTCTGTGCCGTTGCCTTCACCGCATTCAACGCCGGCAACTTCGAACCCCTCATGCCCATGGGTGCCGCAGGCGTCTCTGCCGCCGCCTCCCGGGTATTCTTCTCCTACATCGGCTTCGACGCAGCCTCCACCGCTGGCGAAGAGGCACGCAACCCCAAGCGTGACCTGCCCCGGGCCATCCTGCTCTCCATGGTGATCGTGACCAGCATCTACGTCCTGGTAGCCGTGGCCGCCATCGGCGCCCGTCCCTGGGAATGGTTCGGCGGCACCGAGGCAGCACTCGTCCAGATCCTCGAGGAAACCACCCACCAGCCCTGGATCGCGCTCGTCTTCTCCATCGGAGCCGTGCTCGCCATCGCCAGCATCGTTCTGACCGTGCTCTACGGCCAGACCCGCATCCTGCTCTCCATGTCCCGCGACGGATTGGTCCCGGAGGTCTTCGGCCGGATCTCCCCGCGCACCGGCACCCCGGTGGCCGGAACGCTCATCGTGGGCACCGCCGTCGCACTCACCGCGGGACTCGTCCCGCTCGGTGCGCTGGCCGACGCCACCAGCATCGGCACCCTCTTCGCGTTCGCGCTCGTCAACGTCGCCGTCATCTACCTGCGTCGCAACCGCCCGGAGCTCACGCGCAGCTTCCGCGTCCCGCTCTACCCAATCACCCCCGTCCTCGGCACGCTGATGTGCGCCTACCTCATGGCCAACCTGGGTGCTGACACCTGGGTGGTGTTCGGTGGCTGGATGCTGGTGGGCATTGCCCTCTACTTCGGCTACGGACGCCGGAACTCCAAGGTAGCGGCGCTCAGCGAAGAGGAATACCGTGAACTATCCGCAAGGGTCGCCGACCCGGAAACTGTGAAGGCAGAACTTTCATGACCATCGCCACCGAATTGCCCACGGAACCCACGCCCCGCGGTGACACCGGAATTCCCCAAGCAACGCCGGCCGACGCTCCCCTCACGATGCTGAACCCGGACTTTCCGTTCAGCTACGACCACTACCTGGCCCACCCGGACGGCCTGGCGGTTGTTCCGCCGGAGCTGTACGGCACGGAGGTCGCGGTGATCGGTGCCGGCTTGTCGGGACTGGTCACGGCCTACGAGCTCATGAAGCTCGGGCTGCGCCCTGTTGTCTATGAAGCCGACCAGATCGGCGGACGGTTGCGCACCGCGAGCTTCCCCTCCGCCCCCGGCGTGGTGGCAGACCTCGGCGGCATGCGCTTCCCGGTGTCCGGAAAGGCGTTCTATCACTACGTGGATCTCCTCGGCCTGGACACCCAGGAATTCCCCAACCCGCTCGCTCCCGCAACATCGAGCACCGTGATCGAGCTGGCAGGACAGAAGCATTACGCCGCCACCTCCGCTGACCTTCCGGAGTTCTTCCACGAGGTTGCCGCAGCCTGGAAGGCAGCCGTGAATGACGGCGCCGCGTTCCAGGAAATGCAGGAGGCGATCCGGGCCCGCGACACCACGCGAATCAAGGAGCTATGGAATGAGCTGCTCCCGCTCCTCGACGAACAGACCTTCTACGGCTTCATCGCCGCGAGCACGTCCTTCAAGGAGGCCGGATTCGCGCACCGCGAGGCGTTCGGCCAGGTAGGTTTCGGCACAGGCGGCTGGGACACGGACTTCCCCAACTCAATCCTTGAGATCCTGCGCGTCGTCTACACCGACGCCGATGACCAGCACCGCCTCATCACCGGTGGAGCGCAACGGCTCCCCGAGGCACTCTGGCACCACGCGCCGTCGGGCATGGCCCACTGGCCCGAGGGCACCTCGCTCGCCTCGCTGCATTCCGGCTCCCCACGCGGAGCCGTGGACCGCATCGAACGAGGAGAGAACGGCGACCTCATGGTGCGCGAACGTTGGGGCCGCGAAACCGGGTACCCCGCCGTTGTGACCACGTGCCAGTCCTGGCTGCTGTCCACGCGCATCCACACCCAGGAAGCGTTGTTCCCCGCGGAATTATGGACAGCGATCGAGCGCTCGCACTACATGCAGTCGTCCAAGACCTTCGTTATGGTGGACCGGCCGTTCTGGAAGGACATCGACCCCGAAACGGGCCGCGAGGTGTTGTCCATGACGTTGACCGACCGGCTCAACCGGGCAACGTACCTGCTCGACGACGGTCCGGACAAGCCTGCCGTCATCCTCCTGTCCTACACGTGGAACGACGACGCCCTGAAGTGGCTCTCGCTCAGCGCCGAAGAACGCGTCAAGCTCATGCTGCACTCGCTTGAGCAGATCTACCCGGGTGTGGACATTGCGAGCCACATCATTGGCCAGCCCATCACCGTTTCCTGGGAAGCCGACCCCAACTTCATGGGCGCCTTCAAGGCCAACCTGCCCGGCCATTACCGCTACCAGCAGCGCTTGTTCACGCACTTCAAGCAGGACAAGCTGCCGGAAAGCCAGCGGGGCATCTTCCTGGCGGGCGACGACGTCTCGTTCACCGCAGGCTGGGCCGAAGGCGCCGTCACCACGGGACTGAACGCGGTGTGGGGCGTGGTGAACCACCTCGGCGGTTCGTCCGTGGCAGGCAACCCCGGTCCCGGCGACGTGTTGGACGAGCTGGGGCCGATCAGCCTGGACTAGCCCTGTGCGTGCATCCCGCGGTGCGCCGCCGCCAGCTCCCGGTAGTGCGCCGCATTGCGCTTTACGCCGTCGAGCTCTTCTTCGCTCAGTTCGCGGCGCACTTTGGCGGGCACTCCGGCAACCAGGGATCGCGGCGGAATGACGGTTCCCTCAAGCACGACGGCGCCGGCGGCCACCAGCGAGCCGGTACCGATGACGGCGCCGTTCAGGATGGTGGCGCTCATCCCGATGAGGCAGTCGTCCTCCACGGTGCATCCGTGGACGACGGCGCTGTGGCCGACGCTGACGCGCTCGCCGACGGTGCAGGGGAAACCCGGGTCGGCGTGCAGGACCACATTGTCCTGGAGGTTCGAGCCGGCGCCGACGCTGATGGCGGCGGTGTCGGCACGGACCGACACGCCATAGAAGGCGCTCGAGTCCGCGCCGAGGGTGGCCTTGCCGATGATCGAAGCCGTGGGTGCCACGAAGGCAGTGTCATGGATGGCCGGGGTATCCCCGGCAAACGTGTAAATGGGAGCCATGGGGCAAGCCTAGATGACGGCGTCCGGTCCACCCATCCCAACTGGGTCGCATTTGTTGTCGTTATGAGCCCTGAAAACGACAACAAATGCGAGTCAGTTGGGTGGGCCGGAAGGAGTCCGGAGGACCAGGAACTGGTAGTGCTGCGTCCTCTGGCCCGCACCCGGTCCGGACTCGGCTCCCGTGCCCTCGGGCCAGGTCTCGAAGTGCTCGACGTCGCCGTGTGCACCAAAGATGCGTCGCACGGCGTCGTCGCTCCGCCGGCTGAGGAACCGCCGCGGCTCGTCGTGGTCCTCGGGGTTAAGGACTTCTTCATCGTCACCGGACCAGAGCCCGACGGCGATTGGCGCACCAGGCGCGCTGACCCGCACGAGTTCACGGACGACGTCGTGGATTACCGCGTTGGGGACGTGCAGGAGGGTGCCCATGGTCCACACGGCCGGGAAAGTGGCATCGGCGAACGGCAGGGACCGGCCGCTGGCAACGCTGGCGTCGAGCCCTTTGGCGCGGGCGGCCTGGATGCTCTCCTCGGACAGGTCAACGCCCGTGTAATGCAGTCCCGCCCGCACGAAATCCAAACCTTCGACGCCTGTGCCGCAGCCAAGTTCGAACAGAGAGTGCCGGTGTTCGTCCTTGAGCAGGCGAATGAACCAATCGCGGCATTCCGTCCGATGCGGGGTCATAGGCCCGGTCCCGTCCATGGTCCCAGCGTAGAACACA
>NZ_JAHHZS010000039.1 GCF_022606295.1 Arthrobacter bambusae
ACGCGAGCCAGCGCCTCAGAGGGACATGCTCATTCGTGGTCGTTGCTGTTGGACATGATCCTGTTATGTCCGGTCCTGGTGACCGGGGGAGGGCATGCTCTGCGCTGGGCAAATCAGCACGGTGATTCGCGAGCCAGCGCCTCAGAGGGACATGCTCATTCGTGGTCGTTGCTGTTGGACATGATCCTGTTATGTCCGGTCCTGGTGATCAGGGGAGGGCATGCTTTGAGTGAATTCGAGCGTGGACAACGCCACCCAGGCCGTGAGGGGACCCGGGGCGGGCAGTGCCGCGGGGGCTAGGCGCTTTCAGCCTGCTGGGATGTTTGTTGGTGGTCGACAGGACACGAGGCCGCCGGTGATGCGGCCGGCTGTTCCACCTGGATGCCGTACAAGGCCTCGAGGGCTGCCACGTAATCGTCTTGCTGGCCGTTGGCGGCGAGTTCCCGTGCGCGGACCGTGGGGATGTGGAGCAACTGCTTGACCATGCGGCGGAGGGCGAACTCGACCTCTTCGGCCGCAGCGGTGCAGCCATGCCGGGCCCGGACTTTCTCCATCTCGGCGTCGAGCACGTTCATCGTGTGGCGGCGCAGGGCCACAATGGCCGAATCGACGGACCGGGCTTCACGTTCCTGCTCGAAGGCCTCGGCCGCGCCGGACACAATGGTGCTCGCTTGCGCCAGCGACTCTGCTTGCTCCTGGGGCGCCGCGAGCCGCACGGATTCGAGCGTCAGGAGCTCGACGCCGTCGAGCTCGCCCACTGCGGGGTCGAAGTCGTGGGTGAGCGCGAGGTCGATCGCGATGAGCGTCTGGGTGGACAAAGCGCGGACCTTGGCAAGCTCGGCGGCCTCCACTCGCGTGTCCGACCCGCTGCAACCGATCATGACATCGGCGGCGGCGACGGCGGCAGGGAGCGTTTCGGCGTCGAGTGCGGTCCCGCCGCGGGTCGCCACGAAAGTGCCGGCCCGGCCGGAAGACGAGTACACGGAGACGTCGGTGCATCCACGATCGCGCAGCAGCGACATGGTGGCTCCGGCGTAGGCCCCGGTCCCGAAGACAACAACCTTCTTGGTGCTCCAGTCGGCGTTCTCCGAGAGGTCGGTGGCGAGGTCCAAGGCTACTGAAACGATCGACAGGCCACGGGAACCAAGAGCTGTCTGGGCCCCCACGTCCTTGGCCGTCTTGGAAGCGGCCTGGAACAAGCGGACCAGCCCGGAACTCGCGGTTCCTTCGTGCTGGGCAGTGATGAGGGCGCGGCGCACTTGGCCGGCAATTTCGCGTTCGCCGACAACGGCGGAGTCCAGCCCGGCGCTGACGGCGAAGAGGTGCCTGCTGACCTCGGGGCCGGTGCGGGTGCTGAAGGCGCGCGAGACGAGTTGCTCGTTGAGTCCGCTCAGGCCACTGATCTGCGTGACGAGCGCCGAGCGGGCAGCTTCAAGGTTCTCGACGTGAGGGGTTTCGCCGTAGATTTCGTAGCGGTTGCAGGTGGCCAGGACCACGGCACCGGAGACAAGTTGGGAATCGGCTAATGCGGACGAGGCAACCTCGGATGAACCGTTGCTCAACTGAGCGACGGTCTCAAGATCGATGTCGGCGTGTGTAGCCACCAATGAGAAAAGAACCACAGCAAAGCCATCATAGCTTTTTCGGCGCCATGTAGAACAACGCGCGCCAGTGGTTCTCCGCACTGCCGGCAGTGATGCCCGTCACCCCGCAATGTGCGGGACAGGCTGTCGTTATCTTTTGACCCCGATCTTCGGCACAATCGAAGGCATGACTTCCAGTTCCGCACTGCCTCATTCTGTGTCGGCCACCGACATTTCCGGCACAGCCGCTTCAGGCCTTGATGCAAGCCACCCGCTGATGGATGGCCGCACCGCAGACTCCCCGCTGATCCAGGCTTACCGCGGAGGCAAGCCGTCCCGCCGTCCTGTGTGGTTCATGCGGCAGGCCGGCCGCTCGTTGCCGGAATACCTCAAAGTCCGTGAAGGCGTGGCAATGTTGGACTCCTGCCTGCGCCCCGAGCTCGCCTCCGAGATCACGTTGCAGCCGGTTCGCCGCCACGATGTTGATGCGGCGATCTTCTTCTCCGATATCGTCATCCCCCTCAAGCTGGCCGGCGTCGGCGTGGACATCGTCCCCGGCGTAGGGCCCGTGTTGGACAAGCCCGTCCGCACCGCGGCTGACGTCGCCGCCCTGCCGCAGCTGACGTGGGAAGCCCTCGAACCGATCCGCGAGGCCGTCCGCCTGACGGTCGCGGAGCTCGGCACAACACCCCTGATCGGCTTCGCCGGTGCGCCGTTCACGCTTGCCGCGTACATGGTGGAAGGCAAGCCCTCCCGCGACCACCTCGGTCCGCGCACCATGATGCACGCCGATCCGGAGACCTGGACCGCCCTGGCCAATTGGGCGGCCGACGCCTCCGGCATGTTCCTGCGGGCGCAACTGGAAGCCGGCGCCTCGGCAGGTCAACTGTTCGACTCGTGGGCAGGATCCCTTGGGCTCGCCGACTACGCCAAGTACGTTGCTCCTGCTTCGACCCGCGCCCTTGACCACGTCCGTCACCTCGGCGCGCCGCTGGTCCACTTCGGTACGGGAACGTCCGAATTGCTTGTCGCGATGCGCGACGTCGGCGTGGATGTCGTCGGCGTGGACTACCGGCTGCCGCTTGACGAGGCAAACCGTCGGCTGGGCGGCACGGTGCCCTTGCAAGGCAACATCGACCCGGCGCTGCTTTCCGCACCGTGGGAGGTACTGGAAGCCCATGTCCGTGAGGTGATCGCAGCCGGCTCCGCAGCCCCGGGCCACGTCTTGAACCTCGGCCACGGCGTGCCCCCGGAAACGGATCCCGCCGTCCTGACGCGGGTCGTGGAACTCATCCACTCGATCCCCCCGGCAGGGTAGCCGGCATGCGCGGGGCACAAACACAGCCCGGACACGCACCTTCCGCAGATTCAGCAACCGGCTTGGCCGCCATCGTCGTGGGCGGCGGAATGTCCGGCCTGCTCGCCGCCCGTGGCCTGGCCAAGGCCGGGATCACCGTCACGGTGCTCGAAGCGGGCGAGGCGTGGGGCGGTTGCGTGGGAAGGCACACTGTCGGCGGCCTTGTGCTGGACAGCGGCGCCGAGTCCTTCGCCACGCGCTCCACCGCCGTGGCCGATCTCGCCCGCGATCTCGGGCTCGGCGGCAATATCGTGGCGCCCCATCCTGGAGGTGCCTGGGTGCAGTTGCCCGACGGCCCGCAGGAACTGCCCAAGACCGGAGTGCTCGGAATCCCGGCGAACCCCTGGGACCCGGAAGTCCGGCGTTCCTTGGGCTTTGCCGGTTCCCTGCGGGCCTCGCTCGACCGCTACCTGCCCGCATCCGTCGGCACCTCGGCCGCGGTCACCAGCGTCTCCTCCTTGGTCCGGGCGCGGATGGGCAAACGGGTGCTCGAACGGCTTGTGGCGCCCGTCGTCGGAGGAGTGCACTCCGCCGATCCCGGACTGCTCGACGTCGACATGGTCGCTCCCGGCCTGCGTGCGGCATTGCGCCAGCACGGTTCGTTGGCCGCGGCGGTGGCCAGCCAGCGCGGGGCCGTGCCGACCCGCAACGGAAGCGGGACGGCGAAGGCGGGATCCGCCGTCGGCGGCTTGGAAGGCGGAATGAACACGCTTGTCACCGCCCTCGTGGCGGAGTTGCGTTCGCAGGGCGTCGCCCTCGTTTCCGGCGCCCGGGTGGATTCGATCACCCGCACCGAAAGCGGTTGGCAGGCTACCGCCGCGGGCACAACGTACGACGCCGGCCGGCTCGTGGTGGCGCTCGACGGTCCGGCCGCCGTCGGGCTGCTGGAGGGGGCGCTTCCCGAATTGTCCGCGCTGCGCCCCGCCGCAGGCCCGTTGGTGAGCCTGGTGACCTTGGTGGTGGACGTGCCCGAACTGGACCGGCGCCCCCGGGGCACGGGCATTCTTGTCGCTCCGCAGACCGAGGGGATCGAGGCGAAAGCGCTCACGCACGCCACGGCAAAGTGGGACTGGCTGGCGGAAGAAGCGGGCCCCGGAACGCACGTGCTGCGCCTGTCCTATGGGCGTGGCGAGGGGGTGGACTCTCCTGAGTCGGCGGCAGCGCAATCCGTCGCCTCACTCAATGACGATGCCTTGTTTGAGGCCGCGCTCCGCGACGCGTCGACCTTGCTGACTGTGCCGATTGTCCGTGAAGACGTACTCGATTGGGACGTCGTCCGTTGGGCGGGCGCCTTGCCGTTCGCCGCCGTCGGTCACAAACAGCGCGTTGCCGAAGTGCGCCGCGTCTGCGCCGAAGCCGAAGGATTGACCGTTGTGGGCGGCTGGCTCGCCGGAAACGGCCTGGCAGCCGTGGTTGCCGACACTTCCGCGCAGATCGACGCAGTCTTGTGAAATGCACCACTTCTACGCCTTGTAGAAGTGGTGCATTTCGACTTAGCGGCATCCACGGGGCAGACTTGTACCATGAGCCACACTTCTGCCGAATCTGTCACTAAAACTGCCGAATCCGAAGAGCAGTTCTTTACGCTGTGGACCGTCTTCAAGCGGTCGGGCGATGTCCTGCGCAGCGCCGACGCTGTTCAGGATTTCGAGCAGCTGGCTGCCAAGCTTGCCGAGGACGGCGTCGTCCTTCGCGGAAGCTACGACGTCTCCGCCATGCGCTCCGACGCCGACATCATGGTGTGGCTCCACGGCGCCAAGCCTGAAGCCTTGCAGCAGGCCGTGCGTGATATCCGCCGCAGCGCGCTGTTCTCCGGCACCGAGATCGTCTGGTCCGCCATGGGCGTGCACCGCGAAGCCGAGTTCGCCAAGAACCACGTTCCTGCCTATGCGCGCGGCGTCGAGCCCAGCACGTGGCTGTGCGTTTACCCGTTCGTCCGCTCCTATGAGTGGTACATCCTGCCTGCCGACGAGCGTGGAAAGATGCTGCGCGATCACGGCATGCTCGGCCGCGACTTCCCCCAGGTCATTTCCAACACCGTGTCCTCCTTCGCCCTGGGCGACTGGGAGTGGATCCTGGGCCTCGAAGCACCCGAACTCGTTGACCTGGTGGACCTCATGCGCCACCTGCGTGCCACCGACGCCCGCAACCACGTCCGCGAGGAAATCCCGTTCTACACCGGCCGCCGCATCACCGCCGCGGGGATCGCCGAGGTCCTCGCGTGAGCGGCCGCCACTCCACGGGCCCGGCCAGCCTCACCGAGGTCAACGACGTCACCGAGGCCGGACGCATGGCTCCCAAAGAGTACGACGCCGTCCTCCTCGCCTCTTTCGGCGGCCCCGAAGGCCAGGACGATGTCATTCCCTTCCTTCGCAATGTGACCCGTGGCCGCGGCATCCCCGATGAGCGCCTTGAAGAGGTGTCGCACCACTACCGTGCGTTCGGCGGGATCAGCCCCATCAACCAGCAAAACAGGAACCTCAAGGCCGCCCTTGAAGCGGAGTTGGCCTCACGCGGCATCAGCCTTCCCGTGCTGTGGGGCAACCGCAACTGGGATCCTTACATCCCGCAAACCCTCCAGGAAGCCTACGACGCCGGCCACCGCAAACTGCTGATGGTCACCACGAGCGCATACTCCTGTTACTCCAGCTGCCGCCAGTACCGCGAGGACATCGGGATCGCGCTGACGGAGACCGGCCTTGACGGCAAACTCGAAGTGGACAAGGTACGCCAGTACTTCGACCACCCAGGCTTCGTCGAACCCTTCGTGGAAGGAACGGCTGCAGGACTTGCGGAGGTCAAGGAGAAACTGGCTGCGGCCGGTCTCCAGGACGCTCCGGTGCACATCCTGTTTGCGACGCACTCCATTCCAACCCGTGACGCCGAAGCCGCCGGGCGTTCGGACGCCGAGCCCCGCGAGTTCGAGCAGGACTCTGCCTATGTCGCCCAGCATTTGGCTTCCGGCGCCGAGGTGGTTCGTCGGGTTGAGGCCGAATCCGGTCTCACCGCTCCGTGGTCCTTGGTGTACCAGTCCCGTTCCGGCGCGCCGAGCGTTCCGTGGCTCGAGCCGGACATCAACGATGCCATCGAGGAACTGGCCGGCCAGGGAATCAAGGGCGTCGTGATCGTCCCCCTCGGCTTCGTTTCCGACCACATGGAAGTGGCCTGGGACTTGGACACCGAGGCCTTGGAAACCTGCAAGAACCTCGGGATCGCCGCGACCCGCGTTCCCACCCCGGGAACCCACCGCACGTTCGTCTCCGGCCTGGTGGATCTCATTTGCGAGCGGACGGTAGCCAACAATATCGCCGATCGCCCCGCGATGACCGGGCTCGGGCCGTGGTACGACATCTGCCGTCCGGGCTGCTGCGCCAACTTCCGTGGTGAGAAGCCCACGATTGCGGGTGCGGACACCTCGGTCGGCACGGGGCATGATGCCTACCCCGCAGGAGAAAGCGCGAAATGACCGTTCGGATCGGCACCCGCGCGAGCAAGCTCGCGCTCACCCAAAGCCAGCAGGCCGCGGACCAGCTGGCCGCCGTCGGCGGCTTCCCCGTCGAGCTGGTGCGCATCAAGACCGAAGGCGATGTCCGGACGGGTTCCCTGTCCCAGATGGGCGGCACCGGAGTGTTCGTCGCCGCTCTTCGCGACGCGCTGTTGGAAAACGCATGCGACGTCGCTGTGCACTCCTTGAAGGATCTCCCCACGGGTGCGGCGCCGGGGCTCACCATTGCGGCAACGCCGAAACGCGTCGATGTCCGGGACGCCTTGTGCGCCCGTGACGGCCTCAAGTTGGCGGACCTTCCGGCAGGCTCCAAGGTCGGTACCGGATCGCCGCGCCGCGGCGCCCAGCTGCGCGCCGCCCGCCCGGATCTCGACGTCGTGGACATCCGCGGCAACGTGGACACCCGGCTGGGCCGCGTTCCGGGGCTCGCCGGCAACGCGGAAGATTCACCCGGCGACCTCGACGCCGTCGTCCTCGCCGCGGCGGGACTGGAACGGATCAGCAGGCTCGACGTCGTGACGGAGTTCTTCGAAACCGATGTCATGCTTCCAGCGCCCGGACAAGGCTCGCTCGCGATCGAGTGCCGCACGGCTGACGCGCCCGGACCGTCCGACCCGGCCGAAGGTTCCCAGGGTGCACTCGCACAGGCCCTGGCCGCACTGAACGATGAAGACACCCGGCTGGCCGTCACGGCGGAGCGGGCCGTCCTGGCCCGCCTCGAAGCCGGCTGCGCTGCGCCCGTGGGCGCCTACGCTTACCGCAAGGGGAGCATGCTCTATCTGGAAGCGGTGGTCTGTGCCGTGGACGGGAGCGCGTCCGTGCGCGAGAAAAAGGCCAGCGACGGCCTCACTGAGGTGGGCGCCACGTTGCTGGGCATCGAAGTCGCCGAACTCCTCCTCGCCGCGGGCGCCGCGGACATCACAGATCTTGCAGCTTCCCGATAACCGGAGCCACCAGGAGACCATGGGACGGCACAGTGCAGTGAAGTCGGGGGAGGCCCGGGTCCTTGAAGGCGCCCGGGTCCTTGTGACGCGCAGCCCGGATCGTGCCGCCCCCCTCGTCAGCGCCCTGCGTGAGGCCGGCGCGGAGCCGCTCCTGTTGCCCTTGATCGACTTCGAACGAGCCCGCGACCAGCATTCCCTCGAGGTCGCTTTGGACGCCCTCCGTGCCGGAGCGTACGGCTGGTTGGTGGTCAGCAGCATCACCACGGTGCGTGCCCTGAAGGAAAAGGCGGCCGAGCGGCGCTTGGAGCTGAAGGAACTGATTCCGGATTTCGTCCGGATCGCGACGATCGGTCCGTCGAGCCGGCGGGTCCTCGAAGCGGAAGGCCTTCCCGTGGACCTCGCACCGGAGGACGTCCAGTCGGCCGCAGGACTCGTCTCCGTCTGGCCGACAGGGCCGGCCAATGTGCTGTTGCCCCAAGCTGACATCGCCGATGCGACGTTGGCGGAGGGGATAGAAGCCAAGGGAGCCGCAGTCCAGGCAGTGACGGCTTACCACACCGTGGCCTACCCGGCGGCCCCCGAACGCAGGCTCATTGCTGCCTTGGTGGCGGCGAACGGCTGGCACACGGGAAGCGGATCCGGGGCCCCGGAGCTCACCCCCGACGACGCCAAAGCCGAACTTTCCGGCGGCCGGCTCCACGCCGTCGTCGCCGCTTCACCCAGCGCTGCACGCCGCATCCACGCCTCGCTGGCTCCGCTGCGGGATTGCCGCTTCATTGCGATCGGGCGCTCGACGGCGGCAGAGGCTGCCGCTCTCGGCATTCCAGTTGCGGCAACCGCCAAGGAACCCACACCCGCCGGCATCGTGGCCGCCCTACGCACCGTATTCGACACCGAAGGGAACGAAAGTTGAGCTTTCCAAACCACCGGCCCCGCCGGCTCCGCACCACCCCCGCCATGCGCCGGATGACCGCCGAACACCGCTTGGCGCCCGCTGACCTCATCCTGCCGGCCTTTATTCGCGAAGGACTCAGCGAACCGGCTCCGATCAGCTCCATGCCCGGCGTCGTCCAGCACACCACGGACTCGCTGAAGCGCGCCGCCGCAGAAGCCGTGGAGCTGGGCGTCAGCGGCATCATGCTGTTCGGTGTTCCCGCCGTCCGCGATGCCCGCGGCACCGCCTCCCTGGATCCCGATGGCGTGCTGAACAAGGCCATCCGCGACGTCCGTGCAGAAGTGGGCGATGACCTGGTGGTCATGGGCGACGTGTGCCTCGACGAATTCACCGACCACGGCCACTGCGGTGTCCTGGACGCCAACGGCTACGTGGACAACGACGCCACCCTCGAAATCTACGCCCAAATGGCAGTAGCACAGGCCGACGCCGGTGCCCACGTCCTGGGGCCGTCCGGGATGATGGATGGCCAGATCGCCGTGATTCGCCATGCCCTTGAAGAAGCCGGACACCAGAACACTGCGCTCCTGGCCTACGCGGCGAAATACGCCTCAGCCTTCTATGGCCCCTTCCGCGAAGCCGTGGACTCGCAGCTCAAGGGTGACCGCCGCACCTACCAGATGGATGCCGCAAACCGCCGGGAAGCCATCATCGAGGTGGAACTCGACCTCGAAGAGGGCGCTGACATGGTGATGGTCAAGCCGGCCATGAGCTACCTCGACGTCCTGGCCGACGTCGCCGCCATGAGCCCGGTCCCCGTGGCGGCCTACCAAATCTCCGGCGAATACGCCATGATCGAAGCGGCTGCCGCGAACGGCTGGATTGACCGCCGTGGTGCCATCACAGAATCCGTGCTCGGCATCAAACGGGCCGGCGCCGACATGGTGCTGACGTACTGGGCGTCCGAGCTTGCCGGCTGGCTCAAGGAGTCCTGATGACCGAAACCCCTTCCACCCCGACGGCCCCGGTGGGTGCTACGGAGATCCTCCTCGGGCTGAACACTTTCGGTGACGCCGGGGTGGACGCCGACGGCAGTCCGAAACCGCACGCCCGGGTATTGCGGGAACTGTTGGCGGAAGCGGAACTGGCGGACGCCGTCGGACTTCATGCCTTTGGTGTGGGAGAGCACCACCGGCGCGACTTCGCTGTCTCGGCGCCCGAAGTGTTCCTCGCGGCCGCGGCTGCCCGGACAAGGCAGATCAAGCTCGGTTCGGCCGTCACCGTGCTCAGCTCCGACGATCCCATCAGGGTCTTCCAACGTTTCTCCACCGTTGACGCGCTCTCCAACGGGCGGGCAGAAGTGATGCTGGGCCGCGGCTCGTTCGTGGAATCGTTCCCGCTGTTCGGCCTGGACCTGGCCGACTACGAAGTCCTGTTCGAGGAGAAGCTGGAACTCTTCGACAAGGTCCGGGCACAGAAGCCCGTGCATTGGGAAGGCCGCACCCGGCCGAACGTGAGTGGAATGAGCGTCTTTCCGCCGCTGGAACACCACTTGTTGCCGACGTGGATCGGTGTGGGCGGTACCCCCGAGTCGGTGCTGCGCTGCGCCCAATACGGCTACCCGATCATTTTCGCCATCATCGGCGGGGAACCGCGCCGCTTTGCCCCGCTGGTGAATTTGTACCGCGAGGCAATGGGGAAGTATGGACACCCCATGCAGCAGATTGCCACGCATTCGCCCGGGCACGTCGCTCCGACCGACGAGGAAGCCCGGGAGGAGTTGTTCCCGCATTGGCTAGCCCAGCGAAACCGCATCGGCGCCGAACGCGGCTGGGGCCCGGCGAGCAGGGGCGAGTTCGACGCCATGTGCGGCCCTGAGGGGGCACTCTATGTCGGCTCGCCGGAAACGGTTGCCCGGAAGATCGTCTTGCTGAAGCGGAACCTCGGCGTGGACCGTTTTGACCTCAAATACAGCAACGGGACGCTGCCCCACGAATCCATGATGCGCTGCATCGAACTCTTCGGCACCGTGGTGGCCCCACTCGTGGCCGAGCAGCTTGCCGGAGCCTGAACCCCGGTAGCCGCCCTCGCCGGTGCCTGAACCGCTCCTCATCCCTGAAAGAATGGACACCATGACTTCAAACACCCCTGTCTCCGACCAGCTGTTCGACCGCGCCCGCTCCTTGATGCCCGGCGGCGTCAACTCTCCGGTGCGCGCCTTCGGATCCGTCGGCGGCACTCCGAAGTTCATGGTTTCCGCGCAGGGTCCGTACCTGACCGATGCTGATGGCCGCGAATACGTGGACCTCGTCTGCTCATGGGGCCCGGCGCTGCTGGGTCACGCGCACCCGGCCGTCCTTGACGCCGTCCACGCCGCCGTCGACCGAGGCTTGTCCTTTGGCGCGTCCACGCCGGATGAGGCAAACCTCGCCGCGATCGTCAAGGAACGCGTCTCCGCCGTCGAACGCATCCGCATGGTGTCCACAGGCACCGAGGCCACCATGACCGCTGTACGCCTGGCCCGTGGCTTCACTGGCCGCAACCTGATCGTGAAGTTCGCGGGCTGCTACCACGGCCACCTCGATGGACTGCTCGCCGCGGCCGGCTCGGGCCTTGCGACCATGGCGCTGCCCGGTTCGGCCGGCGTCACTGAAGCCGCCGCAGCCGAAACCCTTGTCCTGCCGTACAACGACCTCGGCGCGGTGGAAGCCGCTTTCGCCGCGCACGGCAACAACATCGCCGCTGTCATCACGGAAGCCGCTCCCGCCAACATGGGCGTCGTGACACCGGGCGAAGGCTTCAACGCGGGGCTGTCGCGCATCACCCGGGAGCACGGTGCACTGTTGATCCTGGACGAAGTGCTCACCGGTTTCCGCACCGGCTACGCGGGTTACTGGGGCCTCACGGGCCGCCAGGAAGGCTGGATGCCGGACCTGCTGACCTTCGGCAAGGTCATCGGCGGCGGCATGCCGACGGCGGCGCTCGGCGGACGTGCCGACGTCATGGATTACCTAGCGCCCCTTGGTCCGGTGTACCAGGCAGGAACGTTGTCCGGGAACCCGGTGGCCATGGCCGCAGGCGTCGCCACCCTGACACACGCGACTCCGGAGGTCTACGACTTCGTGGACGCCCGCTCGCTGGAACTCTCCGCGGCACTCTCATCGGCGCTGGACACCGCCGGCGTGGACCACTCGATCCAGCGGGCCGGGAACCTCTTCTCCGTGGCCTTCGGCACGTCGGCCAACGGCGTCCACAATTACGCCGACGCCCAGGCCCAGGACGTCTTCCGCTACGCACCGTTCTTCCACTCCATGCTGGACTCCGGCGTCTACCTGCCGCCGTCGGTCTTCGAAGCGTGGTTCCTGTCCGCTGCCCACGACGACGCCGCCATGAACCGGATCTTCGACGCACTCCCGGCCGCAGCCAAGGCGGCCGCGGAGGCCACGGCCTTGTAAACGGCGCTTATCCCATGTTTTGCAGGCTGCTCCTTGCCCGTAATGCTCGGGTGGGAGCAGGCTGTGGGCAACGATCGAATCGACAAGGCGATGATTCATCTGCTCAAATCGTCCAGAATTTCACTGCTCATTCTCTTCGCCCTGGTGGCCGGGGCGTTTGCCGGTTTAGCGCACGCCGACACTCCTGAACCGGGGGTCAGGGCCGTCGGAGACCCGCCCCCGACGCCAACTACTCCACAGGCCGCCCCCACGCCCGGGTTTTTGACCTCTCCAGGGGGATCGCCGGAGGCCCTTGCTCCGCCGGCCGGGCCTTCCGAGCCGCCGCTTCCTCCGCATCCGACGCCGGAACAGCGGCTCGCGGGTTTGACCCTGGAGCAAAGGGTGGGGCAGCTGTTCATGGTGGCAGCGAAGGCCGACGGGAGCGATGCCGGCACCGTGGCAGATCTCCTGAACAACCACGTGGGCAACATATATTTGGCCGGACGCAGCCAGGCAGGCCTTGCGGCGACGGCATCAGTGGTGGCAAAGCTGAAGGCAGCCATTTCGCCCGCGGCGAGCCGAGGGTTGCCGCTGTCCGTCGCGACGGACCAGGAGGGCGGTTCTGTTCAAGTCCTCAGGGGACCCGGATTCGCGCCTATTCCCGCAGCCTTGGACCAAGGCAACTCAAACCCCGACCAGCTACGCGCCGACGCCCGGCAATGGGGGTCGGAACTCCTGCAGGCCGGAGTGAATGTCGATCTGGCGCCCGTACTGGATACGGTACCCAGCCCCGAATTCGCGCCCTCGAATAAGCCCATTGGCGCCTTCAAACGCGAATACGGCTTCATCCCGGCTACGGTGTCCGAACACGGGAACGCGATGGCGGCCGGATTGCGGGACGCCGGGGTGGCGCCGGTGGCGAAGCACTTTCCGGGAATGGGTCGTGTCCGCCTGAACACTGATGTCAGCGCGAACGTGCACGACACCGAAACAAGCCGGACGGATCCCTACCTGATGCCGTTCAAGGCTGCGATCGACGGCGGGCTGCGGTGGGTCATGATTTCGAACGCCTACTACGACAAGATCGATCCCGACCACGCGGCGCCGTTTTCGTCCGAGATCATGCGCACCATGTTGCGGACGGACGCAGGGTTCACCGGAATCATCGTGTCCGACGATTTGTGCAACGCCGTGCAGCTGTCGCCCTGGAGCGTGGGGGACAGGGCGACGAATTTCATCAGCGCGGGCGGCACCATGGTCCTGTGCGCGGATACCGCTTCAGTTCCGGCGATGTTTGCCCAGGTCCTGCAGCGGGCGCAGGCCGATCCCGACTTCCGTAAATCCGTGGATGCCGCGGCCTTGACTGTCCTTCAAGTGAAGGCCGGGAAGTGAGCCGGATGCGAAAATCCCCGGCTGCGGACGGGCTCACCACTGTGGGTGTCCGCAAGCCGGGGATTCTCCGGTAAGTCCTAGAGCACGTCCGAAAGGAAGCCCTTCAGGCGATCGGTCCGCGGTGCGGTGAAGAGCTGTTCCGGCGATCCGCTCTCTACGACGACGCCTGCATCCATGAACGTCACGGTGTCCGACACGTTCCTCGAGAAGCCCATTTCGTGGGTTACCACCACCATGGTCATGCCTCCCTTGGCCAGATCGGTCATGAGTGCGAGCACGCCTTTGACCAGTTCAGGGTCCAGGGCCGACGTTGCCTCGTCGAAGAACATGACCTCGGGCTTCATGGCAAGCGCCCGCGCAATGGCGACGCGCTGTTGTTGCCCGCCCGAGAGGTTGGCTGGCCGGGCGTCGGCTTTGTGCTTGAGCCCCACGAGGTCCAGTTGTGCCAAGGCATCTTCACGGGCCTGCTCCTTGGACATTCCGCGCAGCTTCCGGAGCGCGAGGGAGATATTCTCCGCCACGGTCTTGTGCGGAAACAGGTTGAACTGCTGGAAGACCATGCCGATTCTCCGGCGCAGTTCGTCCGGGTTGTCCTTGAGCACCGAACGGCCATCGAGCAGGATGTCACCCTGCTCGGGTTCGATCAACCGGTTCATGACGCGCAGGAGCGTGGATTTACCTGAGCCGGAAGGGCCGATCACGGAAGCCGTAGTGCCCTTCTCGACGTGCAGGTCGATGCCGCGCAGGACATGGTTGGACCCGAAGGACAGATGGATGTTTTTTGCTGTCAGTGTTCCTGACGCGAACTCGCTCAAGCGTGGGCTCCCTTCCCGACGACGGCGGCTGCCTCGTCCGGTTCCTTCTTCTCCGGCCGGCCTGTCCTCAGGCGACGGTCAATCCAGTTCACGAAATGCGTCAACGGAATGGTCAGCGCCAGGTAGAAGATTGCTGCCGCCACATAGGGCGACAGGTTTCCGCTGGTGGAGGCAGCGTCCTTGCCGATCTGGAAGATCTCGCGCTCCGAGGCCAGCAGGCCCAGGAGGAAGACCAGCGACGACTCCTTGATCAATGCAATGAATTGGTTGACCAACGCGGGCAAGACCCGCCGGACGCCCTGGGGAACCACCACGAGCCGCATGGCAGGGCCGTAGCCGAATCCCAAAGCACGCGTGGCCTCGAGCTGGCCCTTGTCCACGCTCTGGATACCGGAACGGAAGATCTCGCCGATGTACGCCCCCGACATCAGCGACAGCGCCGCGATGGCCATGGGGTACGGGCTCGTGGAGCCCGTCAGCTGGCGAATGATCGGGCCGAATCCGAGACCGATCACGAGGATGGTGAGCACGGGCGGCAGCCCACGGAGGATATCCGTGTAGACGCGGGCGATCCACCGGGCCACCGGATTCCGGGATATCCCCATAAGGGCGAGCAGCATGCCGAGCACCGTTCCGATGACACCGGAGGTGACGGCCAGGACGAGCGTGTTCGGCAGGCCGACTGCGAACATCTTGGGGATGACTTCGCCCATCGCCTTCCAATCGAGGAAGGTCTCAGAGAGCAGTTTGAAGATATCCATGGAAGCCTGGGTTACTTGGCCGGGATCTGGACGGCCTTGCTGCCCGGCTTCCAGCCCTGGGGAGTCTGCTCCGCCTTGGTCGGGCGGTCTTTGTACCACTCGGCCGTCAGCTTGGTCCAGGTACCGTCCGCGATCACGGCGTCAAGGCCGGAGTTGAGGGCGTCGATCAGGGGCTGGTTGTCCTTGTTCACGGCCCAGGCGGTGAAGTTCTGGGTGTTGACGACCTTTTCGGCGATCTTCGTGTTGTCGCCGTCCTTCACCTGGCCCGTGGCCTGCTGCGACGGGGCGACCCAGGCATCAACCTGGCCGCTCTTCACGTTGGCGTAGACCGTGTTGTAGTCGGGGAAACGGACGGGCTCAAGCTTGAGCGTGTTCGTGACGTAGTCGTCCTGGACGGTGCCCTGGACGACGCCGATGCGAACGTCGGACTTGAGGTCTGCGAAGCCCTTGACCTTGGAGTCGGTCTTGGTCACGACGGCCATGTAGCCGAAGTCGTAGCCATTGGTGAATCCGACCGTTTCGCGGCGCTTGTCCGTGGTGGAGATCGAGGAGGAGCCGACGTCGAACTGCTTGTTCTTGACCTGGGACAGCAGCGCGGAGAAGTCAGTGGAAGCGAACTCGACCTTGAGGCCCAGCTTGGCGCCAACGGCACGCAGGAGTTCGTTGTCGTAGCCGGTGAACTTGCCCGAGGGATCGATGAAGATGTTCGGCGGGGCGTCCGAGAGGGTGCCGACGCGCAGTGTGCCGTCGGTGATCAGGCCCAGCTTGGACTTGTCGATCTTGTCCAGCGGGGTGACGTCCTTGGTGGTGTACTTGTCCAGCGTCTTCTGGTCGCTGCCCTGGAGGGCGTCGGTGGGCGAGGCGCTGCCTGTGCTGCCGGCTCCGCCACCGCAAGCGGCGAGCGAGACGGCGAGAACTGCAGCCACGGGGACAGCAGAGAACCACTTCAGGGCTTTGATTTTCATCAAGCAAATCACTTTCATCGGGGAACACGCGTTCGTATCGAGACGGGCGGGGAACGCGGCCAAAGCAGGTTTGGGCCGCAATATCAGAACTCGACCCGCCAAACTTAATTATGTCATCCGCCTATTCAGCGGAAAATTGACGGCGATAAGACGCGTGATTCCAGGAAAATCCGAATTAAGTTCAATGCATTATGCGGATTGCCCCTGAGGTGCCGCGCCCGCTGGCATTGAGGGGGAATTGGTGACTGACGCCCAGCTGGCTTTCAGGCAGCAAGTGCGGTGTGACGTGCATCCCATCATGCGGACGATGGGAAAGCGTCCGGTCCGTGGACCGGGAAACTTTAGAAGTCTCCTCCGCTGGCGTCTTCCGGGGGGAGAACCGGCCAATTGCCTTCGATGACGGCTGTTGGTTTGGTCTTGCGCAGGTAGCTCTGGAAATCGGCGGCCTGGGCAGCCGCCCAATCAACCTGCAGGTGGTGCAGCTTGGAAGCGGGCATGTGCAGCTTCGGGAACTTGCCGGCCATGGCATCAAGGACACGCAGGGTGGCAAGGGCGTCCGCGGCGGAAGTGTGGGCGTTGTCCAGGTTCACGCCGTACTCTTCGCATAGCGCGGTCAGGGTCCGCTTGCCTTTGCGGTACCGGTCAACCTGCTTGTTCATGACGTAGGGGTCAAGGACCGGGAAACGGGTCAACTGCGGCACGCCGTATCGTGCTGATTCGGCGGCCAGGACCGTGAAGTCATAGCTGGCATTGAACGCAATGACCGGCACGCCGTCGTCGAACAGTTCCTGGAGCGCGGCAGCAACTTCGCGCGTCACGTCTGCCGCCGGTCGGCCTTCGGCCCTCGCCTTTTCCGTGGTGATCCCGTGGATCTCGCTGGCCTCCAAGGGAATCTCCACACCGGGATCCGCCAACCATTCGAGCTCCTTGACGACGCTGCCGTCGTCGTCCACTACGGTGACCGAAGCGGTGACGATCCTGGCCGAACGGGAATTCCGTCCCGTGGTCTCGAGGTCGAACGCGGCGCGGGGGAGGGTGTTCCAAGAGCTCATGCTTCAACGCTACCGGCGCCCTACGACAAGAACCGGACCGACACTCCTTCTGCGCCGATCCGGGGGTCCATGCCGATAGGCTGGTGGCATGCGGATGGAGTTTGTGACGGCGGTGCTGGCCGTCGTGGATCTCATGCCGCCCGGCGTTGCCGTCTCCTACGGGGATGTTGCCGAGCTTCTTGGTTCAGGCGGTCCCCGCCAGATCGGATCGGTCATGAGCCACCATGGGAGCACGGTGGCTTGGTGGCGGGTACTGCGTGCAAGCGGCGAGGCGCCCCCAGGGCTTGAGTCAGAAGCGCTGCACCACTACGTGGACGAGGGAACACCGCTGCACGGCGCCTACGCGGAATACCTGCGGACTGGCGAGGGCCGCTGGCGGGTTGACCTGGCGCGTGCCCGGTGGGCTCCGACGGACCGGGACTTCGACAGTATCGATGCGATCTCCGAACAACTCGAGCGTCAGCTCCATAAATTGTCGGTGCCCGATGATGAAATGACCGTGTGAGTCCAACACCGACACCCCAAGCAGCATCGCAGGAAGCAACAACATCGCCGCGGCAGGCGCAATCCCGGCACTCGCCTGCCCGCTTGCGCCTGCTTCCCCCTCGCGAGGTCCGCTACGCAGCCCCGGAGTTGTCCGCCGACCAAGCTGCCGTCGTCGGGCTCCCGCACGGATCCGGGCCGGTCCTGGTGCCGGGGGCGCCGGGCACCGGGAAGTCCACCGTGCTGGTGGAAACCGCCGTCCGGCGGGTTCAACGTGACGGCGTTGATCCGGAACGGATCCTGATTCTCGCACCCGGGCGGCATGCGGCGTCGGCGCTGCGGGACACCTTTACGGGGCGGCTGGACCGGAGCTTGAGTACGACGCCGGCGCGCACCTGGGCGTCATACGCCTTTGACCTGATCCGGCGAGCCAAAGCCGAGGGCGTACTGCCGCTTCAGCGGCCACCCAAACTGCTCTCGGGACCGGAACAGGACCTCATTATCAAGGAATTGCTGGAAGGGCACGCCCGGCCGGGCTTTGAACTTCCATGGCCGCAGGACTTGTCCGCGGCGTTGCCCACGCGAGGTTTCCGGCAGGAGATCCGGCAGCTCTTCGACCGGATCATCGAATCCGGACGGACTGCGGAAGATCTCACGTCGCTTGCCTACGAATGCGGCAGGCCGGACTGGATTGCCGCAGCGGACCTCTATTCGGAGTACCGCGACGTCCTGGACCTGCGCATGCCGGAAGCCTTTGACCCTGCCGGAATCATTACCGCGGCGCGGCAGATCTTCCAGGACTCGCCCGGATTCCTGGCGGCCGAGCGCGAACGGTTGCAGTTGATCCTCGTGGATGACGTGCAAGAGGCGAATCCCGCCGTGTTTGAATTGCTCGCGGATATCGCGGAAGGAAAGGACGTCTTGGTGGCGTCCTCTCCGGATACCGTGGTCCAAGGGTTCCGCGGCGCACGCCCCGACCTTGTCTCCGAACTGCCGCGGCTTCTCGGCGGCCTCGCGGGCACCGTGCGGGAGCTTCCGCTATGGCACACACACCGCCACCTCCCCGACGTCGCGAAAGCGTGGACCGGTGTGGCAGCGCGTATCTCGCAGCGGGCCGGGGGCCGGTTGGCCCGGCGTCTGGATCCCCTTCCCGCATCGGCGGAGGAGGCGCCTTCCGGCATGGCGCGGGCCGCGGGCCGGGTGGAAGCACATGTGCTTCCCTCCACAGTCCACGAGTTGCGCTACGTGGCTCAACGAATCCTCGAAGCACAGCTGCGCGAGAACCACGAGTTCGGCGACATCGCAGTGATCGTGCGCAACGGTGGGCAATTGGCGCAATTGCAGCGCTATTTGAGCGGCCAAGGAATCCCGGTCCGCGTCCCGGTCGCGGATTCCGCGGTCCGTGATGAAGTGGCTGTTCGCCCCCTGCTTGAGGTGTACGGAGTGGTGCTGGATACCGCCAAGCTGACGCCCGAGTCCGCCGTCTCCCTTCTCACGTCGAGGATCGGCGGGGCTACAGCCATCGAGTTGCGCCGCCTCCGGCAATCCTTGCGCCGGGAGGAGCTGTTGGGCGGAGGCGGTCGGTCCAGCGATGCGTTGCTCGTTGAAGCTTTGCTGGAGCCCGGAGCGCTGGGGTCCTTGGGTATCGAGGGCAGCTCGGCACGGCGTTTGGCCCGCATGATCGCGGCAGGACGTGCTGCGGCCGCCGAACCCGGAGCCAACGCGGAGACGGTGTTGTGGGCTTTGTGGCAAGCCACCGGGCTGGCTTCGCGCTGGACCGAAATGGCGCTCGACGGCGGCGCGGCCGGCGCCCGCGCGGACCGGGACCTCGACGCCATGATGGCCCTGTTCCACACCGCCGAGCGCTATGTCGACCAGCTTCCCGGCTCCGGTCCCGAACAGTTCCTGGAGTATCTGCTCAGCCAGGAACTCCCCATGGACACCCTTGCCGCCAGGGCACAGGTGGAAGAAGCAGTGGAGCTCATGACGCCGGCCAGCGCAGCCGGGAGGGAATGGGCCGTGGTCATCGTCGCGGGCCTCCAGGAAGGCGTCTGGCCCAACACCAGGCTCCGGGGTGAACTCCTCGGGAGCACTTTGTTTGCCGATGCGGTGGAGCATGGGGTTGAACATGCCTTGCAACGGGGTCCCCTCAGCAGGCTGCGGGATATCCGCTACGACGAGCTGCGCAGCTTCTCCACAGCCGTTTCACGTGCCCGGGAAGTCCTCATCTGCACGGCGGTCTCTTCCGAAGACGAGCAGCAATCTGCCTTTCTTGATTACGTGGCGCCCTTGGAACCGGGACAGTACCTACGTGAGTACACGCCGGTGGGCCGGCCCATGACGCTGCGCGCCCTGGTGGCCGAGCTCCGGCAGCGCGTTCAGCCGGACGACGTCGCGCTTGGCCGCCCGGGCGTGGCCGAGGATGCCGCCGAAGCTGCGCGCGTCCTGGCACACCTTGCCACCGCGGAGCCCGCCGTGCCGGGCGCACATCCGGATTCCTGGTGGGGACTGGCGCCACTCAGCAGCGAAGAACCGGTGGTGCCGGCAGAGGGCACCGTGTTCGTTTCTCCGTCGAAGGTGGAAACGGTGCACAAATCGCCGTTGGATTGGTTCGTCCAGGCGGCCGGGGGAGAAGCCGCCACCGACTTTGCCCGCAGCCTGGGCACCTTGGTCCATGCAATTGCCCAGGAACTGCCGGATGCTTCCGGCGCTGAGTATGTCGCCGAGCTGGTGCGCCGCTGGCCGACACTGGGTATGAAGGACAACTGGGAAGGCCGGCTGGACTTCCAACGGGCAGAGCAGATGGTCCGGAAACTCGCCCAATACGTCCTGGTCATGCGGAGCGAAGGCCGAAGCCTGGCCGGGGTCGAAGCGGACTTCGAGGTCCCCCTTCCGGAGGTGCACCTGGGCCACGTTGGTGAGGATTCCGATGCTGTCCGGAACGCCGTGCTCCGGGGACAAGTGGATCGTCTGGAAATAGACGCAGAGGGCAGGCTGGTGATTGTCGACCTCAAGACGGGCAAACGGCAGCCGGGCAACGCCGAACTCGCCAGGCACCCCCAGTTGGGCGCGTATCAAGCTGCCGTGTTGCACGGGGCGTTCCAGGAAACGGTTCCAGGATCCGTTCCTGGCGGTGCCGTGCTCGCACAGCTGGGGACCAAGACGAAGACTCCGGCGGTCCAGGTGCAGGAGCCCTTGGATCCGGGGGATAACTGGGCACAGGACCTTGTCAGCGAGGCCGCTGTGCTCATGGCCGGAGCAAGCTTCGAAGCACGTCACGATCCCTCAAAAGGCAGCCACGGAGGCCACGGCTGCCGGCTACCCGATATTTGCCCGTTGTGCGCCAGGGGAAAGCAGGTCACTGAATGAGCGTCCAGACACTCGCAGGAATGGAGGCGGAAGAGTCCGCCACGGTTGGCGCGGTCTTGCCGGAACCCCGGTTTTCGCCCGGCGAATTGGCCGATATCCTCGGCGAACGGAACCGTCCGACGGAAGAACAGTCCGCCATCATTGCGTCACCGTTGACCCCCCGGTTGGTCATCGCCGGAGCCGGATCCGGGAAAACCGCAACCATGGCAGACCGTGTGGTGTGGCTTGTGGCGAATGGATGGGTTCGCCCTGAAGAGGTCCTGGGCGTCACCTTCACCCGGAAGGCGTCAGGGGAGCTGGCCAGCCGTATCCGTGCCAAATTGGCCACCCTGCAACGCATCGCGTCGTCGGACAACGGGCAGTACGGCTTCCCGGAGGAAGTCGCGGGTTCCGATGAGCTTGAACCCAAAGTCTCCACTTACCACTCCTACGCCAGCGGCATCGTGTCCGACTACGGCTTGCGCCTGGGTATTGAGCGCGATGTGGTGCTGCTCGGCGGCGCCCAGGCCTGGCAGCTGGCGAGCGAAGTGGTTGAAGCGTACGACGGCGACTATGAGCACTTCAGCGCTGCCAAGTCCACCTTGGTCAACGCCGTGATGCAGTTGGCCGGCGAGTGCGCCGAACACTTGCGCGAACCGGCCGAGGTTCAGCGTTGGTTGATGGACCGCGTGTCCGAATTCGCGCAATTGCCCTATACGTCCGCGGCGAAAAAGAACCCGTCCCAGGCTGCGGGCGATCTCGGCGCCATGTTGCGGACCAGGGCCAGCGTCGCGGACATGGTGGGGCGTTACCAAGAGGCCAAGAGAAACCGCGGAGTCCTCGACTTTGGCGACCTCGTGGCGCTGGCTGCGAAGATTGCCCAGGACATACCACTGGCAGCTGCCACCGAACGGGCCCGCTACAAGGTGGTGTTGCTGGATGAATTCCAGGACACCTCGCACGCGCAACTTGTCCTGTTTTCCCGGCTGTTCGGGGGAGGGCATGCTGTGACGGCGGTGGGGGATCCCAACCAGTCCATCTACGGATTCAGGGGTGCTTCGGCCGGCCAACTATTCCACTTCGTCCAGGAATTTCCCGTCCGGGTGGAAGATGGCTTCGGAACGGCATCCCTTGCGACGGCACCCACCTCGTACCTGACCACTGCCTGGCGGAACGGGCGTAACATCCTGGCCGCCGCCAACGTCATCTCTGCGCCGCTCAACAAGGCCGCCGCCACCGAAGGAGCCCCGGGCTCCAGGGCCGAAGACACTGCTGTGGCCGTGCCGCCGCTGCAACCGAGCCCGGCGGCCGTGGACGGCAACGTTGTCCTCGGACGTTTTGGCACGGATGAAGACGAAGCCGCGGCGATTGGGCGGGATGTCCGCCGTTATCGGCGCACCGTCTTTGAAACCGCGGCCGACGGTACGCCGGTTTCCCCCACCATGGCAGTACTTTGCCGCCGTCGGGCACAGATGGAATGCTTGCGGCGTGAATTCGAGGTCCAAGGGATTCCGTATGAAATAGTCGGCCTCGGCGGACTCCTCGACACCCCTGAAGTGGTGGATCTCGTGGCGGCGCTCCGGGTCCTCGCGGATCCCGGCCGTTCAGATGCGCTGATGCGTTTGCTGGCCGGGGCCCGGTGGAGGATCGGGACTGCGGATTTGATGGCTTTCCGCGACTGGTCCCAGTTCCTGGCCAGGCGGCGATCACAAGGAGCTACGGTGGACAGCGGTGCCGGAGACGAGGCGTCGGGTGCGGACGAAAGCCCTATGGAGACGGTCGTCGAAAGCGACATTACGGATGCAGCCAGCCTTGTGGAAGCGCTGGACTTCCTGCCGCGACCAGGATGGACTTCCGGCCATGGGCGCTCCCTCAGCGCGGCAGCCTTGGACCGGCTTGGCCGCTTGTCTGCGGAGCTTAGGAACCTGCGGGGGTTCATTGGAGATGATCTGACCACGTTGATCGGCGAGGTGGAGCGCGCCATGCTGCTGGACATTGAGGTCGCTGCGAAGCCCGGGACGAGCATCCACCAGGCCCGCCGGAACCTGGACGCGTTCCATGACGCCGCGGCGGGTTTCCTGCAGACTTCACAGCGCGTGGACCTGTTGGCTTTCCTGGGGTGGCTTGAAGCGGCCGCAACAGAAGAAGGCGGACTCGACATGGCCGACGCCGAGGTGAACCACGAGGCCGTGCAATTGCTGACCGTCCATGCCTCCAAAGGCTTGGAATGGGACGTTGTCTTTGTCCCCGGCCTCAACGCCGGGGCCTTCCCGAGCAACCGGGACTCCCGGTGGAGCAGCGGTACCGCGGCCCTGCCATGGCCGCTCCGGGGCGACCGGGCGGATCTCCCCCAATGGGATCTGGACCAGCCGGACCAAAAGGGCTGGCTTGACGCCGAAAAGGACTTCAAATCGGAAGTCCAGCACCACGGCGAGGCCGAAGAGCGAAGACTCGCCTACGTTGCCTACACCCGGGCAAAGTTCGTCCTGTGGGCGTCGAGCGCCGCGTGGAATGGTTCCCGGGCCGGGATAGCCGAGACTTCGCCCTTCCTTGCTGAGCTGGCGTGCCTTGCCGGCGAGGCAGGCAGCGATTCCGGTGGAGCATCGGCCGCTGCCATCCACCCCCAGTCCCTCAGCGAAGACGCGCTGCCCACAGAGAGCCCCCTGACTGTCGGCACCGAGGTGGCGATCTTCCCCTATGATCCGCTCGAGGGCCCGAGCGACCCTCGAACGGGGGAACGGCTCCGCTTGGTCCCCGGCCGGCGGGCCGCCATGGAGGCGGCGGCGACCAGGGTCAGGAACGCCGTCGACCGACTGCAGAAGGATTCGCCGCTGGTCATGGACGCCTCGCTGGGCTCACTCCGCGGGGCGGCGGCCGGCTGGGCCGCCGAAGCGGAGTTGTTGTTGGAACGGCAACTGCGGCGGAAGCCGGTCCAAGACGTCCATTTGCCCGGACACATCTCGGCATCGATGTTCGTCGACCTGGGAGACGATCCGGCCGCTGTCCTGGGCCAGCTCCGGCGCCCGGTGCCCCGGCAACCCGGGATCTCGGCACGCAAAGGCACCGCCTTCCACTCCTGGGTCGAGGAATACTTCGGAACCACAGGAATGCTGGATCTCGACGAAGCGCCCGGCTCTGACTCCCACATCGACGAAGCCTACGGACTTGATGACATGGTGGCGACGTTCAGTACTTCAGAATGGGCCCACCGGTCCCCGGCCTTCGTCGAAGTTCCCGTGGAAACGAGGATCGGGGACGTCGTGGTGCGCGGACGGATTGATGCTGTCTTCCGCGGGGCGGACGGCACATGGGAACTGGTGGACTGGAAAACGGGCAGGCGCCCGTCCGGCAGGCAACTCAAGACCCGCGCCGTGCAACTGGCGGTGTACCGGCTGGCATGGGCGCGCCTCAAGGGTGTGCCGTTGGAGCACGTCAGCGCAGCGTTCTACTACGTTGCCGATGACGCTGTGGTGAGGCCCCACGACCTGGGCACGGCCGAAGAACTGGAGAACATCATCGCTTCCGCGCTGGGCCACTGAAACCGCTGGGCAACTGAAACCACCGCAGCCAAGCCGGGACGGACTAGTGGTCCTTGGCGTCCTGCAACGGTGCGGGCTCCACTACTTGGAGGGCCGTCGTCGAGGTGTCGTCTGATTCGGACGGCGCCTCGGGTGCCGGGGCTGTCCCGTTTGTCGATTCTCCCGAACCGTCCTCGGCGGCGACGCCCGTGGCAGCTTCCCCGAGGGGTGCAACCGTGACTGACGGCGTTGCCGCGGCAGTTTCCGGACGGGCCGCGGGAACGTCGTCGTCAGCAGATTCCGGGATGGCTGTGACACTCACCGTGGGCTTCGCTGAGTCGCCCTCAGCGGCCGCGGCTTCCGAAACCATGACAACTGCGGGTGCGGCAAGCGCGTCCGCAGCGGCAAGCTCCGCGGCTGCGGCCTCGGCCTCCTCGGCTGCCAACGCGTTTTGCTGCTCGATGTCGTCGGCGAGGGACTTGAGCATCGCCTCGGCTTCTGCCGTCATTTCACTGTGGCCGGCCGCCAAGGCCTTGACGAGATACTGGGCCAGGGCGAATTCGGCAAGGAGCGCCGAGCGTCGGAGCAGGTGGCCGTCCGGAGTGTCGCGTCGGGCTTCCGTGTAGTGCCGCATGACGGATTCCACGAATCTCTGTTCGTTTGACGCCACGAGCCAGGCAAAGTCATCGGCGGGATCGCCGATGCGCAGATCGGTCCATCCCGTCACGGCCGTGACACTGTCGCCATCGACCAGCAGATTGTCTTCGTGCAGATCGCCGTGGACCACGCACGGGTTGAAGCGCCACAACGCCACATCCTCGAGTGCGTGCTCCCAGCGACGCAGCAGGGCGGGCGGTATCTTGCCCGTTGTGGCAGCCTGGTCCAGCTCGTTCAACTTGCGCTGGCGGAATTCGTTGGCCGTGTAGCTGGGAAGGTCGGCGTTGTTCACGAGCGATTGGGGGAGGTCGTGGACGGCGGCCAGCGCCGCACCGATCTCCTTGGCCAAGGAGTCACTGCAGGTGGACAGTTCTTCGATGCTGCGCGTGGCCCCGGCCAAGTGGGCATAGACAAAGGTGCTCAGCGCGCCTTGGCGCACCGTTCCGGCGACAGTGGGCATCAGAAAAGGCAGTTCGGCCCGGATTGCCGGCGCGAAAGCCCGCAGAATCATGAATTCGGTTTCCAGCCGCGCGCTGGCTTCCGGATGGCGTGGCGAACGGACGCGCCAACGCTTGCCCTCGGAGTCCACCAGGAGCGCCGAATCGAAATCGGCAGCATCATCCGGGGCAGAGGCGGCAGCCATCGGCGTCAGGCCGGGCACCGCCGCAGTAGCTACAGCGGCCAGTTCGAACGGTGTTCTTCTCACGTCTTCCACGGTAGATTGACATGCGCCTCTGGCAGCGATGCAGTGCGGCGAGTCTTGAGATCCGCTGGAAAACAGCATTCAGGGGTGTGCATCGCTGAAGGTTCCAAATGTCAATTGTCGGTGCGAGTCAGTACGGTAGGTACATGAGTTTCACCGAGTTCCAGGCGCCGGCAAACCACCTTATCGATACCGTTCTTCCGGTGCGCCCAGCCATGGTTGACCGCGGATCTGCCGAACGCCTGAAGCCAGGCATGCTGGATGAAGTGATCTCCTCGGGCGCGGCCAAAGCCATGGTGTTGTCCCAGCGCCAAGCCCTCGTCGTGGGCGACAAGCTGTGGCTGGGCGACGCCGCGCCGCTCTTCGACGCCCTTCAAGCGGCTGGCGGACCGCTCACTGCCATCTATCTCGGCCGGACCCTCGCTGCTTCATCGGCCCCGGAGAAAACGCCCATCGTCCTCTTTGTGCCCGCCGAGCCGCTTTCGCCCGGAGCCGCGGGCCTTCCGGCCGACGGTTCCTGGGCAGGATTCCGGGAGGTCGCTGCCCGTCTCGGTGCCATGGACACGGCCTTGTTTGTTGAGGCCAGCGCCATTTCCAACTGGCATGCAACCCATACCCACTGCCCGCAGTGTGGAACTCCCACGGAAATCGAAGCCGGCGGCTGGGTCCGGCGGTGCCCGCGGGACAAATCGGAACACTATCCAAGGACCGATCCGGCCATCATCGTCACCGTGGTCGGTTCCGACGGCAGGCTGCTCCTGGGCGGAGGAGGGCCGCTTGACGCCAAGAACTACTCCACGCTGGCCGGCTTCGTGGAGCCGGGGGAATCGCTTGAACAGGCCGTGGTCCGCGAAATCGGCGAAGAAGTGGGCGTGCGGGTCACCGCGTGCCAGTACCTTGGATCGCAGTCGTGGCCGTTTCCGGCCTCCCTCATGCTCGGGTTCACCGCAACAACGGACGACGTCGAGGCCCGGCCCGACGGCGTCGAGGTCACCCGGGCGCGCTGGTTCAGCCGCGCGGAACTGCAGGCAGCCGTGCTCAGCGGTGAAATCACGATCTCCACGAGGCTTTCGATTGCGCGTTCCCTGATCGAGCACTGGTACGGCGGCGTCATCGAGGACCTCCAGCAGTGACAGACGGTATTTTCAGCGAGACCGTTTCACTCGAGGACCGGATTCTCGGCGGCCTTGATGCCGAGCAGCGGGAAGTCGCCAGCAACCTCAACGGGCCGATGTGCGTCCTGGCCGGAGCGGGTACGGGAAAAACCCGGGCCATTACGCACCGCATTGCCTACGGTGTGCACTCCGGTGTCTACAGCCCGCAGCGCCTCCTGGCCGTCACCTTCACGTCCCGGGCGGCCGCCGAGATGCGCAGCCGGCTGCGGGATCTCGGCGTCGGAAACGTCCAGGCACGCACCTTTCACGCTGCGGCGCTCAGGCAACTCCAGTTCTTCTGGCCGCAGGCAATCGGCGGCGTCCTGCCGAACTTGCTGGACCACAAGGCGAACATGATCGCCGAAGCCGCGCGGCGGCTCCGGTTGAGTACGGACCGGGCATCCATCCGTGATCTTGCTGCTGAGATCGAGTGGGCCAAGGTTTCCATGCTGACGCCGGCCAACTACCTTGAGAACGCGCACGGCCGCGGCACTCCGGGAGGCTTCGACCTCACCGCCGTCGCACGGGTTTTCCAGTCTTACGAGGACGTGAAGACGGACCGCAATGTGATCGACTTCGAGGACGTCCTGTTGATCACGGTGGGCATCCTCCAGGAGGACCCGAAAGTGGCAGCCACGGTCCGCGAGCAGTACCGGCACTTTGTGGTGGACGAGTACCAGGACGTTTCCCCGCTCCAGCAGAGGCTTCTGGAGCTGTGGCTCGGCGGCCGCGACGAACTCTGCGTAGTGGGCGACTCCAGCCAGACCATCTACTCCTTCACGGGAGCCTCTCCCAAGCATCTCCTCGGATTCAAGGGCCATTACCCTTCGGCGACGGTCGTCAAACTCGTTCGCGACTACCGTTCCACGCCCCAAGTGGTGAAGCTCGCCAACGATCTCCTGGGATCCCGCCGCAGTGGTGGGACGGTTGCCGACGCCGCTTGGGCCAAGCCCCTGCAGTTGGTAGCCCAGCGCCCGGCCGGACCTGAGCCCCGGTTCATGGAATGCCCCGACGACGAAGCCGAGGCGGCGGTGGTCGCGGGCCGGATCCGGGAATTGATCGACGCCGGCACCAAGGCGAGCGAGATTGCCGTGCTTTTCCGCACCAACGGCCAGTCGGAAGCGTACGAACAAGCTCTTGCCTCTGCGGGTATCGGCTACCAGTTGCGGGGCGGTGAGCGTTTCTTCGCCCGCAAGGAAGTCCGCGACGCCATCCTGCAGCTGCGGGCGGCCACGCGTGCCGTTGCCGAGGATTCCGGCAAGGAACCGCTCGGCCAACTGGTCCGGGACATCGTGGCTTCGCTCGGCTACACGGATGCCGCCCCACATAGCGGCGGTGCCCTCCGCGAACGCTGGGAGTCGCTGGCAGCACTGGTGGCACTCGCGGACGAACTTGTTGTCAGCCGTGGGCCGGAATTCACCTTGATGGAATTCGTCAACGAACTCCAGGAACGTTCGGTTGCGCAGCACGCGCCGACGGTCCAGGGCGTGACCCTCGCATCGCTGCACGCCGCGAAGGGCCTGGAATGGGATGCCGTGTTCCTGGTCGGCTTGAGCGAAGGACTCATGCCTATTTCCTTTGCCGACACTCCCGAGAGCGTGGACGAAGAACGCCGACTTCTCTACGTCGGGATCACGCGGGCGCGCGAGCACCTGAACCTGTCCTGGTCCACGGCCCGCACGCCGGGCGGCCGTGCCAACCGCAAGCCTTCGCGCTTCCTCGACGGGCTCCGTCCCGATTCGGTGCTCGGAGCCAGCGCGCGCAGCCGCGCCACTCCACGGCGCAAGGCGGCAGCACCGGCGTCGTGCAGGGTCTGCGGCACGATGCTCGCCACTGGCGCCGAACGCAAAGTGGGTCGCTGTAGCCAGTGCCCGCCTACGTACGAAGAACAGACTTTTGAGGCCTTGCGGCAATGGCGCAAGGAAGAGGCCTTGAGCAACGATGTCCCCGCCTACGTGGTCTTCACGGACGCGACATTGACGGCCATCGCCGAAGCCCGGCCCACTTCGCTTGAGGAGCTTGCGAAACTCGCCGGCGTCGGACCCTCCAAGCTGGAAAAGTACGGCGAAGCCGTGCTGGCGGTTCTGGTCGAGAACGGGTCTGCCTAGTGCCTCCGGTCGCGCGCCAGCCGGCTTTGCCGCTGACCACCGACGACGGCATGCCTGTCGTCGTTCGTCGCTCCGCCCGCCGTCGTCGTACCGTGGCGGCCTTCTGGGAGGACGGGAATGCCGTTATTGCGATCCCTGCCCACTTCACGAAGGCACAGGAGAATGAATGGGTCCGGCGGATGCTGGACAAGCTCAAGAGGCAGGGGGAGCGGGGCGCTCAGGGTTCCGGCAGGAGGAGGCCCGCGAGCGACGCGGCCCTTGCCGCTCACGCCGCGGAACTCTCGTCACGGTACCTGGGCGGGCGTGCGGCCCCGACGTCGGTCCGCTGGGTCAGCAACCAGAAGTCACGGTGGGGCTCGGCGACTCCCGCGGACGGGACCATCCGGCTTTCGGACAAGCTCCGGGCCATGCCCCAATGGGTGATCGACTACGTGTTGCTCCACGAACTCGCGCACCTTCTGGTGGCCGGGCACAATGCCGCGTTTTGGCGCCTGCTGGAGGCGTACCCCGAAACGCAGCCGGCGAAGGCCTTCCTGGAGGGCGTCGCCTTTGCGACGTCGCGGGGGCTTGGACCGGATGAAGAAGGCGCCGGCGCACCAGCCGGGGGCTGGGACGCCGACGCCGACTAGGCGTTTCAGGAGCGGCTATCCTTTGGGCTCTTCGGGTCCCGTGTTGTCGGGGGAATCTCCGTCTTCAGGCTTCGGAGCCTCCGGGGTGCCCTCTGTGTTCTCCTCATCCTTCGGAGCGTCGTAGCCGCCTTCAAGGAGCTTCTGCAATGCATCGTCCACCTCGGTGTCGCTGGCTTCAGCCAAGCGGCGCCGTTCGGTGAAGCCCGCCGGGTCGTCGAGGTCATGCGCGGTGGGGAGCAGGTCGGGGTGCTGCCAGATGGCGTCGCGGCCGGCGATTCCACGTTCGTCCTTCAAAGCGGCCCAGAGCGTCGCGGCTTCGCGCAGGCGCCGCGGGCGCAGCTCGAGTCCCACCAGCGAGGAGAACGCGTGTTCGGCGGGTCCTCCCGTGGCGCGGCGCCTGCGCACGGTCTCGCGGAGGGCGACGGCGGATGGCAGCACGTTCTCGGTGGCGGCGGCCGTGAGTTCGTCCACCCAGCCCTCAACCAGCGCCAGGGCGGTTTCGAGTTTCTCGAGGGCAGCCGACTGTTCGGGAGTGCGTTCGGGGGTGAATACCCCTTGGGAGAGGGCTTCTTGAATGCCCTCGGGGTTGCCGGGATCCAGGTCCCGGGCGAGATCCTCCACGCGGGACAAGTCGATATGGATGCCCCGGGCATACGCTTCAATCGCTCCGAGGAGATGGCCGCGCAGCCATGGAACCTGCACAAAGAGCCGGGCATGTGCGGCTTCACGGACGGCGAGGAACAACCGGACGTCGTTCTCAGGGACGCTCAGGCCTTCGCCGAACTTCGCCACATTGGCTGGCAGCAACGCTATTTCGAGGTCGGCGAGTGGGACGCCGATGTCGGTGGAGCTGACCACTTCGGCGGACAGGGCGCCGATGGCCTGGCCCAGTTGCATTCCGAAGATTGCTCCACCCATGTTCTGCAACATGGACGAGGTACCGCCCATCATGGCCTTCATTTCTTCCGGCATCTGCTGGGTCAGCGCGTCCGACAGGGCGTTGGCGATGCTGTTGGCCACCGGCTCCGTGAGCCGTTTCCACGTAGCGAGGGTAGCTTCCACCCATTCAGCGCGGGACCAAGCGCGGCCGATGAGGCCGGTTGCCTGAAGATCGGTCACCGGATCGAGCCAGAGTTCCGCGAGCCGGAGCGCTTCGTCGACCTCGCGCGCCTGCACGGCGTTCACCGAGGGATCAGTGCCGGCAGCGGCAACCCGGCGGGCGTTCTCGTGGGCGAGCTGCCAATTGACAGGGCCCTCGGAAGTGGAGCTCATCATGGCCTGTACCTGGGCGAACATTTGCTGCAGCATGTTGGGGTCGTTTGGCAGCCCTGCGGCCTTTGCCAGTTCGGCGGGGTCGATGTTGCCCATGCCTTGCCCGCCCATCAGGTTCTTCAGCATTTCTGCCAAGGGATCCACGGGTGAATCGTCTCCATTAGGAGGGGTATTGGGGTTGGAGGTCATGGTGCCGCCGATCGTCGGTGTGACTGGTGATCACTTTCAAGGTACCGCGATGCCCGGGGGCTGTCTGCCTCAGGAACGCGTCGTTCGCTCTAGGCAAAGCACGTCTGGCAGGCACAGCAAGTAGGGTGGATCGTTGGTATGTTTACTGGCCTCCACCCTGAGGGGGTCGAAACGGTAGCGTTGGGCACACAGTTCCCGGCGCGGAGAGGCCTTTCATTGACTAGTTTGCCGAGCCCCGGAGCTGCCGCGGAACCCGGACAGCCTCTCGGCCCCTCCACCCCCCAGGGCGTCCCGACGTCGGACGGCCGTTTCGCGGCGGGGGACGCCGCGCCATCGCAGGAACCGCCCCAACCGCCACGTCGCCGGGACGGACGGTACATCGCGATGCTGGTCTCCGGCGCGCTGACCATCGTCCTGGGAATCGCCGCGGCTGTCCTCCCTGTTCCCTACGTCGTGGAATCTCCCGGTCCGACGTTCAACACCTTGGGTACCGACCACAACAAACCGGTCATCAGCATCACGGGACACGCGACATATCCCGCCAAGGGCAACCTGGACCTGACCACCGTCTACATCAACGGCGGCCCCAACGGACCCGTCAACATTTTCGAGGCGTTCCAAGCATGGCTGGACGGTTCGAAGGCGGTATATCCCGAAGAACTTCTCTATCCCAAGGGCACCACCAGGCAGCAATCCGAACAGGAAAGCGCGGTTGCCATGACCACCTCCCAGGAGAACGCCGTTGCCTCGGCCCTCCAGGAGGAAAACATTCCGTACGGGCAGAAGCTTGAAGTCGCGGGGCTGTCCGACGGCTCGGCCTCCTCAGGCAAACTCCAAGCGGGGGATGTCTTTACCTCGATCAACGGCAAGGCGATCACGTCCCTGAACGTCGTCCAAACCGCACTGGCGGCCGGCGCGGGGGCGCCGGCCGCCGTCGTGGTCGACCGGAACGGCAAGCCCGTAACGGTGAGCATCACCCCGGGCAAGGGCTCAAACGGCAAGTACATCCTGGGCGTACTGCTGCAGTACAAGTTCACCTTCCCGTTCGACGTCAAGATCTCCCTGGACCAGGTGGGCGGACCGAGTGCCGGCATGATGTTCGCACTGGGCATCATCGATAGCATCACCCCCGGCGACCTCACGGGTGGCAAGCATGTGGCCGGCACGGGCACCATTTCGCCGGACGGCACCGTCGGCCCGATTGGTGGAATCGCCCAGAAAATGCGCGGAGCCCGCAATGGCGGCGCCACCCTTTTCCTGGCGCCCGCCGCCAACTGCGACGAGGTCGTGGGGCACATTCCGGACGGGCTGCAGGTAGTCAAAGTGGACACTCTGGCGGACGCAAAATCAGCCGTTGAACGACTCGCCTCGGGCCAGGACATGTCCCGCCTCCCGGCATGCTCCAACAACTAGACTGATGATGGAACTTAGCTCCACTGCCACTCGTGGCACTAATGACGGCCTCCGCCATTAGCACCCGGCACCGGGGCCGACGAACACACACGCACTGATGACCGTAAACTGACGACCAGCGATGAGGTATCGAGTTTGTCCCGTCCAGCCAGCACCAGCCCGCCCGGAAGACCGCAGCGGAGACGGGGTGCCCTCACTCCAACTTTGATCATCGTCGCCGTCGTGGTGGTGGGATTCATTTTCTTCGCCAATGTGTGGACAGACGTCCTCTGGTATCAGCAGTTGGGCTTCTTCGAAGTCTATTTCCGGGAGAACCTGGCCCGGATCCTGATCTTCCTCGCGGGCTTCGTGCTGATGGCCGTGCCGATTTTCTACGCAATCCGCGTCGCCTATCACGCACGGCCTGTCTACGCCCCGGACGCCGAGGTCAGGGACAACCTGAACCGGTACCAGGCTCAACTCGAACCTGTGCGGCGCGTGGTCATGATCGGCATCCCCGTGCTGTTCGGCCTCTTCGCCGGCAGCGCGGCCGCGAGCCAGTGGCAAGCGGTGCTCTTGTTCTTCAACCAGGTGCCGTTCGGCCAGAGCGACCCGCAATTTGGCCTGGACATCAGTTTCTATCTCATGACCTTGCCGTTCCTCGGCTTCGCCACAGGCTTCCTCATGAGTGTTGTGGTGATCGCCGGCATCGCCGGAATCCTCACCCACTATCTCTATGGAAGCATCCGGCTCATGGAGCGCGGCATCTTCACCAGCCGTGCAGCCCAAATCCACCTCGCCGTGACCGGAGCCGTTTTCCTGCTGCTGCTTGGAGCCAACTTCTGGCTCAACGTCTACGACACCGTTCAGAACCAAGGCGGTCACTGGGCCGGCGCCCTCTATACCGACGTCAACGCGGTGATCCCCACACAGACAATCCTGGCCGTTGCCGCGGGTCTGGTGGCTATCCTCTTCATTGTGGCCGCCGTGATCGGGCGTTGGCGCCTGCCGGTCATCGGCACGGCCATGCTGATCATCACGTCCATCCTCGCGGGAGGGGTCTACCCCTGGGTCATCCAACAGTTCCAGGTCCGCCCCTCTGAGCAGACGTTGGAAAACAAGTACATCGATCGCAATATTTCGATGACCCGGGCAGCGTACGGTTTGGACAAGATCCAGGTATCCCCGTATAACGCCACCACGGACGCCAAGACCGGGGCGCTTGCCAAGGATGCGCAGACCACCGCCAATATCCGGCTGTTGGACCCGAACCTTGTCTCTTCTGCGTTCTCCCAGTTGGAGCAGTACCGTCCGTATTACCAGTTCCCCAAGTCCCTGAACGTCGACCGCTACACCGTGGACGGCAAGACCCAGGACACCGTGATCGCAGTCCGTGAGTTGAACCAGGACGGGCTCAACGCAAGCCAGCAGACCTGGGTCAACCGGCACATCGTCTACACACACGGTTACGGCGTCGTGGCTGCCAAGGGCAACACGGTCACCGTTGACGGCAAGCCGGACTTCCTGTTGTCCGGGATTCCGTCCATGGGTATCCTAGGCAGCGATACGAGCTACCAACCCCGCATCTACTTCGGTGAGGATTCGCCTGACTACTCGGTTGTCGGCGCCCCGGACGGTGCTCCTCAGCGCGAGCAGGACCGTCCTGCCGCCACGGACAGCACCACCGAGACGCAGTACACCTTCACCGGCAATGGTGGCCCCAGCGTGGGCAACTGGTTCAACCGCCTCCTGTACTCCATCAAGTTCCAGTCCTCGGATCTGCTGCTGTCTGACGGCGTCAATGTGAAGTCCCAGATCCTCTACGACCGCTCTCCGCGAGATCGAGTCGAAAAGGTCGCTCCGTACCTGACCGTGGATGGCAGCGCCTATCCGGCGGTTATTGATGGCCGGGTGAAGTGGATCGTGGACGGTTACACCACCAGCCAGTACTTCCCCTACTCCCAGCAGCAACAACTGCAAACCGCCACCGCTGACTCGCAAACGACCTCCGGGCGCACTGCGGTCTTGCCGAACAGCTCCGTCAACTACATCAGGAACTCGGTCAAAGCGACTGTTGACGCCTATGACGGCTCAGTGACGCTGTACGCCTGGGACGACCAGGACCCCATTCTGAAGTCCTGGCAGAAGATCTTCCCCAGCACCATCAAACCGATCTCGGAGATGTCCGGACAGCTGATGAGCCACGTGCGTTATCCGGAGGATCTCTTCAAGGTCCAGCAGGAGCTGCTTGGCCGTTACCACGTGACCAACGCGGACAGCTTCTACCAGAACAACGACGCGTGGAGCGTGCCGAACGATCCTACAGTCACTGATCCCGTCCGGCAGCCTCCGTATTACCTGTCCCTGCAGATGCCCGGCCAGACCAAGCCGGCGTTCCAGCTGACCTCCTCGTTCATTCCACAGGTAGTCAACGGAAACGCCCGGAACATCCTGTATGGCTTCCTGGCTGCCGACTCCGACGCCGGCAACCAGAAGGGGGTGAAGGCGGACTCATATGGCCAGTTGCGATTGCTCCAATTGCCCACGGATACCCAGGTTCCGGGCCCGGGCCAGGCGCAGAACAAGTTCAACTCTGATCCTGAGGTGTCGCAGCAACTCAACCTGCTCAGGCAAGGAGCTTCCGATGTGCTCAACGGCAACCTTCTGACATTGCCGGTGGGTGGCGGCCTGCTTTACGTGCAGCCGGTTTACGTGAAGTCAACTGGCGAAACGTCCTACCCGACGCTTCAGCGAGTGCTCGTAGCCTTTGGTGACAAGGTAGGTTTCGCGTCCACCTTGGATGCGGCGCTGAAGGTCTTGTTCGGCGGCGATTCCGGTGCCTCGGCAGGAGACTCGGCCAATAACGGCCAGACCACCACCACTCCGCCAGGGAGTACTACACCCCCTGCCGCGGCGGATGCCCAGGCTCAGCTGAAGGCTGCGTTGGATCAGGCAAACAAGGCCATCCAAGATGGACAGGCCGCCCTGGCCAAGGGTGACTTCGCGGGATACGGCGCCCAGCAGAACCTTCTGTCCGCAGCAATACAGAAAGCTCTCGACGCCGAGTCGCGGCTTGGCGTCGCCCCGGCTCCGTCAGCGAGTGCAAGCCCGTCGGCGAGCCCGTTGCCGACGCCGTCCCCTTCGCCGAGCAAGTAGGCAATTCTCCAGCCGGCTGATTTCGCCCTGGCCGGGGGTATGAAAGACCGGGCCAGCCCATAG
>NZ_JAHHZS010000004.1 GCF_022606295.1 Arthrobacter bambusae
AGGTGGCCAACTGCGGTCCGGACTCACCCTGCCCGGGTGCGGCCGGGCTCCTGGGCCGGTTCTTCGAAGTGGGTCAGGGTGCCCGCCGCGTCGACGGAATCCACCAAGGACTTGGCGATATCCCGCAGTTTCACGTTGCGGTTGCTTGAGGCTTCCGTCAGGATCCGGACGGCGTCCTCCTGGCTGCAGCGGCTCTGTGCCATGACAATTCCAATAGCGATATCGATGACCGTGCGGGACTCCATTGCTGCCCTGAGATTCTTTGCACTGTCCGCATGTAGGGCGAACCTGATCGCAAGACGCAAGGCCTGCGATACCTCACGGGTGTACCCGCGGGCCCGATCTGCGGCCCTTTCGTCGAACTTGTACGGGGCCTCGGAGTACAGATTGAGGGCTGCTTTGGCCTCTCCCTCCAGGTCGAACGGCAGCGACAACACAGACCTTAGTCCGTGCGACGCAACGGCGTTCGCATAGTCAGGACCCCATCGGTTCTCCTCAAGGAGATCCGGAACGTGGACTTCGCGTTCCTCTTCGGCTGCCGTCAAGCATGGCCCCTGGGCCAAGGAGTACTGGATCTCGTCCACTTCACGGGCCTCATCACTGCTCCAACCAATCGTGAGTGCCTTTCGCTCACGCAAAAGCGTGATCCCGCAGAGCGCGTCATCGCCGTCGCCCGCCATCTGGTGGGCAGAAAACCGTGCCAGCTCGTTCAGGAAGTCCTCAAAGTCGGCACTCTCCAGGATCAGGTTCTGGATCCGGTCGATGGTGGTCCAAGTGGAATCTGCAGGAAGCATGGCACGTTCTCCCGATGAATATGCTGATTGGGGCATGTGGAAATAATAAGTCCCTTTACATAAGGTCCCACACCGCCGGCAATTGAGAAACACCCAGGCCGATTCTCCCAATAGGCGCCTTCGGGTTCCAGCACCTTCAGCTCTAGCTAGCGCCGCATGACGAGTGCTGTCTTGGCGTACATGGCACTCGCCGCGAGTTCATAGAACACGACGATCAGTCCGAGCACTTGGCCAGCATCCGTTACAGTGCATTCGACCGAGCGGTCGCTCGTGCGTCGCGCACCCGGAATCGACATTGCAAGCTCGGCGGCGTTTGCCGTCGGCATGTCCACAGCAACCGTGAACTGCTCCGGCAGTTCCGAAACTGTGAGAGCCGCCGCGTTACGCACGACGCGCGCCGCGGCTTCGCGAATGGCGTCGCGAGCCACGGAAGGCGCAACCGATGCGGTGGAAGTGTAACCGTGCGCGACTTTGACCTCGACTACCTCGACGCCCGCGAACTGCTTCCGAGCGATACGGCAGATCACGTCATCGCCGCTGACGAGCCCGACGGGGACGCCAAGCGAGCTCGCGTACATGGCGTTGACCTCGGCCTCCGAGACCACCGCGCCGTTCACCCGCACCTCCGTGAAGTGGCTCGAAAAGGTGTGCGCAAGCACGCCGTGTTCCCCTGCGGGGGCGTGATAGCCGATGAACAGGGCGACGTCGCAATCCGCCGTGAGTCCCTCGGCCATGCACTGTGCCTTCGGACTGCCGAACACGACGATGGCCCGGGGGTCAAGAAGCTCGTGAATCAGGTTGTCCATCGTGCCGTGCGAATCGTTGATGACCACCTCGTCCGCACCCCCATCGAAGGCACCCGCGATTGCGGCGTTCGCCTCGAGCGTCATCAATTCTTGCGCACGTGGATAGCCATAGCCGCCGCGAACGACCTGGTCGAACGTCGCGACGCCGGCGACGCCCTCCATGTCGATCGAGATGAATGTCTTGATGCTCACAAGTTCTCCTTCGAATCTGGGGCGCGCAGACGGGACTGCGCTCATAGAACCCCAGTATTGCGGCGACACCCCTAGCCGCACCTGAGTCAGAGCAACCAAACAAAGCTTCAGCATTGTGCGATCGGACGAAGTACGGGGGCTGTGGAACGTCGATTGTAGAGGGACAAGACATCAATGGACTCAGCGCCACGAGAAGGGGAATCACCGTGACGAGCAACACCTTTACGAACCGCCCGCTTGAGCTCGAAGATATCGCGCGCTTCGTTGTGCCAGCCGAGACCGCCATCTCGCCCGATGGCAAGCTCGTGGTTTTCACACGCACGGAAACCTTGAACGGCAGGGCGCACAGCTCACTCTGGGCGGTCAGCGACGGCTCCGAGGCCCGCCCTCTGACGAGCGGCCCGGCCGATTCCGCGCCGCAATTCGTTCCCGATGGCTCCGCGGTTCTCTTCCTCCGGGCATCCGCTGGACCAGCCCAGGTGTATCTACTGCCAATCGGAGGAGGTGAAGCGCGGGCACTTAGCCGGACCGCCGATTTCCCCCTGGGTGTTACGGCCGCGCGCATCAGCCCCGACGGCCTCCGCCTCGCCATCACCGCACCAGTTTCGCGCAACGTCACGGGGTCCGCGGTGGAAGAGCCGATCGTGATCGACAGGCTCGGCTTCAAGACCGATGGGGTCGGTTGGAACGCAGCGGTTCGACTGCACCTCTTTGTAAGTGAAATCGCATCCGGCCGAGCGCGACGCCTCAGCGACGGCGACTGGAACGCGAGCGAGGCGAACTGGTCGCCCGACAGCCTGCTGATCGCCTTCACAGCCGCCATCGAACCTGGCAGTGACGTTGATTGGACGAGCGGCGCCTACGTGATCGACGTCGACGCCAAAATGCCGCTGCCGCGCCGAATCGGCCAAGCCAGCAGCCTCAGCGGGGCACTCGCATGGTCACCGGACGGTGGCTCCGTGATCGCAGTCGGGAACACCGCCCCGCGCACCGGGAATGCCGAGCTCCTTCGTCTTTACGTCGGCACGGATGAGACCGACGCGTCGTTAACTGCCCAGCTCGACCGCAATGTCATGGCTGGCTTCCCGGGCTACCCAGGCGGGCGCCCAACGTTTCGCGCCGACGGCTCCGAGATCCTCTACTGCCTACGAGACCGCGGCTGGACGCAGCTGCACGCGGTCACCCCCGATGGCACGAGCTCACGGGCATTGGTCGCGGGGCCCCACCAGGTGGTCTCTGCCCTGTCCGTTGCGTCTGCTTCCGCACGTGTCGCCTTCGTGCTCACCACCCAGCAGAGCCTGGGTGAGGTCGCGACGCTAGACCTGGCGACGGGCGTCCTCACCGTGCTCACGAGATTGCGCGAGAGCACCCTCGCCGGCATCGAGCTGTTCGAGGCCGAAGAACGCGAGTTCACAATCTCGGATGGCACACGCGTTCATGGTTGGTTGCTCTCGGCCCCTGAGACGGATGGAGCGGCACCCCTGCTGCTCGACATTCACGGCGGCCCACACAACGCCTGGAGTGGTGTCGCTGACGGCGTTCATCTTTACCACCAGGTCTTGGCGGCGAAGGGCTGGCGCATCCTTATGGTGAACCCACGCGGCTCGGATGGCTACGGGGACGCCTTCTACCGGGCCGTAAACGGGGGCTGGGGTACCGCCGATGAACGCGACTTCCTCGAGCCGATCGACACGCTCGTTGCCGAGGGCCTCGCCGACCCAGATCGCCTCGCCGTGACCGGTTACAGCTACGGAGGCTTCGGCACCTGTGCGCTCACGGCAGCGACCACGCGGTTTGCCGCGGCCGTCGCAGGCGGCCTGATCTGCAACTTCTCCAGCATGGCCGCCGATGGCGAGCACGCCGCGTACTTCTCCGAGATGAGCACCGGGGTTGCGCCGCTCGGCCACCACCGCGAGCTTCTCGACGCCTCGCCGATCGCCCGGGTCACCAATGTCACAACGCCGACCCTCATGCTGCACGGAGCCGAGGACGCATCCTGCCCCGTCGGACAGGCAGAGGAATGGTTCAAGGCTCTACGCCTCGCCGAGGTGCCAGCTCGCCTTGTTGTCTACCCGGGCGGGAGCCACCTGTTCATCCTGGACGGCCCGATCGAGCATCGCGTCGACTATAACCGCCGTCTTATCGAGTGGCTCGAAAGCTACGCGCGACCCGTCTCCCGAGCGCGGCCGCGCGGTCTCACGGCCGCCGGTCAAGGTGCCGGCTTCTGGCGCCGTCGCCTAGGCGTTCTTCGCACGCGCTACGGTGTCACGGCTGCGCAGTTCGGCATCGTGCGGCTCAACGAGAACGGCACCCCGATCGAGTGCACGACGGCGAGCTCGGGAGTACTCGACATCGGCTCCGGTGTATCCACGACGGACGACGCGCTTTTCCAGATTGGCTCGATCACCAAGGTCTGGACAACGGTCCTCATCATGCAACTCGTCGACGAAGGGCGCCTGGACCTGGATGAACCGGTGCAGAGCATTCTGCCCGATTTCGCCCTCGCGGATCACGCCACCGCTGCCGCCGTCACCGTGCGGCACCTGCTGATTCACACGAGCGGCATCGACGGGGACCTCTTCACAGACACCGGCCCGGGCGACGACTGCGTCAAGCGCTACGTCGAGTCACTGACGAGTGCCAAGCAGGTGCACCCGATCGACGAGCGTTTCTCGTACTGCAACGCAGGCTTCGTCGTTGCGGGACGGATCATCGAGGTGCTGCGAGGCTGCACCTGGGACGCCGCGCTACGAAAGCACGTCATCGCGCCCATGGGACTCGAACACACGATCACCCTGACCTCGGACGCCCCACGCTTCGCCACCGCAACCGGGCACTCTGGTTTCGGCGATGCGGCCCAGCCGGTTCCGAGCTGGTCGATCACGCGCTCCATGGGGCCAGCCGGCCTGATCACGGCGAGCATCGGCGACCTGCTCAGCTTCGCCCAGACCGCGCTCCGTGGTGGTGTCGCTCCCAACGGCACCCGCATACTCTCCGCCGAATCGGCCAGGGCCATGCTCGAAGAGCAGGTGAGCCTGCGCGCAGTGTCGCCCGCGACCGTTGGCTGGGGGCTCGGTTGGTTCCTCGAAGACTGGAAGGGAACATTCGTCTACGGACACGATGGGGGTACCATCGGCCAACGCGCCTATCTGCGGGTCTTCCCGGAAGACGGTTTCGCGCTGGCGCTGCTGACCACGGGAGGCCAACCGGACGGTCTCTACAGAGAATTGTTCGGCGATGCCGCTAGTGCCATCTCGACGGCGAGGATTCCGGATGCCCTGCAGGTGGACTCGAGCGAGGCGTCCGCCGCTCTTGCCGCGATTGCCGGACTTGCCGGAGGGACTGCCCGGAAACCGCTTAGCTACGCGTCGGGCGGAGCGGCGCTCACTTTTGAGAACGGCGAGAATGGTCCGCAACTCACAATGCGGGAACTCACGGACATCCTGCAGGACGGCGAGGAGCCCACAGCAACCACTCTCAACCTTGTGCCCGCTACCGAGCCCGGGGTCTTGCTCTTCACCGCGCCCGACTCCGCGGGCTGGGCACAATTCCGTCCGCTTGAGAAGGGCGCCTATCTCGGTTACCGCTACATGCCGCACGGTGATGCCTCGTGATCAGTGGTCTCCTCACGAGCGAGGCCAGTCGGGACAAGATCGCCTCACTTGCCGAGGCCGAGGCCGACGCCCTGGCCGTGGCCAGCGGGGTCAGCGTTCGCACCCTGCACAGCCCGGCCGAGATGGAGCTGGCCTCTGCCCTTCTCGCGACAATCTGGAAGGCCGAAGGAAATGAGCCACACATCGACCCGGGCCTTCTTGTCGCGCTCGCCCACGCCCACAACTACGTGGCCGGCGCTTACCGCGGCGCGGACCTTGTTGCCGTGTGCGTCGGGTTCTTCCACCCGCCGCCCGACCGGGCGCTGCACTCACACATCGCGGGCGTCGTCGGCGGGAGCGACGGGGCCGGGGTCGGCAAAGCGCTCAAACACCATGAGCGGGCCTGGTGCCTTCGCCGCGGGACCAACACCATGACGTGGACCTTTGATCCGCTCATCGCGCGCAACGCCTACTTCAACATTCACCGGCTCGGGACAGCCGCAATGGAATACTTGCCCAATTTCTATGGAGAGATGACGGACAGCATAAACCGCGGCCAGGACAGTGACCGGATGCTACTCGTCTGGGATCTGCTGCGGGAGCCCGGTGCCCGCATAGCGGCCGGCACCTCGGAACCGGAGGCCTGTGTCCTCTACAACGAGGACGGCGTGCCGCGTCTCTCCCTCGACTCCCTGGGCTCAGCGCAGCGCGTCCGGGTCGAGATCCCGTCCGACATCGAAACGATGCGCATCGAGCATCCCGATCGAGCCGCTCGCTGGCGCCCAGCGCTCCGCGACGCCCTCGCAACACTCATGAACGACGGTTGGCAGGTCACCGACTTCGCCCGCCGAGGCCACTACAGTCTCGAAAGGACCCCCACACGTGCGCATTCTCAGCATTGACCTCATCGATATCACCCTGCCCCTTGTCTCGCCATTCACCACCTCGTTCAGCACCCAAACCTCGCGCGCACCGCTGCTCGTCAAGGTGACGGCCGAGCACAATGGCCGTGAGGTGACCGGCTGGGGCGAGTGTGTGGTTCTCGACGAGCCCGTTTACTCGCCTGAGTACCTCGATGGCGCGCGCGAGGTGTTGCAGCGCTTCCTGATTCCGGCGCTCTACGCCTGGCAGGATGCTGGCAAGGCGCTCACCGCCGAGCTTGTCGGCCACGTGCTTGAGCACCTCGTTGGCCACCGCATGGCGAAGGCCGCACTTGAGATGGCGATCCTCGATGCCCAGTTGCGGGCGAGGGATGTCTCCTTCGCCTCCTATTTCGGCGCCACTGTCGACGCGGTCCCGTCCGGCGTTTCGGTCGGAATCCAGAAGTCAATCCCGGATCTGCTCTCTGCGGTAGGCGACTATGTCGACCAGGGTTACGTGCGCATCAAGCTCAAGATCCAGCAGGGCTGGGACATCGAGCCCGTCCGTGCAGTGCGCGAGCGCTTTGGCGATATTCCGTTGCAGGTTGACGCGAATACCGCCTACCGGCTCGTCGACACCCCGCACTTGCGCAAGCTCGATCCTTTCAACTTGCTGCTGATCGAGCAGCCGCTTGCTGAGGACGATCTGCGCCAGCATGCCCTCCTCGCCCGAGAGATCTCGACACCGATGTGCCTGGACGAGTCGATTGTCTCGGCCGCCTCTGCCGCCGACGCCATCGCCATGGGAGCCGCCGCAATTATCAACATTAAGCCCGGACGCGTTGGCGGATACCTCGAAGCCAAACGCATTCACGACATCGCCGTTGCCAATGGGGTCGCTGTGTGGTGCGGCGGGATGCTCGAGACCGGCCTCGGCCGCGCGGCAAATGCGGCACTCGCCGGCCTGCCCGGATTCACCTTGCCCGGAGACATCTCGGCATCCGACCGCTTCTACAAGCAGGACATCACCGAGCCCTTCCGCATCGAAGACGGCCAGATCCGGATCCCGAGCGGCGCGGGCATTGGCGTCGAGCCGATCCCTGCGGTGCTCGCCGAGGCGACGACACGGACCGTGACGGTCGCCCCCCGGCGAGCTCAGACGCTACGGCGAGCGATCGCCGTCGGTAAGTAGGCGCAACTGGATCATGGCTGCGAAGCGCGCTTCCGGGTCGTTCAGGTCGATCCCTCCAATGGCGGAGAGCCGGCGTAGGCGATAGCGGAAGGTGTTCGGGTGGGTGTACACAAGCGCGGATGCCGCGGCGACGTCGCCAAAGGCGTCTAGCCAAGCGCGGAGAGTCTCAACAAGTTGTGCGTTGCGTACCCGGTCGTACTCAAGCAGCCGCGCGACCGGGCCGCTCGGGCGGTCGCCGCGAGCGGCGGCAAGGTCTCCGAGTTCGACGAGAAGCGCCTCAACCTGCACGTCGTCGAAGATCACGACCTGCGCATGCGACTTACCGAGTTGAAGAACGCGCAGGGCGCGATCCGCGCTGACGCGGGAAGTGGGGAGTGCCGCATGGTCGTCCGCGATTGTGCCGATACCGAGCAGCAGGCGCCGGTCGCCGCCGATGCGCGCGAGGAATTCGTTGGCAACTCGTGCGGTGCGTCGGCCGGCATCCGCTTGATCCGGACGAACGCTGACGACACCGTAGACGATGTTGCCGATGAGGGCGGCGGCGGAGCGGGGGTATACCGCGCCCAGGTGCATCGAGAGGGCGTCCGCGATGCGTTGCCGTGCGGCGAGAAGACGCGCATGCGCGGCCCCGCCTTCCTCGTCCTCTTCGGAATCCGCGGCAGCGAGCGCAAGTACAATGCAGTGGTGACCGGTGAGGCGCAACTGTGACGCGGCGTCGGCCGCGCCCGAGCCGCCCTCAAGCAGCGTGGCAAGTAAATCGGCCCGCAGCCTGCGCTCAACGTCGGCGCCGGCGCGTATTCGCAACATATGCAGCGCGACCAGCTTCGCGGCATCCTTGAGCGCCCCGATCCGATCTTTCGGCATTGGTTCGCGCACCGCAACCCAGATGGAGCCGAGAATCTCGTCGCCCGCACGCACAGCGAGTGCCACACGAGGGTACGATGCCACTTGGGCGTCGACATCGACGGGAGCGACCTCGATGGGGTCCGTGCTGCGATACAGCTCGCGGAACACGCCGCGCTGTTCCAACTGGCGCATGTAGCGCTCGGGAACCTGACGGCCGAGAATTGTCTCCACGCGGGCGGGATCCGCTTCGTCTTGCTTACCGGAGAAGGCGACGACTCGGGAGTTGCGGTCCTCGATCGTGACGGGCGCATTGAGAAGTGTCGAAATTGCATTGGCGAGCGAGAAGAGGTCACCGGCGGGCATTCCACCGAGGCCTTGCGGTCCGCTCTCGCCGACATCGCCTTCCGCGATGAGCGAGCGCAGCATCGAAGTGAGTTGCGCCCAGGATGCACCGCGGGTCAGCGCGAGCACGGGAATGCCGGATTCTTCGGACGCGCGTATGATCGCCGGGTCTGCACTCACAGGCGCCCGGAGCACGAGGCCGGCGGCGTCTTGCGTGGCGAGTGTTGCGAGCAGCTCGACGATCTCCTCGGTCTCGCGCATCCCAACGCCGAGAACGAGCGCGCCGTGTGAGGGGATCGCATCGTCGAGGGAGTCGTGGATGATGACCGTCTCGATCTGCTTTTGACCCTCCGCGTTTCCGCAGACGAGCTCAAGAAGGGTCGTTCCGAGGTCTTCGAGAACCCGGCCAAGGCTTGAGCGCGGCTGCGTCGTCACTGGTATGAGCACGCCTCCGACACTACGGGCAGACGGTACGACTCGACATTGTTGCGCACGACGAAATCCTACCCCGCTTTCGTCGTGCGCTACGGAATGTAGTCCGGCTCTCTTCCGCGGACGACCAGGGCAGGATCCGTCTGTGAAAACTCGTGGATGAGCTCGGCGATGAGCGCGTGGACAAGGCCAGTACGTTCGATCCATGCGCCAACGAGCGCGTGTTCATTGCTAGCGTGCGCACCACCGCCCACTGCGCCGAGCCCGTCGAGCGTTGGGACGCCGATCCCGGCCGTGAAGTTGCCATCGGAGGCTCCACCGACCGAGGCGCCCTCAAGGCGGCCGAGCCCGAGCTCCACAGCCAACCGGCTGGCGCGGGCGAACAAATCCAGCGCGGCCGATTCCTCGAGTGGCGGACGGTTCGCCCCACCGGTGATGTTCAGCACGGCATCAGGTAACGTCGCTGCGAGCGCGCGCATTGCGGTGTCCACCCTGTCTTGCTCGGCGAGCGTGCGCACGCGCACGTCCACGGCGAAGCTGGATGCGGCTGGGACGGTGTTCGTGGTCGTACCGGAGCATAGCAATGTCGGGGTGACCGTCGTGCCGAGTTCCGCGTCGCCGAGGCTTGCGACGGCAAGGATCTGGTGCGCGGCCTCGATCGAAGCGTTGACACCCCGCTCGGGCTCGAGACCGGCATGCGCCGCCCGCCCTTGCACTGCGACCTCGTAGAGTGAGACGCCCTTGCGGGCAACCTTGAGGGCGCCACCGTCGGCCGATGCCTCGAGAACGAGGGCAGCGGCGCATCCAATGGCCTCGTCTTCGATGAGCTGCCGGGAGCTGGGCGAACCGAGCTCCTCGTCGCCGGTTACCAGGAGGCTCACGCCGTCGCGGTTCGGAAGTGCCGCAATGGCGTGGAGCGCCATCACGAGTCCCACCTTCATGTCGAAGCAGCCCGGCCCGCGCAGCACGTCGCCGTGGATCTCGAACGGATGCTCGATGAGCGATCCGATCGGCCAGACCGTGTCATGGTGGCAGAGTACGAGAACCCGGGGGGTACCGAAGCGCCAGCGCAGGTGGGTACGTCCCTCGATCACGATCCGCTCGGGGGAACAGCCGAGCAGCCGTTCCCCGAGCTCCGTGATCGTGTCCGCGCTGCGGGCGACGGCGGTCAGGTCTGTCGAGGGCGACTCGCGTTCAACAACCGTACGCAGGTCTTCGAGCATCTGCTTGGTGTCGAAGTTCACTGCGCCACCTTGGGCATTGCCCGCGCACCGAAATGCACGTACTGCTCGCCCGTCGGCAGTGAGTAGAAAACCAGCGAGAGCCACCCCTGAGTGCCGGGCGCCCGCAGCGCGAATTGGCCATCGCTCACCGGAGTGAGGGCGTACTCTTCGACGGGATTCGGCCTGGATTCGGCGACGACGCCGCTCACGGTCGTGCGCATGCGCACGGCCTCCTCCTCCATAAAGACCTCCATGACTACGCTGGAGCGCTCGTAGGTACCGAGATACCGCGACATGTCGCCCGTGTACGGCTCGGCCGGCGGGCCGAACGATCCCGTAATCGAGATATCGGCCAGCTCGCCGAAAATCTCGTTGTAGAGCTCGGTGTACAGATCGTGCGTGTTGCCGCCGTTGGTGAGCAGCGTCACGGCGATGCCATCTTCTGGCAGGATGCGCAGGAAGGCGGCCTGGCCGATCGTGTTGCCATCGTGACCGTAGAGGCGCTTTCCGCCCCAGTCGAAGCGGATCCAGCCGAGGCCCCAGGAGTCGCCAAGCACGTACGGGTCGGGAACGTCGGTCTGGTGTGTGGTCATGAGCTCAGCGCTCCCGCCCGAGAGAATGCGGGTACCGTCGGCCGCGAGCCCGGACTTGAGATGCATGCGGGCGAACTCGAGCACATCCGCCGCGCTGGCATCGATGAGGCCGGCAGGGCCAAGCGAACGGGGGAGTGACCACATCGGAGCGAGAGTTGGGCCGTTCTCATCGGCGCCCACATGGCCGGCGGCGGCACGGTGAAGCAGAGCCTCCTCTGGCAGCGTCACGGTGTGCTTGAGACCGAGCGGTGTGAACAGGCGATCGCGAAGGGCATCATCCCAGCTGAGACCCGTGAGCTTCTCGATCACGCGGCCCATGACTGCGTAGCCGGAGTTGCAGTACGAGAAGGTCGCCCCGATGGGGTGGTTCTGCTTGACCTCCGAGAGGGCATCGACGTACTTTTCGAGGCAGTCGTCGCCACGTCCGGTGTCGGTGAAAACGTCACCGTCAATGCCGCTGGTGTGGGTGAGCAGGTGGCGCATCGTCACCGAGTTGCTCACCTCGGCGTCGGCAACCCGGAACTCGGGGACCACGTCGAGGATCGGGGCATCGAGGTTGAGCTTGCCCTCGTCGACGAGCTGCATGATGACTGTCGCCGTCCACACCTTCGAGATCGAGCCAATCTGGAAGACGGAGTCGTTGGTGGTTTCGACACCGGTATTGATGTTGAGAACGCCGTGGCTCGCTAGGACAGGTTCCTCGCCGAGGCGCAGGATGCCGAGCGTGGCCCCAGGAACTTTGTGGGCGGCCGCCAGTTCGCTCAGGCGCTGCTGCCAGTGCGCGGCGTTGAGAGCCTTCTTGCGGACAGGGGTACCGGCGGCCGGGGCATAGCGCTCCACCCAGTCGACGATGCGCTCGTTCCAGTCGGCGCGGTGCGAGGGTGCCCCGCCGAGAATAAATAGGTGCGAGCCGCCCGGGTAAAGCACGAGCTCGCTCGGAACATCCTGTTCGCGGAGGGCGGTGAACCACTGCTCGGCTTGGCCGACTGGGCAGCGGTCGTCCTCGCCGCCCTGCACGATCAGGGTCGGAGTGCGAACCTGGCCCACCTGGCTGTAGGGCGATTGCGGGGCGAGGAGTTCCGGGTTCTTCCACGGCAGGGCACCGCTCTCGAGGCGCGACAGGAAGTGGCCGGCATCCGATGTACCCGCGACGCTCGTGAGATCGGCGACGACACCCCCGGCGACAGCAGCGGCGAAGCGGTTGTCGCGCGAGGTCAGATAGCAGGTCATGAAGCCGCCGTAGCTGTAGCCGGTGACGGCGAGGCGTGCGGGGTCGGCAACACCCTCGGCGACGAGATCGTCGATCGGCTCGAGGAAGTCCTTGGCATCACTCGTGCCCCAGCCGCCGAGAGCTCCGCGGAAGAAGTCGTTGCCGTAGCCGTCGCTCCCGCGTGGGTTGACCGTGAGCACAGCCCATCCGCGGGCAACGAGTTCGTGGTGGTAGGCGTGGAAGGGGTCGGCGGCTCCGTTCCACGCATTGTGCGGCCCGCCATGCACATCGAGCAGGAGCGGGAGGGGGCCGGTGCGTTGCGGGTCGCGGCGCAGCCAGCCGTGCACGACTAAGCCATCCGAGATCGTGAAGCTCCGCGTCTCGGCGACGATGACGCCGGTCTCCTCTGGCGAGTAGCTCGTGAGCACCGAAACGGTCCCAGAGCACAGATCGACCGTGGCGACTTCACCGAAGGACGTTTCCGTCGCGAGCACGATCGCGGCGGTGTTGCCGACGACGGAGACGCCGGACACATTGGCCGCTCCGCCGACGATGACGCGCGGCACCTCACCGTCGATGCTCGTAGTGTAAAGGTGGGTGTAACCACCGTCGCGCAGGCAGAAGACGACTGTCTGGCCATCCGCACTCAGCTGCGGGAGAGCCCCGGGGTAGCCTGCGCCACCCGGCATGACATTTCGGTCGAGAGCCGAAGAGATGTCTCGTGGCGCTTCGCCGTCGAGGGGAAGGAGCAGCACGCTCGCGTTTCCCACCTCGGCATCGGTGCGACCGACGGCGATGAGCTTGGCGGCATCAGGCGTCCAGCCGGTGACGGAGAGCTGCACGTCGGCCGCACCCACGAGGCGTGGCCTGGCATTGCCATCGCTCGAGGAAATCACGTAGGCGGCCGTCTCGAAGGTGAGGTCTGAATCGGCCTCCTTGCCGGTGGAGAAGGCGATCCTTTCGCCGTCCGGCGACCAGACCGGATCGCCGGCGTGCCAGTCGCCACGGGTCAGCTGGGTGATTTCGCCGCTGCCGAGGCTCAGGACATGGATGTGCTTGCGCAGAGTGCCAAGGAGACCGGCGCCGTCGGCCTTGTAGCCGAGCCTGTTTGCGACGATTGGTGCCGTGCGGCGCTTCGCGAAGTCTTCGCTGCCTTCGCCGGGCAGCGCGGCGGAGTCGATGGGGCCGGAGAACGCGATGCGTGTGCCGTCGCCGCTCCACACGGGGGCGCCAGCGCCGAGAGTCTGCGTCGTGACCTGCTCGGCTTCGCCGCCGCCGATCGGCAGAACCCAAATCTGGGGCGGCCCGTCCTGGGCGCGCAGGAAGGCTAGACGTGTTCCATCCGGGCTCCATATCGGCGTCGAGTCGCCGGTCCCCCGGGTCAACCGGCGCGGTTCGCCGCCCTCAGCGGCCACGAGCCACAGCGAGCGTTCGTCGCGGTCTTCTGCGCGGTTGGTGGTCTTGAGAACGTAAGCGATGCTGCTGCCGTCCGGCGACAGAGCGGGCTGCTCTGGAAGCTGCGTGGCAATGAGGTCGTCAATTACACGTTGTTGTGCCATCGTGTGGGTCTCCTGATCAATGAGTTACGCGGTGCGGGGTTTGGCTGGAGCGGATGCTGTTACCAAGAGGGTTCGAAAGGTTGGGGTACACGGTCCCTCGTGGGGTCGGCGAAGTGGCAGGCCGTGGCGTGCCCCGGCGTCGTAGGAAGCTGTGGCGCGCTCTGCACGCAGATCTGACGCTCGGGGTGGACGAGCGGCCCGATCGGGCAACGGGGGTTGAATCGGCAACCGCTCGGCGGGTGATGTGGGTCTGCGGGTTCGACGTCCATCGGAGCGGCCGGATCAACGGCAAGAAGGTCGCCGTTGCGGGTCGGCACGGATGCGAGCAGCTCGCGGGTATACGGGTGCTTGGCGTTGTTCAACACCTCATCGACCGGTCCGAGCTCGACGATGTGGCCGAGGTACATCACTGCGATGTAGTCGCTCAGATAGCGCACGACCGAAAGGTTGTGCGAGATGAACAGCATCGTGAGTTCCAGCTCGGCGCAGACATTGCGCACTAGGTTCAGGACCGAGCCCTGCACCGAGACGTCAAGCGCCGAGGTGATCTCATCGGCGATGATGACCTCGGGTCGTGCGGCGAGCGCCCTAGCGAGGCCAATGCGCTGACGTTGGCCGCCCGAGAGAGCGCCAGGGAGTGAACCCGCACGGTCGGGGTCAAGGTTGACAAGCTTAAGCAAGCGCCCGACCTCGGCGCGCTTGGCCGCGGCTGAGGAGAACGTGCCACGCGGAATCATCTCGGCGATGGACTCGCCGATCGCCATCCGTGGATCGAGCGAGGAGAACGGATCCTGAAAGACCATCTGAATTGGGTGCCGGCGCCGCAGTTTCGCGACGTCGACGCCGTCGAGCGTGATCGCGCCGCCCGTGACAGGAGCGAGTCCGATGGCGGCGCGGGCGAGCGTCGACTTGCCCGAGCCTGATTCGCCGACGAGGCCGACGACCGAACCGGAGGGGATGGTCAGCGAGACGTCATCGACGGCGGTCAGGCCTGTGCTGCGGGATCCATATCTCACGCTGACATGATCAAAACGTAGCTCGCTCACTGCGCGCCTCCCACGGTTGCGACCGGCGCAGCTTCCGTGCGCGGTGCGGCGGTGCTGAGTTCCGGCAGTGTCACGCGAGTATCGCCCCCTACGGGGTTCCAGCAGGCGACCCGGTGCTTGTCTCTGTGGGTCTCCAGCTCGGGGTCGGACTCGCGACACTGTACCGTCGCCAGCGGGCAACGAGCCGCGAAGGCGCATCCGAGCGGTACCTCGCCGGGTGCCGGCGGGCGGCCGGGAATCACACCGAGGGGCTGTTCGCGGTCGGTGTCGAGATCGGGCACGACCTCAAGCAAGGCGCGGGTATAGGGATGGCGTGCGCCCGTGTAGAGTTCCGCCGTCGGAAGATCTTCGACGACGCGGCCGGCGTACATGACAAGCACGCGTTCGCAGCTTTGCGAGACGACTGCGATGTCGTGGCTGATCAGCAGGATCGCCGCGTTCGTGTCGGTGCGCACCCGTTCGAGGAGCCGAAGAACCTGGCGCTGCACCGTTACATCCAGGGCGGTGGTCGGTTCGTCGGCGATGATCAGTTTGGGCCTGTTCATGAGGCCCATCGCGATCATCGCGCGCTGTCGCATCCCGCCCGAGAATTCGTGAGGGTACTGTTCGGCGCGCCGGGTGGCCGCGGGCACGCGCACTGCCTGAAGCTGCTTGACGGCGCGTTTCATGGCGTCCTTTTTGCTCATGCCCTGGTGTTCCTGTGCGGCCTCGGCGAGTTGGCTGCCGATGCGCCGGGTGGGGTTGAACGAGGTCATTGGATCCTGAAACACCATTGCGAGTGATGTGCCGAGCAGCCCACGAATGGTCTTCTCCGGCGCGGTGAGCATCTGGATGCCGTTGAACTCGAGTCGATCGGCGTCCACCACACCCGGCGGTTCGATGAGCCGTGAGGCGGCCAGCGCGGTCAGGCTCTTGCCCGAGCCGGATTCGCCGACCACCCCCAGCGCCTCACCCTCCCTGACCTCGAAGCTCACCCCGCGAACGGGGTGCACCAGACCGTTGGGGGTTGGGTACGAGACGCGAAGGTTCTCGATGCTGAGAATCGTGCCGACGGAAACGTTAGGAAAGGCGGGAACCGTACGAGTTGCGGGCTGTGGCAGGGGCGGGAGCGTCCAACGACCGGTGGCCACGCGGCCGCCGGCAACGGATGCGGCGGTCTCTCCGAGCAGGTTGAACGCGAGGCCGGCAACGACGACGGCGACGGCCGGGCCGAAGGCTGCGGCGGGGTTGATGTAGATGCGGTTGAGTCCCTCGCTGAGCAGCTTTCCCCAGTCGTAGGCGGGAACCTGTACGCCGATACCGAGAAAAGACAAGCCGGCGAAGGCCAGTAGCGCGCCGCCGGCTGCAACGGTCGCGTTGACGATGAGAGGCTCGGCAATGTTTGGCAGTACGTGCCGGATGAGCACACGCAGCCGCGAGACCCCGGCGGCGCGCGCGGCAGAGATGAAGTCACGGCCCGCGATCGCGGCAGACATAGTCTGAGTGAGGCGGGCAAAGCTCGGGGCCATGGCCAAACCGATCGCGAACACGGCCCCGGTCGCGCCGACACCGAAGACCGCGGCCAAGAACAGCGCGAGCAGGAGGCCAGGGAACGCGACGGCAATGTTGACGATGCCGACGACGAGGCGTGCGGCCCAACGCGGGAGTACTGATGGGGCCGTACCGAGCAGGGTTCCGACAGTGACGCCGATGACGACGGCGATGACCGCGAGTGCGACCGAGAGCTGGGTAGCGATCAACACGCGGGCGAGAACGTCGCGACCCAGCGCATCCGTTCCAAGGAGGTGCTCCGCGCTTGGACCCTGCTGTGTGCCAGCGGTGTCGATGGCCTCGGCCTGTGCGCCCCAGAGCAGTGGGGCAAAGATCGCAAGCAGGGCAACGATAAGGACGAGAACCGTGGCGGTGGCACCGACCGGGCTACGGACGATGGAAAGCCATTTCAGACGAGTGGGCATCAGGACTCCCGGATTGTAGAGCGCGGGTCGAGAAGTGCAAGCACGATATCGATTACGAGGTTGACGAGAAGTACACCGATTCCATAGATGAGCACGACGGACTGCACCACCGGGTAGTCCTTGGACAGGATGGACTGCACGATCATGGTGCCGAGGCCGGGCCAAGCGAAGATGTTCTCGACAAGTACGGTGCCCGCGACCATGCCGCTGATGAGGAGACCGGTGAGCGTGAGCGTCGCCGTCATGGCATTGGGGAGGGCGTGGCGGATATAGATTTTGCGGGGCGCCAGGCGCTTGGCGCGGGCGGTGCGAACGAAGTCTTGGCCGAGGACGCTGAGGACCTCGACGCGGATGATGCGTGAGAAGACAGCGATTGGCCCGATGGCCAGAGCGATGACGGGTAAGACCAGCCCTAGCGGGCTGTCATTGCCCGCGATCGGGAACCACTCGAGGTTGACCGCGAAGATGTAGACGAGCCCGACGCCGAGGAGGAACTCGGGGATCGCGGCGAACACCACACAGACGATGGCGAAAGTGAGTTCGAGCCCGCGCCTGCGGCTGCCGCGGGTCGCCACGGCCATTGTGACGCCGAGCGGAAGGGCGATGAGTAGAACGAGGAGGCAGGCGAGCAGGGCGAGCTGCAGGGTGGCAGGTAACCGTGTCGCGATAACGTGGGCGACCGGCTCGTTGGTGATGGTGGAAACTCCGAGGTTGCCGGTGAAGAGCTTGGCGAAATAGTTCACGTATTGCACGATCAGTGGTTGGTCGAGACCGAGCGCGGCGCGCCGGGCCTCGACCAACTCGGCTGGTGCGTTCATGCCGAGTGCCGCACGTACGGGATCGCCGGGCACGAGGTGGATCATGAGGAAGGCCGCCGTGATCAGCACCCACAGCGAGAGGATGAATTGTCCGCCGCGTCGGACCGCGAAGGTCAGCCAGGGGCTGATTCCTGCGCGTGATGCGGCAGTCGGTGCCGCCACCGTTTCGGTCATGGTGCTGGTCATGGGGCTACCAAACTTCCCGAGTTACTTGAACAGACGAATTGACGCGGGCTCGATGCTGTCGCTCTGGACGAACTCCGCCTTGCTGCCGAACACTGACACAACCGAGTTCGCGAACGGAATGACGTCTGCGGCGGCGATGAGTGCTGCCTCGGCGTGCGACCAGTCGTCACAGCCTTCCTTGCCCGGCTTCGTCGCGGCAGAGGTCGTGGCGGCGATGTACTCGGCGTTATCGGTGTAGCCGAAGTTTGAGCCTTTCGGCGGGGTTGAGCCGGCGAAGAACGGCACGATCTGGCTGGGCAGGCCAACGCCGACTGAGATGAGTGCAACGTCCCAGTCGCCGGTACCGAAGAGCGTCTGGCTCACGCCGTTGGCATCGACACCCTTGGGGGTCGCCTCAACGCCGAGCTCTTTCCACATCGACTGCAGCAGCTCCGCGGTCGAGCCGAAGGAGTCGGAAATATACGAGGGGTAGATGACGGTGAGTGAGAGCTTCACCCCGTTCTTCTCCCGTACGCCGTCCGACCCGGGTTTCCAGCCGGCGGAATCGAGTGCGTCGGCTGCGGCCTTCACATCGAAGGCCGGGATGTTGGCCTTCGCCACGTCGGCATGGCAAGGGTTTGGCGCCGCGTTGACGAGGCTGGTCGGCGCGGTGCCCTTGCCGTTCGAGAGAACCGCGCGCAGCTTTTCGAGGTTCAGGTCCTGGGTGAGGGCGAGGCGAAGTGCCTTATCAGAAAGCAGTTTCTTTGGGTTCTTGTTGAACTGGATCTGTCCCAAGCCAACCTGAACATCATTGGAGAAGAGCTTATTGGTGCGCAGCCGATCGGAATCGGGCCCCACAACCTGTGCGGCGTTCAGTTCGCCGGAAAGCAACAGATTTGCCGCAGTGGTCTCGTTGGGCAGGACTTTGAAGATGACCGTGGCGGGGATGCCGGCCTGCTTCGGGTCCCAGTCGCCGGGGCCCCAAACGAACTCTTTGCGCCTGGTCAGTGTGTACTGCGAGTTCGGGGCGATCTTGGTCATCGTGTACATGCCGGTCGCGCCTTCACCCTTGGCGAGCGCGTCCGCGTGGGCAAGAGCCGGCCCGCACACCATGTGCACGCTGCCAACGTTTTCGAGTAGGAAGGCGTCGGGCGCGCCGCTCTTTACGCTCAGCACGCCGGTGGCGTCGTCGCCTGTCGCGACGGTGCCGGCTTGTACGTTAAGCCCGACGAGGGGTGAGCCGTTCTTCGGGTCCGCAATGAAGTTGATGTTGTCCGCGAGCATTGACGCGGTTATCGGGGTGCCGTCAGCGCAGGTGGCGTCCTTGCGGAGGGTGAAGGTGGCGTTGGTGGTGTCGGCCTTCCACTTGTTCGCGAGTCCGGAAAGGATGGTGCCGTCACTCCCTACCTCGACGAGGCGCGAATAGAGGAAGCGGTCGATGGTGCGCGCGACATTCATCGCGGTGATCATGGGGTTGAGGTTTCCCGGGTCGGCGCCGATTGCCATGGTGAATGTGCCGTCGGTCGCAAGCTCGTTGCCGGAGTGGTTGCCGGAAGCGCCGGGCGCGGCGCAGGCCGTGAGAGCAAGTGCTGCCGCCCCAACGAGGGCGACGAGTGGGGTAATGGAACGCATGAGATGCCTCCAGCTGGTCGTGTGCGGGATGGGATGTGTGCGGGTGGAGTTACGAAGAGAGCTCCCGGAGGTGCTCAACCGCGAGGTGACCGGCCACGCCGATGGAGGCGTCGACGGCGGGCAGGCGGTCTGCCAGCGAGTCGGCTCTGGTGAAGACGGCGACCGCATACTGCCGTCCGTCCGGGTAGGTGACGACGCCCGCCTCATTGCGCACTGCGGGCACGGTTCCCGTCTTCGCGGCAATCAGTACATCACTCGGGAATCCCGATGACAGCCGGTGCGGCCAGATCTGCTGCGCCATGATGTCCCTGGCGGTCTTGCAGGCCGCTGGAGACGCTGCGGTGTCAGTCCAGATTGCATTCAGGAGTGTCGTGATGTCCCGCGGAGTCGACGCGGCAGTTCGCAGCGGATCAAGGATCGAGAGGCCCCAGATCTGCTCGGCCGTCGCCGCTTCCAGCAGCTCCTCGAGGTCGCAGTCCGCCCCGCCGCCAAGGTCCTCGACGACCGAAGCGAACAAGTCTTCGCAGCAGCCGATCAGACGCGTTTGGCTGAGCCCGAGGTCGCTCACGACCTGGTCGACTGCCTCCCGACCGAGTCGGTGGTAGAGGACGTCGGTTGCGGCGTTATCGCTCATCACCATCATGTTGTGGGCGAGGTCACGCCAGCTGGCCTCGACATCGTCGGCGAATCCCGCGGTCCCGACTCCGCCGGTGCGGTAGCGCGCAGTGACAGTTGTCCGCCCGCTTGGATCCAGCCGGCCGGCATCGACCGCGCGGACAAAGGCGACCAGGACGAAGATCTTGAACACGGATGCAAGAATGACGCGCTCGTCGGAGCGGACGGAGACCTCGTGGTCGCAAGCCGCTCCGATTTCGCGGGCGTGCAGAAAGCCGGTGGCTCCAACCCGCGTGAAGACATCCGAGATGGCGGCGGTCATGCCGACACCCGGCGGTCGGCGCGACCGGTGTGCAGGTACAGCGCGTTGCCGTTGCCGTCGTCGCCAACGAAGGCGTGCGGTGTGTGTAATCCGTTACGGGCTTTGCGTGCGATCAGGGTGTCGCCCTTCCAAGGCACCAGCTCGACCGGGGGCCGCTCCAGGGCAAGCTCGGCGAAGATTCCCTTCATCTTCTGTTCGATCCAGATCCGCCCCTCTGTGTCCTGGGTGACGTGGGAGTCCGCGACCTGTGAGCTGTAGGTGCCGACGTAGCGCGAGGCATCGATGGCGTGGACGTCGTTCGCGGGGGTGGGAAGCTCCGGCACGACAATGCCAGTGAGACGGTTGATGACCGGGGAGATGAGCTCCTTGTAAAGGCCAAGAACGTCGCCGCCGTTTGTCAGCACCGCAATCGCGGCCTTCTGCCCGGGGATCACGCGGAGGAAAGCGCTCTGGCCGATTGTTCCTCCGTCGTGGCCGATGACGGGACCGCCCTCCCAATTGAAGAGCTCCCAGCCAAGACCCCAGCTGTCGCCCATGAGACCGAGCTCCGGAAGCTTGACCTGCTGCTCCTGCATTGCTGCAACGCTTTCGGCGCTCAGGATCCGTTTGCCATCCGGGCCAACTCCGCCATCGATGTGCATCTTTGCGAAGGCGATGAGGTTGCTCGCGCTCATAGCGAAAACGGATCCGGCCGGAGCGTTCGAACGCACGAGTGACCAGACCTGTGCCGGCTCCGGGGCGGCGCCCTCGGTCGGGCTGATGTGACCAAGCGCGGCACGGAACATGATTGCCTCGCCTGCCCCCGTGGCCGCGTGCTTGAGCTGCAGCGGGTCGATGAGGTGTTCGCGCAGGCAAGCCTCATAGTGCTTGCCACGAACAACCTCGACGATGCGGCCGAGAACCGAGAAGGCTGCGTTGTTGTAGGAGAACATTTCGCCGGGTTCGAAGAGCTGTGGCACGTCGGCGAGGATCGGCATGAACTTCTCGACGGCGTCTTCGCCCTCGGTCGTGGCGGTGAAGATGTCGCCCTCAAAACCGGAGAGGTGGCTTAGGAGCTGACGAACGGTGATTTTCGCCGCGGCGGCCTCGTCGGCGATGACGAAGTCCTTGACGTAGCGGCGGACAGGTGCGTCGAGGTCGACGAGTCCCTCTTCGACAAGCTGCATGACAAGCGAGGTGGTCCAGACCTTGGTGATGGAACCGATCTGGAAGACCGAGTCGGTGGTGGCCTCTACGCCGCTCGCTTTGTTCAAGATGCCTGCCGCGGTCCGGACCACGTCGCCATCACTGAGAATCGCCACGGATGCGGCGGGCACTTGGTATTTGGCGATGAGGTCGGGCAGCTTTTCCTCGACCCAAGCACCGATCTGTGACAGTGATTCCACCATGAAAGTTCCTCCTCGTTGAGAATGCGAATTCGCTGAGCCTATTCGCTGCCGCCGCACTAAAAACTGGTAGCAAACGACGAGACTTGTGTGCAGCTTGGTTCGATCGCACAAAGTGGCCTGCTCGCCGCAAGATGCGTCGGGTCGCGTGCATCCCGAGCAAAGTAGGTTCCGGTCATTGGGGGTCTCCCTTGAGTGGGCGGCCGGGGAACGCGTCCGTCAGCATGAGGCCGCCCCGCACGACGGCTGTACCGCCGACGAAGAGATGGCGCACACCGACGGAGGGACGGGTGGAATCGAAGTAACTTGCGGTGTCGGAGAAGCGCTCCGGCTCGATCACGACGATGTCGGCGTCCGCACCGATACCAATGTGGCCCTTGGCCCGTGCGCCGGACGCTGCATCATCGAGAACGCGCGCCGGCAAGTAGGAACAGCGCCGGAATGCCTCCAGCCAGCTCCAGGCGCCGGTCTCACGCACCATCATGCGAATCGACCGGGCAAACGTTCCTGCCGTGCGGGGGTGGGTGGCGCCCCCGGCCGGTAGCGGCCACTGGAGTGATTCGCGAACTTCGCGGGCCCACGTGACGGGCATGGCATCGCTCGCGACGATGGCATCGGGAAAGGCGAGGGCGCTCTGAAGGAGGGCCCGGTCGCTCGGATCCTCTTCGTTGAGGAACGCGACTACGCACGCGGCGGCCGGGTCGGTGCGGCGAATCTCTGTCAGGCGCGCGGCATCCGCGACCCGTTCACCGGTGGTGACGATCGTGATGTCGCTCGGCTTGATGCCCCAGGCGCCGAGGCGCTGCGGATCGAGGAAGAATGCGCCGATCGCGGTGCTGCCCGCACCGTAGGGGTAGGTCTCCACAGTGACGCGGTTTCCCTCGGCCTGAGAGCGTTCGAGCATGCCGAGCACACGGTCAATGTGGCGGCGGGAGGTGCTGTTGACATGACAGTGGTGCATGGCCGCGCCGGTTTCGGCGGCGGCAATCATGATCTCCGCAGAGCCGTCGATCGGTGTCGTCGGGTCCGCCTCGATCAATTCACGCACATGGGTGAATGTGGGAGCCTTCGCTGCGGCGGCGAGACGGGCGACCGCAAGGAACTCCGCCGGATCGGTGCGCGGCGCATAGCCGAGCAGGATGCCGATTCCGAGAGCGCCGTCTGCGATCTCTGTCTCGAGCTGCGCGAGCCAGGTGCTCAACTCACGCGGGGTCGAACTGCGCTGCCACTCTGGTTTGGCGAGCAAGCCGAGGGCGTTGTGCACATCGGCGACCGGTGCCTCGCCTAGATGAGCAAAGGCGCGCGCCTGCGCCCAGGAGGCCGAAAAGCCGTAGTTGAGGGGGCGGCCCTCGCGCGCGGCATTGGCCATCGCCGCAGCGACCGGGGCCAGCCCAGCTTCGAGGTCAAGTGCCGTCGTGACTCCGTCCATCGCCTGCAGGCGCTGCCCGGCGACGGAATGAACATGGCTGTGGAGGTCGACGAAGCCCGGACCGACTATGCATCCGCTGACGTCGATGACCGTGGCCCTTTCGGTCTCGGCGCGGGACAGCTGGGCCCCTGCCGCGGCTATGCGGCCGTCCTCGATGAGGAGATCGCTGATGTTGTCGTGTCCGGTGCCGGGGTCGATGACCCGGCCGCCCTTTAGAAGTGTGCGCATTGAGCCAGCTTGGCAGGTTTCGGATGCATGCCAATTGGTCATTCTGACGATCGGCACCCGGTGACATCGTCGGGTTGAACCACAACGAGCGCCGTCGTTCGCTTAGCTCCGGACGCCGAGTTCCCGGAACCGCGACCACGCCGCTGGCGCCAAGACCACCGCGACGCCGACGGCGGCCCCGATCACCGTCTCGACGATGCGGTCCCGCAGCAAGAGCCCTGGCGGTACATTGGCAACCAGCAGGGTGGAAATGAGCGCCAGCGGCGTGACGAATACCTGTGCCACAAGGTATTGGCGCGCGATGAAGAGCTCGGCCCCGAACTGGCATGCGGCAATCACCAATACCATCTGCCACGGCGCCGGGCCGAGCCAGAGAATTCCGGCCAACACCAGCAAACCCAGCATGGTTCCCACGATCCTCTGGATTCCCCGTTGCACCCGGTGGCTGGTACTGCGCCCCACCAAGGGAACCACTGCCGCCACCATGGCCCAATAGCCGTGTCCGAACCCGAGCCATTGCCCGGCCAAGGTAGCAAGCGTTCCGGCCAGGCCGGCAGCAACGAAGTAGCCCAAGCCTTCCAGCCAAGCTGCCCGGACTTCCTGAGGAAGCAACCGGTCCGCCGCCGGCCGCTTCCAGGGTGTCCGGTGGCTCGGGACTACCCGCGCCGACATTCCGATCAGCAACGCCAACACAGCAGTCAAAACGGCGGCAAGCATCCCCTCCCAAAGCGGAGGCTGCTGAGGCACGGAGGCGATCGCGGCAAAAGCGAAAATGTGGAAGAGGGAACCTGCTGGGCGAAGCCGCCACAGCGCAGTCACGACGGAGCAAAAGGCTGCAACCAACGTGGTGCCCAGCGTGAGGATCCACACGTAGGCGTCCGAGCCCTGTCCGATCCTGGCGGTGAGGGTGGCGAGCAGGATGATGCCGAGCAGGAGCGATCCGGCCCGGAGCTGGCTTCGAAAACGGTGGCTATGGGGCTCGTTGCGGCCATAGATATTCGTGAACGCCGCAAAGCTGGCGAAAACAACAAGGTCCAGCCGTCCAAACAACACGAGGGTGATCAATGGCAGGAAGACGCCCACGGCGCAGCGCACGGCTGGGTGATGGTCCTTGTTGCCGGGACCGATCCTGAACATCTCTGCCAGGGCGTTCACTGGATTGCCTGCCTCTGTTTTGCTTCTCTTGAGCGCTGTAGGGCTCAACTAATACTGCCCGACGGCGGCTCTGGCATCCGGTCCGAGCTTACGCCGGACGGCCCCGGGAAGCCCGATCGCCTTCCGTTGAATGACGTAAAAATTGCCGTGGGTGTGACGCCTGAACGCCGTCGATTGATAGTCTCGTTTCGGTTGTCACCAGCCGGGCCGGGGGCTCATTCCGGCCACCTCACCCGTACCCATTCACCGGAGGTCATTCCATGCTCAAAGGTTTCAAGGACTTCGTTCTTCGCGGCAACATTATCGAGTTGTCCATCGCCGTCGTCATCGGCACCGCGTTCACCGCCCTGGTCGCAGCGTTCACCACCAACATCATCAACCCGGTTATCGCCGCCGCCGGCGGAGTCAACGCGCAGGGACTGGGCTTCTCTATTTGGCCTGACAACGCGAAGACTTTCGTCAACTTCGGCGCCGTCATCACCGCGTTCGTCACCTTCCTGATCACGGCCGCCGTCGTGTACTTCATCTTCGTCGCGCCCATGAACAAGATCAACGAACTGACCAAGCGCCGCGCCTCCATTGAAGAGCCCGAGGACGAACCGCTTCCGGCCGACACCGCCCTGCTTGTTGAAATCCGTGACCTCCTGACGGAGCTCACCGCCGCCAACAAAAGCGACGAGAGCTCCCGCTAAGTTCGCGCCCCAGGGCCAGTTCGGCGCATCCGGTCGGCGCCGAACTGGCCCCGATCAGGGCTGCCCAAGATCGTGACGCAGGCGCAATCCGCCTGAAACAGGATTCGGGCACGATGGTGCCATGAAGCCGAACAAGAGGACTTCCATTACCGCTGAGCTCTCCTGCGAAGTGTGCGGCCAGATGCCCGAGGCCCCGAAGGCCCGGGTAACCGTGGCCCAAATCGCGGTGATGCTTCCCATCGAACTTCTTGTCCACGCCATTGTGGTTGAAACGCAACTGCCTTACCTGGCCAAGGTGCTCCTCCTGACCGTGACCGCAACTGTCCTGGTCATTTGGGTTGCCGAGCCCTCCGCGGCCAGGATCCTGCGGCGCTGGATCCACGCGCCTGCCCTCCGCCATCGCAGGAAGCTCGATTCGGCCCAGGCGCTTTGGCGGGCGAGGACGGTGCTCCGCGACCAGCCAGGTTCCCTCCAACGGATCACCCACTCGCTCGCCCGGATGAACATCAACATCCTCAGCATCCATGTCCACCCCATGGATGGAGCCGTCATGGACGAATTCGTATTGTCTGCTCCCGGCCACCTCGGCGAGCAAGAGCTATTGACAGCGCTCGACGACGGCGGCGGCCGGGATTCACACGTGTGGCCTACCACCGCACTCGCCATGGCGGACGGCCAGACCAAGGCCCTGAGCCTGGCTGCCCGGATCGCCGACAACCCGGACGAACTGCCGCTGGCGGTCGCCGAGCTCTTGTCGGCGAAAATCATCGCCCCGGAACCCGAAGGCCCGGCCGCCGGGGCGCGCGCCGCCGTCGGGCCCTCCACGACGCTCCTCAAGATCCCCACCGCCTGGCACGGGCCGCTCCTGTTCTCGCGACCGGACGAACCGTTCACGCCGGCAGAATCGGCACGCGCACATCGGCTTGCCGAGCTGGCTGAAATCCTGGCGCACACCCGGAGGGGCAGCCGACCCTGAGCAGCCCTGGGCCCCGCATTTCGCATCGTGAACGCCACCCCGGTGCCCGCGATCTCCACAGGTACAGTTTGTCGGGTGACTACGAACATTGATCTTGAGCGTGCTGCCAATACCCTCCGGGCGTGGGCATTGGATGAAGGCCTCAAGCAACGCGTCATGTCCACACCAGCCTTGGCGACAATGGCTTCACGCGTGGCAAGTCGGTACTCGGCCGGGGACACAGCCGCGGAGGCCATCGAGGTAGCGGCAGCGGCGGTGGCCCGCGGGCATGCCGCCAGCATCGAATATGCCGGCGAGAGCGTGCGCAACACCGACCTCGCACGCTCTGAAGCCGCAGTGTTCCTTGAGTTGGGCGCCGCCCTCGGGAAGGCTGGCCTGCCGAGCACCATCTCCTTCGACCTCTCCCACCTCGGCGCACTCGTCGACCGCGATCTGGCGCTCAACCATGTACGCCAGCTTGCCGCGATAACTGAACCGTATGGAACGGGACTAATGATCTCGGCCGAAGGTTCGGATCGGACCGATTTGGTCCTCGACCTGTACGACGAACTCGTAGCCGAGATCCCCCGCGTCGGCATCACACTCCAAGCCCGCCTGCACCGCACCCCCGGAGACCTCGAGCGGGTCCTTCGCCATCCGGGTACCGTTCGCTTGGTCAAAGGCGCGTTCCTCGAGCCCGAGTCTGTCGCCTTCCCCCGCAACAGTGCCGAACTGACGGCTGCCTACCTCGATCTGGCGAGCCAGCTCATCCTCTCGGGCCACTCCCTGTCCCTCGCAACCCACGACGACGAGCTCGTCAACACGCTCATCTCCAGGCACGGCGAGGCGCTGAAGACAGACGCGATCGAATTCGAGATGCTGCTCGGCCTGGGGACCGACCTTCTCGATCGGCTCCACAGGGACGGCTACAGGACCCGGGAGTACGTCATCTTCGGTGGCGAGTGGTGGCTGTACGTCCTCAACCGCATCGCGGAACATCCCGAGCGGGCGCTGACGGCTCTGGCCGACCTCAACCCGCGCTAAGCCCTCCCGAGCGGCCCCTAAAACGCCTGGCGACACGGAAGATTCCCTGCGACCTCGGAATTCCGGCGTCGGCGAGGCTTCTCCGCGTCGCGTAACAGGTTGCGCGACGTGAGGCAGGGAGAGCGTCGGTATCCCATCCCGACATCACTTCCGGCGTCAGCGTCCACATGTCGGCAGACTTGGTGCCCGGTCACATTCCGTTTCTTCACTTTGTATACCAAAACCCTTGACAGTGCGCCGGGTCACATCTACTTTTGATTTTGGGATCCCAAATCGGGATCCCAAAACGTTCTCAACGAACCGGCAGCGTCCCTCCTCCCAGAAAGAGGACCGGGCCGCAACTGCTGCCGCCGGCGCGAGTCCAGCTGCCGCGGCAACCCGCACCCAGCACAACAATTCAAGACTTTCCCCGCTCCTCAAACTCCCCCTGAAGGAGAAACTGTGTCTCTCCAAAACACCGAAACTGACGCGCATGTAGTCGAAGGAAAAGCAGCAGAAAAGGACGGCGTGCAGCGACGCACGAGTGTCCGCTGGAGGCTCTTCCTACTGCTGCTCATCCTGGTAGCCGTCAACTACATCGACCGCGGCTCCATCTCCGTGGCATTGCCTATCATCCAAAAGGAATTCAACCTTGCGCCGGAACTCGTCGGGCTCCTGCTTTCGGCATTCTTCTGGACCTATGCCCTCATGCAGATCCCGGTCGGATTGCTCATCGACAAGTTCGGCCCCCGCAAAGTCGTCACGGCCTCGTGCATCGGCTGGGGTGCCGCCACGGCAGCATCCGGCCTGGCCGGCGGCTTCCTCAGCATGTTCATCGCACGCCTGGGCATCGGCGTCGCCGAGGCCGGAGTCATGCCGGCCGGCGGGAAGCTCAACGCCATCTGGATGCACAAGAAGGAGCGCGGCCGCGGCGCCACGATCCTTGATGCAGGCGCCCCGCTCGGCGCCGGCCTGGGCGGCATCCTCATCACCTGGCTCATCGCCTCAACGGGAAGCTGGCGCTACTCGTTCATCATCGCCGGCGCCGCGACAGTCCTCATGGGCCTGGCCGTCTGGTGGTACGTCCGCGACAATCCCCGCAACCACAAACGCGTCAACGACGCCGAGGCCAGCTACATCGAGGCCTCCCACGCCGAGGAAGACGCCGAGGCCAAGAAGGACGGCGTCCAGGGCAAGCGCGCCCTCCTCCCCTACCTGAAGTTCCGCTCCTTCTGGGCAATGTGCTTTGGCTGGCTTGGCTTCAACGGCGTCTTCTACGGCCTCCTGACCTGGGGCCCGCTCTACTTGGCCCAGGCCAAGCACTTCAACCTGAACACCATCGGCTGGTCCACCTTCGTGATCTTCGGCGCCGGATTTGTCGGCGAAATCCTGGGCGGCACCATCGCGGACAAATGGCGTGCGGCCGGCGCGTCGGCAAACAAGGTCATGCGCACCCTGCTGGGCATCTCCAGCGTCGTCGTGATTGGCGGCCTGGTAGGTGTGACCATTGTGGCAGACCCGACGACGGCGGTTGTCCTGCTGTCCGTAGTCATGTTCTTCCTCCGCTGGGTTGGCCTGTTCTGGAGCATCCCCGCCATCTTGGGCGGCCGAACCAACTCGGGCGTCCTGGGTGGCGCCATGAACTTCAGCGGCAACATCTCAGGCTTCGTCACCCCGATTGTGGTAGGTCTGATTGTCGGGGCCACAGGCTCCTACACCTGGGCCCTCCTATACTTTGTCGGCTCCGCGATCATCATGGGCGTGTCCGTGCTGACGCTGGACTACGGCAAACGACTTCCGGTCTAACTCGCCTGACCGGTCTGGCCGGACGGTCCTGAACCACCAAAGGCCAGACGCCCGCCGGGAATGCCGGGCGCAATGACCCAAGAGAACACGAATGGAGCAAAAATGCTGATTGCAGATGAAACCCCCACCACGGACCGCCCCCTCCGGGAATCCGTGCGGGACGCCATCCGTTCGCGAATCTTCGAGGGTCATTACGCGCCCGGCACCCGGCTGGTGGAGCGGGACCTCGCCGCAGAATTCAACGTGTCGCGACTCCCCATCCGCGAAGCGCTCCGCATGCTGCGGCAGGAAGGCCTCATCCAGGACCGGGCCTCCCGCGGTTCCGAAGTGGCAGGGCTGAGCCCCAAAGACGTCGAGGACCTCTTCGATGTCCGCCAATCACTGGAAGTCCTCGCCTGCCGCCTGGCAGCGACCCGCGCCACCGACAAGGACCTCAAGCACCTGGCTGGGCTCCTCGACGAGGCCGATCGCTTCCTCGCGAAAGGCTCAATCCTCGAAGCACACCGCGCCAACAGCGAATTCCACGATGCCATCACGGCCATCGCCAACAACGATTTTCTCCGCACCGCGCTGGAACCGCTCCAAGGCCGCATGCACTGGCTTTTCCGCCATGTGAACGACCTGCCGGAACTGATCCAGGAGCACCGCGATCTCTACACCGCCATCGCCAGCGGCGATCCCGAGCGCGCCGCAAGCCAATCGGCGTCGCACATTGGAAAGTACCGCGAGCAGTTCCCCCAGAACGAGCCCGCCACAGAACTCAAATTGCAAGGCAAACGACCATGAAATTGCTAGTCATCAATCCCAACATCAGCACGGATGTCACTGCGCTGATCGACGCCGAAGCCCGCCGGTCTGCGGGGACGCACACCGAGCTGATCGTCCGGACCGCCGCCCGTGGCGTCGAATACATAGAGACCCGCTTTGAAGCCCTCATCGCAGCCGGGGCCGTCGCCGAAATCATCGCCGAGCACTGCGGCGGCGATCCGGCAGCGGACCACATAGACGGCGTCCTGGTGGCTGCATTCGGCGACCCCGGTATGCCTGCGCTCAAGGAACTCACCGACGTGCCGGTCATCGGCATCACTGAGGCCGCCCTTTGCGCCGCCGCCCTGCAGGGCCAACGCTTCTCCATCATCGCCATTTCGGACCGCATCACCGCTTGGTACCGGGATTGCGTGGAGCATTTCGGACTTGGCGGCCGTCTTGCCTCGATCCGGTCCATCAACCAGAGCCTCAACGGCATCGGCACCGTGCAGCGGGATTTCAAGGAAACACTCCTGGCGCTGAGCCGGCAGGCGGTCGCGGAGGACGGCGCCGACGTCGTCATCCTGGCAGGTGCGCCGCTTGCCGGACTCGCGAGCGAACTTGAAGGACAGATCCCCGTGCCCGTGGTGGACGGAATCTCAGCCGGGATCCGCATGACCGAAGCGGTCGTGGCCCTTCAGTCAGGCTTCCATCGCCAAGGCGCTTTTGCGCCGCCGCCCGTCAAGCATCGCCAGGGGCTGTCCGAAAACCTCGACGCCGCCCTGACCGCCATCCAGTCCGCCGCGCGCGCCTCAGTTACTGCCAGTGCTGTCGCAGCTGCCGTTCCAGCCGGAAAGTAGGATCACCGTGACCATTCCCGATCTCGTCATCGCCCACGGCATGGTGGTCAACAGCTTCGGCCGGCAAGAAGCCCACGTCGTGGTCGACGGCGGCCGCATCACTCAGCTCATTGACGCCGCGGAACCGGTCCCCGCCGCCTCCCGCACCATCGACGCGTCCGGCAAGTTGGTGATCCCTGGAGGCGTGGACGGCCATTGCCACGTGGCCCAAGTGACCGGCCGCTTCCGCACCCTGGACGACTACCGCACTACCTCCACCGCGGCCTTGTGGGGCGGCACCACAACGATCATCGACTTCGGAATTCCGCGTGATGCCCAGGAATCTCCGCTGGATGCAGTCCTGAACAAGAAGCGCTTGGCCGCCGAGTCCCGCTGCGACGTCGCGCTGCACGGCTCCGTGGTCAGTTGGGATGACACCGTGCCCTGGCAGCTCGAGCAACTCGCCGCCCAGGGCGTCCGTTCAGTGAAGATGTACACAACCAACCGTGGCTCCACCATGGCCGACGGCGACACCATCCTGAAGGTCATGCGCGAAATGGTGCGCCTGGACGGACTGACGTACATCCATGCCGAGCACGATCCCATCATCGCCGACTGCACCGGGCAGCACGCCGCGGACGGCCGGATCGGCATCGAGCACTTGCATTCCACACGGCCCGAGCTCGCCGAGGAAATCTCGGTCAAAGAGACCCTCGCCATGGCCGAGTACACCGGGGCGCCCGTCTACTTTGTGCACCAGTCGACCCCCGGTGCCGTGGATCTTGTCACTGAGGCCCGCTGGCGCGGCCAGGAAGCCTACTCCGAGACCTGCCCGCACTACCTGACGCTTGATAACACCGTCTACGGCTCAGAATTCCCGGAGTGGTATGCCTGCTGCCCGCCCATGCGCAGTACCGAAACCGTAGCGGCGCTGAAGGAACGCCTCGCGGGCGGAGCCATCCACACCGTGTCCTCGGACCACTCCTGCTACGACCTCTCACAAAAGCGCGAGCGCACCGACGATATCCGCTTCATGCCGCACGGGCTGCCCGGCGTCGAAACCAGAATGCCCGTCACGTTCACCGCGATGGCACCCAACAGCACTGTGGAGGACTTCGTCGAGGTCTTCTCGGCCGGCCCCGCTCGGATCAACGCCGTGCCTGGCAAGGGCACCATCGCGGCAGGGTTCGACGCCGATCTGGTCATCTTCGATCCCGCCGAAGAGCGCGAAGTGGACGGCGGCGCCCTCCACATGGGAACGGACTTCTCGCCTTTCGAAGGGAAGACCCTGAGCGGCTGGCCCGCCGTCGTCGTCTCCGCCGGACGCGTGGTGGTCGACGACGGCGGTTTCCACGATCCCGGCCCGGTGGGCCGTTTCGTTGCCCGCAACGGCTTCGCCGCCCACCGCGACGCCCTGTCTGCTCGAAAATCGCCCTCCGTTCACGCCACCGTTTCTGCCTAGGAGAACCATGCCTTCCGCACACCGCCCCACCCGCATCGGCATGATCGTGCCGTCGTCCAATACGTGCCTGGAGCCGCAGAGTTATCGGATCCTTGGTGAGCGCCAGGATGTCACCATCCATTTCACACGGATTCCGGTTACCCGGATTGCGCTGGATGATTCCTCGGACAAACAGTTTGATCCGGCCGTCATGCGGGAGGCCGCCGCATTGCTCGCGACGGCGGACGTCGACGTCATCGCGTGGAACGGAACCTCCGGTTCCTGGCTCGGCGCCGCGCATGACGAGGCCTTGGTCCGGGAAATCACGGAGGCAACCGGCATCTCGGCCACGACCTCGACCTTGGCCTACCTGGAGGCCTTCCGGACGTTCGGCACGGAAAGGATCGGCATGTTCACGCCGTATACCGGGGACGTGAACGAAGCCGTCATTGAGTCGTATGCGCGCGAAGGAATCAAGACGGTTGACCACCGCCACCTGGACCTCAGCAACAACGAATCCTTCGCCCGGGTCACGGACGCGGAAATGCTGCCCGGGTCCTTGGAACTTGCCGCCTCGAACCCGGACGCGCTCATTTATTTGTGCACGAACCTTTACGGCGCCAACATCACCGCGGAAGTGGAGGAAACCACCGGAGTGCCGGTGCTGGATTCCGTAGCGGTGACGCTGTGGCATTGCCTCAAGCTTGCCGGGGCGCCTTTATTGGCACCCACGTGGGGCCGGCTGCTTGCAGAACTGCCTTAGGAAAAGTGCCCTACTGTCACAGGGGATGGATGTTCTCCGCCTGGGGGCCTTTCGGGCCCTGGACGACGTCGAACTGGACCCGCTGATTCTCGTCCAGTGATCGGTACCCACTCGAAGCGATTGCTGAGTAGTGGGCAAAAACGTCCGCCGAACCGTCGTCGGGGGCAATGAAGCCGAAACCCTTCTCGGCGTTGAACCACTTGACAATACCTGTTGCCACGGCCATGTTCCTTCTCTGAATCTGACTGGCCATCGGCTTCAAACCCGATGCCCCCGGACGCATACGTCCGCTTCCTCAAACCTACGGTGCGGGGTTCGGGGGCGCAAGGATCCGCGTTGACTGATTGGAACCTTCCTAGAATCGAAGCATGACTATCCAGAGCCATTCGAAAGTCGCACTTGTGACGGGGTCGGCCGACGGCACTCAATCGGGGCGAGTCTCGCGGTCGGTTTGGCGCGCGACGGCTGGGACGTCGCCCTCAACTATTGGCGACCGTACGACGATCGGGTCGGTCTGGAGCGCAACGCCGACGATCCGGAGTCCATCGCCAGCGAATGCCGGGCGTTGGGAGTCGCCGTCGAGCTCGTTCCGGGCGACTTGAGCGATCCAGCGGTGCCGGCTGAGCTCATCAGGGCTGCCGGAACGCCCGGACCGGTCACGGCTTTGGTCATGTCGCACTGCGAATCCGTGGACAGTTCGATCCTGACGACCGACCTTGAGAGTTGGGACCGCCATTTCGCTGTCAACGCGCGGGCGACGTGGCTCCTCATCAAGGCCTTCGCGGAGCAACTACGGGAACCCGTTGTACCGGGCGGCGTCGGCGGCCGGATTGTCGCCTTGACGAGCGATCACACCGTTCACAATCTGCCATACGGAGCGAGCAAGGGAGCCCTGGACCGCATCGTCACCGCAGCCGCCGTTGAGCTGGCAGATCGGGGTGTGCGTGCGAACGTGGTGAACCCGGGCCCCATCGACACTGGATGGATGGACGACGCGACGCGGCGTTCGGGCATTGAGGCGACCCCGGCCGGTCGGCTCGGCACGGCCGAGGACATCGCGGACCTCGTCAGATTCCTGTTTTCCGAGCAGGGCTCGTGGATGAATGGCCAGATTCTTTACAGCAACGGGGGTTTCAAGCTCGGCTGACCCATTAGAGCAGCCCGACCTTGGTCATCAGCTCGGTGACCTTCTCGCTATTGAGCTTGGCGGGGTCCACCGCGGGTGCCTGGAGATCCTTGAGGGGCACGAGCTTGGAATTGGCCGGTACGTCGGAACCAACGGTGTACTCGAAGGAGTCACCGTTCTGGAGGACCTGCTGACCTGTTTTACCCGTGATGAACTTCAGGAACTCCTGCGCTTGGGCCTGCTTCTTGCTGGACGCCAGAACAGCGCCGCCCGATACGCTGACGAACGCACCCGGGTCCTGGTTCTTGAAGTAGTGAAGAGCAACGTTCTTGCTGTTTTCTCCGGTCTGCGCCTGGTCCACGAAAGAGTAGTAGTGGTACAAAACTCCAGCCTCGACCTCGCCTGCGTTCACGGCCGCGAGCACCGGGGTGTCGTCCTTGTAGGACTTGAAGTTGGACTTGGCCGCCTCCAGCCATTTCTGGGTAGCGTCTTCCCCCTTGAGCGCAAGCATCGCGCTGACGATGGCTTGGAAATCAGCTCCGCCTGTGGACGCGCCCACACGGCCCTTCCATGACGGATCCGCGAGGTCCATCAAGGACTTGGGGAGCTGGTCCTCGCTGAGCTTGGTCTTGTTGTAGGCAAGCACGGTGGAGCGGGCCGCGATGCCCGTCCAGTCACCCGTGGAGGGCCGGTACTGCGCCGGGACCTGGCTGAGGGTTGCCTGGTCCACCGGGGCAAGCAAGCCGGCACTCGCAATGCGGACCATGGCCGGGGAGTTTTCGGTCAGGAAAACGTCGGCCGGAGAGTTCTTGCCTTCCTCGCTGAGCTGGTTGCTCATTTCAAGGTCGTCACCATTGCGGAGCGTAACCTTGATTCCCGTCTCCTTGGTGAAGGCGTCCACCCATGCGCCGGTGAGGTTCTCATGCTGAGCGTTGTAGACGACGATGCCGTCGCCGGATGCCGCGGAACTACCGCTTGGGGCGCCGCTGCACGCCGAAAGTGCCAGCAGCGAGGCCGTGGCGGCGGCAAGGACCGTAGCGGATTTGATGCCGAATTTCATGGGGGCCTTTCAAGGTTTCCGGCTGGGACCGGAATGGTTGGGGTAGCCCCGCCCTTCACGCGGGCCAGCCCGACGAGTCGGGGCGGAACGGCGGCGTGATAGGCAAGGCAATCCTTACTCTAATAACAACATGCCATTGTTGCGTAATTCTGGGCATGCTGGCGGCCGACTGTTACAAACGTGAACGGGGGCGCTAAATTTGCTCCCGCCGGCGTAAGGAAACCATTAAGGACCGATGCCGGCCGGTCCGTTTGGTGGTCTGATGAAGGCAGGACGCAACGCCTATCCGGGCTTCGGACTGACCCTCCGTAGGAGCTGATTCACCATGAAACGCACCGACCTCAGCAAAGAAACCGCACACGATACCGAGCTTGCCGGCGCGGATCCGGCAGACTACGTCGTGGTCGATGAGCTCGGTGATTTCACCTACTATCCTTCTAAAACCGCCATGCTCAGGGACCTTGAGTACGTTGAGGAAGCAGCCAGCATCCTGGACCGGGCAGGCAACAACTTCCATTTGACGTTGGAGGAGGGCCGGAAGCTGAACTTAGGCTCCTCGTTCGGCCGGGTCGAATTCACGTGGCTCCGCCAAACCTGGATCACCGACCGACGCCGGGAACCGCAAGCGCATCGGCTGCTCCGCCTCTACCCCACAACGCTGGATGCCCTCCTGGCCGGAATATTCGAGACTCTCACCTTGGAGCTCGCCAGCAGCGCCACAAGTTCGCCCTGGGTAGTGGATGTAGAGGGCGAAGAGACCCATCCCGCGACACTCAGGGACGTCGATGGCCTCCTCGCGCGGCTGGATCACTTTGAACGTGTCACTGTGCGCGATCCCTTCGGACACGACTACCGGCCGATTCGTCACTCACCGCACCGCCTCCACGCCCCTGGCACGGGGACGATCTACTACGTGGAGATTGAACCCCACGGCGGAGAGGCCGGGCACGCTCCCACGCTTTCCGACAACTTGCCCTGAGCTCCTTGGATATGGGATTACCGGCCTGTAGACGCGTTCTGCGATAGTTGGGGACATGGTGAACGTCCAGACCGAAATACTGATCCGGCAGCCCCGCGAGATCGTGGCAAGTTATGCTTCCAATCCGGACAACGCGCCGGTCTGGTACGTGAACATACGATCTGCACAATGGCAGACGCCGAAGCCGCTCGCGGTGGGATCCCGGGTTGCCTTCACCGCACGATTCCTGGGCCGAAATCTGGACTATGTCTACGAATTCACCGAGCTTGTCCCCGGCGAGAAACTCACCATGCGCACAAGCCAAGGTCCTTTCCCTATGCGGACCACGTACACCTGGTCCGATGAGAATGGCGCCACCCGCATGACGCTCCGCAACACAGGCGAACCTTCCGGGTTCTCTGCCCTTGCAGGCATCGTCATGGCGCCAATGATGCGCGCGGCCATGCGCAAGGACCTGGAGAACCTCAAGAAGATCCTCGAAGCCAGCTAGAAACGTCGGCCCCAGGCTCTCCCCCCTCGGCTGCGAATGGCCGACGCGGCGGCTGCGAATCTTAGCGGCCGCCGCTTCCGCGTTAAGCGCTAAGCGCTAGGGCACGACGGCGACCACGTCGATCTCGACGAGGAAGTCACCCAGGAACGAGCCCACCGTTGTCCGGGCCGGGTACGGGGTTTCGACGAACGTTTCGTAGACGGTGTTGAATCCTGCAAAGTCGCGGCCCGGATGGTGCAGGTGCACCGTCGCTTTGACAACGTGGGAGAAGTCGAGCCCGTACGCGGCCAAGACGGCGCCAAGGTTGTTCATGGCCTGGAGTGCCTGCTCTTCAATGGTGGTTCCCACGGCGTCACCGCTGATGGGGTCATGCGGAGTCTGGCCAGCCGTGTAGAGGAAGCCGTTGGCGACGACGGCCTGGGAGTAGGGGCCGGCAGGACTGGGGGCGAGTTCGGTTGTGACCTGCTTGCGGGACATGGATGAGTTCCTTTCCGGGGACCGGCCGTTGGCCGGCCGGGATTGCTGATGTTTAGAGGACCTTCGAGAGGAAGGCCTGGGCGCGTTCGTGTTGCGGGTTGCCCAGGACGTCCTCGGGCCTGCCGCTTTCAACAACTACCCCTTGGTCCATGAAGACCACCTGATCGCTGACTTGGCGCGCGAAGCCCAATTCGTGCGTGACCACCACCATGGTCATCCCGGCTTCAGCCGCAGAAACGGCTCTGGCTCTGGCTGCGGCTCACAACCATGGACCTGGCGGTTGACGCGGAATGGGCGACAGCGCCAACCGCATCCAAGTAGCAGGACCTCTTTCCCGCCGATTCAGCCGTTGGTGAGGGTGACGTCGTCGAGGTACATCCAGGTGTCGTCGGCGGGGCTGGAGCCGTCGAGGTGGACGTTGAACCAGAGGATGATGGTCTGGCCTTTGTAGGCGGTGAGGTCGGCGGTGAGCTGGGTCCAGGTGCCGTTGTTGTTGCAGAGTTTGAACAGGCTTCCCAGGGTGGTGCCGGTGGTGGTGCGGGCTTGTGCCTCCATCCAGTCGTAGGGGCAGGCGTTGCCGGTGCAGGGGTCTTCCTGGCTGTGGGGCTGGTACCAGAAGGACAGGGTGGTGGTTCCAGTGGCGGGGACGGTGATGGTCTGGGACAGGCTGCTGTCGCCCAAGGGTTCCGCACCCGAAGCCAGGCCCAAAAGTGCCGAGCCCGTGCCGGTGTGGGCGACGGTGGAGGCCACGGGCGCTTTGACGCCGCCGGTGGTCCATGCGGTGAGCCCGGATTCGAAGCCGCCGTTGGTGATGGCCGAGGTTGTCGTGCCCGTCGGGGTGACAGCGGCAGAAGCGGCCGACGCGGGGGAGGTGCCGATGGCGTTCGTAGCGGTCACCGTGAACGTATAGGCGGTGCCGTTAGTCAGCCCCGTGACGTTCGCCGTCGTCGCCGGCGGGTTCCCGGTCACGGTGACCGGGGCCAGGGCGGTGGCGCCTGCGTGCGGCGTGACCGCGTACGAGGTGATCGCGGAGCCGCCGTTGGCCGGCGCAGTCCAGGACACGGTTGCCGAGGCATTACCTGCCGTCGCGGTCACGCCGGTGGGCGCGGCGGGTGCCGTCGCACCCGCCGTCGGGGTGACAGCGGCAGAAGCGGCCGACGCCGGGGAGGTGCCGATGGCGTTCGTAGCGGTCACCGTGAACGTATAGGCGGTGCCGTTAGTCAGCCCCGTGACGTTTGCCGTCGTCGCCGGCGGGTTCCCGGTCACGGCGACCGGCGCCAGGGCGGTGGCGCCTGCGTGCGGCGTGACCGCGTACGAGGTGATCGCGGAGCCGCCGTTGGCCGGCGCGGTCCAGGACACGGTTGCCGAGGCGTTACCTGCCGTCGCCGTCACGCCGGTGGGTGCGGCGGGCGCCGTCGGCGTCGTTTGGGTGTTGGTGAGGGTGACGTCGTCGAGGTACATCCAAGTGTCATCCGCCGGGCTGGAGCCGTCGAGGTGGACGTTGAACCAGAGCACGATGGTCTGGCCGTTGTAGGCGGACAGGTTGGCGCTGAGCTGGGTCCAGATGCCGTTATTGTTGCAGAGCTTGAAGAGGCTGCCCAGGACCGTGCCGCTCGTGGAGCGGACCTGCGCTTCCATCCAGTCGTACCTGCACGCGGTGCCTGTGCAGGTCTCGTCAGCCGTGTGCGGCTGGTACCAGAAGGACAGTGTGGATGTCCCGGAAGCGGGCATGGTGATGGTCTGGGACAGGTTGCTGTCGCCCAGCGGCTCGGCCCCCGATGCCAGGCCCAACAACGCAGAACCCGTGCCGGTGTGGGCGGTGGTCGAGGCAACCGGCGCTTTGACCCCTCCGGTGGTCCAGGAGCTAAGTCCGGATTCGAAACCGCCGTTGACGACACCGGGAACGGGCGCCGTGGGAGTCACTGGCGGTGAGGCGGCCGACGGCACCGATGTCCCGACGGCGTTGCTCGCCGTCACCGTGAACGTATAGGCCGTGCCGTTGCTCAGGCCGGTGACGGTCGCCGTCGTCGAGGGCGGATTACCGGAGACCGTCACCGGAGCCAATGCCGTGCCACCGGACGAAGGCGTCACCGTATAGGAAGTGATCGGGGAGCCGCCGTTGGCAGGCGCCGTCCACGACACCACCGCGGAAGCATTACCCGCCGTCGCGGTCACCCCGGTCGGAGCGGCCGGAACTGTTGGAGCCGTGGGAGTGACGGGCGCCGACGCCGCGGACTGGGGTGACGTCCCGACGGCGTTGGTGGCCGTCACCGTGAACGAGTAGGCCGTGCCGTTGCTCAGGCCGGTGACGGTCGCCGTCGTCGAGGGCGGATTACCGGAGACCGTCACGGGAGCCAGTGCCGTGCCGCCGGACGAAGGCGTCACCGTATAGGAAGTGATCGGGGAGCCGCCGTTGGCAGGCGCCGTCCACGACACCACCGCGGAAGCATTACCCGCCGTGGCGGTCACGCCGGTGGGAGCCGCCGGCGCCGTCGAGGCAGCAGGACTGACGTCGATCATCGAGTAGTCATCGGTGGTGATCGAGCCGTTGGACTGGATGTTCAGGCCGTAGCTGATACCGGAGGCGCCTGCCGGAAGGGCAGGCGTGGTCCAGGTGATCTGTGTCCAGTTGCTGCTCGCGTTGAACAACGGGCTCGCCGTCCAGTAGGTCCAATACCCCGTTCCAGTGCGGTAGTAGACCTCGAATTGGGTGATGACATTGGACTTATACCAGGCGCTGAGCTGATAGATATGGCCCGGAGTGCCCGTGGGTGAGCAGCCGCCAAGGTCCAGGGCCGGCAGGAGCTTCGCGTCACCGCTGACGTAGCCGCTCATGGTCAGCAGTTCCGCGTTGTTGCCTGTGTGGCCAGGCGAGACCACTGAAAAGCTGGGGGTGTTGGTGCCGTATCCCCCCGCAGCCCAGCACAGCGGAATCCCGCTGGTCAGCGTCTCGAGGCTCGGGTTCTGGATCATGTTGGTTCCCTGTGGTGGCGGAGGCGGCACCGGCGGACCCGAGACGAGCGGCTGGACCGGGCCACCGATGACCTGGTCAACCGTTTTCACGGCAACGCTGCCTGCCGTCTGTTGTTGCGCCAGCCAGGAGGCGAATTGGTTGAACAGGCTGGGGCTGATGGTCAGCGTCGGATCGGTCCCCACCGCGATGTGGTGGAACGTCAGCTGAACCCAGCCACCGCCGGCCGCCTGGGCCCTGGTGACGGAGTTTTCAAGGTTGGACAGCGTCCATGTGCTGTCCACTTCCTCCGGCGCCGCGGTGTCATAAGGGTTGGCGGGCGGGATGGTCTCAGCAGCCGGAAGCCCGGGATCGTCCTTGCTGTAAAGGTCTCCGAGCCCGCGTGCGCTGTTGAAACCGCAATTCTTCACGATGGTCTGCACGGCAGGATCCAAGGAAGCGAAGGGGTAGGCGAAGCTCGTGACTTTGAAGCCCATGTTTGCCAAGGCGACCCGGCCGTTGCACACCTGCCGGGTCACTTCATCCGACGTCAACGTGACCAGGTCAGGGTGGGTGACCGTGTGCCCGGCAATCTCATTGCCGTCCGCAGCGAGTTGCTGCAGGTTCGCCGACGTGAAATAGCTCGGCTGATCGATCCATCCGGAGACCGTGTAAAAGGTGCCATGAAGCCCCAAGTTCTTCATGGTGGCAGCGGCGGTCAACTGGTCCGCGTTGCTGTCATCAAAGGTCAGGGAAATGACAGTGTTGGCTGCGGCATGCGCGGGCAGAGCAAAGCCGCTGAGCAGTGCCAGGACCATCGCTGCGCACGCTCCGACGGCGGCCCAACGGACCCGGAAGCGCCGCTTAACCGTCTGCTCATGCGTCGAGGATCCAGCCACTCCACTCACCGTCCATTCGAAGCCGGGGCAACCGTCAAGGATGGAAGCATTCCCACCCTGGGTCTTCGGCGATGATAGGGCGATGAATCCGGCCGCGTCTTGAGTGGGCTCACCCGGCCGGCAGCAGCTGCGGGCCGCGACCCTGAGTGTGCTCACCTGATTCGGCGGCAGAGAGGCGCGCGGGCACCCCCGAGTTGGTTAACTAAGCTTGAGCGCCTTGACCGCACTCAACACCTTGATGAGGGATTCCTTGGCGTCGCCAAACAGCAGTGTGGTCTGGGGTTCGTACATGAGTTCGTTCTCGATTCCCGCGAATCCCGGCCGCATGGAGCGCTTCAGGAAGACTACTTGGCGCGCGTCGGCCACTTCGAGGATGGGCATGCCGTAGATCGGCGAACCTGCGGTGGTTTTCGCGGCGGGATTGACGACGTCGTTCGCGCCGACCACCAGCGCGACGTCGGCTGTCCGGAATTCCGAGTTGATTTCGCCCATTTCCTTGAGGGACTCATAGGGCACATTGGCTTCGGCAAGCAGGACGTTCATGTGCCCGGGCATGCGGCCGGCCACCGGGTGGATCGCGAAATCCACGTCGATCCCCCTCGCCTCCAAGGCAAGGGCCAGTTCCGCCGCCGTGTGCTGCCCCTGGGCCACGGCAAGGCCGTAACCGGGAACGATGATGACCCGTTGTGCATAGCCAAGGAGCACGGCCACGTCTTCCGGGCTGGAGGAGCGGACGGGCCGATCGCTCACCGCCGTCGAGCCCGCCGTCGAGCCTCCCTTGAACGCGCCAAAGAGGATACCCGCAACACTGCGGCCCATGGCCGCCGCCATGGCCCTCGTGAGGATGGTGCCCGAGGCGCCCACCAAGGTGCCGGCCACCACCAAGAGCACATTGCCAAGCACCAGGCCCGAGGCAGCTACGGCCAGGCCCGTGAAGGCATTCAGCAGCGAGATGACGATCGGCACGTCCGCGCCGCCCACCGGCAATACCAGCAGGACGCCTGCCGCCAACCCCAGCACCAAGAGCAGCAGCGCGAGCGCGAGGGAGCCGCTGAAAACGACGGCGACGGCGGCACCCACCGCCGCGAGCAGCACCGCCCCCATGAGGGTCGGCAGGCCGGCGAACACCACCGGACGGGTGGTCATGAGCTCCTGCAGTTTGGAAAAAGTGATGGCGGAACCTGCGAACGACACCGCCCCCACCAGCAGCGTGAAGACAATGGCCACGCGCACCCAGCGGTCGCCAGTGTGCGCGAGTTCCAGAAGCGCAACAAGCGCCGCGGCGCCGCCGCCCACGCCGTTGAACAGCGCCACGAGCTGCGGCATCTGGGTCATCTTGACCTGCCGCGCGACCGGCGCGGCCACGCCCGAACCAACCACCATTGCGCCCACGATCCAGGGAACATTGTCCATTTTGACGGACATGAACACCGTGGCGACGGCGAGCGCCGCACCGAATGCGCCCACGAGGTTGCCCCGCCGGGCGGTTCGCGGGGAGTTGAGTCCCTTGAGGGCGAGGATGAAGCACACGGCAGCCGCGAGGTAGAGAAGCGAGGTCCACACCGGGTCGATGAGGGTCATCGCGTGCGCTCCTTCGACTCAGCCTCTACGGGCCCGGCCTTACCTCCGGGCGGTGCCACGCGTTGACGGCCGCGGAACATCTCCAGCATGCGGTCCGTCACCACAAAGCCGCCCACCAGGTTGGCGGTGGCGAGGACGACGGCGAGCAACGCCACCGCGAGGACCCACGGATCCGAGGCCTGACCGGCGACGATGATCGCCCCCACCAGGATGATTCCGTGGATGGCGTTGGCCCCTGACATCAAGGGGGTGTGCAGCGTGCTGGAAACCTTGGAGACCACTTCGAAGCCAACGAAGACGGCCAGGACGGTGATAGTGAGCAGGGCGATGCCGTCCATCAGGAAACCCCCTCGTTGGCGGTGCTGACAGGTTCCGCCGTCTCGGCGGAGAGCGCCGCAAGGGCCTCCGCCGTCGGACCGTGCCGCACCTCGCCGTCGTGCGTCAGGCACGCACCCGCCACCACCTCATCACCGAAGTCGGGGACGACGGCGCCGTCACACGTCATCAGTGCCAGCAGGTTCGCGACGTTCTTCGCGTAGAGGCGCGATGCGTCCGCGGGCATGGCGGAGGCGGCATCCTTCATCCCCACGAGAGTGACTGCGCCCTGGCCGTCCGCCGTCGGGATTTGAAGATCCAGGCCCGGCACCGAGCCTTCCACGTTGCCGCCGGATTCCGCGGCGAGGTCCACCACCACCGAGCCCGGGCGCATGTGCTGGACCATCTCGCGGCTCACCAGGAGGGGGGCCCGCCGCCCGGGGACCGCCGCCGTCGTGATGAGCACGTCCGCTTGGGCCACGTGCGGGGCGAGCAGCTCACGCTGCAGGGCACCGCGGTCGGCGCTGAGCTCGCGCGCGTAGCCGCCGGACGATTCGGCCGTCTCGACGTCGAGCTTGATGAAGGTGCCGCCCATGGACGCGACCTCGTCCGCCGAGGCCGGCCGGATGTCGTTGGCGGAGACCCGTGCGCCCAGCCGCTTCGCGGTGCCGATGGCCTGCAGTCCTGCCACGCCCGCACCGAGCACCAGCACGCGGGCCGGGGGAATGGTTCCCGCGGCCGTCATATAGAGCGGGAAGAAGCGCGGGAGGCGCATTGCCGCCTCGAGCACGCAGCGGTACCCGGCCACGAGTGCCTGGGACGTGAGCGCGTCCATGGATTGTGCCCGGGAAATGCGCGGCACCAACTCAAGGGCGAAGGAAGTCACACCCGCATCGGCGAGCGCGCGGACGGTAGGAAGTTCCGACGACGGCGAGGCCAGGCCTACAGTGACGGCGCCCCGCCGCAGCGCAGCCGCCGTCGTGGGTTCGAGGGGGCGGACGTGCGCGAAGACATCCAGTTTGGCCAGATCCAGGGCGGGGACGATGAGGGCGCCTGCCTTCCGGTAGTGCTCGTCGCTGTGCCCCGCGGCCGTTCCCGCTCCGCTTTCGACGACGACTTCCAGGCCGAGTCCGGCCAACTGCGTGACAGTCTCCGGCGTCGCAGCCACACGCCGCTCACCGTCCAGGCGTTCCCGAGCTATGCCAAGTTTCACCCGCGCTCCCTTTCCGAAACCCCGTTGTCCTTCTGAACATCATTGCCCTGAGCCGTTGTTGGCTTGAGTCTAGGACGCGGAAGGCCCGGGCGGGAGTGGGGAGGCCTCAGCGGCCGGCCATTCCCATCTCCGGGCTGCTCTAATAAGCTCGCTGTGGGCTGGGAGCCTCCAGTTACCGCACCGTCGATGAGCCGGTTCCGGCCGCGCCGTCGGGAAGGAACATTGCCATGGCCACGTACAAGATCGGATACTTCGTCGGCAGCCTTTCAAGCCGCTCCATCAACAGGGTCCTGTCCAAGGCGCTCATCAGCGTGGCGCCGGAAGAGCTCGAATTCACCGAGATTCCTATCAAGGACCTGCCCCTGTACAGCCCGGACTACGACGCCGACTACCCGCCTGCCGGCCGGGCCCTCAAGGACGCGATCGCGGCGTCGGACGGCATCCTGTTCATCTCGCCGGAGTACAACCGCTCCGTCCCCGGCGCCCTGAAGAACGCCATCGACTGGGGATCCCGGCCCTGGGGAACCAATTCCTTCGCGCGCAAGCCAACGGGCATCATCGGAACGTCTCCCGGCAGCATCGGCACGGCCGTGATGCAGGCGTCCATGCGCAGCGTCCTGAGCTTCCTCGACGCACCCCAGCTGAACGCCCCGGAGGCCTACATCAAATTCGATCGCACGGCCTACAACGAGGACGGATCGGTCAGGGACGAAGGCACGGCATCCATCCTGCGCCACTATGTGGAGGAATACTGTGCGTTTGTTGAGCGCGTCTTGGCTGCCAACGCCCCGGGGCACATCGGCGACCACCATCCGGACCACGCCAAGCTGACGCGGTAGCGTTACAGCCTCAGCGCGTCCAGAGAATGACCTCGTGGGTGGGACCGGCGAACTGGCTGGCTTGGTGGAAGCCGAGGCGCGTCAGCTTGGCGGCGTCAGCGCCGGCGTCGGCCTTCTTTTGGGGCGTGGTGACCAGCCACACCCTGGACGTTCTGGCGACCTGATCCTGCACCGCATCGAACGGGAGCTGGAGTGACCACGGGGAGGTCAATCGTTCGGGTCCGGTCACTGCTGCGATGTCCCGGACGTTGCGGAACGACGCCGGGTAGCCGGAGAGCGCGTTGCGTCCGGATTCGATCGGGTCTCCCGGGCTGTCGTCGAAGAGAATCCCATCTCCCGTTGTGCTGTGGCCGTCGATGGTCCCGGCGATGAAGGAGAAATCGTCGACGACGAACTTCCCGTTGGGCTGCCGTTGCGAAACGTAGATCGGGGCGGCAATCCCTGCCAGAAGCACCACCGCCGTGACTTTAGGCCAGACCCGCGGCAGGTTCCCGAGGGCACATGCGAGCAGGATCGCAAAGGCGGGAACCGTGGAAATCAAGTACTTCGGCGTGTATGCCGGTGAGACCAGGAAGGAGTAGACGAACACCGCGACTGTCGGCAGGACGACGCCCGGCACCGCGAAGAGCAATGCCCGGCGATACCGCTTCCATCCCGTGACCAGCAAGGCGGCAACGAGTATCCAGGCGATTCCGGCCAGCACGACGGCGAGCGATCGCACCCATTCCTGGTCCGGCGTCGTGAAGCGCACCACGGTCTTGTAAGGGAAGAATTGCTCCACGAAGACTTGGGCAAACATTTGGGCCGGAGTGGTGTTGATCCAGCTGATCTGAGCTGCCGCTTGGGTGCGGGCAAGCAGGAACAGGGGGACGGTCACGGCGAATATCCCGGCAGTTGCCACGCTCAGGACGATCCTTGACCGCCGCGTTCGGGACAAAAGCATGCCGGACAGCCACAGCGATCCGACCGCGAGCACGGCATACATGTGCAGATACACGGCAATGACGCCCACCACAACGTAGGGCACAGCGCTGAGGATCCGGGCGCGTTCCGTCAGGAGCAACATCAGCCAGCCAAGAACGGCAACCATCGCCGCGCACATCGCATAGGAACGGGCCTCGATTCCCATCGCGGTCATCCTCGGCAGCACGGCGAATGCCAAGCCGGCGGCAAGGCCCAGCCAGCGGCTGTGCAGCCGGGACCCGATCGCGACCACGGCGGCCACGCCGACGCCGACAGCAACGGCGCTCGGAAACCGCAAGGTCAACGGGTTAGTCCCCACAAGGCTCAACCAGCCATGCATGAGCCAGTAGTACAGCCCGAAGACGCCGTCGATGCGCCCTACGATGGCAAACAGTTCCTGACTCGAATGGTTGGCCACATAGGCGGTGGCAGCCTCGTCCCTCCAAATCGATGGGATCCAGCTTCCGGCGAAGGACAGTAGAAAACCGAACAGTCCAGAGAACAAGGGATCCAGCCGGGGAGGGAATCGCCGCCGAACCCGGCGGCTCTCCAACGCCAGGTCAGACATGGGACTCCTCAGGACGGTATAGCGCTCCAAACCACTCTAACGTGCTGGTTCCGGGCTCGCCTGACGACTATCGCGTCCCCGCCTACTCCCCCCTCAGCCCATCCGCAGAATCCCGGAGCAGGTCGGGGTGGCCGTTGTGTCCTCCTCGACATAGGCCAAGTGCTTGATCAGCCCGCCGAGGGTCATCGACGTCGGAGCCACAGTCTTGCTCATCCACGTCGGTCATGGGCCGTGGGCCTACGCGCCGCAACGCGCCGTGGCAACGACCCTAAACGCTAATGCTTCGCCGAGACATCCTGCGATATCGCCTGGGCAGTTCCGACGATCTGCTCCCGGACCGATTCGAGGTACGCCTGGGGGTCTGGCTGCGCAGCAACGTTTTGGGCTTGGAGCGAGACGTTGACCGCCGCAGCCACATGTCCGGCATTGTGGTTCCACACCGGCGCAGCGATGGACATGAGCCCGAGTTCCAGCTCCTGGTCCAGGAGGCACCAGCCCTGATTTCGCACCCGGTCCAGCTCGGCAACCAACTCTTCGCGGGACGTGATGGTCCGCGGCGTCAAGGCCTTGAACTCCACGTCGGCCAAATATTGGTCCAGTTTCTGCTGCGGCAGCCCGGCCAGAAGCACCCTGCCCATGGATGTGGCGTAGGCCGGGAAGCGGGTGCCCACCGAGATCCCCACCGTCATGATCCGGCGCGTGGTCACGCGGGCCACGTAGAAGATGTCCGCTCCATCCAGCACCGCGGCCGACGTCGACTCCCCCAGCTTCAGCGACAACTCCTCAAGGTGCGGCTGCGCGAGCTGGGGCAGTGACAACGCCGACAAGTACGAATAGCCAAGCTGCAGCACCATCGCCGTGAGCGCGAAAGTCTTGCCGTCGGTGCGCACATAGCCCAGCTCCACCAGCGTATGCAGGAACCGTCGGGCCGTGGCACGCGTCAGGTTTGTGCGCGCCGCCACCTCGCTGAGCGTCATGACGGGGTTGGCCGCGTCGAACGCACGGATCACGGACAAGCCGCGTGCCAGCGACTGCACGTACTGGTCACTCGCTTGGGGAGCACCTGCGTGCGGCACTCCGGCTACTGCTGCGTCGGTCATGGTTACCAATCTTATTGGCGCGTTTAGACGCCGACGACGGCGCCCGCCGCCTTCTCGTCGAACGGCACCAGCCGGACCGGCACCAGGGCCTGGAGTTCCTCGAAGGTGCAGCCGAACGTCTCACGCACGGTCACGCCGTCGGGCCCTATCAAGAAGACGGCTTTGTCCGTGTACACGCGGGTCACGCAGCCCACGCCCGTCAGCGGGTAGCTGCAGGTGCCGACGAGTTTGGACACACCCTCGCGGGTCAGGAGTGTCATCATCACAAACACGTCCTTCGCGCCGGTGGCCAGGTCCATCGCCCCGCCGACGGCCGGGATAGCGTCCGGTGCTCCGGTGTGCCAGTTGGCGAGGTCACCCGTGGCGGAGACTTGGAAAGCGCCGAGCACGCAGATATCCAGATGGCCGCCGCGCATGATAGCGAAGGAATCGGCGTGGTGGAAATACGAGGCGCCGGGGAGTTCCGTGACGGGGATCTTGCCGGCGTTGATGAGGTCGCCGTCGATCTCCTCGTCCTTGGCCTCCGGGCCCATCCCGAGCATCCCGTTCTCCGTGTGGAGCGTGATGTTCTGCTCTTCCGAGAGGTAGTTGGAGACCAGCGTGGGCTGCCCGATGCCGAGGTTCACGAACGAACCCGGCACGATGTCCCGCGCCACGAGCCGCGCGAGATCGTCGCGGCCGAGGGGTGTTGTTGAGTTTTGGATGCTCATGTCAGGCCACCTTCACGATGCTGTTGACGTAGATCCCGGGAGTCACGACGTTCTCCGGGTCCAGGGCGCCGGTCGGGACGATCTCGGACACCTGGACGATGGTCTGCTTGGCCGCGGCGGCCATGATGGGGCCGAAGTTACGGGCGGTCTTGCGGTAGACAAGGTTGCCCTTGCCGTCGGCCTTGAGCGCCTTGATGAGCGCGACGTCGGCGTGGATGGGCGTCTCGAATACCTGCCATTTTCCGTCCAGCAAGCGGGTTTCCTTGCCTTCGGCGAGCATGGTGCCGTAGCCGGTGGGAGTGAAGAACCCGCCGATGCCGGCCCCGGCGGCACGGATGCGCTCGGCCAGGTTTCCCTGCGGGACGAGTTCCAGTTCAATTTCCCCGGCCTTGTACTTGGCGTCGAAGTGCCAGGAATCGGACTGCCGCGGGAAGGAGCAAATCATCTTCCGGACCCGTCCTTCCTTGATGAGCAGCGCCAGGCCCTGGTCGGCCTGGCCGGCGTTGTTGTTCACCACAGTGAGGTCCGTAGCGCCGGATTCGAGCAGCGCGTCGATGAGTTCGAACGGCTGGCCCGCGTTCCCGAAGCCCCCGATCATGACGGTGGAGCCGTCCTTGATGCCCGCGATTGCTTCGCCGACGGTGTCAATGAATGTCAGCATGTCCTCTAGCCCTTCACTCCGGCGGTGACGTTCTCCAGCACCACGGCCAGTCCTTGTCCGACGCCGATGCAGATCGCCGCGACGCCCCAGCGCTCACCGGAGGCCTCCAGGCTGCGAGCCAGGGTGCCCAGGATGCGCGTGCCGGAGGCGCCCAACGGGTGCCCCATCGCGATCGCGCCACCATGCCGGTTCACGATGGACGGATCGATGCCCCACGCATCGATGCAGGCCAGGGACTGCGCGGCGAAGGCTTCGTTGAGTTCGACGGCGCCCACCTGCTCCCAGCCGATGGCCGCCTTCGCGAGTGCCTTGTTGGCAGCCTCAACCGGGGCGTAGCCGAAGAACTGGGGATCGTTTCCGTGCGCGCCGCGGCCGGCGATCCGGGCGAGCGGCTCCAGCCCGAGCAGCCCGGTGGCGTTGTCGCTGCCGATCCAGGCCGCGGAGGCGCCGTCGGACAGCGGCGAAGCGTTCCCCGCGGTGACCGTTCCGCCTGTTGTCTTACCTGCGGCGGCGTCCGGGGATTCGGGACGGAACACGGTCTTGAGGCCGGCGAGCTTCTCCGCCGTCGAGCCCGCGCGGATGCCTTCGTCACGGACCAGCTCGGTGCCCGGAACCTGGGTCACCAGCTGGTCGTAGAAGCCTTCGTCCCACGCCGCGGCGGCGAGGTTGTGCGAGGCCGCGGCAAACTCGTCCTGCCGCTCCCGGGTGATCCCGTACTTCTCACGCAGGCGTTCCGTGGCCTCGCCCAGGGAAATGGTCCAGTCCTTGGGCATGGCCGGGTTCACCAGACGCCATCCCAGGGTGGTGGAAGCCAGGGTCATGTCACCGGCCGGGTACGGCTTGGAGGTCTTGGGCAGCACCCAGGGTGCGCGGGACATGGACTCGGCACCGCCCACCAGGACCAATTCGGCGTCGCCGGCGTTGATCTGACGGGAAGCGATGATCGCCGCGTCGAGGGACGAACCGCACAGCCGGTTGACCGTGGTGCCGGGGATCGACGTCGGGAGCCCTGCGAGCAGCGTGGCCATGCGGGCGACGTTCCGGTTCTCCTCGCCGGCGCCGTTGGCGTTGCCGAACACCACTTCGTCGATCCGCTCAACATCCAAAGCGGGGGCGCGCTTGACGGCTTCGCGCACCACGTGGGCCGCGAGGTCATCCGGACGGACCCCGGCAAGGCCCGAGCCGAATTTTCCAAAAGGTGTGCGCACGGCGTCGTACACATACGCCTGGTTCATGGGGTCTCCTCTAATTTTCTGTAGTCCCAACTAGCTCGCAGTTAATGTCGTTATGAGGGCTCAAAACGACATCTAATGCGAGTCAGTTGGGTGGGGCGGGGGCTTCGGGGGTCGCGTCGAGGTCCGCGAAAACACCCTGCGCGGTCTTGAATGCTGTGTTGGCGGAGGGAACTCCGCAATAGATGGCGGTCTGCAGCAGGATTTCCTTGATCTCGTCCCTGCTCAGCCCGTTCGTGATGGCCGCGCGGATGTGCATGGCCAGTTCTTCCCAGTGCCCGTGCGCCACCATCGCGGTGATGGTGACGGCGGAGCGCATTTGCCGCGTCAGGCCGGGCCGGGTCCAGATGCCACCCCAGGCGATGCGGGTGATCATGTCCTGGAAGTCACCAGTGAATTCGTCTTTGGCAGCGTTCGCTCGGTCCACGTGCGCATCGCCTAGTACTTCGCGGCGGACCACCATGCCGGCGTCGTGGATTTCCTGCGAGGTGGCGTCACGCTGAACCGCGCCTTGCGAAGAATCAGTGCTCATTGTCCGGCCTCCTTCATGAAAGTCCGCATGAGGTCCGCGACGACGGCGGGCGCCTCCGCGGGCGCGAGGTGCCCGACGCCGTCGAGCGCCACAGCAACTGCGCTGCCGCCGCCTGTGTTGAATCTGGAGTTGATGCCCGCGACAATTTCTTCAGCGCACGACGGCGGCGCAACAGTGTCCTCGACGCCCGCCAGGGCCTGCGTGGGGACGGTGATGCCGCCGAGTTGGGAGCGGACATCGAATCCGGCGAGGGCCTCGCAGCAGAAGGCGTAGCTGAAGCGGTCGGCGTCCCGCAGGGCATGCAGCAGGCGGCTGCTGACCACGGGCTGGCGATCCATGAAACCGGGAGCGAACCAGCGCTGCGCGGAACCCTGGATCATCACCGCGGTACCTTGCGCACGGACGGTTTCGGCGCGTTCCAGCCACCCCTCCGGTGTACCGAGCTTCGCTCCGGTGCACTGCACGGACAAGGACTTGAGCCGTTCACCGTGTTTGATGGCCAATTGCAGTCCGGTGGCACCGCCCAGGGAGTCCCCGGCGTAGTGGAACACGGCGCCCGGCACGATCGAATCCACCAGGTCAACCACCGCGTCTGCCAGCTCGGCGACGCTGAACGTTTCGGAGGCCGCTGGCGAGACGCCGTGGCCGGGAAGGTCCCAGCCGACAACGTCGAACTCGTCACCGAGCAGGGCTGCCGTCTCGGTCCACAGGACGGTGGACGTTCCGAGCGAGGGCCCCACCACCAGGAGCGGCTTCTCCCCGAGGGTGCGCTGCGGGGACAGCAGCACCGCCTTGACGTTGGGCTTAGCCACGATCGGCTCCCTTCGGGTTGGTGTGCGCGAATTCGGGGTACGCGGCAAGGATGCGGCGGCTGATCTCGGCAGCCTCACCGATGTAGTTCGCCGGGTCAAGAAGGTCCTCCAGTTCCTCGTCGGACAGCTTGCTGGCCGGGACTACTTCGCGGAGGAGCTTGGTATAGATCCGGGGCTGCTCCGCTGCAGGTGCCCGGAGCGTCTCGTCAACGACGGCTTGCAGCTTGGCCTTCGCTTCACTCCTGTCCGCGCCGAGGAGCGGGGCAACAGACGATGCAACGGCTTCGCTCAGCAGCAATGGCCCGGAAATTTCCAGGTTGCGGCGCATCGCCTCGGGGAAGACCCGGAGTCCTTCGGCGAGCTCGCGCAGCTGGGCGGCGGCACCGAGGGCGAGCCGCAGCAAGCTCCTCAAGGCCTGCCATTCGCTATGCCAGGCGCCGTCCGGGCGCTCGTCGTTGAAGTTCGCGGCTGCCACGTGAAGCTGGGCCGCCAAGCCAGGAGCCTGGAGCGCCGCGCTGCGGATCAGCACTGAGAGCACCGGGTTCTGCTTTTGCGGCATGGCCGAAGAAACGCCGCGGCCCGCGGCCTGGGGTTCACCCAGTTCTGCAACCTCGGGGCGGCTGAGGAATAGCAGGTCCGAGGCGATCTTGCCGAAGGAATCCGTCAGCGAAGCCAAGGAGTCGCCAAGCGCGGTGACGGCAAGGCGGTTGGTGTGCCACGGCGCAGGAGCGGGAGCCAAGCCCAGCTTCCCGGCCAAGGCATCGGCCAAGTCAAAGGGGCTCGACGACGAGCCTTCCGTGAGTACGGTACCGGCAGCCAGGGTGCCGGCGGCGCCGCCGAACTGAACCGGCAACTCCAGGGATTCAAGGCGGCCCGCCGCGGCGGCCACTCCGTGGAACCATTGCGCCGCCTTGAGCCCGAAGGTGGACGGAAGCGCGTGCTGCGTCAGGCTCCTGCCCACGCACAGCGTGTCCGCATGCTGCTCCGCAAGGGCGGCGAGCGCCGTCGTCGTACCTTTTGCTTCGGCGAGAAGCGCTGAAACCACGCGGTGCGCGAGCAGCATCAGGGCCGAATCCAGGACGTCTTGGCTGGTCAGGGACGTGTGCACGGCGGCGAGCGCGCTAGCGTCCAGTCCTCTGACCCTGCCGCGGAGGTCGGCAAGCAGCGGAATGACCGGGTTGGCGCCGCCTTGAGCGCGTTCGGCGATGGAAGCGGCATCGTAGGCCCAGGATTCCGCGGCTTCGGTGACGACGGCGGCAGAACCGGCGGGCGCGAATCCGGCCTCTTCGAGCACGGATGCCCAGGCGGCCTCGACGTCGAGGATGGCCGCGATCACCGCACGGTCACCCGTCAGCGCCACCACGGCGGGCGACGCCGACACCGGGCTGAGCAGCCCGAAATCGCCGTCCCCGCTCATTGGGAGGCGCCTTCGAAGCGCTCGAAGTCGAGAAAGACGGTCTCATTCCCGCCCTGCAGGCGCAGGTCCCAGGTGAGTCCGCCGTCTGCGTCGCGGCGCGCGATCAGGGTGCTGCGGCGCTCGGGATCGAGGGAGCTGAGCAGCGGATCGGCAGCGAGCGCTTCCTCGTTCTCCGGCAAGTAGATGCGCGTGAACAGGCGGTTCATGAGGCCGCGGGCAAAGACGGCGACGGAAATGAACGGCGCCGCCCCCGGTTCAGTGGGGCCGGGGTTGACCGTGGTGAAGGTGAAGACGCCGGAGTTGCCGACTGCGGCACGGCCCCAGCCGGTGAAGGTGTAGCCGTCACGGACCAGGGAGCCCGTGCGCTGGACCACGTTGCCTTCGGAGTCGGCCTGCCAGATCTCCAGGATGGCGTCCGGGATGGCTTCGCCGGCGCCGTCGTACACGGTGCCTTGCAGGCGGATGCTTCCGGGACTGCCCGGGGCGAGAAGCTCGTTGTCCTTGGTGAAGGGAAGGGCGTAGCCGTAGAACGGGCCGACGGTCTGGCCGGGTGTGGGTGTCAGCTTGCTCATGTCCTACTCCTCATCCCCGGCGTCGCCAAAGGCTTCGTTTTCGGTCCAGGTCCGCCTCGACCCGCTCAGGACAATGTCCCAGTTGTAGCCGAGGGCCCATTCGGGGCTCGTCAACTCGTGGTCGTACTTGGCCACGAGGCGGTCGCGGGCGTCCTGGTCCACGATCGATTGGTAAATAGGGTCCAGCGGGAACAGCTGGTCACCCGGGAAGTACATCTGGGTGACGATGCGCTGCGTGAAGTCCGTGCCGAACAGCGAGAAGTGGATGTGCGCCGGTCGCCAGGCGTTGAGGTGGTTCTTCCACGGGTAGGCGCCGGGCTTGATGGTGGTGAAGCGATAGGAACCGTCCGGTCCGGTGATGCAGCGCCCGACGCCGGTGAAGTTCGGGTCGAGCGGGGCGGGGTGCTGGTCGCGCTTGTGGATGTAGCGGCCGGCAGCGTTGGCCTGCCAGATCTCCACGAGCTGGCCGGCAACCGGGCGGCCGTCGCCGTCGAGCACTTTGCCCTGGACGATGATCCGCTCTCCCTGGGGCTCGCCGTTGTGCTGGATGGTGAGGTCGGATTCCAAGGCGTGCACGTCCTGGTGCCCGAACGCCGGCGAGTACAGCTCGATGGTCTCCGGGTCCGCGTGGTGCAGGCTCTTGGTGGGGTGGCGCAGGATGCTGCTGCGGTACGGTGCGAAGTCCAGCCGGGGCTGGGTCTCCGGAGCGGCACCGCCTTTGAGCGCCTGGGCGTACGCTTCGCCGATGGCTTTGATCTCGGCGCTGAGATCCGCCTGGGTTTCGGCTGCGGCGTCCAACGGGGCGTGCCCGGCATGCGGTTCGGCCGCCGGTACGAGCTCGTCGTCTTGGTAGTGCCCGGCATTTGCGTCTAGCAGCACGGCCGGCTCCTTTCGGGGGGTTGCTTTCCTGGTTCCTGCTGGTGTTTCTGCTTAGCGCTGCACGTGGTGGGCGTGAAGCGAGTCGTACTGGACGGCGTGCCGCACGGGGGCGTTGGGGGCGCCGTAGCCGTCGTAGCCGCCGCGGCGTTCCACCATTTCGAAGAACACGCTGCCCACCGTGGCGGTGTAGAAGTGGAGGAATTCACCGTTGGCGTCCCTGTCGTAGAGAAGGTTCAGTTCCTTGAGGGTGGCGAGGAAGGCAGGATCCAGGGCGAAGCGCGCATCCAGGTCCTCGTAGTAGTTGGCCGGTATCCGGAGGAAGTCGAGCCCCCGTGCCTTCGCCGCCCGGGCCGTGGCCACGAGGTCGTCCACCGCGAAGGCGATGTGTTCCTGGTAGCTCTTGCGGGCGCCGCTGCCCTGCTGGCCAGCTTCCTGCTGGATGACTGGAGCCAGGTTCAGCACCAGGCGCACGGCACGGTCGGAAGTCTGCATGACCTGCGAGCGCACCAGGCCACTGGGGCTCGGCACCTCGGCGAACGGCTGAGGTTCCAAGGCAAGGGCACTCGTGTAGAAGAGGACGGCTTCGTCGAAGTGCTGCCAGGGCTGGGCGAGGTTTACGTGGTCGATCACCGCTTGCGCTCCCGCAGAAGGGTGCTCGAGCCCTTCGCCGAATTCGCGGGTCCATGCTGCGGTGCCATCCGGGCTGCCCTGGCAGAGGAAGATCTCGGTGGAATCCGGGGCGGCGATGCCTTGGAAAACTTCCTCGTCCGCCTGGACCTTGCGCGGCACCACGGGGGCCTTGAGTTGCTGGGCGCGGGCCGAGGCAATCACGGGCGAGTCGACGTCGAACCCCAACGCCGCGATGGCAGGTTCGCTGTGCGACGGCGCTTGTTCGTTGATGATGACGCGTGCCTGCCCCATGGACCACAACTGCACGTCCTTGGTCCGGTGCCGGCCATCGAATTCGAAGCCGAGCTGGCCCAGAAGCGTCTCGAGCTGTGCGGGTTCATCGGTCTTGACCTCGGCGAAGTTGAATCCGGCCGGTTCGGCCACCTTGGGAAGGGTGGCCAGCTCCATGGGATAACGACGACGGCCGGCAGCGTTGGCGGTCGAATCACCGCCGGCGCCTGCGGGCACGAGGGATGCCGCATCCAGCCATTTGGCGCTCTGTTCCTCAAGCCAGATGAGCGAGCGCATCGCGTCGACGGCGGTGCGCTCTACATCGGATTGGCGGAAGACGTCGTTGAAGACCTCCAGCGAGACCGGGCCGGAATAGCCCGCGCGGGCCACGTGGCCCATGAACTTGGCCAGCTCGAACTGTCCTTCGCCCGGGAACACGCGGTAGTGGCGGCTCCATGACAGGACATCCATGGAGAGTTTCGGCGCGTCGGCCACTTGGACGAAGAAGATCTTTTCTGGCTTGATCGCCTCGATGGGAGCGGTGTCCCAGTCGCGGGAAAGAATGTGGAAGGAGTCCAGGCAGGTGCCCAGGTTGGGGTGGTCCACGGTGTCCACCAAGCGGTGCGCATGTTCGTAGTCGTTGACGTATTTGCCCCAGGCGAGGGCCTCGTACGCTACTTTGACGCCGTGTTCGCCGGCCAATTGCGCGAGGCGGGAGAGCTGCTCCGCCCGCAGGTCGTCGTCGTCGATCGTGGCGGTTCCCACATTGGTGCACACCAGGATGGTGTCCATGCCGAGGCGGGACATGAGCCTGAATTTGGCGTCCGCCCGGCGCAGGTTTTCCTGCAGGATGTCCTCGGAGACGCTGTCGAAGTCGCGGAACGGCTGGTAGAGATCCAGGCCGAGTCCGAGGTCCGCTGCCATCTTCCGCACGTCCTCCGGGCTGAGCGGCGAGGTGACGAGGTCCTGTTCGAAGATCTCGATGCCGTCGAAGCCCGCGATGGCACAGGCCTGCATCTTTTCCTTGAGCGTCCCGGAGAGGCAGACGGTCGCGATTCCCGTGCGCATCAGTGACCCGCCCCGGCGAGTGCCTTGTCGGCCTTGGACCCTTCAGCCTTGGCTTCCTCGGCGCCCACCAGCTCCAGGAAATGTGCCCGCATCCGTTCCGGATCGGCGTCGCGGCCGGTGAAGATGCGGAAAGCGTCGGCGGCCTGCCCCACGGCCATGCGTCCGCCGTCGAGCACGCGGCAACCCTTGGCCCGGGCCTCGAGCACCAGCCGGGTCTCGATCGGCCTGTAGACGATGTCGGCTACCCAGTGCCTGGATTCGACGAGGGACATGTCCAGTGGGAGGCCCGGATGAGCGGCCATGCCCACCGGGGTGCAGTGCACCAAGCCGTCGGCCAGCGGCATGAGTTGCGGGAGCTCCGCCGTCGTACGCGCGGTGATGGTGCTGCCCGGGAACAGGGCTGCGAGTTCCGCCGCCCGTTCGGCACAGCGTGCGGGGTCAACGTCCACAAGGTCGAGCGTTTTGACCCCCGCGGAAAGGAGGGCATAGGCGACGGCGGAGCCGGCACCACCGGCGCCGAGCTGGACGACTCGCTCCAGGCCGGCGTCGGGAAGGCCGCTGGCCAAAGCAGAGCCGAAGCCGGAGAAGTCCGTGTTGTGGCCGACGAAACGGCCGTCCTCGATCAGCACGGTATTCACGGCGCCAAGCCGGCAGGCGTCCTCGGAAACTTCGTCCAGGAACGGCAGCACCAGTTGCTTGCACGGATGCGTGATGTTGAGTCCGTTGTAGCCAAGCCGGGAGGCTGCGGTCAGCAGATCGCCGACGGCGGAGCCGGGCAGGGAGAGCTCCAGCAGGTCGATGGGCCGGTACAGGTAGCGCAGCCCCTGGACGTCGGCCTCCCTCTCATGCATGGGCGGCGTCAGCGAAGGCGATACGCCTTCCCCGATCAGGCCCACCAGGAAGGATTCAGCTCGGTTGCTCATGCTCATTGCTCCTTTGACAACTGCACCCGTGGAATGGCGCTCCCTGGCGTCCCTCGGGACGTCCAGGCCGTGCTGCTCCGCCGGGCGGTATGAATCAGACTACACAAATTGTTCACATATTGCACTAGTGTTCTTATCGCGAACAAAAGTGATGGCTATTATCGCTGCGGCAGGCGGTCGGCGAGCTCGGACGCCGCGCTCTTCAAGAGCGGAACGACTGCCACGAGCTGTTCCACGCTCATCCGGAAAACCGGTACTGCAGTGGCAAGCGAAGCGAAGGCAACGCCCTGGGAATTGAGGACGGGGACCGCGACGGCGCGCATGCCCACCTCGTTTTCCTCGTCCATGACCGCGTAGCCCTGGCGCCGGACCTTCTCGATTTCCAAGCGGAAAGCGTCGCGGTCGGTAATGGAGGACTCCGTCAGCGGCTCCAACTCGAGCCCTTCCACCAATTGCTGCCGCTCGTCGTCGTCCGCGAAGGCAACAAGCGCCTTGCCCACGGCCGTGGTGTGAAGCATTCCGAGATGCCCCGGATCGCTGGTGACCCGGAACATCTGCGGTCCGTCCACCTTGTTGACCGTGAGGTGGTGGTGGCCATCCCGCACGGAAAGGATGGTCGCTTCGCCGGTCCCTTCCGTCACGCGCTGCAGGATGGGACGCGCGGTGCCGGCGAAGCCGTGATGGTTTGATACCCGTTGACCGAGCTGGAAGACCCGAAGTCCCAGGTGGTAGCGGCGGCCGTCGGCCTCATAGTCGACGAATCCATCGCGGGTCAGGGATCCGAGCAGCCGGTACGTAGTGCTGAACGGCAGCTCCGCCTGGCGCGCGAGCTCGGAGGCGCTGGCCCCCTTCGGCTCATTGCCCAGCAATACGAGGAGGCCCAGGGCCTTGCCGATCATGTCGGTCTTTGTGTCTTCCTTCACATCCATAACTAAAGATTGCCACATCGTGAGAGCTATATCTAGATGGTGAGTAAACATCTTGACAAGTGACTGCGCTCACAGTCATCATTGCTGTATCGCACAAGTAGCTCTCACAATGTGGCTACAGTGTGAGGCCGCTGCCGGACCCACACCGACGTTCCAGGTACGCACATTTCAGCCAGATGCGACATCGCCGTCACACAAAGGAACACCATGAGTCACACGATCCCGTCTACGACGCCGGGCACCGCCACGGCGGGAACGCCGAAGAAGGCCGCTCTCGCCAGCTTCCTCGGTAGCGCCGTCGAGTACTACGACTTCTTTATCTTCGGTTCGGCCGCGGCATTGATTTTCCCGCATGTCTTCTTCCCCAGCGCCGACGCCAACGCTGCCATCATGTCCTTCGCGACATTCGGCTTCGCATACGTGGCAAGGCCGGTTGGAGCCATCATCCTGGGGCACTTCGGCGACCGCATCGGCCGCCAGCGCGTGCTGATGTTCACCCTGGTACTCATGGGCGGTGCCACGTTCATCATCGGCTGCCTTCCTGATTTCAAGGCCATTGGATGGTGGGCGCCGGCGCTGCTGGTCTTCGCACGCCTCTGCCAGGGCCTCTCGGCCGCCGGTGAACAAGCAGGCGCCTCATCCATGACGCTGGAACACGCTCCGGACAACCGCCGTTCCTTCTTTACTTCCTGGACCCTCACCGGAACCCAGGGTGGCCAGATCCTCGCAGCATTGGTGTTCATCCCCGTCGTCGCCCTCCCCGACGAGATCAAGTACGGCATCGGCTGGCGTATCCCGTTCTGGCTCAGCGCCGTGGTGGTCCTGGTAGCGTTCTTCATCCGCCGCACCCTGCATGAGCCGCCGGCATTCGCCGAGGCCAAGAAGAACAACCAGATCGCCAAGCTTCCCGTAGCCGACCTCCTCCGGCTGCACTGGGCCGACGTCCTGCGCGTTGTCTGCTGCGCCTTCATCTCCGCAGTGAGCACCGTCTTCGGCACCTTGGCCATCGCCTACGCCAAGGACGTGGCCCACGTGAACAGCACCATCACCCTGTGGCTCGTTGTGGCGGCAAACGTCGTCGCGCTCGGCACCCAGCCGGTATTCGGCAGGATGGCCGACCGGATCGGCCGCAAGCCCGTCTTCATCTACGGCGCCGTAGCCAGCGCCATCATGACGCCCGTGTTCCTCTTGACGCTCGAATCAGGAAACGTGCCCCTGATGTTCCTGGTCTCGGTGGTGTACTTCTCCCTCGGATACGCCGCTGCAAACGCAGTCTGGCCCTCCTTTTACGGCGAAATGTTCAGCACCAAGGTCCGCTTCTCCGGCCTGGCCATCGGAACGCAGATCGGCTTCCTCATGGCGGGCTTCGCCCCGACCATCGTCACCGCGATGGGCGGCACCAAGGCCGGCGGCTGGGTCCAGATCAGCATCTTCACCGGCGTCATCTGCGTGATCGCGGCGGTCTCCGCGATGACAGCGCGCGAATCCTTCAAGACCCCGACGGCGGAACTCGGCCTGAAGTAGCCCCTCCCCCGATTCCCCGTGGATCCATTGCCCACCCAACGGTTTAGGCCGGGGGTGGGCAATGGATTTTTTTGCTAACGGAAGTCTTACCCACGGCTAACCCGGCCGAAATCACCCGGCAACATTGGGCCGCCACACTGGAATAGCCGGCAAGTGCTGGCAGCTCCAGCCAGGGAGGCCAACCATGTTGAAGGAAGTATCAACCCACCCCACAAGAATCCGCGCGCTTGACCAGCTGCACCGCGGCGACCATATCGAAGCCCGCCTCTCCGTCGGACCCTCCTACGATGACGTTGTCATCCGCAGGGGTCGCGTCCAGGAAACGGCCCCGGGCATCGGCGTCGTCTGGATCATGGATCAGCTGACGGGTCTGCGCAAGGCCATTAATACCGACGAGTGCACAGTCTGGCGAGTGGCCTGACCTGGCCCCGAACCGCTCAGCCGCCAGCCACGGACTGGATGATCAAGACCTCCTGGCCGGCCGCAACCTCAGTTTCCAGACCCTTCAGACGCCGGACCTCCTCGCCGTTCACGTAAATATTCACGTAGCGGCGGAGCGAACCGGTTTCATCCCGGAGCCTCCGGGCCAGCACCGGGTAATTCCCGGTCACGGCATCAAGCAAGCTTTCCACGGTCACAGCTCCGTCGGCGGGCGTAGTCAGATAGGACTGCCCGCCGGCGAGGGGCTGGAGAACGCTGGGCAACAGCACAGTGATATCGGGCAAGGTCAGTCCTAGGCCGGAACACCGGAAGCTGCGGCGGCAGCGGCGAATTCGGCCGCAACATCCGGGGAAACAACGCCGGAGACAACCGCGGCCCGCACGCACAAGACATCAGGCAGATGCGAGGCGACTTCGATGAAGGACTCGCCTTCGTCGGCGCTGGCATAGACCGAACCGCCGCGCGTTCCGAAGTACACCCCGGTGGGTTCAGCAGAATCCACCGCGGCTGCGTCACGGAGCACGGCGTTGTATTCGTGGTCCGGGAGGCCCACGTCCAAGCGCTTCCACGACTCGCCGGCGTCGTCGGTGCGATGCACTGCAAGCCGGCCGTCCGGCGGAATCCGCTCGCTATCGGCCTTGATCGGGATCACCCAGGCGGTGCCTTCGCGACGCGGGTGGGTGAGCATGACGAAGCCGAAATCCGCCGGGAGGCCGTCCGCGATGGAGATCCAGTTCTCACCGTTGTCATCCGTGCGGTACACACCGTGGTGGTTTTGCGCATATAACCGGCCTTCGACGGCGGCATCCGCAGCGATCTTGTGCACGCACTGGCCGAACTCGGGATTCGGATCGGGCATGAAGCGAGCCGAGATCCCCTTGTTGCGGGCCTCCCAGGAGGCTCCGCCGTCGAGCGACCGGTAGACGCCCCCCGTACTCATGGCGACGTGGACGTTCTCCCCGGAAGGGTTGACGACAATCGAATGGGCTGCAGCCCCGCCGTACCCCGCTCCCCACTCGCTGCGATGCGGGTGATCCCACAGGCCGCGGTTCAACTCGAAGTGCTCGCCGCCGTCGGTGGACTTCCAGACGGAGATCGGCTCACAACCGGCCCAGACGACGCCGGGGCGCGAGGCGGAATCGGGGTAGATCTGCCAGATCCTTTCCAGAGCGGCATCAGTGCCCTCCGGGAATTTGATGGCCCCTTGCTCGGGCTCTGTCCACGTGGCGCCCAGGTCATCGGAGTGGGCCACGGTGGGACCCCAGTGTTCGGAGCGCACGCCCACCATGATCCGGGGTTTGTCCCCGCGCGTATCAATCCCGATGCTGGGGATCTCGCTCATGAGGAAGTGCGGACCGGAAAGGGACCATTCCTTGCGGTCTGTGCTGCGCGCCAGCCACAGCCCTTTTTTGGTCCCGATCGCCAAGACATAACTCTCTGCGGTAGCCATGCACCCCATGCAACCATCCCCGCCCGGGAGCCGCAACGGTTTTGTGAACCGGTCTAGGAAACCGCCTCAGTCCACGAACTCGGACTGCGTCTCGATGAAGTCCCAGTCGGCGTCGCTCAGCCCGCCAGCCAGCTCCTCAAGGCGCGGGCCGCCGACATCGGCAATGCGCTGCAGGACTTCCAGCGGAAGCTCCGCGGCACGCAGGTTTTCGCGCAACCATTCCTTGCTCTTGAGGTCTATGTCCAGCCACCACATGAAAATCTCCACGTGGACCACCCCTTCCTGTGCATGTTAACGCTAGGCCCGCGCCGGGTGCTCTACAAGGGGCACCGAGCCGACCAGACACCGGACTTCGGCGCGAATCCGGGGCTGGAAAAAGTAAAGTGAAAGTAGTTATTCAGATTGGTAGCGGAGTGCTGTTGGGGCACGTAAGCTAATTGTCAGCAGGAACCCAAAGAACCTGCTCCAAAGTCCGCTCCGGAGTGCGTATCCCCCAATAACGCACTCCGGAGCTCTTTGTTTAAGCCGGGTTCCGGGGAGCCGTCGTCAGGGGGGCGCCACGCGCCGTCGTCGGAGTTGTGCGCCTCTGGATCGACCGGCTCCCTGTTACGGCGAATTCCACGGCATGGTGGCACTATTGGGTGATGCCCTTCATGCGCGTTCCCAGGCTCAAGAGGGCGTCTTCCCGCAAGGGACGCCAAGCAACCGCGCCGGCATCCGCCTCAACTGGATGGTGGCTTCTGGTTGTCGTATTCATCGAAGCTGCGGTCGCCTTGTCTATCCGCCTGCCGTTGGCTTTCGGGCTTCCACCGTGGCTCAGCCTGGACGGATCAACCGGATTCCCAGCCCTTCTAGCGCTGTTGATTGTGCCGCTGGTGGTGTTGGCGGCATGGCGTCTCATGCGGCAGCAGCAGCGGGAGCGCACCCAAGCGTTCCGGACATCGCGTTTGATGGACACGGTGCTGCATACGAGCCAGGACTGGCTGTGGGCCACCGGGCCCGATGGGCGATTTACATTCTGCAGCCCGGCGTGCAAGGACATCACGGGATACGAGCCTTCCGAACTGCTGGGAAGGAACATCACACGCATCATCGACCCCTGGGATCTGGCGGATGCGCGGCTGGACTGGAAAGCCAGGGAAAGCGGTGACTCCTCATGGTCTCGGGTAGTCACCGTGTGCCGGCACCGGGACGGCAGCCGCGTCTTGGTTGACGTTGCCGGAAGGCCAATGCGCGACAGGGAGGGCCGGGATCGCGGTTTCGAGGGCACCTGCCGTGTCTTGAATCCAGAGACAGCACGCATGCGTGCAGAAGTCAGCGCCCGCATCCAGGAATTGCTCACTGACGGTTCAGTCATCACAGCATTCCAGCCGATCCTGTGCCTGGAAACGCGCAAAGTCGTTGGAGTCGAATCCCTGACAAGGTTCAGTGGATACCAGGAGTTGTCCCCGGAGGTGCGGTTCATTGAAGCTGCTTCGGTCGGCCTGGACGTCGAACTCGAAATCCTCGCACTCCGGACCGCACTCACTACCGGTGCGTCGCTCCCGCCAGGGCTGTACGTCGCGGCAAATCTCTCGCCGCGCGCATGCCTTGACCCACGTTTGGCAGCTGCGATTGTGGAGTCGGCCGTCCCCCCGCGGCGCATCGTGCTGGAGGTCACGGAACGCCATGAGGTCGGCAACTACGGACCGCTCGCGGACGCACTGGCACCGTTGCGGCGCGCGGGCCTGAGAATCGCCGTCGACGACGCCGGTGCCGGCTTCGCTTCGATGCGCCACATCCTGCAGCTCAAACCAGACCTCATTAAGCTCGATCGCGAGATCATCGCCGGCATCGACACCGATCCGGCACAGCGGGCCCTGGGCGCTGCGATGGTCGGGTTTTCCTCCGAAATCGGAGCCGCCTTGGTGGCGGAAGGAATCGAAACCGAGGCAGAGCTGGCCGCGGTAACCGAACTCGGAATGACCGCAGCCCAGGGCTATCTGATCGGTCGCCCCTCGCTGAGCCCGGAGGACTGGGCGAGCTGGGGGTAGCGGCGGCCGGTTCCCGCCTATACCCCCAGGGGGTACTTGATTTATACCCCTAGGGGGTATAAATTTGCACCATGAGCACGATCGATGCGAATCCGGTGGACCTGAACAACCCGGTTGACTTGAACAATGGCCAGCACGGCTACTCTCCCAACAAGGACGCATACCTGCGACGCCTTAAGCGGATCGAGGGCCAGGTGCGCGGCATTGCGCGCATGGTGGAAGAGGACAAATACTGCATCGACATCCTCACCCAAGTCGCTGCAGTCACTAAGGCATTGCATGCCGTGAGCCTTGGGCTCGTGGAGGAACATATCGGGCATTGCGTTGTCGGAGCTGCCTCCGAGTCGGATCCCGTCGTGCGCGCCGAGCAAATCGACATCAAGGTCAAGGAAGCAGCCGACGCAATAGGGCGCCTGCTGCGGTAATCCCGCAAGCACCCACCACACAATTCACATCACGACCAAGGAGCACTCCATGGGCCACACCGCCACCATCCAGACGAACGTCAGCGTTTCCGGCATGACCTGCGGGCACTGCGTTTCAGCCGTCAGCGAGGAAATCGAGTCCTTGGCGGGTGTGGAGAATGTCGAGATCGACCTGAATGCCGGCGGAATCTCCACGGTCACCATCACCTCCACCCAGGAACTATCGCCGTCGGAAATCGGCGAAGCTGTCGCGGAAGCCGGCTACCTGGTAGTCGCCAACGAGGCCTAGGGGCCAATGTGAGCAATCACGATATCCTCCACCAAACGGGGACGCGAATCATCGAGCTCGACATCGAGGGGATGACATGCGCATCCTGCGTGGCCCGCGTGGAGCGGAAGCTGGGCAAGCTCGACGGCGTGGAAGCTTCAGTCAATCTCCCCCTCGAATCAGCCCACGTCACCGTCCCGGACAACGTCACGGACCAACAAATCGTGGACACCGTCAACGCAACGGGCTACAAAGCCAGAATCCGCGCATCGAAGCCCAGCCCGGCCAGCGCTGAAGGCAGCGCCGGTGACAACGGTGCAACGGAACATGACCACAGCGACGGTGCCGGTGGTATGCGGCAGCATGCGTCTAAGCGAGGCACGAGCGAGCATGCAGAGCATGGCGCCGGTGCCGCCGCGGCCGGCGACCACAATGCGGGCACCCACGACGACCACATGCACCACGGACCCGCAGCGTCGAAATTGCGTCCCCGGCTGATCGCCGCGGCCATATTGACGGTCCCAGTCTTCGCCATCTCGATGATTCCAGCTTTGCAGTTCCCGCACTGGGGTTGGGTCGCCGCGTTGCTGGCCCTTCCCGTGGTGACGTGGGCGGCGTGGCCCTTCCACCGCGCCGCCGCCATCAACGCACGCCATTTCGCCTCGACCATGGACACGCTCGTCTCCATTGGTGTCCTTGCCGCGTACCTCTACTCTGCGTGGCAGCTCTTCGCGAACCCCATGATGACTGAACACCCCGGCATGGAGTCCACGGGGGGCATGGGCGGCGGACTGTACTTCGAAGTTGCGGCCGTGGTCACCACGTTCCTGCTCCTGGGCCGCTTTCTGGAGGCCAATGCCAAAGCGAAGGCCGGCGATGCCCTCAAGGCGCTGCTGAACCTGGGAGCCAAGGACGCAACGGTGGTGCGCGACGGCGTCGAGCACCAGATCCCGGCCGAGGAACTCGTAGCAGGGGACATCTTCGTGGTCCGCCCCGGAGAGAAGATCGCCACGGACGGCTTGGTGACGAGTGGTTCGTCGGCCGTCGATGCCTCATTGGTCACCGGTGAATCGGTGCCCGTGGAGGTCGGCCCGGGAAGCCAGGTCACGGGCGCCACCATCAATGCTTCGGGCCGTCTGCTGGTCCGGGCAACCCGCGTCGGTTCCGACACGACGCTCGCCCAGATGGGGCGGTTGGTCAGCCAGGCGCAGACGGGCAAGGCCCCGATCGCACGCCTCGCCGATCGCATCAGCGCCGTCTTCGTGCCGGTCGTATTGGTCATCGCCGTGGTTACTTTCGCAGTCTGGCTCGTCCTGAGCAGGGACCTCAATACCTCGTTCACCGCTGCTGTGGCAGTGCTCGTGATTGCGTGCCCGTGCGCGCTTGGGCTCGCGACGCCGGTTGGGCTCCTGACCGGGACCGGCCGGGGCGCTCAGCTCGGCATCCTGATCAAGGGGCCCCAGGTGCTTGAAGATACGCGCACGGTGGATGCCATCCTGTTGGACAAGACCGGTACCGTCACGAGCGGCAAGCTGGCCGTTGGACACACCCTGGCCTTGAACGGCCACTCCCCCGCCGATGTCCTGTCTCTCGCCGGCGCCGTCGAGGCAGCGTCGGAGCACCCCATCGCCCACGCCATTGCTGCTGCCGCCAAGTCCGCAATGCCCGACGCCGGTCCGCTCCCCGCTGTGAAGGACTTCAGTTCCGCCCCGGGCGGCGGAGTCCGGGGAATGGTCGCGCTGAACGGAGCCGGAAAGGGCGCCGAACGAACGGTCGTGGCAGGCAGGACCGGCTGGCTGGAACTCAACGGAATTTTCCCTGACGACGCACAGCGCGAGGCACTGGCAACTGAGGAAGCCGGTGGCGCTACCGCCATCTGGGTGGCTGTGGACGGAAAGCCCGCTGGGATCGTGACCCTCAGGGACACCGTCAAACCCGGTTCGGCAGCGGCCATAGCGAAGCTCAAGGAACTCGGGATCCGTCCCCTGCTGCTGACCGGAGACAACGCCGCCGTCGCCGCCCAAGTGGCCACCGCCGTCGGGATCGCCCCGGAAGACGTGTTCGCGGGGGTCCTGCCGGAAGGCAAAGTGGACGCAGTCCGGAAGCTTCAGTCCCAGGGGTCCACTGTGGCCATGGCGGGGGACGGGGTCAACGACGCCGCAGCCCTGGCACAGGCCGACCTGGGCATCGCGATGGGGTCGGGCACGGACGTCGCCATCGAGGCCTCGGATCTGACCGTGATGGGCAGTGACCTCGGGCAGCTGGTGCAAGCCATCGAGCTGTCCCGGAAGACGCTCACCACCATCAAGACGAACCTGTTCTGGGCGTTCTTCTACAACGCCATAGGCATCCCTGTTGCTGCCTTTGGCTTGCTCAACCCGATGATCGCCGGTGCGGCCATGGCTGCGAGCTCGGTCCTGGTGGTCGCTAATTCGCTCCGGTTGCGCTCGTTCGCAAAGTAGCCCCTGCCCACCCAACTCACGGCCCACCCAACTAACTCGCAGTTGTTGTCGTTATGCGGCGTCAAAACGGCAACAACTGCCAGTCAGTTGGGGGAAGCTGGCCCAGCCAGTTGGGGAAAGTCAGGCCGTTCCGAAACGAACAGCCGCGCGGGCCCGGGCATTGGCCGCCTCCTCGTCGCGGTTGCGAGCGGGCGCGTGGGTCACGAGGGAATCGAGCAGATGCTGGGTGATATGCGCGATCTCATGGACGGCCTCGGCGAAGGCCTCCTCGTTGGCCTTCGACGGCTTCGTCGTGCCACTGATCTTGCGCACGTATTGCAGTGCTGCAGCTTCCACCTCCGCTGAGGTGGCTCGTGGCTCGAAATTGTGGAGGGTGTGGATATTCCGGCACATATCAACATGCTAGGCCCTGGCCCTCCCTCAAGGCTCGGTTTTAGAGGACCCGCTCGGATGGAACCGGCTCGACGTCGTTTGCGTGGTCAAGCTCCAGGGCCGCGTGGAATGTACCGGACTCCACGGCATCGCGCTTGTCCGCACGTAGCTCGTCGATTCGAACCAACACCACTCCGCACACGATGAGCGCCCCGCCCACGAGCTGGATGGCTCCCGGCAATTCGGCCAGCAAAAGCCAGGCCCACACCACGGCGAACAGCACTTCGGTGAGCGAGACAAAGGATGCCACTTTGGAACCGAGGCTTCGTGCTGCCATGATCCCCGTGACGTAGGACAGCACGGTGGACAGGATGACAAGGCCGGCGATCGAGACCCACCATGGCGTGGTCCACGGCCCGAGCTGCGTGTCCGCGGTAGCGAAATTCATGGACACCAGACCGGTTGCGCCGGCAATCCAAATGAGGATTGAACCGGCCATGAGACCGCCGGAAGCCAGGACAATGGGCGGCAATGTGTCGTTCTGCTTGGCCGTGATGAAGAAATAGATGACCAGGCAGACGGCCGCGGCCATGCCCCACAAGACGCCGACGAAGTCCACCTTCACGGAACCGGTGAGATCAAGCACCAGGACGAGTCCGCCGAGGGACAGCAGCGTTCCAATGGCCGTGAGGGCCCGGGGTCGGCGTCGGCTCGCGGCCCACAGCCACAGGACGATCATGGTTGGCGCGAGGTATTCGAGCAGGAGGGCGACGCCCACGGACAGCCTGGACACCGCGTTGAAGTAGAAAAGCTGGCACCCCGCAACACCGATGACGCCGAACAACAGGATGGTGAGCCAGTTGTCCTTGAGTTGGTGCCAACGGCCCCGGAGGGCGACGACGGCCGGGATCACCAAGATGAGCGAAGCGCCGCTCAATCGGATGGCAACTGCCGCACCGGGGGTCCACCCCGTTTCCAGGAGGGACTTGGCGAACGAGCCTGACAAGCCGAAGACCGCTGAAGAAAAGAGCGCGAGCCCCAGGCCCGACGCCATGAAGCCCGCAGCACCAGCCCGGTTTGTTGCAGCTGACACAGCAGCCTCCTGTCAGGAGTAAAATGGGTTACGCTGCTGACACTACCTCCGAGAGATGTAAGGAGTCAAAGTGCTTTTTGCACCTGACACTGAAGTGGCGCTTCGAAGTGTGGTCAATTTGATCAACACGGCTGCCAACGGCACCGAATCCCTCCCGGGTGTCGCCGAGCTCCATGCCTTCCTCGACGCGGAAGAATTCACTGGCGCCAGGGAAGGAAACGAGGCCGAATTAGCCAGCGTGAAGCGACTCCGGAGCCAGCTGGCTTCCTTGTGGACGGCCGATGAAGACGCGGCCGTGGAGACCGTCAACCAGCTCCTCATCGATGCGCGGGCCCTCCCCCAATTGGTCAAGCACGATCATTGGGATTGGCATTTGCACGCCACTACCCCCGAGGCGCCCCTCGCGGAGCGCATGGGCACCGAAGCCGCCATGGCGCTCGTGGACGTCATCCGCAGCAAGGAAATGGACCGCCTGCGGGTGTGCGCGGCAGACGATTGCGACGCCGTCGTGTTGGACTTGAGCCGCAACCGATCCAAGCTCTATTGCGATACCGGCAACTGCGCCAACCGGACGCACGTGGCCGCCTACCGGGCCCGAAAGGCATCGGGGACGGAGTGAGGGGAGTAAGACGGCCTAGTTGGCGTCGGGGGTTTCCGTTTCGCTGCCCGCATGGGGGGCCGCGGATCCGTGACTCTGGCCCGGCTTCCTGGAACTTAGGTTGACGCCCGAGCCCTTGCCGAGGTGCTCGGCGTTTTCCTTGTAGCTCATGGAAAGCATGGCGGCGAGGACGAGGCTCACAATGAAGGCGATGCCGCCACCGGTAAAGGCGAGGTCAAAGCGCGGAGTGCGGGCACTGCCGCCGGAGGCGAAGATCAGCACGGCGAAAAAGACCAAGACACCCCAAAACGCGGAGAACATCAGCGGTCCCTTAACCGAGGTCCGCATCTTGCGCGGCTCTCCTGGTTTCTGGTCAGCCAAGGTCATTCCTCCAATGTGGGTGCTGGCGCCATACGCGCCTTGAGAGTTCTACGCAGGGTAGAACGTACGACTACTAGTTTACGGCCTCGGCGGAGGGGGTTTGCCCATCGTGCCGCAGGCTCAACCCGGACAGCACCCACAAGACTCCCGAGATGATGGCGCCGCCGCCGGCGACGCCGAGAAGCGCGTGGGCTCCCAAGCTGATGAAGAACGGCAAGCCCACAGCAGTGCCGATGCCCACCACGCCGGAAATGATCCAGTCGCGCGCGAGCACGTGGCGTCCGCGCCGCCGGAATCCCTTGGCCAGTTCGAACGCCCCGAGCACCAGCAATCCCACGAGCGCTGAAACACCAACGCCCGTATCGGACTGCGTCATCAAGGCACCTACCCCTGCCAGGCCAACGAGGACGGCCGCCGCTGCCGGAATGCTCGCGGCCAGGAATGCCGCGCCCCCGGTTGCGAGCAGATAGAGCCCGGTAGCCCAGGCCAGAACGTGCACGGACGGCGAGCCCCAGAAGACAGTCACGGCTCCAAACACCAGCGCAACACCGGCGCGGAGAAGTACGGGCTTCCAGAGTCCGGTTGCCATGGGCGTGGATGAAGTCGCTGAAGAGGTGGGGAGAGTCACCAGTCCAGTTTAGTGCGAACCGAGGACCATCCATTTGTCAGACCGGGACCGCAGCCCCAAGGTGACCCCGCGGGCCGCCATGTAGCCCAGCGCGAACGCCACCCAGAGCCACACGAGCCCCGCCGCGCCGTCGGGCCTTGTCGCGTGGACTGCCGCCAAAAGCGGCAGATAGACCGCGAGGTTCACGACGCCGGCAATCGCCAAGTAGCGGGCATCGCCCGCACCGATCAGGACGCCGTCCAGAACGAAGACGTAACCAGCGAGGGGCTGCCCGACGGCGAGCACCCACAGCGCCGCGGTGAGCGCGGACTGGACGCCGGCGTCGGAGGTGAAGAGGAATCCCGCCCACGGCGCAGCCAGCGCGAGGAGCACACCGGTCACGACGCCGAAGCCCGCACCCCAGCGGATCATGGTGCGGGTGAGTTCGCGCGCCCTCGCCGGGCGGGAGGCACCGAGTTCCTTGCCGATAAGGGCCTGCGCAGCAATCGCCAAGGCATCCAGGGCGAAGGCAAGGAAGGAGAAGATCGTCATGGCGAGCTGGTGCGCGGCGAGGTTGACGGACCCTTGGGAGGTGACCACCAGGACCGTGGCCAAGATAGCCAGGCGCAGGCTGAGTGTGCGGAGCATGAGCCATGAACCCACGGTGGTCATCGTGCGGATTCCGCGCCAATCAGGGCGCAGCGAAACGCCGTGACGCCGGGCATTCCGTCCCACCATCACCAAATAGACGGCAGCCATGGCCCATTGCGCGATGCTGGTTCCGATGGCCGACCCAGCCACTGACAAGTGCAGCCCGTAGACGAGGATCCAGTTCAGGCCAATATTCGCGGCGAATCCCACTGTCGCGACGACCAAGGGGGTGCGGGTGTCCTGCAGTCCGCGGAGCACTCCGGTGCCGGCGAAGATCAGGAGCATGGCGACGAGTCCCGGCATGGACCAGCGCAAATAGTCCACCGCATATGTCCGCACCTCACCACTGGCGCCAAGCAGCCCCACCAGCGGCTCAGCCGCGAGGAAGCCCGCCACCGCCAGAACTGCACCCAGCAGCAAGGCCAGCCAAGCGCCGTCGCGGCCTGCGGCCAGTGCTTTGGCGAGTTTTCCGTCCCCGATGGCCCGCGCCACCGCTGGAGTCGTTGAATATGCCAGAAAGACCATAAGTCCGACCGCCGTGTACAGCAGGGTGGAGGCCAGTCCGACGCCGGCGAGTTGAGGCACTCCAAGGTGACCCACAATGGCGGAGTCGGCCAAGAGGAAGAGGGGTTCGGCGATGAGCGCCCCGAAGGCAGGGACAGCAAGGCGCAGGATCTCGCGGGCAGTGGAGGGCGCGGTGGGACGGGTCACTGTTTGGGGCACTTTCCCAGACTAGCGGGGGGCGCCGACACTGCCGACCCGGGTCCGCACCGTCATACAACGCGCCGGGATCCGCGCCGTCGATACACTCTCGTCATGAGCGAGCTTCCCTCCCACTCCGTCACGCTGCGGTTCCTTGCTTCTCCCACCGACGTCGGACACAGCGGGTCCGTCGACGCTGGCACAGTCCTTGAGTGGGTGGACAAGGCCGCCTACGCGGCAGCTGTTGGCTGGGCGAAGTCCTATTGCGTCACCGCATACGTGGGCAACATCCATTTCGCCGACCCGGTCAACAGCGGAGACATGGTCGAGGTCGAAGCGACCATCGTCTATACGGGCCGCTCTTCCATGCATATCCGGACCACCGTGTCCTCGGGCGACCCCAAGGGCGGCCCAGCCACGATGCGCAGCCAGTGCCTGGTGATCTTCGTTGCGGTTGGTCCCGACGGCCGCCCGGTTTCAGTCCCCCAGTTCGAGCCCTCGACGCCGGAGGAAGTCGAGCAGCGCGACAACGCCCTCGCGCGGATCGCCGTGCGGGAGAAAATCGTCGAAGCCATGAACGCGCAGGAATATACGGACGCCGGCACTGCCGAGCGCGTTGTTCTCCGCTTCATGGCGGCCCCCACCGATGTGAACTGGGGCGGAAAGGTCCACGGCGGCATTGTCATGAAGTGGATCGACGAGGCCGCTTACGTCTGCGCTTCACGGTATTGCGGCAAGGACACCGTGGCGGTGTTCTCCGGGGGCGTGCGCTTCTACCGGCCGCTCTTGATCGGCGACGTGGTGGAAGTAGAAGCCCGTCTCGTCTACACAGGCTACAAAGGCATGCATATCGCTGTGCACGTGCGCTCCGGAAACCCGAAGAGCCGTGAGATGAACCTGACCACGTACTGCCTCACGGTCATGGTGGCCAGGGATGAAACCGGCACGTCCGTACCGATCCCACCCTGGGTGCCGGAAACCGACGAGGACAGGCGCCTTCACGCCCACGCCCGCGAACTCCTGGAGATCCGAGGACGGGCTCCCGGAAACCGGATGCCCGATCATTTGCTCAACGGCGGGTAGGCGTTCCGCGAGGGTCTGGCGCCGCGACGTCCTAGGCCGCGCGGCTTCGCGCACGCCATGGGCCAGCTCGTCGCTGCGCGCAAACACTGCGCTAGGCAGGTCGGCACCCTCCAGCAATGCCGTCGCGGCACCCCCGGCGGCAAGCCGTGGGTCGTCGTCAGCGATCACGATCCGGAGACTCAACCCGGGCCTGCCGAATGGCCGCCAAGTATGGAGGACAGCGGTCCTCGTGCCCCTTGTAGCCCCGACCGGTGACGTAGGCGATCCGCGGTGCGAGCGGGAGGCCCCTGGGCGGGAACCCGTCAGACCTTGGGCTTGGGCGAGGCGTCGAAGTGATCCCATCTCGACATTGATCGGTTGGAATGAGGGTCACAAACGTGCTGGAAGATATGCGCTGATGACCAGCGGCCGCTCTTTGTTGCACTGTCCGATTGTGGCTGTCCAGTAGAGGAGGTACTTCCCGTGTCGCAGGATGCATCCAGCATGGGCGTCGAGCTTATTGGACCTTCGGCGCCTACCCTGCTCGATGCTGAGACGCCTGAGTGTGAAGGCAGGAACATGCTCCGCATTCTTTACGCCTTTACTTCGCAGTAATTGATTGCTTTCGGCAATAGTAATCTTGCTGTTTAAAACTTAGTAATTGTTGTTACCGAGTCGTTACTGATCTTGGGTTGAATGCTGGGAGTATCCTGATAGCTTTCTTTGTGGGGGATATATCTGAACGTTGACATTCCCCCCATCTCGCATTCGCATTAATAAATTCGGGGGAATTTGTATGAATCTGAAGAAGACGTTGGCAGGTATCGCGCTCACGGGTGCGCTGTGTTCCGTGGCAGGAGCTGCGGTCGCTGGCACCCAGTATCCCGCCGAAGGCGGCACGTGGAACTACGGCTACAACACCGGTATCTATTCCGATTACATGCACGGAAGTCGGTGCCATGGCTCATCGGTTCGGAACGACTGGGGCTACAACAGCAGTATTAATACCGCTGGCGGTTACTGGGCGAACGCTTGGCACTCCGGAAACATCTGGACACACAACTCCTGGTACTACCGGGTCTGCTAACCGGAAGGTATTCCTGCCTGGCTAATGGCCGCCCGGCGGACCTTCCACGTCCCGCCGGGCGGATTCCCCACCATTTTGAGGACCCGTCCTAAATGTTAAAGTTACTTGTACGAATTACCTCATTGGGCATAGCCGTGTTCTTGTCGGTGTTGGCAGGAATCTATATATCGACAGCCGAGGAAGCATTCCCCCGAGGTTCCGAATTTACGGCGAGCCTTGATTTCTCCCAAGTGCAAATGCCCAAAGCCCACGTCATTTCCGAGTTGGATTCACTGGCGGACGCAACAGGTCTTCACCTGGCCAAAGTCGTTGCAGATCCTGAGGACTTCTTCAATTCACGATCGCTGTACGCCTTCGGCAAGGAAGCGCCGCTGACCGCGCAGGAGCTTGAATGGTTCAAACCCGGCATGCATGGTCAGCTACGGTCCGCGCATGAACTCGGTACCGCCTCCCTGAGCGGCCCCTACGTCTACTCGGGGTCCGAGAGCGCGACGCTGCATCTGACGCAATGGCTGGACACCCACCTTGTGAAGCGCAACATTTCCGCAAAGGACACCGTCGGTGTCCTCCAACAGGCACTGTTGGGCACGGGCGCTTGGCTGACCTTCCTGACGTGTCTGGTCCTCCTCATTACCCTGGTGATCGCGTGGTACGTCCTGCGTGCCAAGGCACGCACACTGAAGGTCTTATGCGGTACCCCCGCCAGCAAGATCGTCCTCGAGGACCTCCTCTCCCTGTTCCGGGTCGTGGCGATTCCCGCGGTCGTCGGCGTCCTTGTAGCCCTTGTCGTCCTTACTGCCCAAGGCAAGGCCTCCTATCTGACCTCCTTCACGCTCACTAGCGCCGCGTTCCTAAGCTGCGCCCTGGCCATGATGGTCCTGTGTGCGCTGCTGGTGAGTGCGTTGACGTGGCCGTCCGTGGACGGTATCGCTTCGCGCCAGCCTCCCGAGAGACATTTCCAGCGGATCAGCGAACTACTCAAGGCAGCGACCCTTGTCTTGGTGACTGTGACGCTGCCCGTCGTCGGAGCATCCATCGCCGAGGCGACGAACCTTTCAAACCAAGGCGCCCAGTGGGAGGTCTTGAAAGACCAGGTCTCACTGCGCGTAGGCGTCCGTTCGGATGCCGAGTTTCAGAGCCGGCAAGCAGAACTGCACAACCTTGCCGACGCCGCTTCCAGCACCGGCAAGCTGACCCTTTCCTACGCCATCAAGCCCGAATACCTTGTCAGACAGGACGAGACCGGGTCGGCCGACCTCGGCGGCTACGACGGAGTGGTCATCGCAAATCCCAACTACCTCAAGGCGATCTCGCCGCTCATCGCTTCTGATCCTTCCACGGGCGACCCGCTCGGGGCGCAAGGTACGAAGGTTTCCTTCGATGAACTCCCGGCAACCCTCAAGGACTATCTGACCAGACAGTTCCCACTGTGGAATCGAGCCGGCGACAACCTCAACGGGCTGGACCAGTCGCTCCAAATCTACCGATACACGGGGCAGCAAGAATTCCCTGCACTTGCGCCCGTTCTTGGCGAGATGACCCATTTCCGGAACCCTCTCGTCATCGTCGTGGCCGACCCCGCCAAGACTTTCAACAACAGCACCATCGGCGGCTTCCTTACCACGGCGAATCTCACCTTCAACGACGCAGGCTGGGTCCGTGACTACCTCGCCGGACATTCCCTGGGGAGCGTGGTTCTCTCGGTGGACCGCATTTCGGACGCCGCCCTCTACAACAGCCAGCTCCAAAACCAGTCCGCGGGCATGAAGACACTATCCTTCACCCTGGTCCTCCTCGCACTCACCATGAGCACTGCGGTTTCGGCCCTCGTCTACGCCCTCTCCAAAGCCCGGCGCATCTTCGTGCAACGCACTTCAGGCTGGACGTGGCTCAAATCCCTCACCCGCCGCCTGGCGTGGGAGGGCGCGCTGGCCCTGGTGCTGGCAGTCGCCATGTACTTCACCCTCGGCGCCGGCGCCCGTCCGGACGTTTGGTGGGCCTTGATCGCCGTCCCGCTCTATGTGCTCATCAGTCTCACCATGCATATCAGCTCGGCACGAGGAGTGTTCAGACGGCTCCTTTCCCGGGCAGCCTGACCGCCACCACGACCATTCGAAAGGTTCTCATGGACATCAAAGCAGACAATGTCACCGTCACCATCGAAGGAAAAAAGGTCTTGGACGGACAAAGCGCCCACGGCCTGCCTGGAAAGACTCTGGCGCTGATCGGGCCTAGCGGGTCCGGAAAGACCACCCTTCTCAACGTTCTCGGCCAACTCCTCCGCGTCGATGGTGGCCGCGTAACCGTCGGTGGGCAAGACGCCACCAAATGGGATGACCGGCGCAGGCGCCGCTTTTGGCAGCAACACGCTGCGTTCGTCTTCCAGGATTACGGGCTCATTGACGAAGAATCAGTCGAATACAACGTCGCCCTCTCACATCTTTCACTCCTCGGACTTCAGCGGCGCCAGAAAGCCGCCGTCGGGGAGGCGCTCGAACGAGTAGGGCTCACCGGCCGCGGCAAGGAGAAAGTATCAACCCTCAGCGGCGGCGAAAAGCAACGCGTCGGCCTGGCCCGGGCGATGTTCCGCTCCGCCGACATCATTTTCGCCGACGAGCCCACCGCGTCCCTCGACTTGGATAACCGGAACCTCGTCACAGGCTTCCTCCAGCAAGAGGCCGCCCGCGGCGCCGCTGTCGTTATTGCCACCCACGATGAGGCCCTCATGAACGCCTGCGACACAACACTTCGACTAGGACTCGAGCGGAGCTAGAACCCGCCGCCAGTCTCGCCGGCCATGTTGGCGAAGCGGGAGTAGTGGCCCTGGAACGCAACCACGATGTCCTTGGTGGGACCGTTACGGTGCTTGGCGATGAGGATGTCGGCCTCGCCGGCACGGGGAGACTCTTTGTCGTAGACGTCTTCGCGGTGTAACAGGATGACCATGTCCGCGTCCTGCTCGATGGAGCCCGATTCACGCAGGTCCGAGACCATGGGCCGCTTGTCCTGGCGCTGTTCGGACCCACGGTTGAGCTGCGAGAGCGCGATGACCGGAACCTGGAGCTCCTTGGCCAACAGCTTGAGCGCACGCGAGAATTCGGAGACTTCCTGCTGACGGGATTCCACCTTCTTGCCGGAACTCATGAGCTGGAGGTAGTCAAGGATCACCAGTTTGAGGTCGTGCTGCTGCTTCAGGCGGCGGCACTTGGCCCTGATTTCCATGAGGGACATATTGGGGCTGTCATCGATGAACAGAGGGGCGTCGTTCATGCGTCCCATGGTGGTGGCGATCTTGGACCACTGTTCGTCCTTGATGGTGCCCTTGCGCAGGTCCTGGAGGCCAATGGTGGCTTCCGCGGACAGCAGGCGCATCGCGATTTCGTTGCGTCCCATTTCCAGGGAGAACATCACGGTGGCGAGGTTGTTCTTGATCGCGGCGGAACGGGCGAAGTCAAGCGCGAACGTGGACTTACCGACGGCGGGGCGCGCGGCGATGACGATCATCTGGCCCGGGTGCAGACCGTGCGTGAGCTCATCGAGTTCGTAGAACCCGGTGGGGACGCCCGTCATGCCTTCTCCGCGGTGGCCGGATGCCTCGATCTCGTCAACGGTGGATTCCATGACGTCCTTGAGCGCCACGTAGTCTTCCGCAGTACGGCGTTCAGCCACGGCGTAGATCTCGGCCTGGGCCTGGTTGACGAGGTCTTCCACCTCTCCGTCCTGGCCGTAGCCCATCTGGACGATCTTGGTGCCGGCGTTGACGAGCCTGCGCAGGACAGCGCGCTCAGCCACGATTTCTGCGTAGTAGCCGGCGTTGGCCGCCGTAGGCACGGTCTGGATGAGCTCGTGCAGGTAGGCGGGGCCGCCGATCCTGTTGATCTCGCCGCGTTTGGTCAGCTCATCGGACACTGTGACGGCGTCGGCGGGTTCGCCGCGGCCGTAGAGATCGATGATGGACTCGTAGATCGTTTCGTGGGCCGGACGGTAGAAGTCGTGGCCGCGGACAATCTCCACGACGTCGGCAATGGCGTCCTTGGACAGCATCATGCCGCCGAGAACCGATTGTTCAGCGGGAATGTCCTGGGGAGGTTTGCGGCTGGCGTCCGATGTCCGGCCGCCCTCGATCGAATCCAAGTGCGTAACTGACAAAGCCGTCCTCCATTTGTACCGCGGCAGATAACTGTTTCCGGCGGTGCGGTAGGCCAATGCCCCGGTATGGGTTGCTCCGACCGCGCCGTTGATGCCGGCTGGTCCAAACTGTCCCTCAAGGCACCGACAATTTTGGTTTCCCCGAGATTTCCACAACTTATCCACAGACGGGTCCGCGGGCGCGCTGCTTACCGACAGCACCAACGCGCAGTCCATGAGAAACAGGGGTTTTCCAAGTACCTAAAGCAGGTACTCAGCCACGTTAGCCCTGCTTTTCCGGGGCACCAAGCCGGGCCTGTGGATAAAGTGTGGAATACGTACCCCTACTTGTGCACAGTCTGTGCATGACCCTGTGGAAAGAGAAATTCTTTTGGCCGCAAATAGCCTCTGAGCTGGGAAAACGTTTTTCGTTGCATGTGGAACAAAAGTATTTTCTTCAGCGGATCATCCACAGGCCTATATGCGCAATCCACACCCGGCCCCGTACCCAACGGCCCGGAGGGCCGTAAATATGCCAGAAAAGTGATACTCCCCACAATGCCTTCCGGAATTTGACAGACGGCTCTCAGAAGCTATGCCAAAGCAGGAATGTGCTGTGGATAACTGCGTTCTGACATAAGCTCTAGGTATGGGTTTCACTGTGGGGGATGTACTGCTGGTCGCAACGCCTGTTGTCATCCTTGTGGCTGTGATTTGGGCCCTGACGGCGGCATTCAAACCACGTAACTCCGGGTTGTCCGACGCTGAGCGCTATCAACGGGAGCTGGCTGTCCGCTCGGCAGCCCACCAGGCCGCCCAAGTGCAGGCCGCAACGGCGGCACGCGCCCGCATCGATGCGTCCACCAGGCCGAGCCAGAACGCGCAGCAGCAGTCCCAGCAGGACAGCCAGTCGCGGGCGGCACTAAGGGCGCAAGCCGGGGCAGGCCCGGGGGTCGGCCAGGCAGGCTACAACACCCCTATCCTGCCCAACGGGCAGTTGAACCCACAGTTCGCCCTGCAATTGCAGGGCATGGTCCGCAGCGGGCAGAAGATTCAGGCCATCAAGCTCCTGCGCCAGCAAACCCACTCGGACTTGTTGACCGCCAAGAACTATATAGATCGGCTTTAGCGCATGTCATCCCTACTTGTTCCGGTCTTGATCCTGGCGGCCGTCGTCGTCGGGGTGCTCTTGATCAGCCGCGTCCTCTCCCGCCGCTCCGCGGAGCTCCGCGGCACTGCCGCCACGGACAAAGCGGCCGTGGACCCTGTCGAACTGGCCCGCGAGGCCGCTGCGAAGCTCACGGAAGATCAACACCGGCAGTTGTACTCCCTGATCGCCCAAGGTCAGGCCATGGCGGCCATCAAGCTGTACCTCAGCGCCACCGGAGAAGGCCTGCGCGCCTCACGGGACGCCGTCGGCGCCCTTGCGGCGCACCCACAGCCTTTCCGCAAGCCCGAACCGGCCCCGCAGGACCTCATGCCTGACGACGACGAACCAGAGCACTTCCCGTACCGTTACCGCGCAATCGTCAGCAAGGGCGACGTGACACGCGAAGTGAGCAGCAACATGCTCAACGACGAGATCTACGGACGGATCCGCACCCTGGCCAAGAGCGGCGACGTCGAAGCGGCAGCCTTGGCCCTCACCAAGCATTCCGACATCAGCATGAAGCAGGCCCGGGAGTTCATCGAGCTGCTGGACGACTAGCGCCAGGAGCGTGCGCAGGCCAGGCTCGGCTAGCGTCCCGCGGTGATCCCCGCGAGCAGCTGCTCAAAAGGCAGGGATTCCATCGCGTCCGCCTTGCGGTGCGGCTGTTCGCCGCTCAGGAGCCGGGCCAGCTCGCCCGCCGCCCGGTCCACGCGGACCGACAGCGGCGACGCGCCGTCGTCGGTGTTTCCCCAGTCCTGGGGTCCCGCGAAAACCGACGTCTGCGTGATCCGGGTGCGGAGGTAGGTGAAGAGCGGCCGCATGGCGTAGTCGAGTACCATCTGGTGCCGATCGGTGCCGCCCGTGGCACCGAGAAGGACCGCTTTGCCGTCCAGGGACTTCGGGTCCAGAACGTCGATGAAGGACTTGAACAGACCGCTGTAAGACGCGCTGAAGACGGGCGTGACGGCGATAATGCCATCGGAATCCTCGACGCCGGCGATCACCTCCGCGAGGCGCGGTGCGGCATAGCCGGTGACGAAGTTGTTGGCGATATCCACCGCCAGGTCCCGGAGTTCGATGACATCCACCCGCACCTCGTACCCGGCATCCCGTAGCTGGCGCTTGGCGGACGCGGCGAGCTGGTCTGCAAGAAGCCTGCTCGACGACGGTACGCCAAGTCCGGCGGAAAGGACGGTTATGCGGCGGGTCTCCATGGCGATCTCCTGTTGCTGGGCGGTTCGATGGCTTCAAACCAGAGTACATGCGTTTGCATCTATACTCCCAAACCGTGGCCCATCCCCTTTTATTCCCTGCTACAGACGGACGGTCCCCTGGATGCACATGACCGAGCTTCCACCCACCCAGATGTCGCCGTCTTCCGCTTTGACGTGGATGCGTCCCGCCCGGCCCAGCGCCGTCCCCTGCGCGGCGAGGTATTGCTCCGGTGCCCGGCCGCTGCCGATCAGCCACTGGGCAGCCCCGGCGTTGAAGCTTCCCGTGACCGGGTCCTCCACCATGGCGTCTCCGGGAATGAACGTCCGGACTTCGAAATCGACGCCGGCACCCGCTTCATGGGGACCGATCACGCCGACCTTCAGATCCCCCAACGCCGCAAGGTCAGGCTCAAGGCCCAGGACCTGCTCAGCCGATTCGAGCAGCACACCGATCCATTGCGGGCCGTTGACCAGCCAGGAGGCATCCAAGAGCGCCGCTTGGGGCAGGCGGAGTCCGGCGGCCAACTGTTCCATGATTGCCTCGCCCACGGGCCCGGAGCGGGTCAGCGGCGGCGCCGCGAAGGCGAGCCGGCCGCCGTCGAGCTTTACCTTGACCAATCCTGCGCCACATTCCTGGACAAGCATCCCGTCCTGTTTCGGCACTCCGCCGGCCGCGAGCCAAGCGTGCGCCGAGCCGAGCGTCGGATGTCCCGCGAAAGGAAATTCCTCGCTGCCCGTGAAGATCCGGACGCGGTAATCGGCCATGGGGTCGCTCGGCGGCAGCAGGAAGGTGGTCTCGGACAGATTGGTCCAGTTGGCAAAGTGCTGCATCTGCCCGGCGCTGAGCCCCTCAGCATCGACGACGACGGCAAGCGGATTGCCGAGGTACGGCACGTCCGTGAAGACATCCACTTGCGAGAAGGGCCTGGTGCGCATGGTTTCAAGGTTCACCGCTGCAGGCTACCACCGCATACCCGGGAGCAAAGCAAAGGACCCCCGCCTCCGGAAACCGGGAACGGGGGTCCTTCGAGCTATGTCAGAGACTACTTCCCTGCAACGACCTCGAGGTCGATGACAGCGGAAACATCCTCGTGCAGGCGGACGTTGGCCTGGTACGAACCAAGGGACTTGATGTGGTTCGGCAGTTCAACGTTGCGCTTGTCGATGGAGCCGAGGCCAGCGGCCTCAACTGCAGCAGCGACATCAGCCGGCTTGACGGTGCCGAAGAGACGACCGGACTCGCCGGCCTTCACTACGAGCTTGACCTTCTTGGAAGAAAGCGCAGAGGCCTGGGCCTGTGCAGCTTCAACCGAAGCGTGGGCACGAGCAGCGCGGGCAGCCTTGATGGACTCAACCTGCTTCTCGCCACCCTTGGTCCAGGTCAGAGCGAAGCCGCGGGGCAGCAGGAAGTTACGTGCGTAACCGTCCTTGACCTCGACAACATCGCCAGCAGCACCGAGACCGGTTACTTCGTGGGTCAGAATGAGCTTTGCCATGTTAGTTAATCCCTTCCTTAGCCGCGGCCAGCGCCGGAGTAAGGCAGCAGAGCAACTTCGCGGGCGTTCTTGATTGCCTGGGCGATTTTGCGCTGTTCCTGCACCGTGACGCCAGTGACGCGACGGGCGCGGATCTTTCCGCGGTCGGAGATGAACTTGCGCAGCAATGCTACGTCCTTGTAGTCGATGACGGTGATGTCAGCGGCCTTCAAGGGGTTGGACTTTGGTTTGGGCTTACGGAGTTCAGCCTTAGCCATCGTGGAGCTCCTTTTCTATGGAGCCCGTGGAATGGATCCACGGGATGGTGGTGCCCGACGGCGGTCGCCACCCGGGTGCCTCGCGGCACGTCGGCGGGTTCCGGCGTCGAGCTTTTATGGGTGTTTAGAAGGGAGGTTCGGAATCCGGGCCGTTGCCCCATCCGCCCGCATTGCTGACGCCCGGGGTAGCCCAGGGGTCTTCCTGCGGTGCGGATTGGCCGCCGCCCCATGTTCCGCCGGAGTTGCCGCCCTGGTTTGCACCAGCGCCGCCACCTCCGAAGCCGCCGCTGTTGTTGCCGCCGCCGAAGCCGCCCTGGCCACCCTGACCGCCGGAGCGCTGGGTGCGGTTGACCTTGGCGTTGGCGTAACGCAGGCTCGGGCCGATTTCATCGACTTCGAGCTCGATAACGGTGCGCTTCTCGCCTTCCTTGGTTTCGTAGGAACGGCTCTTCAGGCGGCCCGAAACGATCACGCGCATGCCCTTGGTGAGGGATTCGGCGACGTTTTCGGCTGCTTCGCGCCAGACCGAAGCGCGGAGGAACAGGGTTTCCCCGTCCTTCCACTCGTTGGACTGGCGGTCGAAGGTCCGGGGAGTAGAAGCGATGGTGAAGTTCGCTACCGCCGAGCCTGACGGTGTGAACCGCAGTTCGGGGTCATTGGTGAGATTACCGATGACCGTAATAGTGGTTTCGCCTGCCATCTACTGCCTCCTTGTTCGTTCCTGCGGGGTAAAGAATGAAAGCTTGGAGCTGAGATTACTCAGCAACGACCTTCTGCTCTTCGGGGCGGGTGATCTTGGTGCGCATGATGGTCTCATTGAGACTCAGCTGGCGGTCAAGTTCCTTGGCGGTTTCCGGCTTGGCGGTGAAGTTCACCACAGCGTAGATACCTTCGGACTTCTTCTTGATGTCGTAAGCGAGGCGACGGCGGCCCCAGATGTCAACCTTCTCGATGGTTCCACCATCGGTGGTGATGACATTGAGGAACTTCTGAAGCGACGGCTCTACGGTACGCTCTTCGACCTCGGGGTCGATGATTACCATCAATTCGTAAGGACGCATATGTGAACCCACCTCCTTTGGGCTAAGCGGTTACGGCATTTCCGTAACAGGAGGTTCATTTGCGATGAACAGTGCTGGTGACCGCTTCCAGAAGCGGAAGCAGGGCGCAGCACAGACTTCAATATCTTAGTCTATTTCCCGTGTCTAAGCCTATTCGGCGTGTCGACAAGGTGGAATGAGCCGCATCGCCTATGTGGATAACCCAGGTATGTGGATAACCCGCGTGGAACGGCGACGCCAGGCTCAGGCAGACTGAACCCATGACCGTCCTCAAATCCGTCGCGCTCTTTGTCCTCGCGGCCATCGCCGAGATCGGCGGGGCCTGGCTCGTGTGGCAATCGATCAGGGAGGCCAAACCATGGTGGTGGGCAGGCCTGGGGATTGCGGCGCTGGGCATCTACGGCTTCGTGGCGGCGTTCCAGCCGGACGCACACTTTGGCCGTGTCCTCGCAGCATACGGCGGGGTGTTCATCGCCGGATCATTGGCTTGGGGAATGCTCCTTGATGGATTCCGACCGGACCGCTGGGACATCATCGGCGCCCTGATCTGCCTTCTGGGCGTCGCCGTCATCATGTTCGCGCCCCGGCCGGGCAGCTAAGCCGTCACGCCGCGCAACTTTCGGGACCGTCCGACGTCGGGATCTTCAGGTTTTCCGGGACGCGGCTCCCCACAGGCTGCCAAAAGTCTGCGTGGCGTGACGCCGGAGCCCGCAGTCGGGCGTGCCATGATCGGACTATGAACGCCGCAGCAAAGAACCAGCGTCCGAAGTCTGCCCGTGCCAAACGCTCCCGATTGCGATTCGGGCTCATGCTCCTCACCGGCATTGCAGCTGCGGTGGCGACCGGGATCTGGGGTCAGTGGATCTACGCGCCGGCCGCGGGTTGGGCAGTGGCAGCGGCGGTCTACAACATTTCCGTGTGGACGGTCATCACCCCGATGAAGGCCGATCAGACGAGAACCCATGCCAGGGAGGAAGATCCGCGGCGCTCCACCGCCGATCTTCTCATCCTGTGTGCCGCCGTCGGCTCCCTGGCAGCCTTCGTCCTGGTAATGCTGGGGGCCAAGGATGCGCACGGTCTCGACAAATTCATGCTCGCCCTGCTGGCCCTGGGCGGTGCGGTGGCGTCGTGGCTCCTGGTGCACACCCTCTTCACGCTGCGCTACGCCGAGGTGTACTACACGTCGGATCCGCCCCAAGGCATCGAATTCAACCAAAAAGAACCGCCGCAATACACGGATTTCGCCTACATGGCGTTCAGCCTCGGGATGACCTACCAAGTCTCGGATACGTCGATCACCACCAGGGCAATGCGGTCTGCAGCCTTGCGGCACAGCCTGCTCGCCTACGTTTTCGGCGTCGGGATCCTCGCCACCACCATCAACCTCGTGGTGAGCCTCGCATCCTGAGCTAGATTGCCGTGCGGAAGAACAACTCGGCCACCGTGGCCAGGTGGCGCGGGTCCTCAACGCCGCATAGCTCGCGTGCCGAGTGCATCGACAGAAGAGGCACTCCGACGTCGACCGTCCGGATCCCCAGGCGGGTAGCCGTCAGCGGGCCGATGGTCGAGCCGCATGGGACGTCGTTGTTGGAAACGAACTCCTGGTAGGGGACGCCCGCGTCGCCGCACAGCCGCGCCCAGAATGCCGCGCCGGTAGCGTCCGTCGCGTAGCGCTGGTTGGCGTTGATCTTGAGGAGCGGTCCGCCGTTGAGGATGGGACGGTTGGCGGGATCGTGCCGCTCGGGGTAGTTGGGGTGGACGGCGTGGCCGGCATCCGCGGAAACACAGAACGACGCCGACAACGCCTGGCGCCGTTCACTCACCGTCGCGCCCAATCCGTCGGAGATCCGGGTGAGGATGTCTTCGAGGATGGGTCCGCAGGCGCCTGAACGCGAGGCGGAGCCGATTTCTTCGTGGTCGAAGGCGGCCAGGACCGCGATGGGGCCATCGGCCGGCGCTCCCGAGGCGGAGTGCGCAATGAGGGTCGCGAGACCGGCGTGTGTCGAAGAGAGGTTGTCGAGGCGTCCCGAAGCGAAGAGCTCGCCTTTGGCACCGAACTGCTCAGGCGCCTGCGTGTCCGCGACCACGATGTCATAACCGCCGATCCGCGCCGGATCCACGGAAGCCCCGGCCACGGAGTCCGCCAGGATGGCCAGGACGTCCGCGCTATCGGGATCACCGAGGCCGAACACCGGGTTCATGTGCTGTTGCTTGTCCAGCGTGAGGCCGTCATTGACGGCCCGGTCCAGGTGGATGGCCAACTGCGGAAAACGCAGGAGCGGCCCGGTAGCCGTGAGGTGCTGGGTGCCGTCCATCATCACGAGCCGTCCGGCGAGCCGCAGCTCACGGTCAAGCCAGGAGTTCAACAAGGGACCGCCGTACACCTCCACGCCCGCCTGGAGCCAGCCGAATTTGCCCGTTGTCGGCTTGGGCTTGAGCTTGAAGGACGGAGAATCCGTGTGGGCGCCAAGGATGTTGAATGCGGTGGTGGCGGTGGCGCCTTCCGGTGTCACCCAAGCGATGAGGGCGCCGTCCCGGATCACGTAGAAGCTGCCCGCGCCGCCTTCCCATGGCTGAAGTTCATCAAGGGCCGTGAAACCGGCCACATCGAGCCGGCGCGCGGCCTCGTGGACGGCGTGAAAGCTCGACGGCGATGCGCTCACATACGCGCCGAGGTCCTGGATGTGTTCTGCAGCGGAGTTCGAAGGCATGGCTCCGAGTCTAGCCGCGGCCGCGGATGACGCCGGCCACGCAGTATCCGCGTCCTAATAATCCGGATTGCTCGGGATCACGAGCCCTGTTTCGTACGCGTAGACCACCACTTGGACCCGGTCCCTTAAGTGCAGCTTGGTGAGGATCCGCCTTACGTGGGTCTTGACCGTGGCCTCGGACAGGAAGAACTTGTGCGCGATTTCCGCGTTGGACAGCCCTCCGGCGATCGCCTCGAGCATCTCGGTTTCGCGGGGCGTCAATTCTTCGAGCAATGGATCGCGGGGCTGCGCCGTGGGCTGGCCGGGCACACGGCCTCCGCGGACGTAGGTCTCCAGAAGCCGCTGGGTGACCCTCGGAGCCACCACGGCATCGCCGCTCGCCACGAGCCGGACGCCCTGGACGAGCTCGGCAGGCGCAACGTCCTTGAGCAGGAAGGCGGAGGCGCCTGCCTGCAGGCCGGAGAACGCATATTCATCGAGGTCGAAAGTGGTCAGGATGATGATCCGGGCATTGGAGGCCGAAGCCGTGATCCGCCGCGTGGCTTCGATTCCATCCATGGCAGGCATCCGGACGTCCATGAGCACCACGTCCGGTTCCAGTTCCGCCACCTTCCGCACAGCCTCGGCGCCGTCCGACGCTTCGCCCACCACCTCGAGGTCGCCTTCGCCTTCCAGGATGAGCCGAAATCCCATGCGCAGCAGGGGTTGGTCGTCCACCAGCAGAACCCTGGTGGGAGCGTTGTCACTCATGATTTCACCTTGTCGCCGTTCCACTTCAGTTCCGCATGGACACGCCACCCGCCGGGAGTGCCGGGACCGGCATCCACGGATCCAGCATAAATTCCCGCACGTTCACGCATCCCCGCGATTCCCTGGCCCGTTCCCAGCGCCGCCTCTTCGGTTCCCGGATCCCGGGAGCCCCGGCCGTCGTCGAGCACGTCGATGGTGACCGAGTCGCCCTCCCGCACGATCCGCACCTCCACTTGGCTTAAGGAGCGCCCGTACCTGAGCACGTTGGTCAGGGATTCCTGCACGATCCGGTACACGGTGAGTTGGAACGCCGGGTCTTCAGGAAGGGCTGGTCCCGTGTGCGAATAGTGCAACGGCAACCCCGCCGTCCGGAATCCATCCAGCAGCTTGCTCAGGTCGTGCCCGGAAACCAAGGGCTCCAGCGGCGCCGACCTGGGAGTGTCGTCCCGCAGCACGCCGAGGACGCGGCGCATATCGGCCAGCGCAGTCCTGCCGGTGCGGGACAGTTCGCCAAGCACCTCGCCGGCGCGCTCCGGATCCTTCTTGACCACGACGGCGGCGCCGTCCGAGAGGCTGATCATGACCGTCAGGGAGTGGGCCACGACGTCGTGCATCTCCCGGGCGATCCGGTTCCGTTCGGTGACCGACCCCAGGCGGGCCGTGCGGGCTGCCCACGCCCTGATTTCGCTCTCATGCTCACGTCGCTGCCGAACGGAAATGCCGATGCCGGTGGCGATCAGGTTGGACAACAATATGCTGACCGCGGCCGCGATGTTGCTGATGAGGTGGAAGTTCTCCGGAATCGCCTCTCCATTGGACGGGGCAACCGGGCTGGTCCACATGAAAAGGTACACGAGGGTCAGCGGCAGGCTTGCGGCGCCAAACACTATCAACGCGAAGGTCCGCGCCCTCCCCACGGCCACGGAATATAGCGCAAACCATAGTCCCGCCGAGACGTTCGAACCCCATGGATTCAGCAGCGTCACAGCCACTTCGAGGACCGCAACGGCCGCAGTGACACTGAGCGGATTGCGGCGCCGAAGGAACAGGATGGCGGCGATGGCAACGAGGAGCAGTGCGGCGAACCACTTGCCGTCCACGATGGAGCTGATGAACGTGGCCAGTGCCAGCAACGAATAGCAAAGCACCACCACCGCGTCCATGACCCGCGGGTGCTCGAAGAGATAGCGGCGGATCCTGCCACGGCGGCGCAGCGTGATTTCAGCAAAGGACGCGTCGGCTCCGTGGGCCGACGCGTCCTGTGCTGGCAACTCTTCACTCATGGCTTGAGCCTAGTGGCCTTGCCTTGAGCGGGTGTCCCTGAAGTGCGAATCAGACGTCGCGCTTCTTGAGGGCAATGAGGGCAGGAACCATGAACAGGATGACGTAGCCGAGGAACACGAGGCCGCCCGCCCACGGATCCAGGGTGCCGTCTACGTGGCCGATCGACAGGAAGCGGCCACCGGCCTCGCTGGGCAGGTACTGCGGGACGTACTTCCAAAAGTCACCGGGCGCGAGGCTGAGGAACTGGCCGGCGAACGGGAGGACGAACATGATGCCCACCAGGACGGTGATTCCGCCGGCCGGGTTCTTCAGCAGTGTTCCGAGGGAGAGGCCGATCAGCGCAACACCGGAGACGTACAGGCCGCCGGTGAAAACGCTGTAGAGGACGCCGTCCGTGTTCCAGCCGAGGTCAAGGGAGAAGTTGGCGAACATGGGTGACGCCAACAGGAAGGTCACCACGCCGGCCACGACCGACAGGACGTAGGAGACCACAACCAGGACCACGGCCTTGGCGCCGAACGTGGAGAGCCTGCCCGGAGCCGCGTTCATGGTCGACCGGATCATGCCGGTGGCGTACTCAGAGGCGATGAAGAGTACGGCCAGCGATCCCATGACCAGGATGCCGATGTTGAGTCCGGCGTTCGGCAGGTTGTACAGGCTGAACCCCGATCCGGGAGGGAAGGAGTCAACGGCCTGCTGCACCGTTTCCTTGTGACCCTGCCGGCCGACTTCGACCATCTGGTTGATGAAGTTCCAGCGGACCAAGGCGGACAGCAGGCCGATGCCGACAATGGCCACGAAGGTCAGGACCAACAGGAGTTTCGTGCTCATGAGGGTCCGGAACTTGATGGCTTCGGAGTTCAACACCCTGAGGAAAGTGACGCCACCGGTCCCGGCTGACGGGACCGCATGTTTCTTGCTGACGGTGGTGGTGCTCATGACTGGATCCCTTCCATGGTGGCAGCGGGGGTGGCGCCGACGCCGGCGGGGTTTGCGTCCAGCGGCCCGCCTGGTGCCGTCGGTCCACCGGTGATGTGCGAGTGGTACTCCACCTCGTCCTTGGTCAGCTGGAAATAGGCCTCTTCCAGCGACGACGTGAGCGGCGTGAGCTCGTAAACCAGCACCCGGTTGTCGAGGGCGAGTTCGGCGATGCGGAGCGGCTCCACCCCGTATACCTCCAGGGTTTCCCGTTCGTTCTGTTCCACGCGGACACCGTCGCGTGCCAGCAACTCGGACAAGCGCGTCGTCTCCGAGGTACGGACCAAAGTGCGCTTGCGGGACTGGCTCTCGATCAGCGCATCCACCGTGGTGTCGGCGATGATCTTGCCGCGACCGATCACAATGAGGTGGTCCGCGGTCTGGGCCATCTCGGACATGAGGTGGCTGGAGATGAAGATGGTCTTGCCCTGGCTTGCCAGGTAGCGTGCGAGGTTCCTGACCCACTGGACGCCTTCGGGATCGAGTCCGTTGACCGGTTCGTCGAGGATGAGCGTCTGGGGATCACCGAGGAGTGCGTTGGCGATGCCAAGCCGCTGGCCCATGCCGAGGGAGAACCCTCCGGCCTTCTTCTTGGCTACCGCGGTGAGGCCGGTCATCTCGATGACTTCCTCGACGCGTGAGTTCGGAATCCCGTGGGTTGCGGCCATGGCGCGCAGGTGGTTGTACGCGCTGCGGCTGGTGTGCACCGCCTTGGCATCGAGCAGCGCTCCCACTTGGTGGAGCGGGGCTTTGTGCTGGGAGTAGTGCCGGCCGTTGACGATGACGTCGCCCGAGGTCGGGCGGTCCAGGCCCATGATCATGCGCATGGTGGTGGATTTGCCGGCGCCGTTCGGGCCAAGGAAGCCCGTGACTTTCCCGGGCTGTACGGTGAAGCTGATTCCGTCCACGGCTGTCTTTGCGCCGTAGACCTTCCTCAAGCCTGTTGCCTCAATCATGGAAGCGTTCCCTCCGCTTGCTGCAGCTAGGTGGTGACTGTAGGTACAACGCTAGCTACCGGGAGGGCCGAATTCGCCGGTCTCAGGGATGATTCAGGGGTCACTCAGGGTAGTCCCTATGGATGACTCCGGCTTGGGCCAGGGATCCCACCGCTGGGAAAGCATTAGTAAAGCGGTGAATACACCCGTAGCGCCCGGCGCTTCACGGTGAAGTCGGCGGTCCGCACGCCGGGCAACGGCTCGCCGTCGACCGCGATCACGAGCGGTTCTCCGGACGCCTCGATCCTGAGCTCCGCCGCTTCGCTGAGATGGGTGACTTTGGACGTGTCCACGGTTCCGGTGAGGACCGCCCACAGCAGACGCAACCGTGCGAAAGGCTCATCGGCCGTCACCATGCGGATGTCCAGCACCCCGTCGTCGAGCACGGGACGGGTCAGCGGCGCCAGGTCCCGCGGGTAGTAACGGCCGCGGCCCAGGTAGAGGATCCACAACTTGTGGGGGACACCGTTGATCCGGAGAGTGGTGGGCCGTGCCGCGCCGAACGTCCGCAAGCCGGCGACGAGTCCCGCCAGGGGCTTCCCCAAGGCGGGCTGCAGCCGTTCGCGTCGTCGCACCAGGTTGGGGTAGACACCGACGCTCGCGGTATTGAGCATGATGAGTTCGGCGGTTTCGTCCTTGCCGTCGATGCCGCGGCCCGCGCTCACATGGCCCAGGTCCGTCCATGCTGCTGCTCCCGTTTTGGCAGCCTTGAGGGCCCCTTCGAGGGATCGGGCATCCACGTCGCGCGCGAAATGGTTGAGCGTCCCGCCAGGCAGCACCAGCAAGGGCAGATCGTGCTCGACGGCGGCGGCAGCGGCGGCGCCGACAGTTCCGTCACCACCCCACACGCCCAGGGCCTTCGTCCCGGGGCGCCCTGCCGCGGCCCGGACTTCGGCAACTACATCGTCGCCGTCGGAAATCAGTCTTATATGCGATTTGGGGAATATTTCCCGAAGCTGGGCCTCGGTCTCCGGCGAGTAGGAACCGCCAAGTGCGTTGACCACAATGCTGAGCCCCTCGCCGTCGCCGACTGCAGGCGCGTCGGCCGGTGAACGGTCCGTGTCCGGAACCGGGGGCCGGGCAGGCCACCACTTTCGCGTGAGCAGCGCCGCTCCTGCGCCGATTGCCGAGCCGAGCATCACGTCGGAGGGCCAGTGGGCGCCGGTATGAACCCTGGAATACGCCACACCTGCCGCAACCGGAGCCAAGGTCGCTCCGAGGCGGGGGCTCACCAGCGCGACGCCAAGAGTGAACGCAACCGCGGACGCCGAATGGCCCGAAGGCATCGAGGAGCTTGTGGGTTGCGGATTGACAAACCGGAATGCCGGAAGGAGTTCGGGCAATGGACGCGTCCGCGGAAGAAGCGCCTTGAACCCGAGATTGGTGACCGCCGACGCAATGCCGAGGGCCAGGAGTCCGTGGATCCCTGCGTTGCGGGGCTTCCCCGGAAATGCCGCACAAACGCCAGCCACGGCAAACCAGAGCTTGCCCTTGGTTGCGGCCCGCGAGAGGGTTTTCCACACGTCGTCATGCGGGCCTTCCGGCCACCGCGAGACCGCCCGGACCGCCGCCCGATCCAATCGCGCTATCCGGTCCGGCCCCCATCGCAGCATGCTTCGCATCCCACCAGACTATCGGCGGGTCGGATAGTCTGGTGGGATGGCCGGTGGTCATTTACCCGTGCACGCGTCTCGCAGCCCCCCGCGGGCATGGCTCAAGCGACACGCCTGGCAGGGCGTCACATAGGGTAAACCATCAGGTAGCACTCGGCATGCTCCAAGACAGCCACCATAGTCTTCGGGCATGCTCTCAAAACCTCAACTCATCAACAGCGGCATCGGGGTGGTCGTTGTCGGCCTTGCCGCCGGTGCCTTCTTCGTGCTGAACGGCGTGCCGCAGACGGCTTCAGACACCACCGCCCGCACGGTCTCGGTCAGCGCAGCGGACCTCACCGCAGTATCTACCGCAAGCGGAAACGTCTCGCCCGCGAGCACCACGGTCATCAACGCGCAGAACTGCACCGGGCCCATCGCCACGGTCTCCGCGGTGACAGGCCAGCAGGTCACGGCCGGGCAGGTACTCGTCACCATTGATCCGACGAACGCGCAAAACGCCCTGGCGGTTGCGCAGGCCCAGCTGGATTCCGCCGCGGCGCAGGCAAACCAACAGCAGGCCTCAGCCAGCAACCAGGTAGCTTCAGCGAGCCAAAGCCTCACCAACGCCCAGCAAACGGCCAACCTGGACGCGAGCCAGCAAGCCAGTGCCGTGGCCGCCGCGCAGACGGCCGTGAACAATGACAATGCAACCGTCGCTTCTGCGCAGGCCACCGCCAGTGCCCAGCCGAAAAGCCAACCCGCGCAATCCGCCCTCAGCGCTGCACAGGCCCAGCTGGCGAAGGACAACCAAGCACTGACCCAGGCAGCCAACCAGCAAGCCAGCTCGGCCCTCAAGGACAAAGAGCAGGTCGCCTCGGCCGCGACCGCCCTCAATTCCGCCCAGAGCGGCGGCGGCGCCACGTCCAACACGACTTCTGCCCAGATTGCGGTCGACACTGCGACCAAGAACCTGGCGGCCTGCTCACTCGCGGCCCCGGTTTCAGGTACGGTCACCGCCGTGAACGCCGTCGTCGGAGGCAACGCCGGTAGTGGCAGCTCCGGTTCATCCGCTTCCGGATCCTCCTCTTCCGGGGCGTCCGCTTCCTCCGGCAGCGCTTCCACAAGCGCCGCGAGCACCTCGTCCTCCGGGCTGATCACGATCAGCGACACGGCGCACCTGCAGGTCATCGCCAATTTCGCCGAATCGGACATCGCCGCCATGAAGACCGGCGACTCGGCCACCTTCACCTTCCCGGCACTCAAGACCGACCCGTCCGCGGCACCGGTCACCGGTACCATCACGGCAATCGCCCAGAACGCCACAACCACCAACAACGTTGTCAGCTATCCCGTGACGATCTCCATCAAGAACCCCCCGGCTGACCTCCGGCTCGGCCAGAGCGCAAATATCTCCGTGACCACGGCGACCGCCAAGAACGCTTTGGCGGTGCCTTCGCTGGCGATCACCACCACCGGAACCAAGCAGACCGTCAATGTCATGAAGAACGGGACCACGACGGCGGTGACCATCACCACCGGGATCACGGACAACGGCCGCACCCAGGTGCTCACCGGGCTCAGCGCGGGCGATCAGATTGAGCTCCCGGCCATCTCCTCAACTCTTGACACCACCGGCACCACCGGACGAACCGGTGCGGGCGGATTCGGCGGCACGGGTGGATTCGGTGGAACAGGCGGCGCCGGAGTTACGGGCGGCGGCACCGGTGGCACACGCGGAAATGGCGGGTAATCAGCCGTGAACGACGCTGTCATCCAACTGGACTCCGTGAGCAAGATCTATGGCAAAGGGGAGGCCGAAGTACGGGCGCTTGATTCCGTCAGCATCTCCATTGACCGGGGCGACTTCGTAGCCATCATCGGTGCCTCGGGCTCCGGAAAGTCCACCATGATGAACATCATCGGTTGCCTCGACGGCGCCACCCAGGGGACTTATCACCTGGACGGCATCGATACCGGGACCTTGGACGAATTCCAGCTCGCCCAGATCCGCAACCGGAAGATCGGCTTCGTCTTCCAGAACTTCAACCTGATACCGCGCACGCGGGCCGTGGACAACGTCTCCATGCCGCTCGCGTACGCAAAGGTGCACCGCAAGGAACGGCGCGAGCGGGCCCTGGAAGTGCTCGCTTCGGTGGGTTTGGCGGAACGCGCCGACCACAAGCCTTCGCAGCTCTCGGGTGGACAGCAGCAGCGCGTTGCCATCGCCCGGGCGCTTGTGACCAACCCCGTATTGTTGTTGGCCGACGAGCCGACGGGAGCCTTGGACACCAAGTCCTCGCACGAAATACTGGATCTCTTCGAGTCCTTGCACGCCAACGGCCGGACCATCGTGATGATTACCCACGAGACGGACGTCGCGGCGCGGGCCAACCGTGTTGTGCGATTCCAGGACGGACACATCATTGAGGACCACCGGCTTCGGGACGTCCACGCCCACCCGGTAGCCACGGCGGTGCCGGCATGATGATCGCCGAATCCGTCCGCTTCGCCCTGACAGGGGTGATGGCCAACAAGATGCGCTCCATCCTCACCACGTTGGGCATCTTGATCGGCATCGCATCCGTCATCATCCTGCTGGCCGTAGGCGCCGGAACCTCCAACGCCATCAAGACCCAGATCGGCAAGCTGGGAACCAACGTGCTTACCGTGAGCCGCCAGACGACAGCCGGCGGCCGAGCCGCAGGCGGACAAGCCGTCACCGGTCCGCGGTCCCGTGGCACCAACCTCACGCTCCAGGACATGGCAGCGCTGACGGATCCCGTGATGGCCCCCGACGTCGCCGCAACGGCGCCGGTGGTCACGGCACAGAACGTCACGGGTACTTACCAGGACGCAACCCACGCGGTCGCAACATTCGTGGGGACCACGCCGTCGTACTTTTCCATTTCGAACGACACGCTCGCGGCGGGATCCTACTTCAGCGATGGTGACGCCAGCAGCGGCACCGCAGTGGCCGTGATCGGCAACACCGTGGCGCAGGACCTGGTGGGCAGCTCGGTGACCTCGGCCGTGGGGCAGACCATCGCCCTCAATGGCCAGAACTTCGTGGTCTCCGGCGTCTTGGCTCAAAAGGGGTCCTCGGGCCTCAACGATCCGGATGACATTGTGGTAATCCCCTACAGCGCAGCCCAGGACAAGTTCACGGGGTACTCGCCGTCCCTCGCCTCGATCACGGTCCAGGCGAAGTCAGCGGACGTGATGAACCAGGCCCAGAACGAGGTTCAAATGATCCTCGATGCCAGGCACAACGTCACCTCCGCCAACCGTGACTATCAAGTGCGGAACCAGGCGCAGATCCTCACGACCGCCACCACCACGACGGCGACGCTGACCGTGCTCTTGGGAGCCGTGGCCGGCATTTCGCTCCTGGTGGGCGGGATCGGCGTCATGAACATCATGCTCGTCACGGTCACCGAACGTACCCGCGAAATCGGCATCCGCAAGGCGATCGGAGCTTCGCGGGGCAGCATCGTGAGCCAATTCCTGATCGAATCGCTCATCATTTCGCTGATCGGCGGAGTGCTCGGAATCGCCGCCGGCTATATCGGCAGCGCCTTCCCCCTGCTGGGAACACAGCCCGAAGTCCAGTGGTGGACCGTGTGGCTGTCGTTCCTGGTATCCGCGGCGATCGGCTTGGTATTCGGAATCTACCCGGCCAACAAGGCGGCGAAACTCCGGCCGATCGACGCCCTGCGGTACGAATAGCCGCCCACAGTTCCACTCCCCAGCAACTAAAGAAAACAGCCAAACAGGAGATCCCTAAATGTCCTACTCAGCACCGGAGCCCGGCACCACCAACCAGCCGGAACCCCAGCCGCCCTACACCCAGCAGCCGCACGCCGGACAGCCGACCGCGGTCCTGCAAGCCACCGGCCAGGAACCCAGCGGACAGGGCTGGGGCCAGCCCCAGCCGTCGGAGCCGTTCGTGCCCAAGAAGCGCTTCAAGATGGGTCGCTTGACGCAGATCCTCCTTGCAGTGCTGCTGGTTGCCGTCGGGTTCTTTGCGGGCGTCGGCGTCACCAAGGCAATGGACGCGGGCCAGGCCCGTCCCGGCCGCGGCCAGTTCCAGAACTTCAACGGCGGCCAGGGCCGGAACCGGCAGAGCGGCGCTCCGACCAACGGGGCATCGCCGACCGCCATTCCTTCGGCACCCGCCACCTCGGCTCCGTAACTACCGCCGCCGTAGCCACCCAACTGACTCGCAGTTGTTGTCGTTTTGACGCTTCATAACGACAACAACTGCGAGTCAGTTGCTTTTACCGAGGGGCTTCGCGGCGCCTGCCAACCACAGGGCAATCAGGATCGGAACACCGATGGCAAGCAGGGCCATGTGGATTCCGGTGTGGTCGCCCAAGTAACCGAGGAGCGGCGGACCGGCGAGAAACGCGACATAACCGATGGTCGAGACCACCGACACGCGTGCGGCTGCGCGTTTCGGATCATCCGCAGCAGCGGACATGCCCATCGGAAAGGCCAGGGCTGCGCCGATGCCCCAAAGGGCCGCACCCGCCCCGGCAAGGACCAGGTTTCCCGCGAAGACGAAGAGCGTCAGGCCCACTGCAGCGGCGGCCATGCTGACCCGCAGCACGGATACGCGCCCGAACCTGTCGATCGCGCGGCCGCCGAAGAAACGCATGAGTGTCATCGCGGCCACAAAGAGCGCAAACAAAAGAGCGCCCGTCGATTCGGAAGCATTCAGGCCATCCACCGACGCCTTGGCGATCCAGTCGTTTCCGGCGCCTTCCGTGAGGGTCGCCCCGAGGACCACGACGCCGATCAACAGGGTGCGGGAGTCCCGCCAGGCCGAGGGGCCCTTCACGGCGGGCGCGCCGTCGTCGGGCATCGTTCCCGTGGTTTCGTGGGGCATGAAGTAACGGGGTGCGATCAAGGTGAGAAGAACCACGACGCCGGCGATGACCAGCAAGTGCTCCGGAAGTCCAACGCCGATCTGGGAAAGCCACGCACCAACCACCGCACCCACAAAGGCGCCCCCGCTAAAAGCCGCGTGGAACTGCGGCATGATGGTGCGCCCGAGGCGATGTTCGACGTCGGCCCCTTCGATATTCTGCGACACATCCCATAGCCCGACCCCCACGCCGAAGAAAAACAGCGCAAGCGCGGTGGCGGCCACGGAGCCGGCCATCAAGGAGAACGCGATGGCCGCTCCGGCAGAGGCGGCCAGCAGACCGGCAGCGCGGACGGTATCGGCCGTACCGATCCTGCCGACAACCCACCCCGCGGAGGGCAGCGCCACAAGGGACCCGACGGCGGTGCACAGCAGCAGGGTGCCCATCTGGCCTGACGTCAGGTGCAGGGTCTGGGTGACGGCGGGTATCCGGGCCGCCCAACTGGCAAAAACCAGCCCGTTCATTCCGAAGACCAGGAAGGTGGCGATTGCTGCGGCTTTGACGTTCGGGGCGGTTCGGGTGCTGGTGGTCATACGGTCACAACTTCCACGGAGAGATTTTCAAGTAGGGTGCGTTCTTCAGTGCTTGGCTTCCGGTCCGTCACAATGACATCTACCGCATCCATGGCTGCAACCAGAGCCACGGCCTGTGCATTCCATTTACTTCCCGTGCAGGCCACGATTACCCGGCCGGCCGATTCCAGGCCTGCCCGTTTGATCGCGGCGTCCTCGAGATCGTGCGCCAGCAGGCCGTCCTTGAGGTTGATGGCACAGGGCGTGACGATTGCGGCGTCGAAACGCAAGGAGCGGATGTTGGCCTCTGCCATCGGCCCACGGAACGACTGCTCGCCGGGAACCAGGCTGCCGCCAGGCAACAAGAGACCGGGACGCCGTCCAGAGGGAATGTCGGCGGCCAGGAATTCCACCGCACGAAGGGACATCGGCATGATGGTCAGTTCCCGCTGCGCGAGCCGGCGCGCGATTTCCGTTGCCGTGGAACCGCTGTCCAGCCACACGTGATCGCGGTCGCGGAGCAGCCGTTCGACGCCGACGGCGATTCTCTCCTTAGCGTCCTGGTCCTCGAGTTCGCGCTGCCCATAGCCCGGGTTGTCACCGCGGTCCACGAGGCTGCGGGCCCCGCCATGCACGCGGCGCAGGACGCCGTGGGAAGCGAGGATTTCCAGGTCGCGCCGAATAGTGGCCCCCGAGGCTCCGCATTCGGCAACGAGCTCGTCAACCGTGATCTCTTCACGCTCACGCAGCAGCTCGCCAATGAGCCGGTGGCGGTCAGCAGTTCTCATGCTCATATGCTATCCAAGAATGAGCATTTAATCATCAGTCGTGATCATATGGGCGAGTGGTTTGGACGTGCCCGGCGCGAGAGCGGGGCGCGGAGTGGATGTGGAACTCGCCCTGCGTGACACCGGCTCAGACGCTCGCTCACCTATGCGGCACTTCCGGTAGACGCTCGCTCACCTATGCGGGGTTTCAAGCTGACGCTCGCTCACCCATTCAAGACGTGAGCGGACGTTCCCGAAAAAACCACCAAAGGTGAGCGGGCGTCGGTGGCGCCTGGAGGCTAGCGCGCCCGCTCTACCCGGGACTCGTCCCAGACGGGCTCTGCGGACTCGTAGACTTTGCCGTCGGATCCGAAGACGAGGAAGCGGTCGAAGGACTTCGCGAACCAGCGATCGTGGGTGACAGCCAGGACGGTGCCTTCGAACGCGTCGATGGCACGTTCCAAGGCTTCGCCCGAGTGCAGGTCCAGGTTGTCCGTCGGTTCGTCGAGGAGCAGGAGCGTGGCGCCCGACAGTTGGAGGAGCAGGATCTGGAAACGCGCCTGCTGGCCGCCGGAGAGCGACTCATACTTCTGTTCCGCCGAGCCCACCAGCCCGTAGGAGTCGAGCGCGCCGGAAGCAGCCTCGCGGCCCAGCCCGGAACGGTGTTCGTCACCCCGGTGCAGGATGTCCAGGAGCGTCCGGCCGATGAGGTCCGGGCGGGAATGGGTCTGCGCGAAGAATCCGGGACGGATCCTGGCACCCAGTTTGACGGTTCCTTCGTGCGGAACTTCGGCGATCTCGACGTCGGAAACGGGCAAGTGCTCGCGCTCCGGGTCGGTGCCGCCAGCGGCGAGGAGCCGCAGGAAGTGGCTCTTGCCCGAACCGTTGGAACCCAGCACGCCCACGCGGTCGCCGAACCAGATTTCGGTGGAGAACGGCTTCATCAGGCCCGTAAGTTCAAGCTTTTCAGCCACCACCGCTCGTTTGGCCGTCCGGCCTCCCTTGAGGCGCATGTTGACGTTCTGCTCCAGCGGCAAGGCCTCGGGCGGCCCGGCCTCCAGGAACTTGGCGAGCCGCGTCTGGGCAGCCTGGTACTTGTTGGCCATGTCCGAGCGGAACGCCGCCTTGGTTTTGTACATGATGACGAGTTCCTTGAGCTTCAAGTGCTCCTCGTCCCAGCGTTTGCGCAGTTCCTCGAAGCGCGCGTTGCGGTCGATGCGCGCGTCCACGTAGGTGCCGAAGCCGCCGCCGTGCACCCAGGCCCCGGCGCCGTTGATGCCGGGTTCCAGCGTCACGATGCGGCCAGCGGCGTTGTTGAGCAGCTCGCGGTCGTGGCTGATGAAGAAGACCGTCTTCTTGGATTCATTGAGCTTGCTTTCGAGCCATCGCTTGCCCGGAACATCGAGGTAGTTGTCCGGCTCGTCGAGGAGCAGGAGCTGATCCGGTCCGGAGAACAGTGCCTCGAGCACCAAGCGCTTTTGCTCGCCGCCCGAAAGGCTCGACGCCGGTCGGTGCTGCGCGCGGTCGAAGGGGATGCCCAGCGCTGCCATGCAGACTTCGTCCCAGACGGTCTCGACGTCGTATCCTCCGGCGTCTCCCCAGTCCACGATCGCCTGGGCGTACCGCATTTGGGTGGGCTCGTCGTCGTGCTCCATCATGGCGAGCTCGGCGTCCTCGACCGCCTTCGCGGCGGCGGCGAGAGCTGGCGGCGCGGCGGAGACGAGCAGGTCCCGCACGGTTGATTCATCGCGGACCTGGCCGACGAATTGGCGCATGATGCCCATGGTGCCGGAGCGTCCCACCACTCCTTCGTCAGGCGTGAGATCGCCGGCGATGATCTTGAACAGGGTGGTCTTTCCCGTTCCGTTGGGCCCGATCAGGGCTGTTTTGCTGCCGTCCGGGACCTTGAAGGTCACGCCGTTGAGCAGTTGGGTGCCGTCGGAGAGGAAGTAGTCGATGCCTGAAACGTCAATATGGGCCACGCGTTCAATCTTCCCACGGACCGCGGGGGGCTCCTCAGCCGCCCAGGTGGTCCGCACCGACGGCACCAGTGAGATATCGCTGGATGGTCGGCCCCAGCGCTCGGGCGACGACGGCGTGCGGCGTCGAAGCGATCGGCTCCAGCTTGATCAGGTAGCGGGTCAGGATAAGTCCGGAAATCTGCGACGCCACCAGGTTTCCGCGCCACGACGCCTCTTCCGCGGACACCCCGAGGCCGGCCAGAAGCGGGTTGATGGCGCGGTTGAGGATGAACTCGCGGACCAGCGCGGCACTCCACTCATGTTGCATCGCCGTCCGCAGAACCGCGACGCCGGCTGCCCCCGCGGGCGAGTCCCACACGGTCAGGACACGCATTACCAACCTCTCCCCGACCCCTTCCGGCGGACCGCTGAGGACCGCCGTGATGTGGTCCTTGGGGTCCACGGGGGACTCAAGCGCAGCCATGAACAGCTGCTCCTTGGTTCCGAAATGGTGGTTGATCATGGACGGATCCACGCCGGCCTCCGCCGCGATGGCCCGGACAGTCGCGGCGTCATATCCTTTACGGCTGAACTGTTCGCGAGCCGCACTGAGAACCGCGTCCCGGCTGCTCACGCGTCCGGGCCGCCGCCCTCTGTTCACAGCGATTTCCGGTTCGCGGCGGCCTTCCGGCGCGCAAAGTCCGGGGCGTGTTCCGGCCGCGGCCCGAAAGCGATCATGAGGGCTGGAAGTTTCCGGAACCACGGCACGTGGCGGGCGATAAAGACCACCGGACTGGGCGGGCCCATCAACTGGCCTTTCACTGCGGGGCCGAAAACGGCTTTCTGGATGAGGAGCTGAACATTCTGGATCACCACCGTGGGGAACCATCGCCGCTTCTGCACCGAGGCCAGGTCGGCTTCGCCCAGGGTGCCCTGAAGCAAAGGGCGGGCAAGGCGCTGGGCTGCCGCGACTGCGTCCTGGATGGCCAGGTTGATCCCCACACCGCCTGCGGGCGACATGGCGTGGGCCGCGTCTCCGATGAGGAGCAGCCCGGGTTTGTGCCATGGCTTGATCCGGTTGAGCTTCACGTCGAGCAAATGGAGATCGTCCATGGACCTGATTTCGTCCACGCGGTCCGCCAGGTCCGGGCGGATGCGGGCCACGCGTGCACGGAAACTCTCCACCCCTTCGGCCCGCAATTTCGGATCCTTGCCCTTCTCCGCGATATAGGCGATCTGGTAGAAGTCCTTGCGGGTCAGGCTGAGGAGCACATCGACGCCGGAGAAGCGGGGCACGATCGAAGCCAACTGTTCCTGTTCATCCGCACGCCGGGACAGCCTGAACCACCACGTGTCGAACGGCACGGGGAACTCACGGGGGACGAGGCCCGCCTTCTGCCGGAGCACCGAGCTGCGGCCGTCACATGCCACCGTCAACGTCGCGCGAAGCTCCCCCGTTCCGATTTCGACGCCGGACGCCGCGTCCCGGGTGCGGTACGCCACCCCGGCGACTTTCCCGCCGTCGTCGTACAGCAGATCCGTGGCCTCGGTGTTCATCCGGAGCGTGAACTCCGGCTCTTGCTGTGCGGCGTCCACCAGGAAGTTCAGGAGGTCCCACTGCGGAACCATGGCTACGTAATCGTAGGGTGGCTTGAGGCGGTCGAAGTCGGCCAGGGTGACCTCCTTGCCGCCCGTGGGGAGTTTGAAATTGCCGAGCTTGCTTTGGGGCAAGGCCCGGAATCCTTCGCCCAGCCCAAGCTCATCCAACAGTCGGATGGTGGAGGCATGGACGGTGTCGCCGCGGAAGTCGCGCAGGAAGTCGGCGTGCTTTTCAAGGATCGTGACCTCGACGCCGGCCCGCGCCAAGAGGAGTCCGAGCATCACCCCGGCGGGTCCCCCGCCCGCGATGACGCATGTGGTGCTTTCAGGCTGGTCCATGGCCACTCCCGGAGTTGAACTTCATTCCGCAACTAATTCAACAAGCGTTGAATTAAGTGTGCACCCGCCTCGCGGTCGTGTCCAGAGGCTGCGACGCCCGCTCACATACCGAGCCACGTTACCAACCGAGAATCTTTCCCTCCTGGGCCGCTGCAACTGCCCCATGCTGACGGGGGCGCGATCGGACGGTGGTGGGTAAGCGGGGCTGAAATCCTTGCTGCGGCGTCGACGTGGGTTCCCCTTGATGCTGTTGCTCTTTGGCTTTACCTTCCAGCAGAAGGCGCGGCGGGACAGCCTGAGAACACGTCCATCCAGAGGACGAACACCAGCGGTCTGCGGGCCGCGAGTTCAGCCGGCGGCGGTCAGGAACGATTTGAGCAGCGGACCGCTGGTAGTCGCACCGAGGCCGCCGTCTTCCACGAACACTGCGACCGCCAGGTCTCCATGCACTGCAACGATCCAGGCGTGAGTCTTGGGCGGGTTGTCATTTCCGAATTCGGCCGTTCCGGTCTTCGCGCCAACGGGCGCCCCTGGCACTGACGCCAGGAAACCGGCATGGCCGGAGGTCACCACCGCCCTCATCATGTCGGTCAGCGCGGCTGCCTCAGCCGGGGTGACCGGTTTGTCGGACGCTGCCGCGATGGGGGACTCCGAGGCACCGGGGGACGCCGACGACGGCGGGCCGGACGGCGTCGGCGTGGCACCTGCGGAGGGCGGGACTGCGCCGGGGTTCAGGACGAGTTGCGGCGACACCGGCGCGCCGTGGGCCACCGATGCTGCCATGATGGCCGCCGCGAGCGGCGAAAGAAGCACTTTGCCCTGGCCGATCATCGAAGCTGCGTGCTCGGTGCCATCAGCGTTTCCCGGTACGGAGCCCAGGAAGGCGTCAGCCCCCAGCTTCGGGGCTTGGACTGCCACCCCCAGCGAGGTTGCCGCAGACTCGAGCTGGGCTTGGCTCACTTTGTCGCGGGAACTGATGAAGGCCGTGTTGCACGAATGCGCAAAAGCGTCCCGCAATTCAACAGAACCCAGGGACGACGCCGGGTAGCCTTCGGCGTTCTTGAAGGTCCGGCCATCCACCGTGATTGTGGGCGTGCACTCAACCTTGGAATCCGGCGTCATTCCATTGCGGATCAAGGCGAGGGAATCGACGATCTTGAACGTGGACCCCGGCGCGTACTGGCCGAGCATGGCCGTGTTGTAGCCGTTGCTGCCGGGACCGGAGGCCGCTGCGAGGACGGCGCCGGTGGAGGGACGGAGTGCCACAATTGCCGAGGCCGGCCCAACACCGGCCAAGGTGTCTTCGGCGAGCTGCTGCAAGCGCGGATCCAGGGTGGTCTTCAACGGGTCGCCGGGCTTCGCATCGACGGCAAAAAGCACTCGGCGCGGATCCGGATTTGCTGCCTTGATCTGGTCGTCTGTCATGCCTTGCGGCCGGGCTTTGATGGAGACCCCGTCCTGGCCTCGGAGTTGAGTGTCATATTGCTCCTGCAGGCCACCGGATCCGACGGTGTCTCCCACCTTGAGGGCGCCCCCGGACTTTTGGATCTGTTCGGCGCTTGCCTCGGCCGCGGTCCCCAAGACGGCGCGGGCGAAGGTGCGGGTTGGTGCCAAAGGCAGAAAATCGCGGATGCCACGGGCGCCGGGAATCGCGGCAATCTGCTGGTCTGTGACCGTCCGGCTGCCGTCCTCGCGCAGCGTGATGGCACTGACGAAGGCCTGCGGGCCGGAAGCCTGGACCTGTTTCACATACGCGCCTTCGTCCACGCCCACCAGTTGCGCGAGCTTCGCCGCGGACGCTGCAGGATCGGCCGATCCAATCGTTGTCTTGTCGATCCCCACGTGAACCACCGGACGGTAGCTGACCAATTTCGCGTCCCCTGCGCCGAGGATGTCGGCCCTGGATGGCGAATTGACGGTCTTGTCCAGGACCTCGCCGTCCTTAAGGTCCGGCTCCAGGAGTGCCGAATTCCATTGGACCGCCCATTTGTCGCCGGACTTCTTCAGTGCAGCCTGGGAGGTGTACTTCCACTCCGCGGTCCCGATCTTCCATGTGAAGTTGAGCGGGACGGACGCTTTGTCGCCGTCGAGCGTCACCGCGCCGCTCTCAACGGAAGGCTTGGCCGGATCAAGGGCCGCGAACACCGCTTTGAGCTGCTCGTTTGCCGCCGAGGCATCCTTGCCGTCAACGGCGAGCGATCCGACGTCGAACGCCGCCAAAGAGGAGGCGAGCTGCTTGGCCGCGCCCTCCGCCCCGGAGCGGCCGTCATCGCAAGAGGTCAGCGACCCGGCAATCATCAGGGCGGCAAGCCCCAGGACAATGTTTTTAGTTTTCCCCATTCGCGCCATTATGCCTTCTTGGACCGACAGGAATGATCCAAATCACAGCACGTTGCGCTTTTGTGATGCTTCAGGGGTTCGAGAACAGCGCGTAGCCACTTTCCCCAAGTAACGCGCAGTAGGTGTCGTTTTCGACCCCCAGAACGACACCTACTGCCAGTCATTTGGGTCCGCGAGGCACCCGGGGTGCGCGCGCCGACTCTACTGACTGCGGATGATCCTGCGCTGCGTCGCCGCCGCGATGGCCGCGGTCCGGTTGTCGACGCCCAGCTTGCCGTAAATGTGCACCAAATGGGTCTTGACCGTTGCCTCGGAAATGAAGAGTTGCCTCGCCATCGCACGGTTGCTCATCCCAGTGGCGAGGAGCTCCACGAGTTGCACTTCACGGGCACTCAAGGCGTTCACCGGATTGCGGATCCGCCCCATGAGCCGGGCGGCAACCTCGGGTGCAAGGGCCGTCTGACCCGCCGCCGCAGACACCACGGCCTGCCGGATTTGCTCAGGTGGCGCGTCCTTAAGCATGTATCCGCTGGCACCGGCCTCTACCGCGGCGAGGATGTCGGCGTCGTTGTCGTAAGTGGTCAGGATCAGGACCGGCGGCGGGGGAGTCCCGGCTTCCCCGGCTTTGATCTTGCCCGTGGCGGTGACGCCGTCCATGCCCGAGCCCATTTGCAAGTCCATGAGAACCACGTCGACGGGTTCGCCGAGGGTGTGGAGCTTCGATAGTTCCGCCAATGCGGCGGTGCCGTCGGAGGCTTCCGCCACCACGCGGACGCCTTCGAAGTCGGAAAGCATGGCCCGGAGCCCAGCGCGGACCACGGGATGATCGTCAACAAGCAGGACCCTGATGGTGGTCACGGGGTCCCCTCCAGGGCTGCGTTGCCGGTCCCCAGCGGCAGCCGGATTGCCACCACGGTCCCCTCCCCGGGAGCCGACTCGACGTCGAGCGTTCCGTTGAGGGCAGCGAGCCGCTCGCGCAGGCTTTTGAGCCCGACGCCGGTTCCGTCGTCGCGGGTTGCTGCGGCAGCCGCCGCTTCGGGATCAAAGCCCGCACCGTCGTCGAACACATCCATGGTCACCTCGGCGTCCAGGAAGGAAAGGGTCACGACGGCGGCGCCCGCCTGGGCATGCGCCCACACGTTCGCCAGGGAAGACTGAGCCGCGCGCAACAGGGTGGTCCGGTAAGGGTTGGGCAGCGGCACCGGCGTGCCTTGGAGCTCGAAGCGGCAGCGCAGCGTGGCTCCCCGGGCGGAAGCCTCGGCCTCGGTCTTGGTGCAGAGGCGCCGCAGGGTGTCCGCCAGCTCAGACTCATCCAGTTCGGGGGATCCAAGACCGCGGACAAAGTTGCGAGCCTCCGCCAGGTTGCTGGCTGCTGTCTCACGGACGGTCCTGAGCCGGTCGCGGGCCGCGGCGTTGTCACCGGCGTCGAGGGCCTTCTCCGCCGAGCGCCCCATCAGGACGATGCTCGAGAATCCCTGCGCCAGGGTGTCGTGGATTTCGCGGGCGAGCCTTTCGCGCTCTGCCAGCACACCGGCGTCGTGTTGGCTTCGTGCCAATTCGGCCCGGGTTCGGCGCAATTCCTCGGCGGCAAGGCGTTGGTTCTCCGCCTCGACGTAAAGCGCCCGATAAGCCAGGCCGGTGACAACCGCGAAGGCGGCCCCGAAAACAGGCCCGAGGACCATGGCAAGTTGCAGGGCATCCGCCCCGGCACCCCGGTTATGGAACCACATCGCCGCGATCAGGAGCGCGGTACTGGCAGCGATCGCGGGAAGAGCGAAACGCCGCGGCAGGATATGCAGCTGCAGGAAGAACAGCGGGAAAGCTATCCACGCGAAGTCCGGACTGATGAGCATGAGCAGCAGCCATAGGAATCCGACGACGGCGAGCCACCAGCGCGCGTATGGCTTCGGATTGAAACGCTCGGAATGGCCGGCGTGCCGCTTCTCGAGAACCGTCCCTGCGAGGTAGACAGCAGTCAGTAGCAGCGACAGGCCGAGGCCTGCCCCGGTGGCGAAAGGCGAAAGGCCCGCGACTGCAAGCCTGACGACCGCCACCAACAAGAGCACCGCAAAACCGACGTGCAGGCTGACGCGCAGGACACGCAAAATCACGGCGGAACCAATGGGCTGCGTGTCATTGGGCTGCGCCGTGTCACCTGTTTGCTGCCGCGGCGCAGGCGGCGCGGCGACTTGCTGCGAATCGTCTCCCTGCATGCCCTCCAGCGTAGCCTCGCCCTCCGACACTTTTGCCCCGGTTCCGCCGTATTCGGCTCCAATCAACCAAACGGTTGATCCCGCGGTCAACCAAGGCGATCGGATGGGTCCATCCACTTCACGATGCTTCAGCCGCCAACTGCCGGGAAAGTTGAAGCAGGACCAGAAAATCGCCTCCGAACCAAAGGAATTCCATGTTTCTCGCAGTGCGCGACATCCGCTTCGCCAAGGGCCGCTTCGCCCTCATGGGAAGCGTCGTCGCCCTCATCACACTCCTCCTCGTCATGCTCTCCGGACTGACCGCGGGCCTCGGTGACCAGTCCACGTCGGCCATCTCAGCCCTTCCGGCGCAGCAAATCGCCTTCGGCGCCCCAGCCGGGGGCGAGGCCAAGGCCTCCTACACGGAATCGGAAGTCTCCAACAAGCAGCTTGAAGCCTGGCGGAACCAGCCGGGTGTTGCTTCTGTCGAAGCGGTGGGTATCACCCAGACGCGGTTCCAATCCCTCGATTCCTCCAATAATGCCGCCGGCACTGCCAACGTCGCGGTCTTCGGGGCCGACGGCGGCATCTCGCCAGTGGCGGTCAGGGACGGCGAGGTGGTGGTCGGGGAGGCCTTGGCGAAGGAACTCGCGCTGAGTACCGGGAGCAGCGTGACCGTGGGCGGTACCAGCCTGACGGTTTCCGCCGTTACCCAGGATGAGTGGTATTCGCACACCGGGGTTGTCTGGACTTCCCGGGCGACGTGGCAAAAGCTCGCACATATTCCTGCCGGGGAATCGATTGGGACGGTCCTCGCGGTGACCTACGACGCCGGAGCCTCCGTGGACCCCGACGCCGCCAACGCAGCAGCCGGCACGGTGAGCGCCACGCCTAGTGGCTCGTTCCAGGCCCTCGGTTCCTACAAGAGCGAAAACGGCTCCCTCATGCTGATGCAGGCCTTCCTCTACGGTATCTCGGCGCTTGTCATCGTGGCGTTCCTGACCGTCTGGACTGTGCAGCGCACACGCGATATCGCGGTGCTCAAAGCCATGGGCGCTTCGTCCGGCTACGTCGTGCGCGACGCCTTGGTCCAAGCGGGAATCGTTTTGCTCGCAGGGGCGGGACTGGGCGGCGGCGTTGGCGTGGTTGGCGGCTTCTTTGCTGCCAAGGCTGCCCCGTTCCTCGTGACTCCACTGACGACGCTCGTCCCGATTGCCGGAATCGTGATCCTCGGGCTTGGCGGTGCGGCGCTGGCCGTACGCAGCATCACCAAGGTGGATCCGCTCATCGCCCTTGGCGGCAACTAGGCCAACGCCAAAACCTAATATTCCATGAAAGGCATATCAATGAACCCCGTACTGAACCTCGTCAACGCCACCCTGGAGTACCCGGACGGAGACTCCACCCTCAAGGCCCTGGACGCCGTGGATCTCAGCGTGGACGCCGGCGAGTTCTTTTCCCTCGTGGGCCCGTCGGGCTCCGGGAAGTCCTCGCTTCTTGCCGTGGCGGCAACACTCGTTCGGCCGGGTTCCGGGCTCGTCATCATCGACGGCACGGATGCCACTGGACTCAAGGACCCCGAACTCACTTCCCTGCGCCGGGAAAAAGTGGGCATCATCTTCCAGCAACCCAACCTCCTGCCGTCGCTGACCGCCGTCGAGCAGTTGATCATCGGCGACCACTTCCGGGGAAAGCCTGCCAAAGCGGCACGTGAGCGCGCTACGGAACTGCTCGACGTCGTCGGGCTCGGGAGTTCGCTCAACAAGAGGCCGCACCAGCTCTCCGGAGGGCAGCGGCAGCGGGTAAACATCGCGAGGGCGCTCATGGGCCAACCCCGGGTGCTGCTTGTCGACGAGCCGACCGCGGCATTGGATCACGAACGCAGTGAATCGATCGTGCGGCTACTGCGTCAAGTCACCGACGAGTTCGCGACGGCGACCGTCATGGTCACGCACGACACCGAGTTCCTCCCGCTCACCGACTCCGTCGCCACTATGCGGGACGGGCGCCTCAGTGCGCGCGTCCCTGTCGGCACACCCAACTGACTCGCATTTGTTGTCGTTCTGAGGCCTCAAAACGACACTTACTGCGAGCCAGTTGGCGAAGGCCGGAAGGGTCAGTCCCGGATCACGGCCTCGTCCTGGGCATCGTCATAGGCGTCGCGGGCCTTGAGAATGCTGGGCACGTGATCCTCCGCCCAGAGACGCAAAAGGGTCAAGGGCTCCAGCAAGGAAGCTCCGAGCTCGGTCAGTTCATAGTCGACGCGAGGGGGTACCTGCGCGTGGACGGTCCTGGTGATGAGACCGTCCCGCTCCAGGGTTCGAAGGGTCTGGGTGAGCACCTTCGGCGTCACTACATGGACCATCTTGCGAAGCTCGGAGAACCGGATCGGGCCGTCCGCGAGGACCTGGACCACCAACGAAGCCCACTTGTCGCCGATGCGTTGAAAGATCACCCGCGACGGGCAGTCCGGGTCGAGGATGTTTGCTGGCAGGTCGCTGGTATCCATGAGGTAACTAAGTTCCTTTGAAGCTATCAGTATCAATTAGATACTGTTTTGATATCGCAAGAATAGCAACCCAAGGAGAGTCATGAAAATCGCAGTTTACGGCGCAACAGGCATGGTCGGAAGCCAGATCGTCAACGAATCCCTCACCCGCGGCCACGAAGTCACCGCGATCTCCCGTAAGGGCTCGGAGGTTGCTGGAGCGAAGGCCCTCGCCGCCGACCTCGCTGATGGCCAGAGCTTCGCGGAGGTCGCCAAAGAGCACGACGCCGTCATCCTCGCCACCGGTCCCAGCCGCACCGGCGGAGACCACGGGGAGTGGCTGGCGGCAATGGACACCGCGTACAGCAACGCGGAAGGTACACGTCTCATGATCGTCGGCGGCGCAGGCACCCTGGAGATCGACGGCGTCCGCCTCCTCGATTCGCCCGACTTCCCTGAGGCATACAAGGCCGAAGCAACCACGGCCGCGGCCGCTTTCGCCGCCGTCAAGGAAGCTCCCGAGAGCCTGGACTGGACCGTACTCGCACCTGCGCCGGTCATCCAGCCGGGTGAGCGCACCGGGAACTACTCCACTGCAAAGGATTCTCCGGCCGGCAACACCATCTCCACCCAGGACTACGCTGTGGCCATGCTGGACGAAATCGAAACTCCTGCCCACCGCCGGGCACGCTTCACGGCAGCCAACTAGCCCAACGCCCGCTCACCTATGACGGCACATTCACCAACACCCGCTCACCTCTGACGGAAAACGCGGGCCGCTCCTGTACGCAAGTGAGCGAGCGTTTCGGATTTTGGCGACATAAGTGAGCGGGCGTCGCAGGGGTCATGCGCCTAGGCCAAGCCCGGGTATCGGCAGGCCGAACATGTCTTTCAGGGCATATTCAGCAGCATGGTACCCGGGCATTCCTGTTACTCCAGGTCCTGGAGGCGTAGACGAGGAACACAGGTACACCCCTGGCAGAGGCGTCCGCCACGGCACTGAGGAGAGCACGGGACGCTGTACCAGTCCTCGGATATCCATGGTCCCCGCGCTAAAATCGCCACCCACGTAGTTCGCGTTGTAGTCGGCCAAGCCCGCCGCCGTTGTCGTCTTCCAGCCGACCACCACGTCGCGGAAACCCGGCGCAAATTCCTCGATCCGGGACATGATCGCCTCGGCCATGTCCACCGTGGAACCTTTGGGAACATGACAATAGGACCAGAGAATGTGCCGCCCTACGGGAGCGCGCCCCGGATCCACTATGGATGGCTGGGCCACAAGGACATACGGCTTCGCGGGATGCCGGCCCGCAGCTACAAGGTTCTCGGCCTCCGCCATGGCGGCACGCGTGCCGCCCACATGCACCGTCCCGGCGTCGGCCAAACCTGGAGCCGTCCAAGGCACCGGCCCGGACAGGATGAAATCCACCTTGCATGCCGCATTCCCAAAACGGAATGTTTCCAGCGACTTCCTATAGCGGGCGGGAAGCGCGGCGCCCGCCATGCGCAGCAGTCCTGGTGGTGCGACATCCAGCAGGATGGCCTTCGCGGGACGCAGCTCTTCCAAGGAATCGATCCGCACACCGGTCTCGACCACTCCGCCGTGGGCCTCGATGTCCCGCACCATCGCGTCCGCTATGGCCACGGATCCACCAACCGGAATGGGCCAGCCACCGGCATGGGCCAGCGCACCCAGGAGGAGTCCCGCCCCTGCGGCTGTGGGAGAAGGAAGGGGAGACAAAGCATGCGCCGCCACACCTGTCAGCAGTGCGGGCGCCGCATCCCCGATGAACCGCCGGTTCCACCACGGTGAACCTTGCTCCAAGGTTGCCAGGCCGAGGCGTAGCGCGGCGATCGGACGGGCCGGCATCCGCAGCAACTGGTTCTGCGTCACGTCAAGAACGCCGCCCAGATGCTCCACCAACGGTCCCATGAGGCGGGTAAATGCTGCTCCATCGGCCCCGAGTTCACAAGCCGTCCGCTCCAGCGAGCGATACGCGAGAACTGCCCTGCCGCCGTCGAGCGGTGTTCCGTATTGGACCTCCGGCAAACGCAGCTCCACACGCCGTTCGAGCTCAAAATCCCGGAAGAAACGCGAAGCCAGCGCCATGGGGTGCACAGCGGAGCAGACGTCGTGGATATGCCCCGGCTCCAGCAGTTCAGTCGTCCGCGTTCCACCACCGATCGTCTCGGCGGCCTCGTACACCCGGACAGCCAGGCCCGCCCGGGCCATCACTACCGCGGCGGCCAAACCGTTCGGTCCGGAGCCGACGACGGCGACCTCAGCCATGGCGTTCGCCGTCGCCTTGCGTGGAGCTCACTGAGTCGCGGGGAGTTCCGGAGGTGTCGCGCCCGGATTGCGGCTCGCGCCCGGAACGGTCCTCAGCGGAGTTCACCTCAACGCGCCGCCAGGGGAGCACCGAGGCCGTCGGATTCTTGAGGTCCACCCGAAACCAATCCTTCGCGCCATCGAACAGGCCACCGTGGGGATCGTCCACACCCTGGACCCGGAGGGGATCAAGGTGTGGATCCCAGATGTCCCATGCAACCCTCAACATCAAATATGCCGTTACGGCCATATGCAGCACCACGGCCATGACGTAGTACGGCATATCGATGTTGTTCTGCGCCGCCCCGCCGCTACTGACCTGACCCAGATACATCCAGGTGGCAGCCCAATGCAACGCCTCAGCTGCCTGCCAGACCAGGAAGTCGAGCCAGCGGGGTCTGGCCAATGCCAGCAAGGGCACCAGCCAGAGCACATATTGCGGGGAATAGACCTTATTGCTCAGCACGAAGGCTGCCACGATCAGGAAGGTCAACTGGGCAAGCCGCGGGCGCCGCGGCGCCGCCAATGCCAATACGGCAATCAGAACGCACGCAAGGAGGAACATGTCCATCGCCAAGGCATTGATGGCGTCGGGGCCAAGTTTGGCCAGTCGGAGGCGTTCGGCAACGAGGTTATACGCGAACCACAAGGAGCTGTACCCCGCGGGGCGATCACGGGTGTAATCGAAAAAGTAGCGCCAACCGGCTGGGTTGATGGCCGCGATCGGGACGTTGACTGCCAGCCAAGCGACCGCGGCTGACACGGTGGTCACAAAGAAGCCCCGCAGGCGGCCGCTTCGCAAGGCGAGCAGGAGGATCGCGCCGAGGATAAGCAGCGGATAAAGCTTGGTGGCCGTTCCGAGGCCGATGAACAGGCCCGCCATGACGAGACGGTCCTTCGAGAAGAAGTACATCCCCACGGCGAGCATGGCAACTGCCCACATGTCCCAATTAATGACTCCGGCCAGGACAATCCCGGGCGCGAGGGCCACCATTGCCGCATCCCAAGGCCGGCGACGATTGATGCGCGCGGTAGCCAGAACCACCACGATCCACATGGCCGCAATCAGGGTGGCGTTCACGTCGAAGTAGCCCAGGATCCGATCGGGGGTGGCGCCATGGCCCGGGACCAACCGTGCGGTAGCACCGGCTATCAGCCCGATGATCACCGGATATTCGAACATGCTTTTCGGATCAAGGAACGGGAAGACGCCGTCGGCGAAGCCCCTGCTGCTGAAAAGTTCGGGGAAATCCGAGTAGCAGGTGGCATAGAACTGCTGTGGGGTGTGCCAGCCGTTGACGCGGCAATAGCCCTTGATCATGATCGACACGATGGCGGCGACGATCGTGAGGATGACCAGGACCCGCTCCACGGTGAAGAATCCGGGGGAGATGGCCCCGGGGGAGGACCGCCGTCCGAGGGGTCCCCCGATCAACTCGGTGAAGTTCCTGAGCAAGTAATCACTACGGCTGGGAACCACAAAGCGCGCACGCTTTTGCTGGATGTGCGGCTTTGTCTCCTGCATGGAATCGAGCTTACCTTCAGGCACGGGGCGCTCCTCCCTAAGCCCCCGCTTTAAAGGGCGGAAGCCCACGCGTAGCCGCGCGGGCTTCCGGGGCGAACGGTCCGATGTGTGCCATCAGTCCCTCCTGTAGTGCAGTGGTGGGGACACTCAGCGGATGATGCCCATTTGATGCAGGACGACGTAGACGTCTTCCCGGCGTTGATCCAACAGTTGTCCGTTGAAGAGGGTCTTGTCTTTGACGACGGGCTTGCTGTTGAAGACCATCAAGTCCCTGAGGCGCTTGGCCAAGGGTTCACCTCCTTTCGTTATTGAAGAGAATTGCCGGAATTCAGGCATGACAATTAAGCCCCCTGAATTCGAAGAAAACAGCGGCGGAATTAGGCGCGTGAATGCCAGGCAATGAGGGGTGGATTAAGCGGATTTCTCGAACGACCGTGTCCGTACCGGAGCATGGAACTCCGATAGGGGTATCCAGGGGCAGCCGTCCCCAACAAGAAGCTGGTTCCGAACTATGAGGAAACTGCGCACCACGTCAATCGCGTGATACCGCTCAATGGCAGGCCCAACTCGGAGCCTGATTGCCCCTTGATCAGCCCTGAAACATCAGGGGGAAGAAGGAAATCAGGAGAAGTTAGGCCGCAGGACGGCGTCGAACAGCGAAGGCCGGGGTGCCAGCAACGGTCATCTTCCATCCGCTAGTCAAAGTAATCATTTTCCCAACCTCCTTTTCTGTTTTGGCGCTACCGCAGATGACTGACTGGGTAGCGCACGCCTCAATCCCGGCAGATTGCTCTGGGATCAAAAATAAAGTTACACCATGAATCGCACTGTTGACCAGCCAATTACAAACAATTTAGAAATTAATTCTTACAATCCCCAGCGGAGAATGGCCGGCGTCCGCTTGTCCCATCCCAAGGTACAAACTTTGGCCGTTCCCAAGACAAAGTGGCGTCCTTCCCTCGCGTCCAATTCGAGCCAACGGGCCGTGAGGATGCGGGAAAAATGGCCGTGCGCGACAATCAGGACGTTGTCCATTCCGGACTCGAGGACGCGGGCAATGATCTTGTCGGCCCGGGCCGCCACAGAGTCGAGTGTCTCGCCGTTGGGAACGCCGTCGGTCCAGATGAGGTAATCCGGGTTGTCCTTGCGGATGAGATCCGAGCTGATGCCTTCGTAATCGCCGTAGTTCCACTCCACAGCCAGCGGCTCATGAACGGCGTCGGGGAAGCCCGCCAATTCCGCGGTACGGCGGGCCCGGCGCAGCGGCGATGTCAGGACCAGGTCGAAGTCGATGCCTTCCAGGATTTTGCGCGCTTCCACGGCCTGCTGCTCTCCCTCGACCGTCAAGGGAAGGTCCGTCAAACCGGTGTATTGGCCGCTCTTGGACCATTCGGTCTCGCCGTGACGCATGATCCAGAGCTGTGGCCGGGAGAGTTTGGCTGCAGGGTTCACTTAGGACTCCTCTGGTTCGGCGGTGCCTGCTTTGGCATCGACGGCTGGTTCCGATGAAAGTTCGACGGCGGACTCGGGTTGGCCGGTCCACCATCCCAGGAGCTTGGACTCGGCCTCTTCCTGGGACAGCGGACCGTTTTCCATGCGCTCCTCCAAGAGGAACTTGTAGGCGCGGCCAACCACGGGTCCGGGCTTGAGTCCCAGCAAATCCATGATCTGCGCTCCGTCCAGGTCCGGCCGGATGGCATTGAGCGATTCCTGTTCGGCCAGGACTTCGATCCGTTGCTCAAGGTCATCGTAAGCAAAGGAGAGCCGCTCGGCCTTGCGCTGGTTACGCGTGGTGACGTCGGACCGGGTCAACCGGTGCAGGCGCTCCAGCAAGGGGCCGGCGTCTGCGACGTAGCGGCGGACGGCGGAATCGGTCCAGCCGGCGTCGCCGTAACCGTAGAAACGCATGTGAAGCTCCACGAGCCGCGCCACGGCCTTGATGGTGTCGTTGTCGAAGCGCAGGGCCTTCATGCGTTTTGCGGTCAGTTTGGAGCCCACCATGTCGTGGTGGCGGAAGCTCACCGCGCCGCCCGGTTCGAAACGGCGCGTCGCCGGCTTCCCGACGTCGTGCATGAGCGCGGCGAAGCGCAACACAAAGTCCGGACCCGGCACCGGGCCGTCCGGGCCCGTCTCAAGCGACGCAGCCTGCTCCAGGACCTGCAAGGAGTGCTGGTAGACGTCCTTGTGCCGGTGGTGCTCATCGGCTTCAAGGCGCAGCGCGGAGACCTCGGGGAGGACGAATTCGGCAAGTCCGGTTTCCACGAGGAGGTCGATGCCCGCACGCGGGTGCGCACCGTTAATGAGCTTGACGAGTTCCTCGCGCACGCGTTCGGCGGAAATGATCTTGATCCGCTCGGCCATCCCGGACATGGCGAGGCGGACGTCGTCGTGCACGGCAACGCCGAGCTGCGCGGCGAAACGGGCAGCACGCATCATGCGAAGGGGATCATCGGAGAATGACGCTTCGGGTGCTCCCGGGGTGGCGAGGACCGAGGCGTGGAGGTCGCGGACCCCGCCGAAAGGATCCACGAGTTCCAGCGACGGCAGCCGGAGCGCCATGGCGTTGATGGTGAAGTCGCGGCGCAGGAGGTCGTCCAGGAGCGACGAGCCAAAGGCCACCGCGGGCTTGCGGGAATCGGCGTCGTAAGCCTCGGCGCGGTAGGTCGTGATCTCGATCTGGAAGCCGGACTTCTTCATCCCGATCGTTCCAAAGGCGCGTCCGATTTCCCAGAAATTGTCGGCCCACCTCTTGATGATCGAGAGGGTCTGGTCCGGAGAGGCGTCAGTGGTGAAATCCAGGTCCGGCGAGACACGTCCGAGGAAGAGATCCCGCACCGGCCCGCCAACCAGCGACAGTTCGAATCCAGCGTCCACGAAACGCCGACCGAGGTCCAGGACCACTGGATCCATCTGGAAATTAACTGAAGAACTGTCCAATACTTGCGCCATAGTTCCTTAAGCTTGTCAGATTTCACCGCGCCATCACACCGGATCCTCGTCATTGCGCTGCGATTGGGTGGGAACAACACCGGGATCACGGTCTCACGCCATCCGCACGTCACCGTGAGTCCATGTCCCGGTCATCACCAACGGGCAAGAGTCGTTAGAGTGGACTTCATGGCCAACCCGATCCCGAGTGCTCCTGGCAGGAGGACGAACGCACCATTGCCGTCGGCAATTGGTGCCCACGTCGCGCCCGCTCCGCACCCGGCCCAGGCCGCCCTTCCGACGGTGGAGGAAGTCTCTGCCGGCGGCGTCGTCGTAGACACGTCCGACGGCGAACTAAGGGTTGCGATCATCGCCCGCCTTAATAGGGGTGGCCGGCTCGAGTGGTGCCTGCCGAAAGGGCATCCGGAGGGCAAGGAAAACAACGAGGAAGCAGCCGTCCGCGAGATCGCTGAAGAAACCGGAATCGAGGGCGACGTCCTCGCTCCGCTCGGCAGCATCGACTATTGGTTCACCGTGAGCGGGCACCGCGTCCACAAAACCGTGCACCATTTCCTCCTGCGCGCCACGGGCGGGGAGCTGACCATCGAGAACGATCCCGACCAAGAGGCCATCGATGCCGCGTGGGTTCCCCTCCAGGAATTGGCCCGCAAATTGTCCTTTCCCAATGAGCGGCGCATCGCCGATCTCGCCCGGGAAGTCCTGCCCGAACACCTCTAACGCGGGCCTTTCCTTCCGGCGGACGCCGGTTTGACGCAACAGGCAGCCCGGCTCATGGGACGATAATGACAATGTCTGCCGCCAAAACAACCCAGTCACCCCAGTCCGGAGAAACCCGTTCCAGCGCCGTCATGGCCGCAGGGACGCTTGTTTCACGGTTCCTCGGCTTCGCCAAAACCTGGATGCTTGGCGCCGCACTGGGCCTGGGATCGACGGTCAACGACACCTTCATCAATGCCAACAACCTGCCGAACCTGATCTTCCTCCTGGTGGCCGGTGGCGTATTCAACGCTGTGCTGGTCCCGCAGATCATCAAAGCCAGCAAGGGTCCGGACCGCGGCGCGGACTACATCAGCCGGCTCCTGACCCTCGCTGTGCTGGTTCTCTTGACGCTGACCACCCTGGTCACCCTGGCCGCGCCGATGGTCATCGACCTCACCACCCAGGGCTATTCACCCCAGCAGAAATCGCTGGCCGTAACCTTCGCGTTCTATTGCCTGCCGCAGATCTTCTTCTACGGTCTGTATGCGCTGCTGACCCAGGTCCTCAACGCCAACGGTGCCTTCGGCCCCGCGATGTGGGCTCCCATTTTGAACAACGTGGTGGCCATCGCCGGACTGGGCATGTTCATCTGGATCCTCGGCGCCAACAACACCAACCCCCACACCTTGGACAATTGGGGGCCAGTCCAGACGTTCCTGATCGCCGGCCTCTCCACTGTCGGCGTGCTCGCTCAGACCGCCATACTCCTTGTCCCGGTGATCCGCCTGCGGCTCGGGCTCCGGCCCCGCTTCGGCTGGAGGGGCGTCGGACTGGGCCAGGCAGCGAAACTGAGCGTGTGGACGCTCCTGACCGCCGCCGTCGGGCAGCTCGCGTTCCTTTACGTCATGAGGATCGCCACGATTCCCGGCTCCGAGCGGCTTCGGCTGGAGCATGCGCAAGACCCGGCGGCCGCCACTCTCCCGGGTAACGCGGTCCTGGAAGTCGCCAGCCAGCTCTACCTGCTCCCGCACTCGATCATTGCGTTGTCGCTCGCCACTGTGCTGTTCAACCGGATGGCCCATGCCTCCCAGGCGGGCAACAAAGCCGAACTGCGCGAAGCCCTGTCGCACGGGCTGCGGACCATGGCCGTCGCCACTGTCTTCGGGGCACTGGCCCTGTTCGCCCTCGCCGGACCGCTGGGCATGTTCTTCTCCGGCGGGAAACCCCAGGACGGCGTCATGCTCGCCCAGACGCTGACGATCCTCGCGCTGAGCACCCCGTTCATGAGCGCCAACTTCATGATGTCGCGTGTCTTCTACGCCAATGAAGACGCCCGGACCCCTTTCTACATCCAGCTCATCCTTGCGCTGGTCAACGTTGTGGGCGCGTTCATCATCCAGTTCCTGCCGGTCGGGCGGATCATCTTCGCGATCGCCGTCCTGTATACCCTCGGAAACATCCTTTCCGTGGTGATCAGCGTCTGGTTCCTGCGACGACTTCTCGGCCACGTGGACGGTCCGCGCATCGCAAACTCGTACATCCGCATGGGCTACGCCGCGTTGGGCTCGGCGATCGCCGGCGCCGTGGCACTGTGGCTCCTGGGCAGCTATCACGCCGACGGCTTCGCCTGGAGCAGCCGGCCTGCCGCATTGGTGACGGTGGTCGTCGTCGGGCCCGTCATGCTGCTTGCATACCTTTTCCTGCTGCGCGTCTTCCACGTCAGTGAGCTCCGCGATTTGCTCCGTCCGGTGCTTGGCCGGCTCGGCCGGGGCGTTCCGGTTGCGAAAGCACCGTCCGCGGGTGGAGAGCAGACCCCGACGGCGGCCCGCGCCACGGTTTCCGACGACACCGGACTCATTCCGCGCATCTCGGGGGAGTTCGACGCAGCATCCTTCCGCGCCGGTCCGGCCGTGCAGACCATGCCTTCGAAGGACGGGTGGGATGACAACCGCGATGCCGATGGAGCCATTGCGGAGGGCAAGGACAAGGTGGATGCCTGGTCCGACGTCGAGAAGTCATACCTGCCCGATGAAGACCTCCCCAGCACCGCGCAACGGGGCGCAGGCCGCCCAGGGATCCCGTTGCCCGGTCGCCGCACCTATCAGGGAACACTGGGAAACAACCCCTATTTCCGCGGTGGATCACGCCGCAAAAGGTGACGGATCCGCGCAAACCGGGAGCCGGAACGGCCCAATCAGCTAGGATCAGAAACTAATACAGGTAGTTGCAGACCACGGGTCACCCGGCTGGCCGGATCCCGTATTCAGGACCCGCAGCTTCCGGACAGTCTTAGGAGGAACCCGTGTCCCACCCGATCGATGTCGGATCAGTGCTTGGCGGCCGCTACAAAGTCACAGCCACCGTGTTGACTTCGCACGACCAGGATCTGGTGCTCGACGGCATGGACCAGGTCCTCAACAGGCCTGTCAGCATCCTCGTGGCTGGCCCCGGAAACGCCGATCAGGTTGCCAAGAGCGCCCGCGAGGTCGCCACCGGCGAACGGCCCGGACATGTCCAGATCCTCGACCTCGGGGTCAGCGACAGCACCACGTACCTCATTACGAACCACAGCAGCGCGCCCGACCTGCTGGACCTGGTGGTGGCCACCAACCCTCCTTACGTCGAACCGTTCTTCACGGACACGCTTGGCAGCGAGATCTTCGGCCAGGCCCGTTCCCACGAACCCGAGACCTACGACGGACTCTACGACGACGACGAGCACGACGCCGAGTACATCAGTTACGACGAGGTCGAGCCCCATCCCGCTGGCGAATCGCTGCCGGCTGCCGCTGACCCGCACCGCCCGGTGGTTCCTCCCATGCCCGCTGGCCGGCCGGCGTCGGCCTCCGGGGGCTTTGGTTCCCGCATCGCTGCTGCGGCAGCGGGGGCAGGGGCTGCTGCCGCAGCGGCCGCGGCCGCCGTAAACGGCAGCGGCAAGTCAAACAGCGACGACGGCCAAGCCGCGCCTTCGGGGAGGCCCGCGTCCACTTCGACCGCCGAGGCGAGCCGGACCGCTCCCCAGCAAATCCAAGCGGCGCCCGCCACCCAGGCTGTTCCAGCATCCACTCCTCAGGCGCCTACTTCTGCAACCCCGGCCCAGGAATCCAAAGTCTCTCTCTGGTCCGAGGACGACTATGGCTTCGTTAACGACGACGGCGGAGCGCGCGGCACGGGCGCTTCCCGCGATGCGGCCGCGGCTGCCGCCGGATACAGCCGGGGAGCCTCGAGCTTCCCGTCGAACGCGCGCGAGCAAGCAGGGCCCCTCGACGAGGACGAATATTACGACGAGGAGCCGGTTCGCGAGCCCCGTTCCTTCCGTTGGCTCGTAGGCGGGGTCCTTGCCGCCGTGTTGATCGTAGGTTTGATCCTTGCTGTCACCAATCTCGGCAACCTCATCCCCGGCGGGGCTCCCGCGGCCAAGCAGTCCTCTTCGGCGTCTCAAACCGTAACTGGACAGCCGAGCAGCACAGGTACCGCCTCGGCGCCGCCGGTCGCAGCGCCGCCGGTCATCGATGGAGTCACCCGTATGGGCGATTTCGATTTCGCAGCAACTTACGACAAGGACCTGGTCAAGGCATACGACGGCAATGCCGCCAGTTACTGGTCGGACATGGAATTCGCCACGGCGGACTGGGGTGGACTCGCACCCGATGGAGTGTCGCTGCTGGTCAAGCTCAAGACACCCTCGCAGGTGACGTCCGTCACTTTGAGCCAGTTGGGCGCATCCGGTGGAAACATCAGCGTTTACACCAATGATCGTCCGGCCTTGGACGGTGCCAAGCTGGTGGGCACCAACAGCTTCACCTCACCGGAGCTCACCATGCCGCTCAGTGCCCCTGTAACGGCCCAATACGTGATTATCTCCATCAAGGCCCTGCCCAAACTGACCGCCCCCAAGACGCGCTACGGCTACGGCCTGCGCCTTGCGGAGATCAAGGTCCAGTAGCCGACGCTTCTCGCTTCCATGCCCTGCACTGCCAGAAGGTACCCTGAATGGTGGTGGATATTAGGGTCCCCGGAAACATCGGAATATTCCGCGCCGCCATAGGGTTGTGCCATGTGGCCGGCCGCAAGGAACCGGTGCATCGATTAAGGAAGAGGTTCACCCAACAGTGAGCAACGCAGAAAACACCGCGTCCATCGTACGTGATGTCATTATCGTAGGCTCCGGGCCTGCCGGTTACACGGCGGCCGTCTACACGGCACGGGCCAACATGAACCCGCTTCTCATCGCCGGTTCCGTGACGGCCGGTGGCGAACTGATGAACACGACAGACGTCGAGAACTACCCCGGCTTCCCCGAAGGCGTCATGGGACCCGATCTCATGGAGAACTTCGAAAAGCAGGCGGCACGCTTTGGGACGGAGATTCAGTTTGAGGATGTCACCGAACTGGACCTCGACGGCGACATCAAGTCCGTGACTATCGGCACGGGGGAGAAGTTCATGGCACGCGCCATCATTCTGTCCACGGGTTCCGCATACCGTGAGCTCGGCCTCGAGAATGAAAAACGCCTTTCCGGCCACGGGGTGAGCTGGTGTGCAACCTGTGACGGTTTCTTCTTCAAAGACCAGGACATCGCAGTGATCGGCGGTGGCGACTCTGCCATGGAGGAAGCCCTCTTCCTCACCAAGTTCGCCAAGTCGGTCACCGTGGTACATCGCCGCGACACCCTCAAGGCTTCCAAGATCATGGGTGACCGCGCCCAGGCCCACGAAAAGATCAACTTCGTGTGGAATACCGCCGTCGAGGACGTCATCGGCGGGGACAAGGTCACTGGCCTGAAGCTGAAGAACCTCGTCGACGGCACCGAGTCGGAGCTCGCCGTCACTGGAGTTTTCGTGGCCATTGGCAACGATCCCCGCACCGAACTCGTCAAGGGAAAACTGGAGCTCGCTCCTGAAGGCACCATCGCCGTCGACGGCCGCAGCTCCAAGACCAGCATCAAGGGCGTCTTCGCCGCCGGCGATGTCGTGGACCCGACCTACCGCCAGGCCATCACGGCAGCCGGATCCGGTTGTGTCGCTGCCTTGGACGTCGAGCACTATCTTGCAGACCTGCACGCCTAACCGGCACAGCAGCCATCCATTCGAAGGGAAAGAATTATGAGCAACGCGAAAAACGTTACCGACGCCAGTTTCAGCACCGACGTCCTGGCCGCTGAAAAGCCGGTCATTGTGGACTTCTGGGCAGAGTGGTGCGGCCCGTGCCGTAAGTTGGGTCCAATCCTCGATGAGATCTCGGTTGAATACGGAGACAAGGTCGATGTCGTCAAGCTGAATGTCGACGACAACCCCGCCATAGCCGCCGAGTACGGCATCACGTCCATCCCAGCCGTTTACCTCTTCAGCGGGGGAGAAGTGAAGAGCACAGTTATCGGTGCAAAGCCGAAGCAGTTCTTCGAAAAGGAATTTGAATCCGTCCTGTCCTAGGACATGCGGCGCGCCTGTAAGGCCTGCTTCCCGATTGAGCCGGTGGTTTCGCTGTTGAGCGAGACCGCCGGCTTTTTCATGTCTTTGGGTACACGCTATTGAGTTCGAGACCCGAGCCTCGTGGTTTCGGCTGGTGATATTGAGAGGCGCAGTGAACGCCCGCTGCCAGTCTCGGTTTTTATTCCTATTTCTGAACCTTTTTCACTTTCAAAAGGGGCAGTTCTTCGCTGGAACGGCCCAGACGGCCACTGAAACTTCGGCCCCCGGAGACGGGCCGGAGTGGGTGAACTAATTCCGCCTTCGAATGCTGGAATGTTTACTAAGCAATAGTTGCGCCCGACTGACTCATGCATCGCCGCGGACGCAGGGAGATTCCATTCAGGCTGCCGAGTCACTACGTTCGATACGAAGGGCAAGTATGTGATCCGGTCGTTTCACGTGAAACCGTGCTACCCGTGCGTTGGAGCCCACGATCCCTCGCTATTGAATTCGAAACAGGTCGAACCATACGTTCAACACATGCACTGTTTCACGTGAAACACGGCTCGTTGATGAGGGAGTAAAAGTGCTTTGGGTGCCGGGTTCATTGCTGGATGACCTGAGCCTCGCGCAGGCAGATCGCGGGACAGTGGCGATTGGACGGTTTCACGTGAAACCGCGCTGGTACTACTGGGTGCGGGGGTTACGGCTTGCCGCCGAGCCGGGGCGTCGTCCCTTATTCATTGCGGCTTTCCAGGTCGATCAACCCCCGTCAAGAACCACGCCGCGGCTTGTTCGGTGCTAGGCCATGACCGGCGCACCGGGGGTCGCCGCAAACCACCCTCCTTGGCACGGGATGAACGTCCTATTGAAAATCCCCATATCAGCGATGTTTCACGTGAAACACCGCGGTGTCCCGAGAGCCGGCCGGGCACTTCTTCAGGCCTGCGATCAATACGGACACTTCCGTCGGCACGTGACAGACAGGCGCGTCAAGTGGCTACCAGCAACTCTCGCAAGGCGTAAAGCTATCCGGACACCGGACAAACGAGTGCCTGGCGACGTCGGCCGGCAGAAGGCCCGACCGTTAGTACTAATAGGTCCGTAAACAATTAATTCAGGTTGCTTCGTCCCTTGGGACGCGGCCCACCCCGTCCATTGCTCCGTCCGTCATCACGAGTAGCCTTCGATCCCAGTAACCCTTGGACATGCATCGAGGCTGAGGAGGCCGCTTGTTGGCCGTCAATCGGGGGAGGAGTTCGCCATTGCCCTGCGCCACAATACAGTTCCTTGGAATGGCCCCTTGGCACCGTGAGGCTTGGGAGCAGGCGCCGTGTGGACGCCTTCATCCTCACGGCGTGAGAAGGTCGACGGACTATGGGTGCCGGGTTGTGGGTGGCTCTATCGACAGCCCCCTATTGATCCGTAACGCCGATCCGTAACGGCGTAGACGTGAACGTGGCTGAATGAGCCGAAGTGTGCGGCATCAGACCCTCTCAGACGGCAGGACCTGAGGCCAGCGGCTGCACAGTCAGGACAAAGGTGTCGCAGCCACACACTACATGTCAGGCCCTAGGACGGCCAGGCCTTCTTCGCTCGCCGGCGCACGTGGTCCCAGAGCGGGCCGTTAGGCAATCACGTGGTCCGTTCGAGGGATTCAGACTGATTGTGGGAGTACCCATCCAGGATCCCTGCCGACACGGTGAAGTACCTTGGGCGGGCTGTCTTGCAGTCAGACTCGACTCAGCCGACTACGCTATCTTGAACCCGCCACCCACAGCTTTGGGCATTGGTTCCCCGTACACAAACTCGCCTGAGCCGCGCCGGGGTGGCCCTGACGTCTTCCTGCACCCGAGGATCGTGGACGTATGGCAATGGGGGAGACAGAGTCTCAAACGAGCAACTAGAGCTACGTCCACGGAAATTGCCTCCCAGCACGAGAGCCTGGGTTCAAGCCCGCCTCAGCGGGACAAGAAGTCCGGCAAGGCGGAGCGCCGCCAAATGATCAGCCTGGAGGCAGCAATTTCCCTGGGCATCCCTCACACAAGCCCCTTCCTGCAACGAGGCGAGAAGCGCTAACAATTGAACCCCAAGGCAGGTCAACTCGACCGGCCAAGGTGGGGTTGGTTGCTTTTGGCGAGGTTGTCCGGGGTAGACGGGGCGATCTGGAGCGCCTGCTCAATCCAAGAGAACGGAGGAGGTCCCTCTAACCGGGAGCAATGATTGGCCCGACTACCCTCATGAACGAAGCTGAACTACGAGAAGCGACATGCCTACACGGCCGCCCGGTCCGGGATTTAGAAACCAAGGCTGGCCGCAATCTAGTGGCTCAACCGCGTTTCCGCGTGACTGAACCGCGCCCGATTAGGTAACCCGCGGGCCAATAGATGCCAGCAGTGCTTCTCCGAATGTCAGCAGGCGCTCCCGCTGCAGTCACGCTCCTGGAGTCCTCCGGTCTCGGTCGTTGCCACCGGCCCTTGCCCACCGACAGTGGAAGGTGTCGGGTGATCGGCAGCCTTCGATTCGGTCGCGTTTCACGTGAAACATGCAGCGACCGTCGAATTCAAGAGCGCTCACACGGGGCGCAGGCGGAATAGAAGATCCCGAGAGCACCAAGCCGAGCCGAGTCGAGCCGGGCACTGGCGAGGAACATGGAGGCAAGATTCCACTTCATCTGGCTCTTCGCTGGGAGGGATATCCACCGACCGGCCAAAAGTTATACACACGGTTATCCACAACGATATCCACGGGCGCAAAGAACCACTTCGACTAGCTTCTCCCGGACGGTTGGGGAGCATGTCCGGCGCGGAACGCAGCAAAGCTTAGCCAGCCAGATGAGATCAGATTTGATACGGACCGGAAAGCTTTCAGAAGCCCGTGAATCTGCCAATATTGGTCCCAAACGGGGTAAATCTGGTTGATCTACAGGCGCTGGCTCTGTTTCACGTGAAACAGAGCCAGCGAGCGACCTCAGGACCACACGAATACCGACGCCGACCGACGAGATACCCACAGAGCTCAGGCCTGAGCTCCCGCAGTCCCACCGAATTATCAACAAAGTTATCCACAGCGATATCCACCGCTGCTCTCAGACTTTTCAACAGCGAGATACACACTCCACACGGCTAAGCTTTCTCGGATCGTCTGCGTTCAGATTCGTCGATACCGCCCCGCCCGCCCGTGGAAGTATTGGCCTGTAGCGTCGGCGATCCGATGGCAAGCTCAGCCGAAGCCACATCGGGTCCTCCTAACTCTCGCGCTTTAGCTAGCCGGAGCTCGGGGGATGGATGCCCGCTAAGACGAACCCCTTCTGAATCTTTTGCAGGAATCGAACTCAGGACGCCCCAGCCACGGACGCCCCGTGGGCTGGATCATTCGGCAGACCGAAGTGTGTGGAGTGTCCATGAAGAGATTCTGTGCGCTGCCAACCAGGACTGAGAGCCATCCGGACATCCTCGGCGCGCTTGTCGCCGCGCCGGCAAGCAGTACAGCAAGCGAGCCTCACCTGAGGACAGCGCGGCACGAGGACGACCGCGGCCAGGATGCCAGGATTTCAATCCCGTCGCACGACGTCTCCGGGGGAGCCGGCGTCCCACCACCGCTCGATCCAAGTTCACCGCAAGTCGGCACACCAGGTACAGGGGTCCTCTGTGCTGCGTCCAGACGCCGGTCGGGGCACGCACCTAAGTCCGCGTAGGCGCAGGCACCGGCGACTGGAGCCAGTGCCGACACCACACACCACACACCACGAGATCCAGTCTCTCCTGTGAGTTCCGTGGTCCACAGGAGGACTTCGATCAGATTCTCCCTGAGGCCGTCTTGCGGTGCTGACTTATTCGGGGTCCAATCGCACTTCCCGAGCTCTGGAATTCGATGACAAGGTCCGGGGGACCCGCGAACCGTCTTGGACGCCTCCGAACATGGATGATGGAATGGGCTCCTAGTCCGGATAGGACATCGCCCAAGCCATGCCGCCTCGCCGCAATCCACGAGCTCAGGGGCTGTTGCCACGCGGCAGCCGGACGACGATCGAGCTCCCAGGGATCTGTTCCCTTCCAGGCGGACTCCCTTCCAGCCGCACTGCCACACTGCCACACTCAAACGAGCTCAGGGAACGGTTTGCCACCCGCCGGTCCTATGTCGCCGTGAAGGCGGGAACGCAACACGATCGTCGAAGTCGACCAATACCGCGTCCATAAGATCCTGAAGATGTTCGGCATCGTTCGGTTCGGCGCACCCGTCGTCATTTGGTCACCGGGAAATGGTGGTTCGTGGCTGTCACTGGCGCAGACACACAGATAGCCCCCTAAGACCGCAGACAGACGTATGCACCCGCCACTGAATTCGCGCCGAGTACGGCCCACCGTAGGTGAAAGCAGACAGTGGCTGGGGTACTGATACCCAACAACTAGCTGGAAACTGGAAGGCCCGCGTCCTGGCAACATCGCACGCAGCGGGATGGCCGGACCTGTTACGCCCGTCGAGGTGCAACCAACGCCGAAAGGGGAGCACAAGCAGGCCAAGACACACCGCATCATAAAGTGATGTGCCACCGCATCCTGAAATGGTGGGCTCGAGTTCCGGAGGGGCAGATGGCCTAGTTGAAACCATCGATACTCCGAGCAACTGTTTACTTTGCGCCCAGGGCACACCGCCACGTTGCAGGGAATTTGCTCCGAACTGCGAGTTGACTACCAATTACTGGTACGCCGAGCTTTGGCTCGATTGCGATGGACTCCATCGCCGCTCCTGTTTCACGTGAAACCTAGCCTGGCGGCGATCCATAGAGTTGGCCCCATCAACCGGAAGATTCACGCGCTGTCAAACGGATTTCCCCGGCACACGTCGGCAGACTCGGCTGTTCCACGTGAAACATTCGCAGGCTGCCCACGCTCGAGAGGCATCATCCGAGAAGTCTGTGGAGATGTATCACTCAAAGAACAAGGCCCAGCCTCCGGGATGGCTGACGTCAGGCTCTCTGGCAAACAATTGCGCGTGCTGCCCGAACTTCGAATGCGGAGGATCAAGGGAACCGTCAACCATGGGCAAACCTTGTTAGTCAATGCAGGAATCAAGAATGTAGCCACGAGGCAACGGTGGCTAGCGCGAGGTTAAGGGACATCGTCTCGATGCGCGATCGTGTCGACTTCTAAAGCAGCGGCCAACTGAACTCGATACTGGCTTCTCCGAGCGACATGGGGGACCCCGTTGGGTGCGAAAAGGTACTGATCTTCCAGTACCTCAGGCCTATACGACTGCCCGTTTCACGTGAAACACCGTCCCAAAAGCACCACGCCTCACTCCGGCCCCAGGGAACGAGTCCACCAGCACACGCCATGGGAGCGCACCATGGGAGCCGGGCCTCTATGAGAGAGCAACGAAAAAGGACCAAACGGACCCCTGCAAGCGCCGCATGGAAACCATTAAACGAAAATGGGGCCTGCCTCGAGAGAAGCAAACCCCGGTTCCGTGGAAACCTAGCGACTAGCTTTCGTCCCCAGGTGACAAAACATCCATGATGCGATTCAGATCCTCAACACTAGCGAACTCAATGCTCACGCGACCCTTTCGCGCACCCAGGGTGATCTTCACATTGGTATCCAAGCGATCCGAAAGTGAAGAAGCAAGGTAGTCGAGACGCTCATGGCGTGCGTTGGGACGCGGAATGCTGTTCTTCGGCGGCACCGTAGGATCCTGGTACAACGCGACAGCTTCCTCGGTGGCCCGTACGGACATTCCTTCGGCGACAATCTTCTGCGCGAGACGCTCCATCGAGGCTGCGTCCGGGAGAGCGAGCAATGCCCGCGCATGGCCGGCCGAGAGCACGCTGGCCGCTACGCGCCGTTGCACGAGCGGAGGAAGTTTGAGGAGGCGGAGAGTGTTGGACACTTGCGGACGCGAACGGCCGATCCGATCGGCCAGCTGCTCGTGGGTGGTACCGAAGTCCTCAAGGAGCTGTTGGTAGGCGGCAGCTTCTTCCAAAGGGTTCAGCTGACTGCGGTGGAGGTTTTCCAGCAGAGCATCACGAAGGAGGTCGTCATCAGTGGTATCGCGAACAATCGCCGGGATGGTTTCGAGCCCGGCGGCCTGCACTGCCCGCCATCGCCGCTCACCCATCACCAGTTCATACGGTTCTCCACCCTTTTCGGTTGAAGTACGTACAACAATTGGCTGGAGGACGCCTATTTCCTTGACGGAATGAACCAGCTCCGCCATGTCGTCCTCATCGAAGACACTGCGCGGCTGCTTGCGGTTGGGATGGATGTCCCCGACAGGGATTTCGGCGAAGCGCGCCCCGGGAACCTCGACCAGTTGGACCCCGGACGATTCCGAGGGAAGCGAGTCAGCCACGGCCTCTCCTGAAGTAGCAGCAGCGGCCCCGACTGGCTTGGATCCGGCCGATCGGTCAGCGTCGGTGGTCTTCGCGGGGGTGACCTTCGCCGCGGGTGACTTCGCAGCAGGGCTCTTTGCCGCCGTCGTGCTCTTGGACGAAGAGCCGCGCGAGGGGGAACTCTTCGCTACTTCCGTTTCAGGCGCCTCGGGAGCGTCCACCGTCTCCGGTGCCTTCCGCGCCTCAGGGAAGAAGAGGTCCACAGGGCGGGACGCCGGGACGCCGTTCCCCGATGCACCAGCCGAAGCGGAGCTGGGAATGAGAGCCCCAAGACCCCGACCCAGGCCTCGTCGCTTTTCGCTCATTAGTATGTCCCTCCGGTGGAATGGCAAGAATAGAGCCCGCCAAGGATATTGCAGTGATTAAGGAAGTCTAGCGCTCGGCGATTTCCGCAGCGGCTTCCATATAGGACAACGCGCCGCTGGAAGACGGATCATAGGTCATCACCGTCTGCTGGTAGCTTGGGGCCTCCGAGATGCGCACCGAGCGAGGAACCACAGCGCCGAGAACCTGATCCGGGAAATGTTGGCGGACTTCGGAAGCCACTTGCGCGGCCAGGTTGGTGCGGCCGTCATACATGGTGAGGAGAATGGTGGAAACGACCAGATCGGCGTTGAGGTGCTTCTGGATCATTTCGATGTTCTTGAGAAGCTGGCTCAGGCCTTCCAATGCGTAGTACTCACACTGGATGGGGATGAGTACCTCGCTCGCCGCGCAGAAGGCGTTGACGGTCAGCAGGCCCAGGCTGGGCGGGCAGTCAATGAAGATGAAGTCCAGGCGACCTTCACCGTTCTTGGCGCGTTCCTTCGAGTAGACATCGATGGCGCGGCGCAGACGCTGCTCGCGTGCAACGAGGGAAACCAGTTCAATTTCAGCGCCCGCCAGGTGAATGGTTGCCGGCGCGCAAATGAGATTCGGGATATCGGGGCACGGAGCCACGACGTCACGCAGCGGGAGGTCGTTGATCAGCACGTCGTAAATACTGTCGACGTCGGCGTGGTGCTCAATACCCAGAGCGGTGGATGCATTTCCTTGAGGATCGATGTCGATCACGAGGACATTGAGTCCCGCGGAGGCCAAGGCTGCCGCAATATTGACCGTCGTGGTGGTCTTTCCCACGCCGCCCTTCTGATTGGACACCGTGAAAATGCGGGTCTTTTCCGGCTTGGGAAGCTCACGTCCCACCAGTCGTTCACGCCGTCGGGTCTCGTTGGCGAGCTGGCGTGCAATCGGGCTGGAATCATCAATGGAGTCCATGACGTTGTCATGTCCGACAATCACGGTTTCACGTGAAACAGCGGCGTTTGCAACCGAATTCGTGCGCATCAGTGCAGATTCAAAGGATGCCGAGGGTGCAGCCATGGCCCGAGCCGACCCCAAGGAAATAAATGGCGGGATCCGCTGGGTGGAGGTTTCGCTACTGCCCACTGTCACACTCTCACTCTCATTCGGCTCTAGCTGCCGTTCTCTAGCTTAACCGCTCAGTTGCGGACACGCGGGACACAGCGCCGAAGCTAGGCGATCTTCCGCTGTTTGTTAACGACGATCCTCACCACAGTGGTGGGTTCCTCCAAGAGCTCCTGCCCGCAAACCACAACAGACGTTTCCACGCCGCCGAGCCTACGGATGATTTTAGCTGCTTGCTCAATCTCCTCGGCAGCACTGCGGCCCTTGATCGCCACAACTTCACCCTTGCCGTTAAGCAAGGGTATGGTCAGTCCGGCGAGTTTGGACAGGGCAGAGACCGCCCTCGCCGTGACGACATCCGCGTCGACCATTCCCACTGCGAGTTCGGCTCTGGTGCGCATGACCGTGACGTTGCCCAGTCCAAGGTCGTCCACTACTTCCTGAAGCCAGATGACCCGCCGCTCCAGGGGTTCGATCAACGTGAGTTCAAGATCGGGACGCGCAATTGCCAAGCACAAGCCCGGAAGTCCCGCCCCGGATCCAACGTCTGCAACGTGGCTTCCGTGGGCTATCACCGATTCGATGACGGCGCAATTGAGAACGTGCCGGCTCCACAGGCGGGGAACCTCGCGCGGGCCAATCAGCCCGCGCTCGGTTCCCGACGTCGCCAGATGTTCTACGTACCGCTGGGCGAGACCGAGCCGGTCACCGAAAATCTTCTCTGCTGCCTGGAGTTCGGCTGCCGTGATTTCAACCATGATCCGTTAGTCGGCCGAAACCACGATGTGGCGGCCGGCGCCTTCGCCATCGGACTCGGATACAAAACCGAGGTCCGCGACAGCGTCGTGCACAATCTTGCGTTCGTACGCGCTCATGGGTTCAAGTGCCACCGGAGCTCCGGTTTCCTTGACCTTCGCCACGGCGTTTTCGGCAATCTGCTGCAGATCGCCGGCACGTTCCTTGCGGTAACCGTTGATGTCGAGCACCAGGCGCGAGCGGTTCTCGGTTGCCGAGAGCACTGAGAGTCGAGCGAGTTCCTGAAGGGCTTCGAGCACTTCGCCGTCGCGGCCTACCAGGCTCTCCAGCCCCTCGGAATCGTCTTCGGCTGCGATGGAGATGTAGGTGCGGCCATTCCGGATCTCGATGTCGATGTCGCCGTCGATATCGGCAATGTCGAGAAGTTCCTCGAGGTAGTCTGCGGCGACGTCGCCCTCTTCCTCGAGGCGGCTCACGGAAGTACCCTTGCCGGCAGCAGCGTCCTCTTCCGAAGTTTCTACTGTGGCTTCTACCAGTTCCTCGGCGGAGGCAGCGGCCGTTGCCTCTTCGGTGCTTTCAACAGACATTACTTCTTCTTCCTGTTCTTACGTTGTGGCTGGGTGCGCTGCTGTGCCTTGACCTCGACGGCGGCCACCTCGGCAGCGACGTCGGCGTCCTTTTTACCGCCAAAAAGCGGGTGCGACGGCAAGCCCTTGGCGGCGCGACGCTCAGCGAGGGCCCTCGCAGCAGGGGAACCCGGCGTCGGCATGCGGCGGATGACAAAGAACTGCTGACCCATGGTCCACAGGTTGGTGGTGGTCCAGTAAATCAGGACACCGATCGGGAAGTTGATGCCACCCACACCGAACACCAGCGGCAGGATGTACAGCATCATCTTCTGCTGGCGCATGAACGGGCTGGCCATCGCCTCGTCGGACATGTTCTTGGCCATGATCTGCTTCTGCGTGATGAACTGCGACGCCGTCATGGCCAGGATCATCACGATGGACAGGACCCAGACAACCGTCTGGTCGGTGCCTGCAGGGCCGCCGTGAAGCAGGGACGCGGAGAGGGGAGCGCCGAAGATGCTGGATTCGTCGAACTGCACCACCTGCTCATGGCTCAGGGCTCCAATGCCCGTGCCGGCCTGTCGGGCCTGGGTGATACCGGAGAGCACCTGGAACAGCGCGAAGAAGAACGGCATCTGGATCAGCATTGGCAAACAAGCGGAGAACGGGTTGGTGCCGTGCTTCTTGTACAGCGCCATCTGTTCCTGCGCCATCGCCTGGCGGGAGAGCTGGTCGGTCTTGCCCTTGTACTTCGCCTGCATCTTCTTCAGATCAGGTTGAAGCAGCTGCATGCCGCGCTGTGCCTTGATTTGCTTGACGAAGACAGGGATCAGGGCAGCACGGATCACCAGCACCAAGCCAATGATGGACAGAGTCCAAGTCCAGCCGTTCTCCGGAGGCAGGCCGATGAAACTCAGCCCGTCGTGGAACCCCAGCATGATCGCGGACACTAGCCACTTGAACGGGGCCAGAATTGTTCCAAAGATGTCCATACGTTTTCCCTATTTCCTCAGGCCGCTGTGCGGCGACCGTCTTCATCAGACCACACAGCCAGGAACTGGTCCGGGTTGTTCAGTACAACAATTGTGGGCGTCTGGCCTTCGGGCCAATGACGATGTCCGGCGGGGACGTGGTCCACGCCGCCGGCGTTCCAGGGGTGGCAACGCGCAAGGCGCCGCACCGCGAGCCAACTTCCCTTGACGGCACCATGGACCGTCACCGCTTCGAGGGCATAAGCCGAGCAGGAGGGGAAGAACCGGCACACCTGGCCATATAAGGGAGAAATGATCCTGCGGTACGTCTTCAGCAAGATGATGAGGACGTTGCGCGGCAGCTCCCACAGAAAAGTTCCGAGGATCCCCGGAGCGACTCTAAAGAAACGGACGACGGCGGAGCTCAGCTCATGCACGCGGTGTCCCTTCCGTTGTGGTGCCCTGGGTGGGCGAAACAACCCGCGGAGAGGATCCGCCGAGCCGTTTCGTGGTTGCCGCCAAGGCGGCGTTGTAATCCGTCAGCAGCTGGTCCCAGCTTGCCGTAGCGGCCGCGGGCAACGCCCGGACCACCACAGCAAGACCCGTGCCATGCCTATTCAAAGACAAAGCACCTGCTTCTCTCAGTCTCCTCTTAACGAGGTTCCTGGTCACAGCGTTCCCGACAGCTTTGGAAACGATGAAGCCGATGCGGCTCGGTTCGCCGGCACCGATAGGTGCCGTATATAACACTAAGTTCCGGCGTCCATTGCGGACGCCGGAACGTACAGTTGTTGAAAAGTCGGTAGAAGTCCGCAGACGGTTACGGGTGGCTAGCACCTAGTGACTCGCTTGGAAGGCTGACCGACGAGTCAGTTATTTAGGCCGACAGTTCGACGCGGCCCTTGCCACGACGGGCGGCCAGAATGGCACGGCCGGCACGGGTGCGCATACGAAGGCGGAAGCCATGCTTCTTGGCCCGACGGCGGTTATTCGGCTGAAAAGTCCGCTTGCTCACGTTAGTTACTCCAGTGGATCAAAGGTGCGCCCACCCGATCAAAAGGGGAAGAACTGGCCGACGCTAAGTTTATTGAGTATCCGCCGCCGCCCAACGCCGGATTTACCGGAGGTGCGGGTGGTCAAAAAGCGGACACATAGGACTTCACAACGTTAGGGCAAAAAGACCCCCGAGGTCAAACCGGGAGCCGTCGTGCCCGTTATCCCCAGCTGTGGCTAAGTACACGCATCAGCCTGTGGATGAAGTGGCTCACAGGCCCCGTTTCAGAACCACAACGGTGTAATTATCCACAAGCTTGTTCCCAGCTATCTTCTGGAGTTTCCATCCCCTAGAGTGTCTCAGTAGCCGATTATCCACGGACTGTGCATAACCCTGTGGATTCGGTTCGGAATCCACGCCCTTTGATCGGCCACGGACCTTCGGCTGCCGCAATCCAGGCAAGCAAGCACTCGAGGGAACCAATTGATGACGGTAGACGAAGCCAACCACGCCAACACGGTCGGAAGTTCCTGGCGGCGGGTGCTGAGCCTGCTGGAACAAGACGATCGCGTCACACCCCGGCAGCGTGGTTTCGTTATCCTTGCGCAGGCGCAAGGCCTGATCGGTTCCACCCTCCTGGTGGCCGTGCCCAACGAACTGACCCGCGAGGTTCTCCAGACGCAAGTCAAGGACGCCCTCGATGACGCCCTCCGGAGCGTCTTTTCCGACGACATCCGGTGCGCGATCGACGTCGACACGGATTTGGTGCCCATCCACGAAGAGCCGGCCCCCGCCGTCGAACTCTCTTCCGCGAACGACCTCGCCGTGGAACTGAAGCCGCAGCCCACTCCGCCGAGCACTTCGCACGAATTCGGCCGGCTGAACCCGAAGTACGTCTTCGACACCTTCGTGATCGGTTCTTCCAACCGCTTCGCCCACGCCGCCGCCGTCGCGGTCGCGGAGGCACCGGCCAAGGCCTACAACCCGCTGTTCATCTACGGTGACTCCGGGCTCGGCAAGACCCACTTGCTGCACGCGATCGGCCACTACGCCCGCCGGCTCTACAGCGGAATCCGGGTGCGCTACGTGAATTCCGAGGAGTTCACGAACGACTTCATCAACTCCATCCGCGACGACGAAGGCGCCAGCTTCAAGACCACGTACCGCAACGTCGACGTGCTCCTGATTGACGACATCCAGTTCCTGGCGGGCAAGGACCGGACGCTCGAAGAGTTCTTCCACACCTTCAACGCCTTGCACAACAACAACAAGCAGGTGGTCATCACCTCGGACCTCCCGCCGAAGCAGCTGGCCGGATTCGAGGACCGCATGAAGTCCCGTTTCGAGTGGGGCCTGCTGACCGATATCCAGCCACCGGAACTCGAAACCCGCATCGCGATCCTCCGCAAGAAGGCCCAGAGCGAGGGATTGTCCGCCCCGGACGACGCTTTGGAGTACATCGCTTCCAAGATCTCCAGCAACATCCGCGAGCTCGAAGGCGCGCTGATCCGCGTCACCGCGTTCGCCAGCCTCAACCGCCAGCCCGTCGATGTGGCCCTCGCCGAAATGGTGCTGAAGGACCTGATCACCGATGACGGAGCCCAGGAGATCACGGCCGACCAGATCCTCAAGCAGACGGCCGAGTACTTCAAGCTCAGCATGGAAGAGCTTTGCAGCAAGTCCCGCACACGCACGTTGGTGACCGCTCGGCAGATCGCAATGTACCTGTGCCGCGAGCTCACGGACATGTCCCTGCCGAAGATCGGCCAGGAGCTTGGCGGCCGCGACCACACAACGGTGATCCACGCGGACCGCAAGATTCGCGAACTGATGGCCGAGCGCCGTGTGATCTACAACCAGGTGACCGAGCTGACCAACCGCATCAAGCAGCAGCAACGCGATTCCTGAGTCGATCCCCTCGGGCCACTACATACCTTATTAACAGGCACATGTGGATAAGCCTGTGGATACTTAAGGGGACAAGCGCGGTTAATGGGCTTAAAACCCTTAAGCCGTCTGTGGATCGTTAAAAACGGCCCTGGGGGTTATCCACGTCCACACCCTGTTTAAAACCCCTGTCACCCACATGTCGTGAACAGGGCTTAACCCCGGAACTGCGGCTCCAGAGCCGGTTATCCACAGTTTCCACAGGGGTTATTAACACTACTAATCCCAAAAAAATGAATTCCCTCAAATAACAATCTCCTTCCGCCCACCCAGCGACGCAGCCCATGGCTGCTTCGAACCACGCGCCAGCAGGCCGGGGATGGGTTAATGCCCGAACTTCCGGCTAAGCTGTCTGCATCGCGTCCATCCTTGGTGCTGCTTTGTAGTTCGCTCCCTGCGGACCATGCAGCTTTCGGGTTCCGGACGCTGGATTTCCGGGCTCCTGGGGGAGTTTCCGGTGGAACACTGGCAGCAGCAATGAAAGGCGGCACCCTTCCGTGAAGTTCAGAGTCGAGCGGGATGTCCTGGCAGAAGCCGTCACATGGACAGCCCGGTCCTTGTCTCCGCGGCCGCCCGTCCCGGTACTTTCAGGTCTCCTCCTCAAGGCAGAAGCCGGAACAGTGAGTCTCTCGAGCTTCGACTACGAGACCTCCGCCCGTCTCGAGATCCCGGCTGACATCACCACCGAAGGAACCATCCTGGTTTCCGGACGCCTCCTGGCCGATATCTGCCGCAGCCTGCCGTCGGCTCCTGTCGACATCGAAACCGATGGCAGCAAAGTCACGCTGACGTGCCGTCGAAGCAGCTTTCATCTCGCCACGATGCCGGAATCCGAATACCCGCCGCTTCCGGCACTTCCCGCCATCAGTGGAACCTTGCCCGGCGACGCTTTCGCGCAGGCCGTTTCGCAGGTCATCATCGCTGCCAGTAGGGATGACACCCTGCCGATCCTCACCGGTGTCCGGATGGAAATCGAAGATGACATGATCACCCTCCTCGCCACTGACCGTTACCGCCTGGCCATGCGGGAAGTACCGTGGAAGCCCGTCACCCCGGGAATTTCCACGAGCGCCTTGGTGAAATCGAAGACCCTCAACGAAGTGGCCAAGACACTGGGCGGCAGCGGAGACATCCATCTCGCCCTCGCAGACGACGACAGCCGCCTGATTGGCTTCGAAAGCGGCGGGCGCACCACCACGTCCCTGCTCGTCGACGGCGACTACCCCAAGATCCGGTCCCTGTTCCCGGATTCCACGCCGATCCACGCGACGGTCCAAACCCAGGAACTCGTTGAAGCCGTTCGCCGCGTGTCCCTGGTAGCGGAGCGAAACACCCCGGTCCGCCTGGCGTTCACCCAGGGCCAGTTGAACCTCGACGCCGGTACCGGCGAAGACGCGCAGGCATCCGAGGAACTGGAAGCCCAGCTCAGCGGCGAAGACATCACTGTCGCCTTCAACCCGCACTACCTCGTGGAGGGCCTGAGCGTGATCGAGACCAAGTTCGTACGCTTCTCCTTCACCACGGCGCCCAAGCCGGCCATGATCACCGCCCAGGTTGACGCCGACGGCGACGACAAGGGCGACTACCGCTACCTCGTGATGCCCGTCCGCCTCCCCAACTAGCTGACATTAGTTGTCGTTCCGGGCGCTCAAAACGACATCAAATGCGAGTCAGTCGGGTCAATACCACAACCACCAACGCAGAAAAGAGTTCACACCGTGCACATCGGACTGATCGGCCTTGGAAAAATGGGTTTCAACATGCGGGAACGCATGCGCAAAGGCGGAATCGAGGTCACCGGCTTTGACCGCAATCAGGACATCGCGGACGTCGCCTCCGTTGACGAGCTGATTGCTGCCCTTCCGACGCCGCGCCTCGTCTGGGTCATGGTGCCCTCCGGAGATATCACCGACGCTGTGATCAGCGAACTCGGCGAGAAGCTTTCGGCCGGAGACATGGTGATCGACGGCGGCAACTCGCGCTTCACCGAAGACCAGAAACACGCGGCGTTCCTGGACTCCAAGGACATCCGTTTCGCCGATTGCGGGGTTTCCGGAGGCGTCTGGGGACTGCAGAACGGCTACGGATTGATGGCAGGCGGCTCGGACGAAGACATCGAACTCGCCATGCCGGTATTCGATGCGCTTCGCCCCGAAGGCGACCGTGCCGACAGCTTCGTCCACGTGGGCGGCGTGGGGGCAGGCCACTACGCCAAGATGGTCCACAACGGCATCGAATACGGTCTGATGCAGGCCTACGCCGAAGGCTACGAATTGCTCGCGGCCAAGGACATCATCAAGGACCTTCCCGGTACCTTCCGGGCATGGCAAAAGGGCACGGTCGTCCGATCCTGGCTGTTGGACCTCATGGTCAAAGCATTGGACGAAGACCCGGGCCTGGCGTCCATCGGGGACTACGTCGAGGACTCGGGCGAAGGCCGTTGGACGGTGGAAGAAGCCATAGCCAACGCGATTCCCGCGCCGGCAATCACCGCTGCGCTCTTCGCCCGCTTCTCCTCCCGCGAGGACAGCTCACCGGCCATGAAGATGGTGTCTGCGTTGCGCAACCAGTTCGGCGGACACGCCACCCGTCCGGCCAACTAGGCCCCGGCCGACCAGCAGTACGCGTGTACCTCGAACATCTTTCGCTGACCGATTTCCGCAGCTACGCGCAGGTTGACCTCAAGCTTGGCCCCGGCGTCACGGTCCTGGTTGGGTCCAACGGCATCGGCAAGACGAACCTCATGGAAGCCATCGGATACCTGGCTACCCTGAGCTCGCACCGCGTCAGTACCGATGCGCCTCTCCTGCGCTTCGGCACGGACCGCGCGTTGATCCGGGCGAAGCTTGTCCGGGGCGAACAACCGACGGTAGTCGAACTCGAAATCAATGCCGGCCGTGCCAACCGGGGCCGGATCAACCGCGGAAATCCTGCCCGGGCCCGCGACATCCTGGGCATTTGCCAGACGGTGCTTTTCGCGCCCGAGGACCTTGCCCTGGTCAAGGGTGATCCGTCCAACCGCCGGCGCTTCCTCGACGAACTGCTGGTCAGCCTCATGCCTGTCCATGCGGCAACCCGCACCGACTACGACCGGGTGCTCAAACAGCGCAATGCCCTGTTGAAATCGGCCCGCGCCGGGAAATTCACCTCGGGCCATGAGGCAACGCTCGATGTCTGGGACCAGCACATGGCGAGGGCCGGCGCGGAGCTCCTGCATGCGCGGCTGGAACTCGTGGAACGGCTCCGTCCCCACCTCAAGAACGCCTACGCGCAACTGACGGACGGATCGAAGGAAGCAGGCGCGGTCTACCGCTCCACCATCCAGGGCGTGCTCGACGACGACGGCGGTCCTGCCGAGCGTCCCGCTGAAGGTTCAGAGGGGGTGGAGGACCTGCGCTCCCTGTCCGTGGATCAGCTCACGGAGCGCTACATCCAGGCCTTCGCGGCCTCGCGCCGCAAGGAGTTGGAACGCGGAATTTCCCTGGTGGGACCCCATCGCGACGAACTCGAACTGGTTCTGGGCCAGGCACCGGCAAAAGGCTATGCCTCCCATGGCGAAACATGGTCCATGTGCCTCTCCCTGCGCCTGGCCTCGTACTACGTCATGCTCGACGACACGCGTACCGGCGGTTCTGCTCCGATCCTCATTCTCGACGATGTGTTCGCCGAACTGGACGTACAGCGTCGGCGTAAACTGGCTGCAATAGTGGCCGGCGCCGAACAGGTTTTGGTGACGGCCGCCGTCGACGCGGACATTCCCGAGGAACTGGCGGGGCGACGCGTGAAGGTTGTGCCCGGAGGCATTGATGGAGAAGGATAGCCCCGGCGGACGCCAGCCGGGCAGGGACCCCGACGAGATTGATGCTGCCCAATCAGCTTTGAACCGGATGCGGGAAGCGGCCGTTGCACGGGGCGAAATCCGCCGCGCCGCCCCACGGACGGGTGCCGCTCCCAAACGCAAGGGCGTCCGCGACACCCGCGGATTCAGCCAATTCCACGGCAGCGGCAGGGATCCGCTTGGCCTGGGGAAAGTCGTTGGAAGGCTCGTGGCGGAACGGGGCTGGACCTCTCCAGTGGCAGTTGGTTCCGTGATGGCTGAGTGGGATGCCTTGGTGGGACCGGAGATTTCCGCGCATTGCACTCCTGAGAGTTTTACCGACACCACGCTCCATGTCCGCTGCGATTCCACCGCGTGGGCAACCCAGCTCAGGCTCCTGAGCACCAGCCTCCTGGACATGTTCCGAAGGGAACTCGGAGAAGGAGTGGTGACGTCCATCCAGGTTCTCGCACCCACCGCGCCGAGCTGGCGCAAGGGCGGCCGAAGCGTCAATGGGCGGGGCCCCCGGGATACCTACGGGTAACTTCCGTGCACCCTCGCCGGCGCATTCTGCTTGAAGGGCGCACAGGGGCGAGAAACCTCCCCGGACCGTATAGCTCCCTAGAGGGGGCCGTTTTGGCACCTTGCAGATGGGGCCCACGGCCTCCTACAGCTACTTTCCTGAGCATATGGGCCGGGTTTTGCGAGGAACTGCGCTCAGTCACGATAGAATCGGCATAGACAACTGGGCGCCGGTGAACGTTGATTGGCTCCGCTGAACAGCACTTGTAACAGCGGATCTGCCAATCGCGAAGTAGCCGGCGTTAGCAGTGACGTCCCTGTTGGCGGCTGCCGTGTCCCTGTGGTGTGTCCTGACGGACGTGCTTCCTTGGTGCGGTGACGGCCGGCGACCATCGAACACGGAGGAGTCGAAAGCGCCTGTGGCTAACGACAATGCAGAGACCTTGGCAGTAGAGCCCGCGAAGGAGAACGCCCACAAGCCTGACACACCCTCGGGGTCCAAGGAATACGGTGCGAGCGACATCACCGTCCTTGAAGGTCTCGAAGCGGTGCGCAAGCGCCCGGGCATGTACATCGGATCCACGGGCCCGCGCGGCCTCCACCACTTGGTGTATGAAGTGGTGGACAACTCGGTGGACGAGGCTCTTGCGGGGTACTGCAGCCACATTGAAGTGACCCTCCAGGCCGACGGCGGCGTGAAAGTGGTGGACGACGGCCGCGGCATCCCGGTGGATATGCACCCCACGGAAAAGAAGCCCACCGTCGAAGTTGTCATGACCATCCTGCACGCGGGCGGCAAGTTCGGCGGCAGCGGCTATGCGGTGTCCGGCGGCCTCCACGGCGTCGGTATTTCCGTCGTCAACGCACTGTCGCGCAGGGTCGACACCGAGGTGCGTCGCCAGGGCCACGTTTGGCGAATGAGTTTCGCCGACGGCGGCAAGCCACAAGGCGGACTCGTCCAGGGCGAAGCAACGGAGCAGACCGGAACGTCCCAGACGTTCTATCCGGACGGCACCATCTTCGAGAGCACCGAATTCGATTTCGAAACCCTCCGCGCACGGTTCCAGCAGATGGCCTTCCTCAACAAGGGGCTGCGCATCACCCTCACGGACGAGCGTCCTGTCGCGGGAGCAGGCGACGATGACCTGGATCTCGACGCTGTTGCCACCGACGGCGAAGTCGCGGCAGAACACCGCACGGTGGTTTACCAGTACAACGACGGTCTCCTCGACTACGTAAAACACCTGAACTCGAACAAGAAGGTGGACGTCGTCCACGAGGACGTCATCGCCTTCGAAACCGAAGACACTGAGCGGCACATCGCCGTCGAGGTCGCGATGCAGTGGACCACGGCATATTCCGAGAGCGTCCACACCTACGCCAACACGATCAACACGCACGAGGGCGGAACCCACGAAGAAGGCTTCCGCGCCGCGATGACGTCGCTCATCAACCGCTACGCGCGCGAGAAGACGATCATCAAGGAAAAGGATGACAACCTCACCGGTGACGACATCCGCGAAGGCCTCACCGCCGTTATCTCGGTGAAGTTGTCCGAACCCCAGTTCGAGGGCCAGACCAAGACCAAACTGGGTAACTCCGAGGTCAAGGGCTTCGTCCAACGGGTGGTCACCGACCAGCTCGGCGACTGGCTGGAACGCAACCCCGGTCCGGCCCGTGACGTCATCCGCAAGGCTGTCCAGGCCGCCCAAGCCCGCATGGCCGCCCGGAAGGCTCGCGACAACGCGCGCCGCAAGAGCCCGCTGGAATCCTTCGGTATGCCGGGCAAGCTGTCCGACTGCTCTTCGAAGGACCCCTCGCGCTGCGAGGTCTACCTCGTGGAGGGTGACTCCGCCGGCGGTTCGGCCAAGCGTGGCCGGAACCCCGAGACCCAGGCGATCCTGCCGCTGCGCGGCAAGATCCTGAACGTGGAGCGCGCACGGCTGGACAAGGCCCTCGGCAACAATGAAGTCCAGTCCATGATCACGGCTTTCGGAACCGGGATCGGCGAGGACTTCGACATCTCCAAGCTGCGGTACCACAAGATCGTCCTCATGGCCGATGCCGACGTGGACGGCCAGCACATCACCACGCTGCTGATGACGCTGTTGTTCCGCTACATGCGTCCGCTGATTGAGAACGGGTACGTCTACCTGGCCCAGCCGCCGCTGTACCGCATCAAGTGGTCGAACGCCCCCCACGACTACGTCTACAGCGACCGTGAGCGTGACGCCAAGCTGGTTTCCGGCCAGGCCGCCGGCCGCCGTATCCCGAAGGACAACGGCATCCAGCGCTACAAGGGCCTCGGTGAAATGGACTACACCGAACTCTGGGACACCACCATGGACCCGGACCACCGCACGCTCCTGCAAGTCACCATGGACGATGCCTTGGCAGCGGACCAGACCTTCTCCGTACTGATGGGTGAAGACGTGGAATCGCGCCGGAACTTCATTCAGCAGAACGCCAAGGACGTCAGGTTCCTGGATATCTAGAGACTTCAAAGCCCTAGAAATATTCCAGTACTGACATATACCTGAAACGGAAATCATAGACTATGAGTGAAGAAACACCTGAGGTTCCCGCTGAATCGGCCGGCATTCCGGAACCCGTTCTCGAGGGCGATGTACTGACGGACCGCGTAGACCAGGTGGACCTGCAGACGGAAATGCAGCGTTCCTATCTGGACTATGCCATGGCCGTCATCGTCGGCCGCGCGCTCCCGGATGTCCGCGACGGCCTGAAGCCCGTCCACCGCCGCGTGCTGTACGCGATGTTCGACGGCGGCTACCGCCCGGACCGCTCGTTCAACAAGTGCGCCCGCGTGGTGGGCGAGGTTATGGGCCAGTACCACCCGCACGGTGACACCGCGATCTACGATGCCCTGGTCCGCCTCATCCAGGACTGGACGATGCGCTATCCGCTGGCCCTGGGCCAAGGCAACTTCGGTTCCCCGGGCAACGACGGCGCCGCGGCCCCGAGATACACCGAGACAAAAATGGCCCAGCTGGCCATGGAAATGGTCCGCGACATCGACGAGGAAACCGTCGATTTCCAGGACAACTACGACGGCAAGAACCAGGAACCCACCATCCTGCCGGCGCGTTTCCCCAACCTGCTGGTCAACGGTTCCTCCGGCATCGCCGTGGGCATGGCGACCAACATTCCGCCCCACAACCTCCGCGAAGTCGCCGACGGTGTGCAGTGGTACCTGGCCAACCCGACTGCAAGCCGTGAAGAGCTGCTCGAAGCGTTGCTCGTGCGCATCAAGGGCCCGGACTTCCCGACCGGTGCAACCATCCTCGGCCACAAGGGCATCGAGGACGCGTACCGGACGGGCCGGGGCTCCATCACCATGCGCGCTGTGGTCAACGTCGAGGAACTCCAGGGCCGCACATGCCTGGTGGTCACCGAATTGCCGTACCAGGCAAACCCGGACAACCTGGCCATCAAGATCGCCGAACTGGTCAAGGACGGCAAGATCCAAGGCATCGCGGACCTCCGCGACGAGACGTCCGGCCGTACCGGCCAGCGGCTCGTGATCGTACTCAAGCGCGACGCCGTGGCCAAGGTGGTGCTCAACAACCTCTACAAGCACACTCAGCTGCAGGACAATTTCGGTGCCAACATGCTGGCAATCGTCGACGGCGTACCCCGCACGCTGAGCCTGGACGCCTTCATCCGGCACTGGGTGGCCCACCAGATGAGCGTCATTGTCCGGCGGACCCGCTACCGCCTGCGCAAGGCCGAGGAAGAGGCGCACATCCTGCGCGCACTTCTCAAGGCGTTGGACATGCTGGACGAGGTCATTGCGCTCATCCGGGCCTCCAACACCACCGAGGCCGCCCGCGACGGCCTGATGGGACTGCTGGAGATCGATGAGCTCCAGGCCCGCGCCATCCTTGACATGCAGCTCCGCCGGCTCGCCGCGTTGGAACGCCAGAAGATCCAGGACAGGCATGCCGAGCTTGAAGCCATGATCACGGAGTTCAACTCGATCTTGGCTTCCGAGCAGCGCCAGCGCGACATCATCAGCCAGGAATTGGCTGAGATTGTGGCCAAGCACGGAGACGACCGCCGGACCCACATCCTCATGGGCTTCGACGGTGACATGTCCATGGAAGACCTCATCCCCGAGGAAGAAGTGGTGGTCACCATCACCCGCGGCGGCTACGTCAAGCGCACCCGCAGCGACAACTATCGTTCGCAGCAGCGAGGCGGCAAGGGGGTCAAAGGCGCCCAGCTTCGCGGCGACGACGTCGTGGAACACTTCTTCGTCACGACCACGCACCACTGGTTGCTGTTCTTCACCAACCTGGGCCGGGTCTACCGGGCCAAGGCGTACGAGCTGGCGGAGGCCGGCCGGGACGCCAAGGGACAGCACGTGGCAAACCTGTTGGCCTTCCAGCCGGACGAGCACATCGCCCAGGTCCTTGATTTGCGCGATTATGAGCAAGCCCCGTACCTGGTGCTCGCCACCAAGAACGGCCTGGTGAAGAAGACGCGTTTGGAAGACTACGACACCAACCGCACGGCCGGCGTCATCGCCATCAACCTGCGGGATGAGGACGAGCTCGTCTCGGCGCAGCTCGTGTCCGAAACGGACGATCTCCTCCTGGTTTCCCGCAAGGGCCAGTCGATCCGCTTCACGGCCACCGACGAGGCATTGCGTCCCATGGGGCGCGCCACCTCGGGCGTGACCGGAATGAAGTTCCGTGAAGACGACGAATTGCTCGCGGCCGACGTCGTCCAGGACGGCTCGTTCGTCTTCGTGGTGACTGAAGGCGGATACGCCAAGCGCACCGCCGTCGAGGAGTATCGTCTCCAGGGCCGTGGCGGGCTGGGCATCAAAGTGGCCAAGCTTCAGGAAGAACGCGGCGACCTTGTCGGTGCGCTGATCGTCAATGAAGAAGACGAAGTCCTGGTGGTCATGGAGGGTGGCAAGATTGTCCGCTCCGCGGTGGCAGGGGTTCCTGCCAAGGGCCGTGACACCATGGGCGTCATCTTCGCGAAGCCTGACAAGAACGACCGCATCATCGAGGTGGCCCGCAACAGCGAACGCGGCCTTGATGTCGAGGAGTCCGACGACGAACACGGCCAGGGCGCGGACGATGCCTCAGCCGTCAATAGCGTCGAAAATCCCTCCGGAGGAACGTCCGGGGCGGACGATGACGTAACGTTGGCTGCAAACGGCGGCGCCGATCAGGCGACCGCAACGGCCGAATCGGGATCGGCCGCAGGATCCGGTAATGGGTCCGGCGTCGAGCTGAACGAACACAATACCGGAGGTAACGAGTGAGCAATTCGGACTCATATCCCAAGCCGAGTACGGGTGTCCCTGGAGGATTGCGGCAGCCGTCGGCGACTCCGCGGGTAGACGCACCGGCCCGTCCCCAGCAGCGCCCTGCGGCATCCACGCCGGGTGCGGCAGGAACCGGCGCGGAAAGGGTCCCGGGCCAACGTCCTGCGGTTCCCGGCCAGCGCCCGGCCGTTCCGGGACAGCGTCCTGCGGGAACACAGCGCCCGGCAGGGCAGCGTCCCGCCGCGCCCGGCCAGAGGCCCGTGCAGGGCCAGCAGCGTCCCGCCTCGGGAGCTCCCGGGCTCGTTAAGCCGGCACCCAAGGCCAAGGTCCGCCGCGCCCGCCTGCTCGTGAGCAAGGTTGATCCGTGGTCTGTCCTGAAAATGGCGTTCCTGCTGTCCGTTGCCTTGGGCATCGTGACGGTGATCGCAGCAGTCGTGCTTTGGACCGTTCTGGACCTGACCGGCATTTTCAACCAGGTGGACAGCCTTCTGGGCACCCTGGCGGGCTCGGAAAGCGGTGGCTTCGAACTCAAGAAGGTCGCATCGCTGGGACAGGTGGCTTCCTTTGCCACCATCATTGCCGTAGTGAATGTCGTGCTGCTGACTGCCCTGTCGATGCTGAGCGCCGTGCTTTATAACATTGCCGCAACACTCGTTGGCGGCATCGGCGTGACCCTCACCGACGACTAGCCCAAACGCTCGGAAATTGGGGGAAACTGCTGGAAAACAGTGGTGAAAATACCTCGATTTGAGATCGGGCCGGGATGTGCTGTAAAGTCATGTCTCGGCCCGAAGAGGTATCGGGGCGTATAGCTCAGGCGGTTAGAGCGCTTCGCTGATAACGAAGAGGTCCCAGGTTCAAGTCCTGGTACGCCCACGGAACCTGCACAGGTTTTGCTAAAGGTTCGGGAAACCGAGTCGGAACGGGGTGCGTGTGAAGAAGTTGCTGGTAGTTGCAGCTGCGGTCGCAGGCGTCCTGCTCTACAAAAAAGTGCAGGAATCCGAAGCCCGGAAAACGGTCTGGAGCAAGGCAACCGATACGGTTGAGTAGCGAAGGCACCCGGTCTGGAGATGATCAAAACCATCGATGGAACTAGGGTAGTATGGACGGGTTGCTTCTTATGGGGGCATGGCGCAATTGGTAGCGCACCTGCTTTGCAAGCAGGGGGTTCGGGGTTCGAGTCCCCGTGCCTCCACCATAAGAAAGAGTCCCGGTCAGAAATGACCGGGACTCTTTGCGTTAAGCCGCCCCACTAAGGTTGAATTGTGAACTTCATCGTTGCTGCTTTGGGTGTGCTTGGCGTCGCATCATCCGGACCCCTCATCGCCGGAACGCTTGGGGCGACCTCCGTCACGGCACTGGCCATCGCTTTCTGGCGCAACGCAATCGCCGCCGTCGTCATGGCCTCGCCGGTCCTGATCCGCGAGCCCCGACAATTCCGCAAGATCACCCGCCGCGAGTTCACGTGGTCCGCCGTCGCGGCAGTGGCGCTGGCTTTCCATTTCGCTTGCTTCATCACTGCGCTGGAGCTCACGTCAGTCGCGGCCGCCACCGCCTTGGTGTGCCTGCAGTCGGCGTGGATCGCCGTTTTCCAGCTCCTCCGCGGGACGAGGCACCGTTGGCCGGTCCTGGTGGGGCTTGGCATCGCGTTAGGCGGCGTCGCCGCCATCACGGGCTTCGACATGGGGACTTCACCGAAGGCCCTCCTTGGCGACATCCTCGCTCTCGCCGGTGGCGCCTTGGCCGGGCTGTACACCTTGGCCGGAGGCAAAGCCCGGCAGAGCATGGGCATCGGAACGTACACGACGCTCTGCTACGGGATCTGCGCCGCCATTGTCGCGGTGCTGGCCCTCATGGGCGGCCAGCGGCTCGTGGGGTTCGACGCCGGAGGCTGGCTGGGGATCGTGGCCATCACTGTGTGCGCACAGCTGGTGGGCCACACCGCCTTCAACCATCTCCTGGCCACCCTGAGCCCGCTGCTGGTTTCCATGATCATCCTGCTGGAGATCCCGGGGGCGGCGCTTCTCGCTGCGGTCTTCCTGCACGAGACCCTGCCGGCCGGTACCTATGCGGGGCTAGCCCTGATCCTGGGTGGTCTCGCCGTCGTCGTCGCTGGTCAGCGGCGCGGCAAGGGTGACGTTGACGGAAAAATCGCCGAGCTCGGCACTGACTGAGCGGCTACAGGCCGCCGCGGCGGACGCTTTGGCTCGCGTTGGCCGCGTGGATGGCCCGGAGCAGCTTGGCCGGGAAGTAGACCGAGAAGAACACCACCATGGGGGCCTTGAGCGCCATCTTCTTGACGTTGTGGGCCTTGTAGGTCCTGTCGAAGCGGGTCACGTAATAGCGGTAGTCGCGCGGTGAATCCTCGAGCCTGCGGGCGGACATGCCCGAGACCATCTGCGGCCAGTACTGGACCCTGAGATCGTGGTCGGCAAGGTGCAGGGAAAGATCGATGTCCTCATGCATCTCGTCTTTCTCGTCCAGGCAGGTTTCGTCCCGGATGGTTTCCCAGGCGGAACGGCGAAGCGCCATGTTGGATCCGAAAAGGAAATGATATTGGTGCTTCGCGAGCCGGAGCATGAGCTGGCGCATTTTGTCGTCGGCTTTGAGCCCGAAGCGGCGCATGGGCATGTCGTAGTAGACCACGGGACCGGTTGCAGCCTGCGCCGAGGGGTCGGCGAAGGCCTTTTGGACCTGCTCCACCCAGTCAGGTTCCAGGACGGAGTCGGCGTCGATCCGGCCGAGGACATCCGACGTGGCGCTGTTGAGGCCAAAGTTGCGGGTGGGAATGAGTCCCTGGGCCTTGTCCTGGCTCAACAGGATAATGGGGCTCTCAGGGTATTCCTGTTGCATCTGCTGGACGATCTGAGCGGTGCGGTCTGTGGACCTGTTGTCCACGACGATGATCTCATCCGCAGGTACCGACTGGTAGATGGCCGCGATCAAGCATTGCCGTATGACGCTTTCCTCGTTGTACGCCGGGATGATGATTGAAACGCTCGGCTTCACGGGTGCGACGGCTGCGTTGGTGGCTGCATCTACGAAAGATCTATCGGCTGGCATCTCCATAAATCTAACATCAGGCCGGTATCCCTTGAGGAAGTCTCCGGTGACAAGTGGCCAAACAATTGAAGGGATCCCGGCTAACCGGAATCCCTTCAACGCGGCGCGAATCCGGCTTTCGCCTAGGCCTCGTGTTTGCCTGCATCGTCAGAGGCCTCGTGGTCCTTGTCCGCCTCGTCCTTGTGAAGGCTGGCGGCGATGTTCTTTACCGCCGTCTTGGCGTCGATTGCCACGTTCGCTGCGGTGTCCGTGGCGTCCTCGACGACGTGTTTTGCCTTCTCGGCTACAGTTTCGCTCTTGTCGGCTACGTCGAGCCTCACGTCGTCAACCTTGTCGGCTACCTTGCCGGCGGCTTCGTTGGCCTTCTCAGCCACTTTCTCGGCTACAGCCGCGGCCGGCACCGGCGAGGGTGTTACGACCGGGACCGGGGTCTTCCATGGGTCCTCTACAGGACGGCTGGCCCTCCACGCCGCAATGCCGGCCGCTGCAGCCGCTGCTACAACCGTGAAGATCAGGAAGCCCCGCTTTTTGGGTTTCCGGGTCTTGGCGAGCTCTTTCGAGACTGTTTTGGATGCTTCCTCGGCCGCGGCTTTCAGCTGGGCGCCTGTGGCTTGTGCTTGCTCCTGCAGATTGTGAACCACTCCCGAGTCCACCAGCCTCTGGGCCACGGCGTCCACCTGAGCGGGTGCATTCTCAAGGGCTTGGTGGACAACCCCGGAGGCTTGCCCGAGCTGTTCCGAGAGCTTGGGCAGGTATTCCTCAACAACTTTGTCCCGGGCGTGGCTGAGTGCCGGGGTTGCCTTGTTAAGGGCTTCCTGGATCTTGGGTGAGGCATCCTCGACGACGTCATGGATCCTCGGTGCGAGGTTCGCCAGGCCTTCCTGGAGCCTAGGGGTGACGGTCGCAACGCCGTCGGCGAGGTTGTACGCAGCTGACTTCAGGCCTTCCTGAAGCTTCGGCGAAGCGGTGTCGATTCCGTGCTGGATGCGGGGAACCGCCCAGTTCACAGCTGCCTCGACGCGCGGTGTCGCCCAGTCCTTGGCATTTTCGACACCATTCACGACGGTGTGTTCAAGTTCGCGGGCAATCCGGTCCGATTTCTTCACAACTACCTCCCGATCAACATGCTCGTTTGTTGTTAGCCTACGTCGCTTGATCGGCACCGGCTATTCATCCAGCGGATTCATGGAAGATTTCACCGAGCGCGGAACCGCCTTCCTGGCCGCACCGGCGTTGACCCTGCATGGAAGAATGGCGATATGACCATCGCAACCGCACAAGCAACTTTCCACACGAGCCTCGGTGACATCGTGGTTGACCTCTTCGGCAACCACGCGCCCAAGACGGTCGCCAACTTCGTTGGCCTGGCCACAGGCGAAAAGTCCTGGACCCACCCGGAAACGGGCGAAGACAAGACCGGTACCCCCCTGTACAACGGCACCATTTTCCACCGCATCATCAAAGACTTCATGATCCAGGGCGGCGATCCCCTCGGCCGCGGCATCGGCGGACCGGGCTACAAGTTCGACGACGAGATCCACCCGGAACTCAACTTCAACGCCCCTTACAAGCTGGCCATGGCCAACGCCGGTGTCCAGATGGGCAAGGGCACCAACGGCTCCCAGTTCTTCATCACCACGGTCAACACCGACTGGCTTTTCGGCAAGCACTCGATCTTCGGCGAGGTGGCTGACGAAGAGTCCAAGAAGGTTGTAGACGCCATCGAGGCTGTCCGCACCGGCATGGGCGACCGTCCTGTTGAGGATGTCGTCATCAACAGCATTGACATCGTCCAGCTCTGATCCCCGGAGTTTGAGCAGCATATGAGTTACGGAATCCCGGCGGCAGAGCCGTCAGCAGACATTCCGGTGTGCCCCAGGCACCCGGACAGGCCTTCCTACGTGCGGTGCCAGCGTTGCGGGCGTCCTGCATGCCCCGAATGCCAGCGGGCGGCCGCCGTCGGGTTCCAATGCATTGACTGTGTCAATGAAATGAAGCGTTCGACGCCGGCAGTGCGTTCCGCCTATGGCGGCGCCGTCGCGACCGGGCGTCCTTTGGTGACGTACGTACTCATCGGGTTGTGTGCCTTGGTGTACGTGCTGCAATGGCTGATTCCCGGCGGTGTCGTGGAGGGCCAGCTCGTTTTCGCCTCCGCCTATGCCTCTCCCCAATATGGGGCCTTCGAACCATGGCGGATGCTGACGAGCGCTTTCGTCCACTCACAAGGTTTCGTCCTGCACATCGTGCTCAACATGTACATGCTCTGGATCTTCGGCCAGGTGCTGGAGCCCGTTCTGGGGCGCATTCGCTTCCTCGCCGTCTACGTGCTCTCCGCCGTTGGTGGTTCCGTTGGCTTCATGCTGCTGACGCCGGTCTTCCCTGTAACCCCCGTTGAAGGTGCGTCAGGCGCGATCTTCGGCCTCTTTGGCGCACTCCTCGTGATCCAAAGCCGGCGCGGCGGAGACACCCGGCAGTTGTGGATCCTTATCGTCATCAACGGGGTGATTGGCTTCGTCGTCCCGGGAATCGCCTGGCAGGCCCACTTGGGCGGCCTGATCACGGGCGGCCTGTGTGCCGCCGTCATCGCCTTTGCTCCGCGTGGACCGCGCCAGGCGCTGTTGCAAACTGCCGGCATGGCACTGGTGGCCGGAATTCTTGTCCTGGCTACCGTCCTTGGGGCCACCGCGGGCTGACAGCTCTTTACGCTTTTCTTACCCTAGGAGCGCCGCCAAGCGGTCCATCGACTCCTTGATGCCCGCATCCATGCCGCTGGCCACTGCCATGTCACGGGCCTCCACCGAGGGAAACACGGAGCGCTGCACAACGCGTGTGCGGCCCCCAAGGTCTTCAAACCGGGTGGTATCCAAGGTGACTTGCCCCGGGGCGCCGTCGAATTCGAAGGTCTGGATGATCCGCAACGGTTCCTGGACCTCGTGGAAGACCCCGCGGAAGCCGAACTCGTTGCCTTGCCCGTCCAGGTGCGTGTAGCGGTAGCTGCCGCCCGTCCGCGCGTCGTACGCCTCCAGGCGCATTTCCAGGCGACGCGGACCCAACCATTTGACCACCAGTTCGGGATCCGTGAAAGCCTGGAACACTCGATCCGGGGCGGCATCGAAGTCGCGGCTCGTGTCGATGAACGGCGTGCCCGCCGCGACGTCAATGATTGTTGTGTTGGTGCTCATTGTCCTTCTCCTTTTCCGGATTGTCCTTTTGGGCTGTGCTGGCCAGTAGTTCGTCCAACCGGGCGAAACGTTCCTCTGCCTGGAGACGGTAGTTCTCAATCCACCCGGCCAAAGGTCCCAGCGCCGCGGTGTTCAGGTGACAGGGACGGCGCTGCGCTTCCCTGCTCCTCGTGATGAGCCCTGCGCCCTCTAGCACTTGAAGGTGCTTGGAGATGGCTTGGAGGGTGACGGTGAAGGGCTGGGCGATCTCACTGACAGTGGCATCGCCCAGGGCCAACCGCGCCAGGATCTTGCGCCGGACAGGATCGGCGAGGGCCATGAATGCCCTGTTGAGCTGGTCTTCAGGATCCAGCACGGCTGTGCCGATCGTGTCCGGCATGCGTCTCCCCTGTCTGGCTCCAGTCCCAAGCCTTGCGGAATTCCGAATCTTGACAGTACTCAATCAGATGGTTTATCAACTAAGTGATTGAATATCGCCAGCTTATGTCTGTGCGTTCAGGCGCGTCAATACCCCCTCGGATATGTTTTCCACAGCTGTTATCCACAGTGTGCGTAACTTACAACCGTGTAGTTCAACGGTGGATGGACCTTCCGCGCCTAGATAGCAGGGGCAGCGGGTCTCTCTGGGAATTAACGTCCACATCTGTGGATAACTTTTGGCCACACGCTTGTGGGTATGTGGATAAGAATCGCGTTTTTCGACGGTGTGTGGACAACCTCACCGTCAGGAGCCGTAAGAGAGCGGTATCAACAGAGTTATCAACATTGTTAATAACTCACATCGCTGTAGTTCGTTGTCCTTCCTGGACCTTGAAGCCCGCCGTTCTGGGAGTTTTCCACTTTGTAGGCACAGTTTTTCCCCAACTGTGGATAACTTGTGGGTAGTTGCCTGTTGTTAAGTGTGTAACTGGCGCGGGGACGGCCAGGATGGTCAATCGCTACGTAGCTTTGATGCCATGCTGCCTGACGTCGGGAGCGGGCACAGAAGCGGGTGCGCGCCGCAGAAGCGGGTGCGCAGGCAGGCCGATACCGCCCTCTGAGAGAGGCCCTATTGTGAGGCGATACGGTCGAGCGTACGAACGAAGGGGGTAGCGGGAGCCTGAAGGTCGGACCGGCGTCAGACCGGGACGTGTTCGGTCTGGGAAGCGACCGTCTGGGGCCTGCGGGCAGCGTCACTGATCCGCAACAACAAAGCCACGATGATCCAGTTGGCAAGGAGGGAGGACCCGCCCGCGGAGAGGAACGGCGTCGTGAGTCCAGTGAGGGGAATAAGGCGCGTGACGCCGCCGATAATGATGAAGCACTGAAGAGCCATGGAGAAGGCCAGCCCACAGGCAAGGAGCTTTCCGAACGCATCCCGGATGCCCAGGGCGGCCCGGAATCCCCTCGTGAAAAGCAGCAAATAGAGGAGGACGATCGCGAACAGCCCGATCAGGCCGAGTTCTTCGCCAAGGGAAGCGATGATCATGTCGCTGTTCGCGAAAGGCACAAGGTCCGGGCTTCCAAGTCCGAGGCCTTTTCCGATCAGGCCGCCGTCGGCCATTCCGAAGAGGCCCTGGACAATCTGGGCGCTGCCTCCGGGGAAGCGGGTGAAAACCTGGGGGTCGAAGGCATTGATCCAGGCGTCGATGCGCAAGCCGACATGGGAAAAGATCTTTGCCGCGGCGTATCCGCCCAAAAGCATGAGCACGACGCCGAGGACGAGCCAGCTGGCCCGGCTCGTGGCAACGTAGATCATCACGATGAACAGGCCGAACAGCAGTATGGACATGCCGAGATCGTGCTGGAAGACCAGTACGCCAACGCTCGCTGCCCAGGCAGTGATCATCGGCCCGGTGTCCTTGATTCTGGGGAACTGCAAGCGCCCGAATTTCCTACCGGCCAACAGGATCAAGTCCCGGTTGGAGGACAAGTAGCCCGCGAAGAAGATTGCGAGCGTAATCTTCACGATCTCGCCGGGTTGGAACTGCAGGGAACCAAGGCGAATCCAGACATTCGCGCCGTTGATGTCTCCCGCGGAAATGCCCGGGACAAGCGGAAGAATGAGGAGCGCGGCGCTGACAGCGAGTGCGATGAACGTGTACCGGCGCAGGATTCTGTGATCCTTCAAGAGCCACAGCACGGCGGCCGCGACCAGCACCGAGACGATCGTCCACGTCAGCTGGTTGCCCCCCGCATTAGTGCCGTTTGACGCATCGAGGCGTCGGATCATGGCGATGCCGAGGCCGTTCAAAGCGACAACGATCGGGAGTATCACCGGATCCGCATATCTGGCCTTGAAACGCAGGACGACGTGGAAGATTCCGGCCAGCGCCGTCAGGGCACCCGCCTGAAGCCAGAATCCAACGTCAAGGGCTTCCTTCTTGTCCACGCTGGTCATTGCGAGGGCACCGATGCCGACGCCAAGTGCCAGCACCAACAGCACCATTTCCACGTTTCGGCGAGGCTTCGCCGGAATCGCTTGCTGGCTCATGGGCATCTTCTTTCGTGGATCTCGGACTGCCGGGCGGGTCCGGTCAGTGGCCCAAGATCGGGTAAGTGGCTCACAACATAAGGTTCAGTGGGCCATCATAGCCGCAGCGGCTGGGCAGCGGTTGGGAACAGGACCCGTCGATCAGCGGCCAGCTTCGGTAACGGCCTGTATCGCCATGTCGTCGAGCTTCGGAAGCGCGTGCTCAAGCCGATGCCTGGCCTCGCTGACCGTCTTCTCCACCGCTGACAGGGAAGCGTCGGCAACGACGATGGTGGCGGCACCCTGCAGGCGATGGCCGACCCAACGTAGTTGGAGCCGCGGCACGGAGAGTACGCCCGGTGCCCTGTCCAAGGCCGCCTGGGCGGTATCGAGAAGTTCGGGTTCTATGCCGTCCATCAGGCGTCGCCCGATGCTGCGTACCGTACCCCAGAGCAGGACGATGATGGCTGCTGAAATCAGCAGGCCGACAATCGGATCCGCCAGCGGGAAGCCGAGCAGCACGCCGCCGGCGCCAATCACCACTGCGAGGGAGGTGAATCCGTCAATGCGCGCGTGCACGCCGTCGGCGACCAGTGCAGCGGATCCGATCTGCCGGCCCACCCTGATCCTGTAGACGGCCACGATCTCATTGCCCGCAAAGCCAATGAGCCCGGCCGCAAGGACCCACCACAGATTGTGCAGGGGCTGCGGATGGAAGAGGCGATCGATGGATTGCCATGCGGCGACCACCGCCGAAAGCGCTACGACGCCGACAATGAACAATCCGGCAAGGTCCTCCGCCCGCCCGTATCCATAGTTGTATCGGCGGGTTGCTGCGCGGCGTCCCAGAATGAACGCGATCCAGAGTGGCACTGCGGTGAGTGCGTCCGAAAAGTTGTGGATGGTGTCGGCCAGCAACGCGACAGAGCCGCTGATAAGGACCACAAGGAACTGCAGGACCGTGGTGCCAAGGAGTATGAAGAGGCTGATCTTCAGCGCCCGAACGCCCTGTGTGCTGGACTCAAGCGCATCGTCGATGGAATCGGCGGAATCGTGGGTATGCGGGACAAAGAGCTCATACAGCCACCCCTTGAGACCCTTGTGATGCTTGTGGGAGTGTCCGTCGTGGTCGTGGTCGTGGTCGTGGTCGTGGTCGTGGTCGTGGTCGTGCACGTCGTGCTCATGCACGTCGTGCTCATGCACGTCGTGCTCGTGATGACCGACTTGCTGGTGGCCGCTCATGCCGATTCCTGTTCTACGCGGTGGTGTGCAGGGGTGCCGCCCAAGGCGTGTTCCGCCTGGAATATTGCATCCGCAACCAACTGGCGGGCGTGCTCATTCTCCAGGCGGTACATGACCCTGGTCCCGTCCTGCCGCGTGGAGACCATTCTGGCCAAGCGCATTTTGGCAAGGTGCTGCGACACTGCCGCGGGGGACTTCCCTAGAAGGTCGGCCAGCGCTCCGACGGCCATTTCACCGTCCCGCAGCGCGAGGACGATCCGGACCCTCGTGGCGTCAGCCAGCATCGCGAACACTTCGACGGCCAATTCAACGTATTGGCTGTCGACTCCGAGCGAGCAGGCACTCTTATCTGCATTCATACGCAAATTCTTTCACATATTCCGGCCACACCCACATTTGAGGACCCGGGACAAGGACCCTGGACAAGGACCCGGGACAAGGACCCGGGACGCGGACCCGGGACAGCGAACCGGAGCCAGCGAGCCGCAGCGACCGGCGGGGCGCGAAATGAAGTTCTCAATGCCTCGGGAGTGAACTCTCAATGAACCCGCGGACACTATCCACAGGCTTGTGCACACTGGGTAAAACCACGGATCAAGGAGGACGGGTCCGGTCATCGCCCGAATGCGGGGATCTTGGCCTCATGTACGTGGATGTCCACATGAATTGTCCACAGCTGTGGATAAAGTTACGCACTTCTGTGGAAAGAAGGCGGGAATCAGAGCCAGACTCCTGAGCTGCCGCGGCGATGGCTGTCGAGCAAATGGGTGTCGATCATGCCGATCGCCTCCATCAGTGCGTACATCGTGGTGGGCCCCACGAAAGCGAAGCCCTTCTTGCGCAGGGCCTTGGAGAGCGCAATCGATTCCGGCGATTGGCTGGCGACGTCGGCAAACGTCCGCGGTTCCGGCGTCGACTCCGGTTGGAAGGACCACACGAAGTCCACCAAGCCGCCCTCGCTCCGCAAGCCGATCGTCGCCTTGGCGTTGGTGATGGCCGCACGGATCTTGAGGCGGTTGCGCACAATTCCCGAATCCTGCATCAGCCGTTCGACGTCCGCCTCCGTGAAGGCCGCGACGCTTTCAGGGTGGAAGTCCATGAAAGCGGACCGGAACGCGTCGCGCTTGCGCAAGATGGTGGCCCAGGACAGTCCCGCCTGGAAACCCTCGAGGCTGATGCGTTCGTACAGTCCCCGTTCATCCCGTACGGGCATTCCCCACTCGTGGTCGTAGTACTCGCGCATGAGCGGGTCGACGGAAGCCCAGGGCGGACGAGCAAGGCCGTCGTCGCCGATGATGGTGCCGTTCTCGGCCGGGGTCATAGGTAATCCTCCACAGGAAGACGGGTAGAAGCTGTTGTTGCCATTGTGCCCCGGCCCTACGACATTCCCGTGACGCGCATGGTGATGTTGATCCGTCCCTTCGGCAATCCGCAACCTTCCGGCGCCGTTCCGGGGAGCACTTTGGTGACTCCGTGGTATGCAAAACGGGACGCTTCGCCGAACACGAAGAGGTCGCCTGAGGAGAGCACGACGTCGGCATACGGCTTGGTGCGCGTCTCCGTGTTTCCGAAGCGGAAGACGCAGCTGTCCCCGATGCTGAGCGACACCACCGGGGCCCGCGACTTTTCGTCCTTGTCCTGGTGCATTCCCATTTTGGCCGCCTCGTCGTAGAAATTCACGAGCGCAGTGTCCGGCGTGTAGCTTGCGGCTTCTGCGGCGTCACCGTAGGCCTCGAACAGTGCCTTGCGACCCAGGCGCACCATCCAATCAGGAAGGTCGAGGACCCGGCGCCCGTTGACGTCAAAGGCCTCGCGTGTGTATCTATAGGGTTGCCAGTGCCAGCCGAGGCAGACCGTCCGGACGGACATCGGGTGCCCACCGGGAAGCACCGCGGCACGCAAGGGGACGGGACCCTGCGTCCACTCCTCGAAACGGGCCGCTATCCACTGTTGCTGCTCAAGGCTCAGCCAGCCCGGAACGTGCACCGCGCCGGGCGCGATCTCCCGTGGACCGGCGTCGGGCGCGTCCGGCAACTCAAGCGGAAACAGCGGTTCCGTCCATCCCGAAGTCATGCCGCCTCGAGAGCCAGCAGGGCGCGTTTGGCTTCCGCACCGCCGAGGTAGTTCCCGAACGATCCATCGGACTTCACCACCCGGTGGCACGGAACAATCACCGGCAGCGGGTTGGTGGCGCAAGCGGTCCCGACGGCACGAACGGCCCGCGGGCTGCCGGCAGCCAAGGCCACTTGCGCGTAGCTTTCCGTGTGGCCGTAGGCGATCTGCGGCAAATGTTCCAGGACGCTCAGTCGGAAGCCGCGCGAAAGGCTGAAATCCAAGGGCAGGTCGAACCGGTGCCGGGTGCCCGCGAAGTATTCGTCCAGCTCGCGGGCGGCCGGATCCAGCCGGCTCGCTGAGAAGAGGATCCGCGGACTGAGCTTTTCCGCGAGGCGCTGCAGCACGGCGTCGTGGTCTTCCACTTCGAAGGCCACGCGCACCATGCCGCGTTCCGTGGCTGCGAGCAGCAGTTTGCCGATCGGCGAATCCACGGTGCGGTAGGCAATGTCGAGGGTGTCCTGTTCGGCGGCCGCCGCTGCGAGGCGGTCGTGGAGCCGCTGCATGAGGCCCGGTTCCACGGACTCGAGGGGTGCGAGGAGCGCGGAGACGTCCGGTTCGTCATGATGGATGGTCATGGGGTTTCTTCTTTCACGTAGCTCTCGGAGCTATCAACGAGAATGGTGCGCAGCGCCTTGACGCCGTCGGCTCCCGCTCGACGCGCGGCGTCGGGGGTTCCGCCTAGAAGCCCGGCGACGTCCTTGTAGGGGAGCCCGGCGAGGTAGTGGTAGGCCACCGCTTGGCGCTGCTTCGGGGGGAGCTGCCCGACGGCGTCGAGCACCTCCCGATGACCGTCACCGGGGATGCCGAGTCCGGATGGTCGCACAGGAAGTTCATCCACGGGAAGCGGCTGGCGGTTCCTGGCGCGGACGATGTCGATGGATTTGCGGTGGGCGATGGTGACGAGCCAAGCCTGCACGTTGGCGCCCGCGGGAAGTTCGGGGTAGGCCTTCAAAGCGGAGAGGAAAGTCTCCGACCAGCCGTCCTCGGCGTCGTGGGCGCCCAGAACCGCGCGGCACACGCGAAGAACCGTGGGTCCGTGTTCCCGGACGACAAGTTCGAACGGCTTCTTGGGCTCCATTAGAAGAGCTTGCTTTCCTTCGCCGAGGCCGGTTCTTCGAGGTCCAGGAGGAAGCGCTTGTTGTCGAGGCCGCCGGCGTATCCGGTGAGCCTCCCGTCGCGCCCCACAACCCGGTGGCAAGGGATGATGATGCTGAGTGGATTGCGGCCAACCGCCGAACCGACGGCTTGCGAAAGATTGCGGTCGCCCAGTTCGGTGGCCAATTCTCCATAGCTGACGGTTTCGCCATACGGAATGTGTTCCAGCCTGGCCCATACCCGCTGCTGGAACGGATTCCCTGAAACCTGGAAAGGGACGTCGAACACCGTTCGCTCGCCAGACAGGTATTCGCCGAGTTCACGCGCAGCTTGCTGGAACACGGGATCCTCGGCGGATACGGCTTCCCCGAAGAATTCCGACGGCGGCATATGCCAATGGCCCTCGAAGAAAATACCGGTCAGCGACTCGTCCCGGGCGGTCAGCGTGAGCTGACCCAGTGGGGAATCAATGGTGGTGTGCCTGATGGTCATGCCTAGTAGACGCGGCAGGCGGCCGGAATGTGAGGTCGCCGCTCAGGAGCGCCAGCGGGTAGTCATCAAGAAGCCAACGATCGCGATGCCGAAGCCCGCCACGATGTTCCAGGACGCCCATGCAGGTACGGGAAGTTGGCCGCTCGTGATGTAGAACGTGATGATCCACAGCAGGCCGATGATCATGAGACCGAACATGACGGGCTTGTACCAGATGGGGTTCGGCTTGTACTGGTGCGCGGTGGCCGCTTCGGTGGGGCGGGCGGCCCTCTTGCGGGGCTTGGACTCGGGCACGGATCCTCCTTGGCCGGCTGAATGAAAGGCCGCGCGTCAGCTTGATATCCTGCAGGAAGGAAAATTCCAGCGGTCAACGCGCACGCGGCAATTCCGGGGTTCGTTCTAGCAGCCAAGTCTAGCCGGATTTCGGAGACTGCTCGTCGTCGGGCATCCGCGCCTGTCAAGAGGAGATCCAGTGGCGCAGCAGCAGACGCAGCAAGCCGCTGCCGTGCCGGACGACGGCACGGGAACGGGTGCGGAGGGTACGCGCCGGGGAGGACGCAAGTCCCGCCCGCCGCGGCCAAAGGGACGGCCAAGCAAAGGCGACGTCGTGCGCAGGATCGTCCAGATCGTGGGCGAACTCCTCCTCACCGCGGGAATCATCCTGTTGCTCTTTGTGGCGTGGGAGCTGTGGTGGACCAACGTCGAAGCGGACGCCAAGCAGAGCCAGGCCGTCCAGGGATTTGCGAAGAGTTTTGCGGGACCGGTGGCACCTGTTGCCCCTGCCAATCCTGCTGCACCGCCGAACTACGGGAAACCTGTGGTTGCCCAGGCTCCCGAACACGGCGGCATGATCGGCATCATGTACATTCCCCGGTTCGGCCCTGACTATTCGCGGCCCATCATCGAGGGAACCGGTTCCGACATTCTGGACACGCTGGGTCTCGGCCACTACGGATCCACGAGCATGCCGGGAGCGCCGGGCAACTTCGCCGTCGCCGGACACCGCCAGACCCATGGCGCCGTGCTGGACAACATCCATCTCCTGGTTCCGGGCGACAAAATATATGTGCAGACCAAAGACGGTTATTACACGTATGTCTTCCGAAACAACCAGATCGTGATGCCGTCGCGGACCGATGTCCTTCTTCCGGTCCCCACGCAGCCGGGTGTGGAGCCCACCGAAAGCTACCTCACCATGACCAGCTGCAATCCGCGCTTTGGTTCCCAGGAACGCATCATCGCCTACTCCCTGCTGGAAAGCTGGCAACCTGCCTCCGCCGGGCCGCCGCAGGAGATCGCCAAGCAAGTCGCCCAAACGGCCGGAAAGGGCTAAGCCATGTACGGATGGATCTTCCGCCACCTCCCGGGGCCACTGTGGGTGCGTATCCTGACATCAGCTGCACTCGTGGCATGCGCGATTGTCCTGATGGTCCAGTTCCTTTTCCCCTGGATGTCACAGTTCACTACCCTCACCGACTCAACGATTGGTTCAGCACAGCAGCCATGAGCACAACAAAAATCCTCGTCGTGGACAACTACGACAGCTTCGTCTACACCCTGGTCGGCTACCTGCAGGAACTCGGTGCTGAAACCACGGTGGTCCGGAACGACGACGTCACCCTTGCCGAAGCGATCGAGCTGGCGGACGCGCGCGACGGCGTGCTCATCTCCCCGGGCCCCGGCACCCCTGCCGAAGCCGGCGTCTGCATTGAGTTGATCAAATGGTGCGGAGACAACAACAAGCCGATGTTCGGGGTCTGCCTGGGACACCAGGCCTTGGCCGAGGCTTATGGCGGGATCGTCACACATGCCCCCGAGCTCATGCACGGCAAGACATCGCCCGTGCAGCACGAAGGCAAGAGCGTTTTTGCCGGGTTGCCTTCGCCGGTGACGGCCACCCGCTACCACTCCCTGGCGGCTGTCCGGGAAAGCATTCCCGACGTTCTGGAAATCACCGCCGAAACCGCCAGCGGAGTTGTCATGGGCCTACAGCACCGCACTGCGCCGCTGTGCGGTGTGCAGTTCCACCCGGAATCGGTGCTCACCGAAGGTGGTTACCTCATGCTCGGCAACTGGCTTGAATCACTAGGGATGTCCGGAGCGGCCGCGCGTGCGGCCACCCTTAGCCCCCTGATCCAGCGCTAGCCGCCTAATCCGCCCAGGCCGGATCCTCCGCCGCCACCGCCCCGGGTGTCGCTTGGAGACGGCGTGGGCGTCGGAGAGGGGCTCGGCGGCGGGGCGGGAGCCTTCGCGACAATCACGCTGATGGTCTTGCCCTGCTCCACGAGCGAATTGAAAGCATCGCCCTGGCTCGTCACCTTTCCAGGGGTTACTTGCGAATTCTCCTGTTCGGTGACCGCAATGGCCAGGCCGTTCGCCTTGAGTAGCGCTTCTGCATCGGCCTCAGTCAAACCGACGAGTTGAGGCACGGCTACCTTGCCCGTGGACACCACCAGGTCAACGGTGCTGCCTACGCCAACTACGGCCCCGGAAGCGGGTTTGGTACTGATGACGGAGCCCGCCGGAACCGTGGCACTGTTGGCCAAGGTACTCGACCCGCCCACAAGGCCGGCCTGACGCAGGAGATCGCGGGCAGCGGCTTCGGTGAGGCCGCTCAGGCCTGCCGGGACAGTCGCCGAGACCGGGCCGTCTGAAACATTAAGCATGACTTGCGATTTCGGGGCCACTTGGGACCCCACGCCGGGATCGCTGCCGATCACCGTTCCCTTGGGGACCTTGTCATCCGGGACGTGGTTTGACTCCGGGCTGAGGTTGGCGCCGTACAGCGTCTGCAATGCCGCGGCTTCGGTCATGCCGGCCACCTGTGGCACTGCGATCAACGCGGGCGGAGCCGGCTTCTGGTTGACCGTGCTGTACACCCAGAATGCGCCGCCGGCCAAGACCAGAAGGACGAGAACAACCACTACCGCGGTCCATGCCCGACGGCGGGACTTCTGCCGGGCGGTCCGCTCGCGTTCGGGGGTGAAACCAAGCGGCATGGCGCCGTCGTGGTCTGCTTCGGATTCCGCTTCGCCAGCCTGCAGGGCCAGCATGTCCTGGTCGGCGGCGTTCTGACCGTTTCCCGACCTTCCGGCGAGGGTGGTGTCGAGGAATTCGGCGCCCGTCAGGCCCCGCGCCAAAGTGCCTTCCGCAATCTGCCGCGTCGGCGGCACGACGTCCTGGACGCCCGTGGGTGCTCCGGCGGCAACGGCCGGGACGGCCACGCCGTTCTTGGCAGCACGCAAGGCGCGGCGGAACGCAGCTGCATCCTGGAAACGATCGGCCCGGTTCTTTTGCAGGCCTTTGGCCAGGACACTGTCCAGCGCTTCCGAAACGGCCGGATTGAACGTGCTGGCCGGCTCCGGGACCTCGCGGACGTGCTGGTAGGCCACCGAGACAGGGCTGTCGCCCGTAAACGGCGGGCGGGACGTGAGCATTTCGAACAGCAGGCACGCCGCGGAGTACAGATCGCTGCGGGCATCCACGGTTTCGCCGAGGGCCTGCTCGGGCGACAGGTACTGGGCCGTGCCAACGACAGCCTGCGTCTGGGTCATGGTTGCCGCGGAATCGGCCATCGCCCGGGCGATTCCGAAGTCCATGACCTTCACATCGTTCGAGTCCCCGGTCACCATGACGTTGGCAGGTTTGATATCGCGATGGACGATTCCGGCCTTGTGGCTGTATTCGAGCGCGGCGAGGACCCCAAGGATGAACTCGATGGCCTGATCAATGTCCAATTCCTTGGCGCGGATCAAGTCGCGGAGGGTCCGGCCGGACACGTATTCCATGACGATGTAAGGGACCCGGACGTCCTCGCCCGGTCCGCCGGACACCGTGTACTCGCCGGTGTCGTAGATGGCGACGATCGAGGAGTGGTTCAGGGCCGCCACCGCCTGTGCCTCGCGCTTGAAGCGCGCATGGAACTGCGGATCCCGGGCAAGATCGGCACGCAGCAGCTTCACGGCCACTGTCCGCCCGAGCACAGTGTCGGTGCCCTTGTAGACATCGGCCATGCCACCACGGCCTAGCAATTCACCGAGTTCGTACCGCCCGTTGAGGACGCGCTGGGATGTCATTGGAGTGCTGTCCTCTCTGTGGGCAGGGGTGGAGCGTCCGGTTGGCATGGTGTCTTAGCGGCTGGCTGAGGGAGAAGCGGACGCGGCCGACTTGGACAAGTGGTAGGTCACGACGGACCCGGCGTTCACCTTTTGCCCGGCCGCAGGATCTGAACTGACGAATGTTCCGGGCGCCTGGCCGGTTGCCCCGTCAACGGGATCTCCCGTGACCCAACGGAGGCCGGCACCCTCGATGGCAGCCTGCACTTGCGACTCGGTGGCACCCTTGCCGATGGTCGGCACAGTGACCATCTGCGGTCCCTTGGAGTAGGTGACGGTGATGGTCGATCCCTTGGCCACGGGGCCGGAAGGATTGATGTCGATGACGGTGCCGGGCGCGGACGGATCGAAGACCTGGCTTCCGCTGACCACGAGGCCGAGCGCGTTGAGGTCCGAGCGCACCTTGTCGTACGGCTGTCCCTTGTACTGATCCGGGATCAGGTTGATGGTCTCGGGAGTCGGCGTTGTCGGCGTCGGGCTAGCGGATGTCTCCGTGGGGCTCGGACTTTCCGAGGTTGGGGGCGCGCTCGAGACCTGGCTTGGAGGGGCCGTCGTCGCTGGCGCGGGACTGCTCGGCGAGAACAGCCCCGACTGGGTCAGGATCGCCCCCGCTATGGCGAGCAGCACGAGCGCGATCAGCGCGATGAGCGGCCACGTCCATGGGCTGCGTTTCTTCCGCGGCGGCTCTTCCCGGTACTCCTCTTCCTCATGGATGTACTGGTTGTGCTCGTCGGCCTCGTTCAAACTGCGCTCGGCGGCCAGGGCATTGGCGCGGGCCAACGCGTTTCCACCTTCAGCGGCAGCCCCTACCGCTGCGGCGCCTGCTGCTGCGGCGCCGATCACCGGGAGTGCCGAGGTCGACGTCGAACGGGCTTCCCTGCCGTACGGCGAGGCCACAATCCCGGTGGGAGCGGTGGCGATGTCGGTCGGCGCTGTGATGGGGCCCGTGGCGGATTCGAAGAGCAACATTCCCGGCACTGCGACGTGTGCCGCGGCTATATCGCCCGCGCGGATCGCTTCCGCGGCCTCGGCCAGCTTGATGGCATCCGCAGGACGGTTCTTCGGATCCTTCGCAAGCATGGACATCAGCAGGGCGCGTACCGGGGTGGGCAGGCTTTCGGGAAGCGGCGGCGGCGCGTCGTTGACCTGGGCCAGCGCAATGGCGATTTGGGATTCGCCGGAGAACGGGCGATGCCCCGTGAGGCACTCGTAGCCAATAACCCCGAGGGAATATATGTCCGAGGAGCCCGTGGCCGTTTGCCCCGTGGCCTGCTCCGGAGCGAGGTACTGGGCGGTACCCATGACCTGCCCGGTCTGCGTGAGCGGAACCTGGTCTGCCAGGCGGGCGATGCCGAAGTCGGTGATCTTGACGCGGAAGTCCGGCGTGATCAGGAGGTTGCCCGGTTTGATGTCGCGGTGCACCAGGCCCTGGGCGTGCGCGGGGGCCAGTGCCCGGGCGGTCTGGGAAATGATGGACATGGTGCGGTCCGGCGAAAGAACCTGCTCGTGTTCCAGGATGCTGCTCAACGGCTGGCCTGGCACCAATTCCATGACCAAGTAGGCGGAGCCGTCTTCCTCTCCGTAGTCGAAGACGTTGGCGATCCCCACGTGATTAAGCAACGCGGTGTGGCGGGCCTCGGCACGGAACCGCTGGAGGAACCCGGGGTCACCCGTGTATTCCTCCTTGAGTACCTTGATGGCGACGATCCGGCCAAGGATCTGGTCCTTTGCCCTCCAGACCTCTCCCATGCCGCCAATCGCAATGCGACTGGTCAGCTGGAACCTGCCGCCGAGGGTGATTCCTGACGTAGGCCTCACTTATTCAACACCGCCTCAAAAATCTTCTTCGCGTTCGGACTGGTTAGCTTTGCGCCGGTAGACACATCAACGCCTTCCATGACAATGGTGACGGCTACCTGCGGGTCGTTGGCCGGGGCGAACCCGGTAAACCATGAGTTGTTCAAACCTGTATCTCCGAGTTGCGCCGTACCGGTCTTGCCGGCCACCTGGATTCCCGGTACTGCGGCACCACTCGCAATGCCTTGCGATACGACGTCGGTCATCCATTGAGTGATCTGGCTGGCGATATCGGGCGTGGTGGACGTGCGCAGCGCCTCGGGCTTGGGTTCGCTGATGACGCGCAGGTCCGGTGCCCGCACAGTCTTGATGAGGTTCGGCTTCATCTGGACGCCCTTGTTGGCGATGGCCGCCGTCATCATTGCGATTTGCAGCGGAGTGGCCCTGACGTCACGCTGCCCGACGGCGGACTGGGCCAGCGCGGCCTGGTCCAGATTCGTGGGGAAGACGCTGACCGCGGACTGAAGCTTGAGCTGGTCCCCGAAATCCTGGCCGAAGCCGAACTTGCTGGCCTGGTCCGCGATGGCCTTCTGGCCCAGGTCGAGGGCGATGCTCGCGAACGGCGTATTGCACGACTGCTCAAGGGCGAAAGGGAAATCGGCCGTGTTGCGGGTTGAGCAGTTGCCGCCGGCGTAGTTGGGCAGCGAAGCGTTCGAACCGGGCAAGGGCAGGCTGTCCGGGTTCGGCAAGACACTGTCCTTGTTGTACTTCCCGGAACTCAATGCAGCGGCAGTATCGACGAGCTTGAATACGGAACCGGGCGCCAGCAACTCGCCGGTGGGTCCGCTCACGGACTGGTTGAGGTTGATGCCGGGAACCTGGTTGATTTGGTCGTAGCCGGCCTTTTCCTTGGCGGGATCGTGCGTGGCGATCAGGTTGGGATCGTAGGACGGTTTGGAGACCATCGCGATGATCGCGCCCGTCTTGGGGTTGGTGACAACGATCGAGCCGCGCTGACCGTCAGGAATGAGGTCGTAGGCGAGCTTCTGGATCACGGGATCGAGGGTCAGTTCCACCGAGGCGCCCTTTGGCTGGCTGCCGAGGAAAATCTGGCTGACACGGTCCAGGAAGAGTTGGTCGGAACTGCCGGCCAGTTCGTCCCGGAGCTGCTGCTCGAGCCCGGTGGATCCATAGGTCCGTGAGAAGTAGCCCGTGATTCCGGCATAGAGCTCCGGCTGGGCGTAGCTGCGCTGGTACTTGCAGGTTTCGTCTCCAGCAACGGATTCCGCGACTGGTTTGCCGCCCACGATGATCGCACCGCGGTCGTTGCAGTAGTTCGCCAGGACAGCGCGCTGGTTCCACGGATTGTCATTGAGGTCGCCGGCGCCGATGACCTGGACATAGCTGATCGCGCCAAAGAGCAGGGCGAACATGGCAACGGCTGCCATCCACGAATTGCGTATGGAATGGTTCATGAGGTCTGCACCGCCTCTGTGGGGGCATGGGTAATGGGCGAGGTGTCCACCGGGCCGCGCGCGGTGTTCGAAATCATGAGCAGCAAACCCACGATGATCCAGTTGGCAAGCAGTGAGGAACCGCCTGCCGCCAGGAAGGGAGTGGTGAGCCCGGTCAGCGGGATGAGCCGCGTGACGCCGCCGATCACCACGAAGCACTGCAGTGCGATGGCAAAGGAGAGCCCGCACGCCAGGAGCTTGCCGAACGCGTCCCGCGCGCCAAGAGCCGCGCGGAACCCGCGCGTGAAGAGCAGCATGTAGAGCAGCACGACGGCAAAGAGGCCGACCAGTCCGAGTTCCTCACCGATGAGGGCCACGATCATATCGCTGTTCGCAAACGGAACCAGGTCCGGCCGGCCCTGTCCGAGGCCGGTGCCGCCGAGGCCGCCGTCGGCCATGCCGAAGAGGCCCTGGACGATCTGGCCGCTGCCGCCCGGGGACCGGTCGAAGACTTCCGGGGTGAAGGCGTTCCACCAGCTGTCCAGCCGGAACGCAACGTGCGAGAAGAACTTGGACGCGAGGAATCCGCCACCGAGGATCAGGGCGCCCCCGATGACCACCCAGCTGATCCGGCTTGTTGCCACGTAAATGATGACGATGAACAAGCCGAAGAAAAGGATCGACGTGCCGAGGTCCCGCTGGAAGACGAGGATGCCGATGCTCACGAGCCAGGCCGTGATCATGGGGCCGAGATCCTTGAAGCGCGGCAATTGCATGGGGCCGATCTTGCGGCCGGCCAGCAGGATGAGGTCGCGGTTGGACGAAAGGTAACCTGCGAAGAAGATAGCCAGGGTGATTTTGGCGATTTCGCCTGGCTGGAAGGTCATGGGACCGAGACGGATCCATACGCTCGCGCCAAGCACCTCGCCGGCTGAGATGCCCGGAACGAGCGGCAGCACAAGGAGAACTGCGCTGGCCGCCAGCGCGATGAAGGTGAAGCGGCGAAGGAGGCGGTGGTCCTTGACGAACCAGATCACGACGATTGACACCGCCATGGCCAGGAGGGTCCAGCGCAACTGGTTGTTACCCGTGTCCTCGCCAGGCTGATCCATGCGATGGATGAGGGCCAGTCCCAAGCCGTTGAGGGCAACGACGATCGGGAGCATGATCGGGTCGGCATATTTTGCGCGAAACCTGAGGACCATGTGGAAAGCGAATGCTGCCACGATCAAGAGACTCGACTGGAACCAGAAATCGCCGTCGAACGCGGTCGCATTATTGAGCCCGACCATGGCGCTGGCGCCGATTCCCACCGCGAGGGCAAGGACCAGCAGGACGAGCTCGACGTTGCGGCGTGGCTGGGGTGCGGTAATGGCCAGAATCATCGGGACACCGCGCACGAAGGGACCGGCGTGGACGTCGGTGACGATGTTGGCCGGTTCGAAGGACTCGGGCTTGGCGTGGGACTTGCCGTAGGGGTGGGGCTTGCCGTCGGTGTGGCGGTAGCCGTCGGGCAATTGGCCGGCAGCCCTGTGGTGCCGTTCTCCTGCAGGCTTTTCACAATCTGCTGGGCATCGGAGAGATCCCGTGCCGGAACGGTCTGGCGAAGTGTCTGTTGTGTGTATTCAGGCAAAGAGTCCATGCGGATATTCGTCGTGGCCTCTACTTTCGACAGCTGGAACGGGCCAAGGCTCTGCGAAATGCCGTTGAAGATCGCGACGTGCTGGTTGAATTCACCGACGTAGTAGCGGGTCTGGGTCCACGCATAACCGAGCCACAGCCCGGCGATCACGAAAATGGCCAAGACCGCTGCAATGGCCGGGGTCAACCAGCGCCGCTTCCGGGCGACAATGGGCTGGGGATCCTGACGGTCCTGTTCAGCCTTGTGGGTCAGTACAGTGGCGGCACGGCGTGCAACACTGCGCCCTGCGATGGTGGGGATCGAACCCGTATCGGCGGCGGTTGCGGCGGCACCGACCAGTTCGTGCGGGCGGCTCGAAAGCTCCTCGCGGAGGATCTCGGCCGACAAGTGCTCGCCAAGGTGGGGGTCTGTCGCCGTCGGAGGTTCGGTAGTCCCGGCGGGATTTGCGGGAGCGCCCGCTTCGGGCTCCGCGGCGGCGGTGGGCTTTGCCGCGGCGGCGGAAGGCCCGGCGTCGGACGTTGTTTCCCGCGGCGGGACCCGGCCCGTTGCGGGGGCGTTGGTCCCGGACTCTTTAGCCGGGGCGCTGGCATCGCTGCCGTGCCCGTCCTTGCGCGGTGCGGCTTTCGCCGCTTCGGCCGCGTTCGCTGGCGCCGGCGCTTCCGGGACGACGTCGACGGCGGCCGTGCTGAGGTTGTCGCCTGTCTCCTCCACGATTTCCAACAGCACCACGGTGACGTTGTCCGGAGCGCCGTTGGCGAGGGTCAGCTCAATGAGGAGCTCTGCGCATTCGGCAAGGTCCTTGGTTTCGCGGACTACTTGCTCCACGACGGCGCCTTGGACGTAGTTCAGGCCGTCGGAACAAAGGAGCCAGCGTTCGCCGGGTTCGACGTCGAGCTCGTCCAGGTCCAGCTCGGGGCTGGCGTCCACGTCCCCCAGAACGCGCATGAGGACGTTCTTGTGCGGGTGGGTTTCGGCTTCCTCCGGGCGCAGGCGGCCCTCGTCAATCAACCTCTGGACGAAGGTGTGGTCCACGCTGACTTGTTCGAATTTGCCATTGCGCAAGCGGTAGGCCCGGGAATCGCCGATGTGCGCGAAGTGCAGCCGCCTGCCTTCGAGCAGCAGGGCAGTGACCGTGGTGCCCATGCCTGCGAGCTTCGGGTCAACGTGGACAAGCTCGGAGAGGAGGGAATTGGCGGTCTGGATTTCATCTGCCAGGACTGTTTCCGCGCCGTCCGGGTAGGAATCATGATCGAGGTGGATCATGTCCAGCACGGTGGACGCTGAGGCGACGTCCCCGCCCGCATGCCCGCCCATGCCGTCCGCGACGACGGCAAGGTGCCGGCCGGCGTACGCGGAGTCGTCGTTCTTCGAGCGGACACGCCCGACGTCGGACCGCGCCGCGTAGCGCATGATGAGGGGAAGTTCCGGAGGCAGCGACTTGCCCTCGGAGGCATGCGGGGAAGCCATGGGCTACGGCCTCAATTCGATGACCGTCTTGCCGATCCTCACGGGGACGCCAAGCTCCACCGGCAGGGCGCGGGTCAGTTGCTGATCGGCGAGGTAGGTGCCGTTGGTGGAACCGAGATCTTCGATGAACCAGCGGCTGCCTTGCGGGAACAAGCGTGCGTGCCTGCCCGAAGCATAATCATCCTCGAGGACCAAGGTGGCCTCTTGTGCGCGGCCCAGCAAAATGGGGCTCGCGGCCAGAGGAAGCGTGGTCCCCTTGAGTGGTCCCTCAACGACGACGAGCTGGTGCGCCTGCTGCTTCACGGGCTGGGGCGGCGCGGGGGCGAGTTCCGGATTCTTGCGTAACTCGCGTGCCGTCGGAGTCCCCATTGCGGCTTTGCGGCCGATCACGAGATCGCGGCGCATGGTCGAGACGATGCTGAAGATCAGGACCCACAGCAACAGCAGGAAGCCGAAGCGGAGTGCGGTGATGGTCAGTTCGCTGATGTCGCTCACGGGCGCCCACCAGAAGGCTGGGGGAGAAGTCTGAAGATGATCTTGGTCCGTCCCATGGTGATGGTGGATCCGTCAGTCAATTCCACACTGCCGTCCACTTTGTGGCCGTTGACGTAGCTTCCATTGGTGGAACCGAGGTCGACGGCGTGGATGACCCCGTCTGCCGTCTGGATTTCCAAGTGCTTGCGCGAGACGCCGGTATCGTCCACCAGGATGTCGGCCTCGGAGGACCTGCCCAGCACGATCGAAGGCGCGTTGAGGGAATAGCGTTGTCCGCCTATGTCCAGGACAGGCTGGAGCCGTGTGGGTTCGCGGTTTGGCGCGGCGGGAACGACTGGCCGGGGAGCAGCGGGCGCGGCAGCCCCGTTGGATTTCTCGGTGCTGGACGTGATTTCGAAATGGCCTTCGCGCTGGGCCTCGTCGTGACGGAAAGAGATCCGTACCGGACCCTGCAGGATGTAACCCTGGCTGCGCACGTGCTGGATGACGACGTCGCACAATTCTTCGGCCAGTGGGGTTCCCCATTCCTGGGCGCGCGTGAAGTCCGCATCGCTCAAGAGGACATCGAAGATGTTGGGAGCCAAGGTGCGGCCGGCCGAAATGGTGATGGACTTGTTGTCCAGTTCACGGCGTAGCTTGCTGGCTATCTCCACCGGCTCCACCTTTGCCCGCGAGCCGGTGGAGAAGACGCCGCGGACGGCCTTTTCTATGCCACGTTCAACCCTGTCAAGCAAGCCCATGGTCCTTCTCCTTCCGTTTCGTTGACTCTGCGATATCAGTAGCCAAGACGAATCCCCGCAGTGGCCGGAGCGCACGCAAGGAGCCTGTCTTCAACCCCGATACTACTGGGCAAGACTGTGAATGGCCTTATTCCACAACGCCTGGAAGGCCGGAAAAGTTCGGCGGCCCGCATCATTTCGCGACGCTTCTCGCGTGATTTCAGCACCGTGCGGGGGACCGGCAAAGCGGGGGATCCCGGGGTTTTACTGCCCCGACCTTGGGCGATTGGCGTTTTCAACAGGTTGTCCGTTATGCTTGATCTCGCTGCTTTCGCAGGGGTGAGGCCGGGGAAACCTGGTGCGGCCCGGGCGAAGGAAGTTGCGCGCGAGTGGCGGAACGGCAGACGCGCTGGCTTCAGGTGCCAGTATCCGAAAGGGTGTGGGGGTTCAAATCCCCCCTCGCGCACGCAATTCAAAGGAACCCCGGTCTCTGACCGGGGTTCCTTTGTTTAACTCACCAAACCCCGTAACTCCCAACTGACTCGCAGTTGTTGTCGTTATGAGCCCTCATAACGACAACAACTGCGAGTCAGTTGGGCTACACCCGCAGCGCGCCGAGGCCGGTGATCAGCGCATCCAAGCCCATGCTGAACGCGAGGTCGGACGGGTAGTTGTTCCGTTCGGGCCCGAGGCTACGGACAGCCGAGGTGAAGTGCGGCGTGGAGTCGGCCAAGCGGCCGGAATCGAAAATGTCCGCCGGCGCGTTCGCGTCGAAAGCGGCGCCGAAAATGTAGGCCTCAAGGGCCACGATGCTCGGGATGATCTGCTGCTCCGGGAAGCCGGCACGGAGGAAGCCCTCGGTAACGGCCTCGTACATGGCGAGGGTCTGTGGGGCGTCCGTCACGGGAAGAACCGCGATCACCGAGATCAGCGGGGTGTGCCTTGCGAAGATGCCGCGGTAGGAATAGGCCCATTGCCGGACGGCCTCCTCCCACGGGAGCGTGCTGAAACCCCCGAAGTCGACTTTGGACATCAGGTCCTCTTCAACCAGCTTAAGGACCTCGTCCTTGGAGGAGACGTGGTTGTAAAGGGCCGACGGCGCCACGCCCAGGGAGCGCGCGAGTGCGGCCATCGTGAGGCCGTCGTAGCCCTTCTTGCTGATCAGTTCCAGGGCCGCGGCAGTGATGCCGTCCTGGTCGAGGACCGCCGCCATTGGCCGACCCGCCCTGCGGCGCGCTTTGGTCTCGCCGGGAGTGGGGGTGGGTTCAGGCATCGCTGACCTTTCTGGAAGCAGTGTCATCAGCATTATTCCATTTGGGTCTTCACAGCCGGGGCCAATCCAGCTACAGTTGAGATAAATGAACGTCATTCATTTATTGGTCAGCCAACGGGGACGGCCACAGAAAGGACATCATGTTGAATCTTGATCGCGACGTCGTAATTGTCGGTGCCGGTCCGTCGGGGTTGACGGCCGCCCGCGAGTTGAAGAAGGCCGGGCTCAGCGTTGCCGTGCTCGAAGCACGCGACCGCGTCGGTGGCCGTACGTGGACCGACACGATTGACGGCGCCATGCTGGAAATCGGCGGACAGTGGGTGTCCCCGGACCAGACCGCCCTCATGGGGCTCCTGGACGAGCTGGGCTTGAAAATGTACTCCCGCTACCGCGACGGCGAATCGGTGTACCTCTCGCCGGACGGCACCCGCACCCGCTACACCGGTGCGTCCTTCCCCGTAAGCGAGACCACTGCGGCCGAAATGGAGAAGCTCACCGCCATCCTGGACGGCCTCGCCGCGGAGATCGGCCCGGAGGAGCCATGGGCCCACCCGAAGGCCCGCGAATTGGACACCATTTCCTTCCACCACTGGCTGCGCCAGAATTCCACGGACGAGGAGGCCTGCAACAATATCGGCCTCTTCATCGCCGGCGGCATGCTGACGAAGCCGGCCCACGCTTTCTCGGCCCTGCAAGCGGTGCTGATGGCAGCCTCGGCAGGCTCCTTCTCCAACCTGACGGACGAAGACTTCATCCTTGACAAGCGGGTTATCGGCGGGATGCAGCAGGTCTCCCTGTTGATCGCCGCGGAACTGGGCGACGACGTCGTACTTAGCAGCCCGGTCCGCACCATCAACTGGGAGGCGGCCGGCGAAGGCCATCGGGTCACCGTTGAATCCGAGCGTGCAACCGTCAATGCGCGATTCGTGATCATGGCTGTCCCGCCGAACCTGTACTCCCGCGTGTCCTTCAACCCGCCGCTGCCGCGCCGCCAGCACCAGATGCACCAGCACCAGTCCTTGGGCTTGGTCATCAAGGTGCACGCCGTCTACCGCACGCCGTTCTGGCGCGAAGACGGCCTCTCCGGGACGGGCTTCGGCGCCGACGCCCTGGTCCAGGAGGTCTACGACAACACCAACCACGGAGACGCCCGCGGGACCCTGGTGGGCTTCATTTCGGACGAAAAGGCAGACGCGGTCTTCGAGCTCAGCGCCGGGGACCGCAAGAAGAAGGTCCTTGAGTCCATCGCGGGCTTCCTCGGCGACAAAGCCCTGGACGCCGAGGTCTACTACGAATCCGACTGGGGTTCCGAAGAATGGACCCGTGGGGCCTACGCGTCCAGCTACGACCTGGGCGGCCTGCACCGTTACGGCAAGGACCAGCACGCCAACGTAGGACCGATCTACTGGTCTTCCTCCGATCTGGCTGCCGAAGGCTACCAGCACGTGGACGGCGCGGTCCGGATGGGCCAGGCAACAGCCGCCAGGATCGTCACCGCAAACAGCCGCGTAGCGGTACCGGTGGCCTAGGACGAGTTACCGATCGACACGTGAGGTCTCGGCGCTTTCACTGGTTGAAAGGGCCGAGACCTCACTTTTGGAATCCGGGGCGAGCCGCCTACGACGCAGAAACGCCCGCAGCTGCTTCGGCTTCGACCATCGCCACATCCAACTTCTCGACCGCGTGGGCATAGTCCGTCCCTGCGGTGAGGCGGCACCGTTGGGCTTCCTGCAGCGCACGGACTAAAGCGGCGGTCTGCGGAACGCTGACATCGCTCATGCCGGGGAAGTCGATGCCCTTGGCGGGATCGAGTTCATACCTTTGCCAGCGGGCCAAGAGGGCGTCGTGACGGGCTGCCGCTTCGGTGAAACCGCTGCGGTCCTGACGGTTCCGCTCCAGTGTCCGGCCGACCGCAAAGGCTGCAATAGCGGCAGCTACGCCGAGGAAGAGCATCAAGAGCCCGACGGCGGGCGAGGCCAACGCGGGAATGACGACCGCCGGGACAATCACCACGAGTCCGGCGAAGATGTTCCAGAAGGTGGCGTCCGGCTCTTTGACGAACTCCCGATCGCGGTGGCCGAGGTGCCCCTGCAAGTCGGGATGGCCGCCGTCGGGGGCTCCGTGGACGGCCGCTTTCCGGACGGTGTTGACGGTAAAGACCACCGCGCACAGAAGCAAAAGCCCCCACAGCCCGATCTCCCAGGCCGTCAGCTGGATTCCAGTTGTGGCGGGCAATCGGACCACCTCCACGCGAACGCGCACCGCTCTCAAATTCAGTATGCGCCGAGGATGGCTCGGAGGCGAGGGCCCCGATTCCGTGCCTAAAAGCAGGAAGGCGGACAACCCGGTCCGGGTTGTCCGCCTTCCTGTGAACGTCTTTTGGAGCTTAAGCGTGGTCCCGCTTGGATGCCTTCGGTGCGTCCCGCTTGGCAGTGGCGTTGGACTTGGCTTCCTTCGTGGCTTCCTTTTTGGCAGCTTCTTCCTTGATGCGCTTTGCCTCGGAGCGCACGGCTGCGTGCGTGGCGCGCTCGACGACGAGCCACTGCGGGGGAGCTGCCAGCAGTTCGGTGATTTCCGCCGTCGTGAGGGCCTCGGTGATTCCGCCGCGGGCAAGGCCGCTGATGGAGATGTTCAGCTTCTGTGCCACGACGGGACGCGGGTGCGGACCCGTCCGGCGGAGCTCGGCGAGCCACTCCGGGGCATTGGCCTGGAGCTCGGCGAAATCGGCGCGGGTGATTTCCGAATCCTGGAACTCCTGGGGTGTTGCAGGCAGGTAGATGCCAAGTTTCTTGGCAACGGTGGCCGGCTTCATGGACTGGGAGTTTGCAGAGGTCATGGTTCAAGGGTATCCGCCCCTGCAGGGAAGTGGCACAGCCCCTGTTCTAGGATGAATCCATGCCGCACACAAGAGTCGCCGGGGCCGCCCGGATGGTCCCGGTGACCCAAGCCTCGGCGTACCGTAGGCGTCGATGAATTTCAGCGGGATTCCACGGTGGGTCTATGGCCTGGCGGTAGTGGGCGGCTTGTTCGTCCTGTTGCCGCTGGCTGCCATGGTTGCAAAGGTCAACTGGACACAGTTCATCCCGCTGGTGACCTCCGATTCCTCGCTCACGGCGTTGGGTCTCAGCCTCCGCACCTCTGCCGCGAGCACCGCGCTCTGCATCGTCTTCGGCATCCCGTTGGCGCTTGTCCTAGCCCGCCGGCCCTTCCGCGGGCAGCGGCTCCTCCGTGCCTTCGTCCTCCTGCCCTTGGTGTTGCCACCCGTGGTGGGCGGGATCGCGCTGCTCTATACGTTCGGTCGGCAGGGTCTTCTGGGCAAGAGCCTTGGACTCGCGGGCATCCAGATCGCGTTCTCGACGACGGCGGTGGTCCTGGCCCAGACGTTTGTCGCCTTGCCATTCTTGGTGGTCAGCCTAGAAGGCGCCTTGCGGACGGCCGGCAACCGCTACGAAGCCGTTGCCGCGACGCTCGGCGCCCGCCCCACCACCATCTTGAGGCGCGTGACCATCCCGATGGTCCTCCCCGGCCTTGCCTCGGGGGCGGTGTTGTCCTTTGCCCGCAGCCTGGGCGAGTTCGGCGCCACGCTGACATTTGCGGGGAGCCTGCAAGGTGTCACGAGGACGCTGCCGCTGGAAATCTACCTGCAGCGAGAGACCGACGCGGACGCCGCCGTCGCCCTTTCGCTGGTTCTCGTCGCGGTGGCCGTGATCGTCGTCGGACTGTCTTACCGGCGTCCGCACCGCGCGGATCTTCCCGCGGAGGCAGCCGCGTGAGTTTCCAGATCGACGCCACTGTCCGGGCCCGCAACCTGGACGTGTCACTGACCCTCGGGCAAGCGGAGACCGTTGCGATCCTCGGACCCAACGGGGCCGGAAAGTCGACGCTTCTCTCCGTCGCGGCGGGACTCTTGCGGCCGGACGCGGGCTCTGCCCGCCTCGGGGACCAGGTTCTCTTCAACCTCGACGGCGGCGGCCGGGCATGGACCCCTCCGCACCTTCGCGGCACGGCGCTGTTGGCCCAGGAGCCGTTGCTTTTCCCGCACCTGAGCGTCCTGGACAACGTGGCATTCGGCCCGCGCAGCTCAGGCGCTTCGCGGACGGAATCGCGCGAAACTGCGCGGCACTGGCTAGCCGAAGTGGACGCCATGGAGCTCGCCGGGCGCAAGCCGGGGCAGTTGTCCGGGGGCCAAGCCCAACGTGTTGCGGTGGCCCGCGCGCTGGCGGCCAGTCCCGAGTTGCTGCTCCTGGACGAGCCGATGTCCGCGTTGGACATCCACGCCGCCCCGCACTTGCGCCGGCTCCTCAAACGCGTCCTGTCCGGGCGTCGTGCCCTGATCATCACCCACGACGTCCTGGATGCCCTCATGCTCGCGGACCGCGTGATCGTCATGGAAAAGGGCAGGATTGTGGAGGAAGGGGCCACCCGTGAGGTATTCCGACGTCCACGAAGCCAATTCGCCGCGGGCCTGGCCGGAGTGAACCTCATGGCTGGCACCGTCACGGAGGACGGACTCAGGACGGTCGCCACCGTCGAGCTTCCCAGCCTGCATGTCGCGGGAGACCTCGATGACGAAGCGGAACCCGGCCAGCCAGGCGTCGCCGCGTTCCCGCCGTCGGCCGTTTCCATCTTCCTGGACGCTGCCCACGGCAGCCCGCGCAACTCGTTCCCGGTTGCGATCACGGATCTTGAACCGCATGGGGACCACATCAGGGTCCGGGCCGGCGATCTGGCAGCGGACATCACGCCCTCAGCGTCCGCCGAGCTGGGATTGGAACCGGGCTCGCGCGTCCACTTTGTAGTCAAGGCGACAGCGGTCCAGGTGTACGCGGCGTAGCTTGGGCCGGCGCTGGGTTGGCTACGGCCCGCGCGGTACTGTGAACTGGTGCCATCCGATCAAGAATCCCTGCCCGCCGTCGGTACCCCCGACGCTTCCGACGCTGAAACCAGCGGGCCCCAGGGGCTCACTTTCGCCTATGTCGCCGGCGTGACGCCCGGGAAATGGATCCGGCGCTGGGAAGAGCGCATGCCGGATGTTCCGCTTCACTCGTTCATGTCCGACGACGGCGCGCAGCTGGACGTCCTGCGCGACGGCTCCGCGGATCTCAGCTTTGTCCGCCTGCCGGTGGATCGCGATGGACTGCACGTGATTCCGCTCTACGAAGAGCAGCCTGTGGTGGTGGCCCCGAAGGGCCATGAAATCTCGGTGTTCGAAGAGGTGGCGCTGGAGGACCTCGCGGAGGAGAACTTCCTGGATGTCGCCGGAATGGGCGGGCCGGAGATGGCCATGCAGGTGGTGGCGTCCGGTGCCGGCCTCGTGATCCTGCCGATGTCCGTGGCCCGGCATTTCAATGTCAAGGACACGGTGGCGCGCCGCCTGACAGGGGCCGAAGGGACGCAGATCGGCCTCGCCTGGCCGAGCGATTCCACGAGCGAGGTCATCGAGGAATTCATTGGCATTGTCCGGGGCCGCACTGCGCAAAGTTCGCGGCAGCCATCGGCTCAACAGGAGAAGCCCAAGAAGGCACCCAAGCCGGACCGACGAGGCACTGGCGCCAAAAAACCGGCGGTTGCCCAGCGTTATGCCCCGAACCCGGACAAGGGCCGGGGCAAGGGCTCCCGCAAGAAGGGAAAGCGCTAGGCCATGGGACTTGGATCGAAGCCGACCATCCGGGACGTCGCCAAGAGTGCCGGCGTTTCCCTCACCACCGTGTCCTATGTCTTGTCCGGGCGCCTCGGTGGCACCACCCGCATCAGCGACGCGACACAAGAGCGGGTCCAGGCCGCGGCCAAGGAATTGGGTTACGTACCCAATCAGGCGGCCCGCGGAATGCGCCGCGGCAAGACCGACCTCGTCGCGATTGCCATCGGCGACCTGGAATGGCCGTGGGACCGGGCACTCGCGACGGCCGCTGCACGCATATTGCCCCAGCACGGCTACCAGCCTGTGATCCTCATCGGCGAAGGGTGGCGGCGGTTCATGCTCTCCGGGGGTGCCGACGGCGCCATCATCGGGGCCCTGCCGCCCGGGACCCTTCTTGACCTCACCGTGGGGGAGCTGGCCAGGCGCGGAGTAGCCCAGGTGGTCATTTCGGACACGATGCAGCCTGCCGGATTTGATGTCCTGGCACCCGGTTCGGCAGGCGGGACTCCGGAACCGGAAGCGCTCGAGGGAGCCGTCACCCTGCTTCTGGATCGGCTCGCCGGCCGCACCATCGGCGCGGGAACCACCAAGGCCGCGCCGTGGGAGTTCAAGACTCCGTAGTGCCCAACTAGTCCCCACCGCCACCCTCGCCTCGCAAGTCCCCACCGGCTCCCAGCCTTCGCAAGCTCAGGCAGGGCCCCTCGCCGGCGGGGCCCCACGGCCAGGGAACCCGGGCGGCGTGTGCCCAACTAGCTCGCATTAGTTGTCGTTTTGGCGGCTCATAACGACAACAACTGCGAGTCAGTTGGGGGGTGTTCGTTGGGTGGGCCCGGGACGTTAGCCTGCGTTGAGCTTGCCCGCCAGCCGTTCGCGCATTCGGACGCTCGCCGCGTTGAGGCCGATGAGCTCCACCTCGCGGCCGTGCCTGCGGTATTTCTCGGTAACGGAATCCAACACGGCCACGGTGGAAGCATCCCAGATGTGCGAGGCATGCAGGTCGATGACCACGTGGTCGATTCCCTCCGAGGAATCCTTTGCATAGTCGAACTGCGTGTAAAGGTCGTTTGAGGAGGCGAAGAACAACTCGCCATCCACCGTGTAGCTCGCCACGGTCCGGCCGTTGAGCTCGAATTCACTCCGCTCCACGGTGGCGAAATGGGCCACTCGGCGGGCGAACAGCACCATGGCCGTGAGGACGCCGGCTCCTACCCCGATGGCCAGATTGTGCGTCGCCACCACAACGGCCACCGTCACGAGCATGACGCCGGTCTCGGACTTCGGGAGCCGCTTTAGGGTTGCGGGCCGGATCGAATGCCAGTCAAAGGTGATGAGGGAAACGAAGATCATCACAGCCACCAAAGCGGCCATAGGTATGGTGCCCACCACGTCCCCGAGCGTCACCACGAGCCCCAACAGGAACGCTCCCGCCAGGAAGGTTGACAGCCGGCTGCGGGCACCCGAACCCTTCACGTTGATCATGGTCTGGCCAATCACGGCGCAGCCGCCCAAGCCACCCAGGAAACCGGTGACGATATTTGCAATGCCCTGGCCCCAGGAGACCCGGGTCTTGTTGGAGCGGGTATCCGTGATGTCATCCACGAGCTTGGCCGTCATGAGGGATTCCAGCAGGCCCACTAGCGCCATGGACAAAGCGAACGGGGCAATGGTCTGGAAGGTCTCCCAGGTCAAAGGCACATTGGGCACGAAAAAACCGGGAAGGCTGTTGGGGAGTTCGCCCTTGTCATGCACAGTGGGAACGCGGATTCCGGCCAGTGCCGTCACGATCGTGAGGGAGACGACCGCCACCAACGGTGCGGGCACCGCCGTCGTGATTCTGGGCAAAGCGAAGACGATCAGCAGCCCCACGGCCACAATCGGGTAGACCATCCAGGGGACGCCGATGAGCTCAGGCAACTGGGCCATGAACACCAGAATCGCCAAGGCATTCACGAATCCGATCATCACCGAACGCGGAATGAAGCGCATGAGCCGCGTGACGCCCAGGACCGCCAGGACTATTTGGAAGACCCCGGCGAGGATGACCGTGGCGATCAAGTAGTTGAGTCCGTGATCCTTCATGACGGGGGCAATCACGAGCGCGACGGCACCGGTGGCTGCGGATATCATGGCTGGCCGGCCACCCACGATCGCTGTGGTGACCCCCATCGTGAAGGACGCGAAAAGGCCGATGCGCGGATCCACGCCGGCAATCACGGAGAACGCGATGGCCTCAGGAATGAGGGCAAGCGCCACCACCAAACCAGCCAACGCTTCCGTCTTGAGCCTGCGGGGCGAGCGCAGCGTGAAACGGAGGGACTGGAGCTGCTCGGGTGTCATGGGTCCTTAGCTGTTGGTCAGGCGGTACCGCTCAATCTGCTTGAGACGCCGCTGGAGGCTGTCCCGCCGGGGGTGGGGGACGACGTCGGGCGCCTCAGCGGTGAGGTCGATGTGTTCAGTGCCGTACTGCCACAGCAGGAGGTCATCCAGGAGGCGGTCCGGTCCGGGGGAGTAACGGTGGTCCAGGGCTTTGCGGACCTCGGTGATCCGGTTGGCGCTGAGGAGTCCGGCGAGTTCCACGGTCTTGTTCAGTCCGTGGGCCGCAAGGAGCTCCGCAGCCCAACCCCAGTCGTCATCAACTTTACGGTCAACGTGCGGAAGCAGCGTTCGCCAGACGTCCCGCACCCGGTTGGGCGTGAGCGGCATGGAACCTTCGCCATCGAGATCCCAGTAGCCGCGGACTTCCTCGTAGCGTTCGTGGAGGTCGGCGAAGGCGCTCTCCACCGTTTCCAGCATTGCGGCGGTGGCGGTGAACTGCCGGTCGAAATGCGGCGTCCAAGCGCGCGGATCCTCGGCCTTGAAGCGGATGTCGTGTTCGATTTCGCTCCAGGCGTGCGCGAAAACGGTACGGATCTGGCATTCGAAGAAGTAGCTGCCATTTGGCGGGATGTCCGGATTGAAGACCTGCTGGTAGGCCTTCACGGACTCGTTCTGGATGGTGCGGAGGATAAGGTGCCGGCTCGAGTAGCCGTAGGTACCGGACTCGATCGAACCGATGTCCTTCTCAAGGTCGCCGCGGCAATCGAAAAGCTGGCGCTGGCGCTTGATCAAGTTGGCAACGGCGGCGTTCTCGGCCGGAAGCTTGGTGATGACGCGCAGCCCCACCATGTCGTTCAGTGTCCGGAACGGGTCCGGGAACTTCAGCACCCGCGGGCCGCCATCCAGGGGCACCTCGGTACGGGAAATCTTCTCCCGGAAAGATTCCACCGTCTTGGTGCGTCCGGTGACGAAGAGCGGAACGGACTCGCTGTTCTTGAGCATGTCCCGCAAGGTCAACAGGACGTCCCGGGTGACGAGTTTCAGGGCAGGCCGAACGCGTTCGTAGAGTTCCACATTCGCTTGTACTGATTCGCGCAGCTGTGGATCCAAGCTGTCCCAATTGCTAGCCATGCCTCCAGCTTACGGCGGAGGGCTGACAGTGCAGGGGAGCCGGACCCTCAGGGCTTATCGCTGCGACACCTGGAAGCAGGCAACATCGTACTGGGAATGGGGGAACAGGGGCTCTGCGTTGATCCTCAGGCCATTGCTCCCGCTCCGCGTCGCTCCTCCGCGATAGGCTCGGCACAAAGGAGGACACGATGAAGCGGCACAAGTACTACTACGGCCAGCACTCCAGCCAATGGGGCGAGCTGTTCGTACCAGACAATTCGCTCCAATCACACCGCAGCAGACCCGACGGCGTGGTGGTGGTGATCCACGGAGGCTACTGGCGCTCCCAGTACGGCGCGGAACTCGGCGAGCCGATTGCGCGGGACCTCGCTGCGCACGGAATTGCGGCCTGGAACCTTGAATACCGGAGGGCAGGAAACGGCGGCGGCTGGCCGCATACGTTCGAAGATGTCCTCGACGGAATTGACCACCTGGGCGAGATCGCCGGCAAGCATGAGCTCAACCTGAGCAAAGTAGTGGCGCTGGGACACTCCGCGGGCGGCCATCTGGCCGTCTGGGCCGCCGGGCGCGACAAGCTTTCCAAGATCGGCGCGGCAGACGCCGACCGGCAGCTCCATCGGCATGACAATGGCGCGGCAGTGCAGCTTACCGGCGTCGTGAGCCAGTCTGGCCTGCTGAACCTGGCGGATGCCGAGCGGCTCAACCTCAGCAACGGCGCCGTCGACAACCTGATGGGTGGGGACTCGGTCAGATTCCCCAAACGGCATATCTACGCGGACCCCATGAGCTCGCTCCCCATCGCCGTCCCGGTCTTTGCCGTCCACGCCGCCGCGGACGAGGACGTCCCGTGCAGCCAGTCCGAGGCTTATGTTGCCGCGGCCACTGCTTCCGGGGGCGCGGCCCAGTTCCTCAAGGTGCCTGGCGACCATTTCGACCTGATCGACCCCAGGGCGGTTGCGTACAAGAAGTGCCGGGAGTTGGTGCAGCGCCTGCTGGTGTGACGGTTTTACGGGAAAGTCACCGGCTGTCATCGGGAGACGCACACCACATCAACATGGCAGAGTTGTCCCATGCTGACAGTCATAGGTGAAGCGCTGGTTGATGTCGTCCAGCGTTCCTCGGGAATCGACGCCCACGTGGGCGGAAGTCCGCTCAACGTTGCCGTGGGCCTGGCCAGGCTGGACCATGCAGTCCAGTTCATCGGCCGCTTCGGCAAGGACGCCTACGGCGACTCGATCGCGGCCCATCTGCGCTCCAGTTCCGTCATGGTTCCGCTTCCGCCGGACGAGAGTCCCACGAGCGTAGCCACCGCATTGATCGACGACGACGGCGCTGCCAGCTACACGTTCGACCTCGCCTGGGAGCTTCCCGGCCTCGCCGCGCGCTTGCCTTTCATGCTCCAGGGGACGTCGCTCCTGCACACGGGCTCGATTGCCACCATGTTGGAGCCGGGAGCAGCGGAAGTCCTTGCCGCCGTCGAGCATGCCCATCCGAACGCGACCATCAGCTTCGATCCCAACTGCAGGCCCAGCATCATCAAGGATCGCGACTATGCGCGGGCCCAGGTGGAGCGTTTCGTGGCGCTTGCCGACGTGGTCAAGGCATCCGACGAGGACCTTGAGTGGCTCTATCCCGGCGTCGACGTCTTGGAATCGGCCCGGCGCTGGTTGAACCTGGGCGGCAGCGGCGGACCCGCCGTCGTGGTGGTCACGCGAGGCGCGGCTGGACCCTGGGGCGTTACGGCGGCGGGGGAGGCCCACGTGGACGCCCCGAAGGTGGAGGTGGCGGATACCGTCGGTGCGGGCGATTCCTTCATGGCCGCGCTCCTCTCGGGCATCGTTGACCGCGGGCTGGCCGGGGCCCAAAACCGGGAAGAGCTGCACGCCATGCCAGCCGAAGTGCTCGACGGGATCCTCAACCATGCAGCGCGCGCCGCGGCAATCACAGTCTCCCGGCCGGGCGCGAATCCGCCGACCAGGGCCGAGCTCAACGCCTCGGGCGTCCCGGAGGCCGAACCAAGCATCGAAAGGCAGCCATGAGTTACGCCGACCTTCCCCGCGTCCCATCCTTCAACCTCACCAGCGGTTCGCTGAGGGACGGTGAGGCACTCGGCAGCGCCCAGACCAGCAAGCGATTCGGTGTGACGGGCGGCAAGGACGAGTCCCCGCAGTTGAGCTGGAGCGGAGCCCCCGAGGGCACCAAGGGTTACGTCGTCACCGTCTTCGATCCGGATGCCCCGAGGGCCGGCGGTTACTGGCACTGGGCCGTCATCAACATCCCGGTCAGTACCGACTCCTTGCCTGCAGGCGCCGGCGTTGAGGGCGGTTCGCACTTGCCGGGCGGTGCGCTACAGCTGAAGAACGACGCCGGGTTCCATGGTTACCTGGGTGCCGCGCCACCGCCTGGGCATGGCCCGCACCGGTACATCGTGGCCGTGCACGCGGTCGACGTCGAAGAACTGGCTCTCGACGCCGGAGCCTCCACGGAAGCGCTCGTCCGCACGCTGGCCGCACACACCCTGGGCCGGGCCGTCATCACGGGCCACTTCGAGCGGCACTAGATTTGGGTCGGGTTCGACGGCGGCCCCCCACGTAGACTGACATAATGCGGCTCGTAGCAAGTGACATTGACGGCACCATCCTTGGACATGACGGCAAGATCAGCAGCCGCACCATACGTGCATTCCATGCCTGCCGTGACGCGGGCATCGAGGTGGTGTTCGTGACCGGGCGTCCGCCGCGCTGGCTCTACCCCCTCCGCGAACAGATCGGCCACAGCGGCATCGTTATTTGCTCCAACGGCGCCGTGGTGTGGGACCTTGAGGCGGAAAAGCTGATTTCGGCCAACGCCTTGAGCATCGAATCCGTGCTCGAGGCCCGCCGGATCATCAAGCAGCTCCGCCCCGACGCACTGTTCGCGGCCGAAACACTCACCGGATTCCACCTCGAGGCCGGATTCATCGAGAACGAAACGAGCGAGCTCCTCGCCGAGTTCACCCCTGCGTGGCTGGACGAAACGCTGACCGCGGACGACGCCGTCGTGAAGTTCCTTGCCGTGACGCGCAGCGGCACCCCGGATGATTTCCTCGCAGAGGTGCAGCCCGCCGTCGCGCATCTCGTGGAAACCACCCACTCTGCGCCGCGGACTGCCCTCCTGGAAATGTCTGCACCCGGCATCAACAAGGCCGTCACTCTCGCTGCATATGCGTCGTCCAGGGGCATCGACGCCGCGGATGTGGTGGCTTTCGGCGACATGCCCAACGACGTCGAGATGCTGCGCTGGGCGGGCAACGGTTACGCGATGGCCAGCGGCCACCCTGAGGCGATCAGCGCCGCGGGCCAGCAAGCCCCGCATTTCGACGACGACGGCGTGGCCCAGATCCTCGAGGCCAAGCTCGCTTCGCTGCGGGTCTAGTCAGCCCTGGGTTCCCTGGCCGCCGCGCCGGTCGCCGGTCCGGTCCACTAGTTCGGCGCCCGCAGCCCGTGGCTGTGCGCCAAGGCAATGGCTTCTGTTCGTGAACCTACTCCGAGTTTCCTGAAGATATTCCTGACATGGAATTTAACTGTGTTTTCGCTGATGTGCAGTTTGGCGGAGATGGCCCGGTTGCGTTGTCCGGCCGCCAACAGTTGAAGAACTTCCATTTCGCGCTCCGCCAGGCCCCATCCACCGATATCGCCCGCGGGGGCTGATGGAGGGTCCAATGGCAGGACCACCTGCACGTCCGCTCCCCAGCCGGCCATGACCTCGATGTTCATCCGGCCGTCCAGAGCCGCCACCCGGTTGTTGAGCCGGGCAATGTTGGGCGAATCCGCCGTCAGTTCGCCTAGGCCGTCGTCGCGCACATTAACCAGGAGGTTTACACCATCGCAGTCCCACTGCACCCGCACACGCCTGACTGCGGGCTGCTCCACGATGGCCAGCACCAGACCCCGCACGATCGCCCGGGCGGCGTGGGCCACTTCGCCGGGCAAGGCGCGGCCGTTGATTGGTGGCTCGATGAACTGGATGTCGAGCCCACTGAAGTGCATGAGCGGTCGCAAGTCCTCCCGCAGCCGCTCGAAGGCCTTGGCCACCGGCTCTTCCACGAGGTCTGTTGTCCGGTCGCTGAGTGTCCGAAGATTGACCAGTGAGGTGGCTGCCAGGTCGGTGACGGTCTTTCTGGCAGTGGCATCGTCGAGGGAGCTTGATCGCAGCGCGGCCAGAAGTGTCTCCAGGGTGGTGGAGTACCGGTCCACGAGTTCGGCCGTGACGCGGAGCCGCTCGGCTGACGCCGCGCGGGATTCCAAAAGGTACGACGGCGGCGCGTCCGCCACCTTCTCCTGGATGCGCCGGGCCGTGAGCTGCCACAAGTACTCAAGCATCCGCAGCGCCGACTCCCGCTCCAAAGATCCCTCGGGGATTGAAGGCTCGGTGATGGTCAGGAGCGCATTGCTCCCGGACGTCAGCGCAAGAACCGGCCGTTGCTTGCCGGCGATGGTCGCTTCACCTTGCCAGGCCTCGCCGTCCGCGACCCGGGCCCGCAATTGATCCAACTCCGGAATGGAGACGCGGCTGATGATACGTTCCGCCCCGGCCTTCTTCTGGGGCCGGCCGGTGCAATCCTCGGTGAAGATCACTAGCGCGCTGCTGCCTACGTACGGCAACGACGCTTCACGAAGCCGCTCGGCGATGTTCATCAACGGGGAGTTCGCGAGTGCGGCAACCGCTTCCAGGAGCGTCCACGTACTTGGAGTCATCCCGCCACCCTAGCGCCTCAGCTCCCGCGCCTACTACCCAAACGAGTAGCTATGACTGCCCGAGCTCATCGTTACCCCTATCCGTTTAATCCTGAACGATTGATTGAAACGCAGCATTCACCCGAGCAGGAGGTAACGCATGACCACCACCGCAGACGCCGACCTGAGCCTGGACGTCGGCCTGGGCGTGGCCCTTGTGGGAAGCGAGATCGCAGAAACAACCGCTGAAGTGGACCTTGGGCAGCTCTCCTGCCTGGCCGCGGAAGTCCAGACCGCGGGGAACTCGGCAACCGGCCGGATCTTTGTTGCCGGAGCTGGCCGCAGCGGACTTGTCCTGCGGATGGCTGCGATGCGGCTGATGCATCTCGGATTCGACGTGCACATCGCGGGAGATACCACCACACCGGCCATCCGCTCGGACGATCTCCTGCTCCTTGCCTCGGGCTCAGGGACGACCTCCGGCGTCGTGCGCGCCGCCGAAACGGCCTCCAAAGCCGGCGCCAGGATCGCCGTCTACACGACGAACGCGAGGTCACCGCTCGCGGAACTGGCCGACGTCGTCGTCATCATTCCGGCGGCGCAGAAGGCGGACCACGGTTCCACGCTGTCGCGCCAGTACTCCGGCAGCCTGTTCGAGCAGGTGCTCTTCCTCGCTGCCGAAGCAGTCTTCCAGTTGCTGTGGGACAACGACGCGACCCCGGCCGAGGAACTCTGGCTCCGCCACGCGAACCTCGAATAGCCCTTGATTTCCACCGCACCAACACCACCCAACCAACAACGAAAGTGATTCTCTCCATGAAGCTGCAAGTCGCCATCGACGTCCTCACCACCGAAGCCGCCCTCGAAATCGCGGGCAAAGTGGCCGAATATGTTGACATCATCGAACTCGGCACCCCGCTCGTGAAAAGCGAAGGTCTTTCGGCCGTGACCGCCATCAAGGAAGCCCACCCGGACAAGATCGTGTTCGCCGACCTCAAGACCATGGATGCCGGCGAACTCGAAGCAGACATCGCCTTCAAGGCCGGCGCAGACCTGGTTTCCGTACTTGGGGGTGCCGATGACTCCACCATCGCCGGTGCGGTCAAGGCGGCAAAAGCCCACAACAAGGGCATCGTGGTGGACCTGATCGGCGTTGCGGACAAAGTGTCCCGCGCCAAGGAAGCCCGGGCACTCGGTGCCAAGTTCATCGAGTTCCATGCCGGCCTCGACGAGCAGGCAAAGCCGGGCTACAACCTGGATGTCCTGCTGAGCGCGGGCGAGGAAGCTCGCGTGCCGTTCTCAGTGGCCGGCGGCGTGAACCTGTCCACGATCGGAGCCGTACAGCGCGCCGGAGCGGATGTCGCCGTCGTCGGCGGTTCCATCTACGGTGCGGACGACCCCGCGCTGGCCGCGAAGCAACTCCGCGCCGCCATCATCTAGGGTCCACTTTCCGGCCGGGCGCTCCCAACTAACTCGCACTTAATGTCGTTTTCAGGCCTCTAAACGACAACAAGTGCCAGTCAGTTGGGAGCGCTCACCCATTTACACAGATTCAGTCCAACTGCCGTTCAACTATCCCCCGTAGGCTCGTGCCGTATTCGATGCCGATCACAGGGGACATGATGGCCAAGAGAAAGACGACGGGGTGGCCCGAAGCCCCGGTTCGCCGTGCAGTGCCGGCCGAACATTGGAAGCAGTTGCGCCGCGGGGACCGCGTGAGCGTCAAGCTCGCACCGGGGTTTGAGAACCCCGGCCAGGTGGACGCCGTGTCGAGCGACCACAGCGTGGTCTGGGTAAACCTCGACGGCGGCCGCGGCCGCACGCTGGTTCACTGCGGCGACGGCGTGGAGATCGTCCCGCAGGAATCCTGACGGCGTCGCGGGCGGCACGGCCGGGTTACGCTACCCGTGTGAGCCTGAACCTGCCTTTCTTCAGTCGCCCGGACGGACAATCCGCTCCGCTTGCCTTCGCGCACCGCGGATTTTCCCCCGACGGACTGGAGAACTCCGCCGCGGCATTCAAGGCCGCGCTTGAGCTCGGCTTCACGCATCTCGAAACCGATGCCCGCACCACTGCCGACGGCGTGGTGCTCCTTTTCCACGACGACACCCTCGACCGGGTCACAGATGCCCACGGCCCCATCTCCAGCCTCAGGGCTGCCGACATCGCGAAAGCCCGCATCGGCGGCCGCGAAGCAATTCCCCTCTTGGCGGAGGTCCTGACGGAATTCCCCGAGGCGCGGCTGAACGTCGACGTCAAGGACTGGCATACCGTCAAGGCACTCGCCGGAGTCATTGACCAACTCGACGCCCACGACCGCGTGCTGATCGCGAGCTTCTCCGACCGACGTCGTCGCGCGGTCCTCCGCTTGCTCGGGCGCCGCACGGCGTCTTCGGCGGGCATCGTCTGTAATGCAGCCTTCACGCTTCTGGGACCGCTTCTTCCAGGGCGCTGGCTCCGGAAGATCCTGCACGACGTCGAGGCCCTCCAGGTGCCGGTCCGCTACGGACCGCTGACGGTAGTGACGCCCGGTTTCCTGCGGCGCGCGCACCGGCTGGGGCTCCAGGTCCACGTCTGGACGGTCAACGATTCTGCCGAAATGGCCAGGCTGTTGGACATGGGCGTGGACGGCCTGGTCACCGACCGCGCGGATCGTCTGAAGTCGGTGCTGCTTGGCCGGGGCCAGTGGTGGTGAGCGCCCGGAGCCGCCCCTCGAGGAAGTCCCGCTCGGCGTCGTTGTCGGTGCGCTCCTGCGCGGCGCGGTAGGCGGCGACAGCTTCGTCGTCGCGACCCAAGCGCCGGAGCAGATCCGCGCGCACGGCATGGAACAGGTAGTAATTGCCCAGTTCCAGAAGGTCGACGGCGGCAAGCCCCTTGGCGGGGCCTTCCACCTCCGCGAGGGCAACGGCCCTGTTCAAAGCAACCACCGGCGTCGGTTCCATCGCAAGGAGTTGCCCGTACAGCGCCAGGATCTGGCCCCAATCGGTGTCCGCGGGCTGTGCGGCATCGCTGTGAACCGCGTTGATGGCTGCCTGCAATTGGTACGGTCCGGGCTGGTTCCTCTTCAGACATTGCCGCACCAGGGATTGTCCCTCCGCAATGTGGTCCGCGTCCCAGAGGCTGCGGTCCTGGTCCGCGAGGAGCACCAGGCCGCCGTCGTAAGCTGTCCGGGCGGCGCGGCGGGCATCGAGGAGGAGCATGAGTGCGAGGAGCCCTTTGGCTTCCGGTTCATCAGGCATGAGGTCCACGATGAGCCTGCCCAGGCGCAAGGCCTCGCGGCAGAGCTCTTCGCGCACCAGCCCCGTGCCCGAGCTCGCCGCGTAGCCCTCGTTGAAGACCAAGTAGACCACGGCCAGCACGGATTTCAAGCGCTCAGGAAGCTCGGCCCCGCTCGGTACCCGGTAAGGGATATGGGCATCGCGGATCTTGCCTTTCGCCCGTACGAGTCGCTGGGCCATGGTTGGCTCGGGGACGAGGAAAGCGTGGGCGATTTCGGCGGTGCGGAGCCCGCCCAGGAGCTTGAGGGTCAGGGCCACCTGCGCGGCGCGGTTGAGGGCCGGATGGCAGCAGGTAAATATCAGCCTCAGCTGGTCGTCTTCCACTGTGTCCACCTCTTCGGGTTCATCCACGTGTATATCACCGTGCAGGATCGCGGCCTGTGCGAGCTTCTCCCGGCCGGAGGCCTCGCGGCGGAGCCGGTCGATCGCTCGGTTGCGTGCGGTGGTGATGATCCAGCCCGCCGGGCTTGGCGGCAGCCCGGTATCCGGCCAGCGGGTGACGGCCTCGGTGAATGCGTCCTGGACCGCGTCTTCGGCGGCGTCGATGCTGCCCAAAACGCGAACCAGGACGGCCACGGAGCGTCCATACTCTTCGCGGAATATTTGTCCGATCTCCGAAATATGGACCATGGGGAAGCTATTCCCGGTAGCCCGCGAAGGGCCGGACCTCGATAGGCAGCGTGGTGGCTTGCGCCGCTTTGCGTCCCCAGCCAAGTGCCACGTCCAGGTCCGGGGCTTCGATCACCCACAGGCCGCCCACGTGTTCCTTGGCCTCGGCGAAGGGGCCGTCCGTCGTGAGTATTTCGCCGTCGTTCACGCGCACCACTGTGGAGGTGCTGGCGGGGTGCAGGCCACCCGTGAAAACCCAGGCGCCGGCGTCGCGCATTTCCTGGTTCAGGACGTCAAGATCGGCCATGATTTTGTTGAGGACTTCGGGTTCCGGAGCGGGGCCGTCGGGCTGGTAGATGCTGAGCAGATAGCGTGACATGACTGTTCCTCCTTGGGATGTGGCGCCGGCACCTTGCCCGCGTCTCACCCCCTATACGAACGACACAGGCTGTTTTCGACATCTCCGCACACGGATCTGCGAAAAGCTTAGCCCCGCTGGCAGGATGGGGGGCATGCGCATCCTGATTGCCCCGGACAAGTTCAAAGGTTCCCTCACTGCCGCCGAAGCAGCCTCTGCGATGGCCGAAGGGGCATTGCGCGTCTATCCCGATGCCGTGGTGACACAGTTTCCCATTGCGGACGGTGGCGAAGGAACACTGGAGGCAGCCGTGGCGGCAGGCTACGAAGAGCGGATCAACGCCGTCGTCGGCCCCATTCTCAAGCCGGTAGGCGCCGCGTGGGCCATCCGGAAGAATGCCTTCGGCGGAGCCACCGCGGTGATCGAAACCGCGCAAGCATCCGGACTGGCACACATGGAGCCGACGCCGGCCAACGCCCTGCGCGCCCACAGCTACGGTTGCGGTCAGCTCATCGCGGCGGCCCTCGACGCCGGGGCCACCGAGATTGTGCTCGGCGTGGGTGGTTCCGCCATGTCCGACGGCGGCAGCGGTGCCCTGCGCGCGCTGGGACTGAAGCCCCTGGATGCAGCGGGGAATGTGGTACCGCTCGGCGGTGGCTCGCTCGCCGACGTCGTGTCCCTCGACGTCTCCGGGCTGGATCCCCGCCTGACCGTGGTGAGGTTCCGGATCGCCGTCGACGTCCAGAACCCGCTCTTCGGCAGCGACGGCGCTGCGCATGTTTTCGGCCCTCAGAAGGGAGCGGACGAAGACGCGGTGGAACTGCTCGACGCCGGCCTCCGCAATTGGGCGTCCCTGCTGCGGGAAACAGGGGGACAGAACGTGAACGTTCCCGGCGCCGGAGCGGCAGGCGGATTCCCGGCGCCGTTCCTGGCCTTCACCCAGGCGACCCTGGAAGGCGGGTTCGCCCTCGTGGCCGGCCTCACGGGGCTTCCCGAACAGCTCGGCGGCGCGGACCTGGTGATCACCGGCGAGGGATCGATGGATTCTCAATCCCTGACCGGCAAAGCCCCCATCGCATTGGCAGATTCAGCCCACGGCCAGGGCATTCCGGTGATTGTGGTAGCGGGCAGGATCTTGGTGACTCCCGAAGAGCTGGCGGGCCACGGCGTGGTTGCCGCGGCGCAGCTGCTCGACGTCGCGCAGCGTCGCGATGGGGTGCCGGACGTCGCCGACGCCGTGGCCAACGCAGCCAAGTACCTCGCGTGGGTCACGAGCCAGGTACTGGAAGGCGCCTAACTCGCATCCAGCTGGGGACATGCCCCCTGCTGGATGCGAGGAATGGACATAGTGCGAATATGCCCATTCCTGGATGCCAAGAGGGCGCATGCTCAGCGGGGCTGCTCGGCGTTACCGGGCAGATAATTAAGGAACAAAGCGTGGCTCTGACTGCTGCCATGCACCTACGATGCGACGACCCCTCGGGCCGCCGGCACCGCCTGCCGGGCTGGCAGCCGGCCAGCACGGCACCATCGAATCGAGGAGCACACCATGTCCACCTTGAAAGAGCGGCTGCACGCAGACGTCGTCAGCCATATGAAGGATGGCAATCGCATTGCCCTGAACGCCACACGCAACGTCCTCAGCGAGATTGACACCCGTGAGAAAGCCGGCCAGGCGCCGATCCACCTGGACGACGCCCAGATCACCGCCATGTTGCAGAAGGAGGCTTCCCAGTATCACGAGGTCGCCCGGCTGTACGAGGAGGCCGGAGAGCCCGAGCGCGCAGCCACGGAGATCGCGGATGCCGAGGTCATCGAGGCCTATCTGCCGGAACCCTTGAGCGCAGCCGCCGTCGAGTCCATCGTTGACGAGGTCATCGCCTCGCTCAAGGCCGACGGCGTGGAGCTGTCCCTGATGCACATGGGCTATGTCATGAGGCCGGTCACCGAAAAGGTCGCCGGCCGCTTCGACGGCAGGGCGGTCAGCGAGATTGTTCGCACGCGCCTCTCATAGCCGGCAACGCAATCTGTACAGATCGTGTCCCCTAAAGCGCGCTTGGGGGACGCGACCTGTGCACAACCAGAGAGGTTAGTGCTCCATCTCCGGCTCGGCAACCGTCCCGCGCCAACGGGCCAGGCCCTTCATGCCGTGGTAGACCGCCAAGGCAGCGGCCGAGCCCAGGGCGATGCCCGTGAACTTCAGTTCGCCGATGGTCCACGTGTAGTCCGCGATCCCGATAATCAGTGCGACGGCGGCCGTGGTCAGGTTGATGGGGTTGGAGAAGTTGACCTTGTTCTGCACCCAGATTTTCACGCCGAGGACGCCGATCATCCCGTAGAGCATGGTCGCCGCTCCGCCCAGCACGCCGGCAGGAACGGTGGCAATGAGTTCGCCGAACTTGGGCGAGAAACTCAGGAGGATGGCGAAGGCGCCGGCAACCCAGTAGGCCGCCGTCGAGTAGACCTTCGTGGCCGCCATGACGCCGATGTTTTCGGCGTAGGTGGTGGTGCCGGAGCCGCCGCCGAATCCGGCGAGGACCGTCGCGACGCCGTCGGCCATCAACGCGCGGCCTGAGACGTCGTCGAGGTTCCGTCCGGTCATCGCGGCCACGGACTTCACGTGCCCCACGTTTTCGGCCACCAGCACCAGGACAACCGGCACGAACAAGCCCACGACGCCGAGGTGGAACTCCGGAGTCTGGAAGTGCGGCAGCCCGATCCACGACGCCGCGTCCATCTTGGAGTAGTCCACTTCGCCGCGCGTGATGGCGGTGAGGTAGCCCACCACCACGCCCACCAGGATGCTCAGGCGGCCCAGAATGCCGCGGAACAGGACGCTCACCAGGATGATTGTCACCAGTGTCACGAGGGCAGTGACGGGGGCCTTGTCGAAGTTCGCCTTCGCGGCGGGCGCCAAGTTCAGGCCGATCAGGGCGACGATTGCGCCAGTAACGATAGGCGGCATGGTCCGGTTGATCCACTCAGCGCCGAACTTCTGGACCACCGCGCCGACAAGAGCCAGTACGACGCCGGCGAGCACCACTCCGCCGAGCGCGCCGGGAACGCCGAACTGCTGCTGCGACGCCAGGATGGGGGCGATGAAAGCGAAGCTCGAACCAAGGTAGCTCGGTACGCGGCCCTTGGTGATGACCAGGAACAACAGTGTGCCGATGCCGGAAAACAGTAGCGTGGTGGCCGGCGGCATGCCCGTGATGATAGGCACCAGGAAGGTGGCCCCGAACATCGCGACGACGTGCTGCATGCCGACGCCGATGGTCAGCGGCCACGCAAGCCGTTCCTCGGGTGCCACCACGTGGCCCGGCCGGATCGACTTGCCGTCGCCGTGCAGCTTCCATTTGGTTCCGAGCATGCTCATCTACGGGAGCCTTCCCTGAAAGTTGTGATTGTCCGGGTGCAACCTTACCGCCCGGACGGCCTGCCGATTCCGCTGTGTGGAACGTCACGTGGCTTCTGGGGAAGAGGCGGGGGGAAGTTGAAGTTGCAACGATGGAAAGCATAAGCGCCCGGCCGTCGATGGCTGCGGGCACAGCGAAAGGTACGCGCATGACGATCGCCCACGAAGAAGCAGTGATTGACGCCGCAGCAGTCGACGCCATCTTTGCCGAAGCCCGCACCGCCAACTCCTTTGCAGGCGAGGTTTCCGAGGAGCAAGCACAGGCCATCTACGAACTGACCAAGTTCGGTCCGACGGCGTTCAACTCCCAGCCGCTCCGCGTCACCTACGTCCGTTCGGACGAGGCCCGCGCCAAGCTCGTCGAGACCCTCTCTCCGGGCAACAAGGCCAAGACCGCCTCTGCTCCGTTGGTCGCGGTCCTCTCGTATGACACCGCCTGGCACGAGCAGTGGGACAAGTTCCTGCCCGTCTACTCCGCCCCGAAGGCCATGTACGACGCCAACCCCGAGTTCACCGCAATCACGGGCAACAACAACGCCCACCTGCAGGCCGGCTATTTCATCCTCGCTGTCCGCTCCCTCGGTTTCGCCGCCGGCCCCATGACCGGTGCCGACTTCGCTGCGATCGACGCCGAGTTCTTCCCTGCCGGTGACCAGAAGAGCTTCCTCGTGGTCAACATCGGCCAGCCGGGTCCCGACGCCTTCGGCGAAGCCAAGCCGAAGTTCGCCTACGAGGACGTCGTCCGCACCGTCTAACCCCCGCTCACTTTTGACGTCCTTTTCGCCGACGCTCGCTCACTCTGGTGAGCGAGCGTTCGCGCTTAAGGCGGTATATGTGAGCGGGCGTCGGTGTTTAGGGCCAGATACGTGAGCGGGGGTTTTCCTTGGTTAACGCTCGCTCACCTTTGGCGCCTTTTCCGCCGACGCTCGCTCACGTCTGTGATTGGGAGGGTGGGAGCGGTGGCAAAATTTCCCTATGCGGAACCTGATTCTGGTGGCGTTCGTCGAAGCCGTGGCTGACGGCATGGTCTTCCCGCGCAGTGACTGGCCGCTGCACATCACCCTCTTGAGGTTCGACGTCGAGCCTTCCGAGGATAACGACGTCGCTGCCCGCCTCAGCGAGCTTGTCACCGCTCCCGCGATGGGCGCCCTAGGGGCGGAACTCACCGTGGGACCCGATGCCCGATTCGGTCACCAAGGCTCCATTCCGGTCAGCCTCGTGGAGCACCATCCCCTTTTGCAGGGCCTCCACGAGGAGTTGTTCGACGCCGTGGCAAGCGTCGGGGGGCGCGCAGCCACCCCGCGCTACGTCATGGAGAACTACCGCCCGCATATTTCGCATCACGACGGAAAGCGTCCCCAGCCGGGTGACGCCGTCGTGCTCGACCAGATCGCGCTGGTGGACATGGCGCCGGAAGGCAACCACACCATTCGCCGAATCCTCAAGCTGTGGCGCCTCCCGGCGGAGCCAAACTAGCGAGGGCTAGGAAATCACGCCGTCCACAAGGGCCTTGGCTTCTTCCTGGACCTGCTTGAGGTGGTCGGCACCCTTGAAGGACTCGGCGTAGATCTTGTAGACGTCCTCGGTGCCCGACGGCCGCGCCGCGAACCAGGCGTTCTCCGTGACAACCTTGAGGCCGCCGATCGAGGCGCCGTTGCCGGGAGCCTCGGTCAGCTTGGCGGTGATGTCCTCGCCCGCCAGCGTGGTGGCTGTGACATCCGCGGCGGAGAGCTTGCCGAGCTTGGCCTTCTGCTCACGCGTGGCGGCGGCGTCGATCCGGGCATAGACGGGTGCGCCGAACTTGTCCGTGAGGCCTTTGTACAGCTGCGACGGCGACTTGCCGGTGACTGCCGTGATCTCCGATGCCAGGAGCGCCAACAGGATGCCGTCCTTGTCGGTGGTCCAGACGCTTCCGTCACGCTTGTTGAAGGAGGCGCCCGCGGATTCTTCGCCGCCGAAGGCACCCTCGCCGGAAAGCAGGCCGGGAACGAACCACTTGAAGCCCACGGGAACTTCCACGAGCTTGCGGCCCAGTCCAGCAGCCACGCGGTCAATGATGGAGGAGGAAACCAGGGTCTTGCCGACCACTGACTCCGGGTTCCAGCCTGTGCGGTTGCGGTACAGGTAGTCGATCGCGACGGCGAGATAGTGGTTCGGGTTCATCAAGCCGCCGTCCGGCGTCACGATGCCGTGGCGGTCGGCGTCGGCGTCGTTCCCGGTCGCGACGTCGAAGGTGCCCGTACCGGCCGAAGCACTGTCCGACATGCGCTTGATGAGCGAGGCCATGGCCGACGGGGAGGAGCAGTCCATGCGGATCTTCTCGTCCCAGTCGAGGGTCATGAATGCCCACTGCGGGTCCACGGTGGGGTTGACCACGGTCAGGTCAAGCTGGTGACGCTCCCCGATTTCACCCCAGTAGTCCACGGAGGCGCCGCCCATGGGATCCGCGCCGATGCGGACGCCCGCCGTGCGGATCGCATCGAGGTCCAGGACGGACGGGAGGTCGTCCACGTAGCTGCTCAGGAAATCGAACTTGCCCGTGCCGTCGGCCTTGAGCGCGTCGTTCAACGGAATCCGCTTGACGCCGCGCAACCCGTTTTCCAGGAGCTCGTTGGCGCGGTTGGCGATCCAGCCTGTGGCGTCCGTGTCGGCGGGGCCGCCGTGCGGGGGGTTGTACTTGAATCCGCCGTCGGCCGGAGGGTTGTGGCTCGGAGTGACGACGATGCCGTCGGCCTGGGGTTGCCCGGGCCCTGCTTCGTTGTTGTACTTCAGGATCGCATGGCTCAAGGCCGGCGTGGGCGTGTAGCCGTGGCGGGCGTCGATCAGTACGTTGACGCCGTTGGCGGCGAGCACTTCGAGGGCGGAATTCTGCGCTGGTTCACTGAGCCCGTGGGTGTCCTTGGCCAGGAAGAGAGGGCCGGTGATGCCCTGCCCGGCGCGGTATTCCACAATCGCCTGGGTGATGGCGAGGATATGGCCTTCATTAAAGGAGGCCTTCAGGCTCGACCCCCGGTGCCCCGAGGTGCCGAAGGCAACGCGCTGGGCGGGATCACTCAGATCCGGCGTCACGTCGTAGTACGCGTCGAGAAGAGCGGTGATGTCTACAAGGTCCTGGGGAAGGGCAACAGTGCCCGCACGGCTAGCCATTGACCCAGCATGCCAGACCATCCGGTGTGCTTGAAGAGAAAACCCGCTATTGCGGTGCCTGTGACTTCGTATTTCCGCCAGACCGGCGAAGATTCACTGCCCGTTTACCGGAGTGCGGCATGGGGTTGGGAAGCCGGGGCTCGGGAGCTTATGTGCGCCTGCCCTCGGCGGTAGGCTGGGCACAAAGACTCGCAAGGGGGATATTCCATGACTGACCAGCCAGCCAAACCCGAGAACGCTCCCAAGGGCGACGAACCGCCCAAGGGCTACGAACCGCCGTCCTACATTCCACCCGCATCCCAACCCGGCGAAAACCCGTACGCCGAGCAGCCGTTTGCCTCGCCGGCGGCTTCCGGCCCCTACGGCCAGCCGCAGCAACCGCGGCCGCACCAGTCCCAGGAACCGTACGGCCAGGCGCAGGGCGGCCCGGCCCAATACGGCCAGCCCGCCTACGGACACCAGCCCGCCAGCCCCTACGGACAGCCTGCCTCGCCCTATGCACAGGCACCGCAGGGCCAGTCACCGTATGGGCAGCCGGCCAGCCCCTACGGCCAGCCCGCTTACTATGGCATGGCCGCCGAGCCCAAGGGCCTGAGTATAGCGAGCATGTGCTGCGGGATCGCTGTCTTCGTGGGCTTTGGCTTCTTTGTCCTGCCGCAGATTGCCGCCGTGATTCTTGGCCACATGGCCCTCAAGAAGGAACCAGCCGGCAAAGGCATGGCTATCGCGGGCCTTGTGATGGGGTATCTGGGAATCGTCGGCGCGATCATTTTCTGGGTCTTTATCGCGATTTTTGCCGCCACGGCCTCTCGCTACAACTACAACTACTAGCAACGACGACGGCGGCCGGTGCGCTTGGCGGGAAACCCACCGAACGCACCGGCCGCCGTCGCGGTCTAGTTCGATTACATGACTGTTAAGTGACTAGCGGACGCCGCCCATCAATTTCTTGATGGCAGGCGCGCCGGCAGCCAAGGCCACCGCGATGACCACGGCCGTGCCGCCGACGCCCAGGAAGTACGGCAGTTCGTTGTCAGGGTTGTACAGCCCGGCGAGGATGCCGGCCAGCGCGGTGCCGAGAGACACCGAGAGGAAGAACAAGGCCACCATCTGGGTGTGGAAGGCCTTGGGAGCCAGCTTGGTGCTCACGGACAGGCCGATGGGGGACAGGAACAGTTCCGCCAAAGTGAAAAGGAACAGGATTCCCACGAGCGCGAGCAGCGGGGTCTTCCCGGCGCCGGACAACGGGATGAAGGCCAGGAATGCCAGGCCCATGACGAAGAGTCCGGCAGCGAACTTGATGGGGGATCCCGGCTGCTTCGGACCGAGTTTTGTCCAGAGGGCAGCCATGACGCCCGCAAAGACGATGATGAATACAGGGTTGATGGACTGTACCCAGGCTGCCGGCATTTCCCAGCCGAAGAGGTTGCGGTCCAGTTTCTCCTCCGAGTAGACAGCAATGAATGTGAACTGCTGCTGGAAGAGGGCCCAGAAGGCTGCCGATGCGATGTAGAGCGGGATGAACGCGACAACACGCTTGCGCTCGAACGACGTGACCTTCTTGCTTCGGAAGATCAGCGTGAAATAGATCACCGAGGCGATGATGGCGGCGTAGGCCATGCTCTTGGCCAGGTTGCCGGGGTTCACCACGCCGGTCATCAACAGCACGGCGATCACGATGGCGATGCCGAAGAAGATGAGCCCGTAACGGCTCCGCTGTGCGGAGGGGAGGGGGTTCGGGACGCGGTGGGCTTCTTCCGGGAGCTTGTTTCGGCCGAGCGCGTAGATGACCAGGCCGATCGCCATGCCGACTGCGGCTGCGCCGAAGCCCCAGTGGAAGCCGCTGCTTTCCTGCAGCCAGCCGGTAACGAGCGGTCCAATGAGGGCGCCGGCGTTGATACCCATGTAGAAGATGGAGAAGCCGGCGTCACGGCGTTCGTCCTTCTCGCCGTAAAGTGTGCCCACCAGCGCTGTTGCGTTGGCTTTGAGGCCACCGGATCCGATGCCGACCAGCACCAGACCTGCCACCAGGCCCGGGATGCCGGGGAGGAGGGCAAGCGCGATGTGGCCGGACATGATCATGATGGCGGAACCGAAAAGTACCCGTTCGGAGCCGAAAAGCCGGTCCGCCAACCAGGCGCCCAGGATCGTGGAGAGGTATACGCCTCCGCCGTACGCGCCAACCAGGCCGGCGGCGAGCGATTTGTCGATCGAGAGTCCGCCATGGTCCGCGGTGAAGTACATGTAGTAAAGCAGGATGCCCTGCATACCGTAGAAAGAGAAACGCTCCCACATTTCTACGGAGAAGAGGCTGGCCAGCATCTTTGGGTGGCCGAAAAATGACGTATCGCCCGTGTTTTTGGCGGGCGTCCGCGTGTCAAGAGTTGTGCTCATCTGATCCATGGTGACATTGACTGAGCGCTTTGTCACATTTTTTAGATGCCTCAGGCAACTATCCGCCGGCGATAGGTGCCGATTTTTGCTGCAGTTCAAGCTGCCTTGCGAGCCGCAGGAGCAGGAGCTCGGAGCCCGGTTTCCCGATGAGCTGGATCCCCATCGGAAGTCCCGTTCCAGGGGTTGGGCCGGTCCAATGAACGGGCACCGTGACCGCCGGCAGGCCGCACACGTTCACCATGGAGGACCACGGCGCAAACTCGCATTGCTTGCGGTAGTCGTCGTCCGCGTCGCCCGGCCAGTCGGGAGCCGGCCATTGCTCGCCTCCGGGTGTGGAGCCGGTGAACCAGCCGACGGGCCGTGGAGTCTGTGCCAGTGACGGTGTCAGAACGATGTCCCATTGGGCATACTGGACCACCGTGTCGTGGGTGAACTGCCGCAGGAAACCGAGGGCTTCGTTGACCTTGGCGGCGCTACGTTGCTGTGCCCGACGCCGGAAGGTCCGGGTCAGCGGGGTCAGCAGGGCTTCGCGATGCGGCAGGATACGGGCGCTCCCGACACCGGCAGTCCAGGCGGTGGTGAATGCTTCCGGGTAACGGTTGTCGTAGCGGATCCCGGCGTCTAGCACCGAGTGGCCCGCTCCCGTCAGTAGTTCGACGCCCTTGGCGAGGGCATTCAGGGCCTCCGGCTCCGGCGCAATGGGAAATGCGGTGGACCAGGGGGTGTCCAGGCTCGTGCCGATGCGCAAGGGGGCCGGCGCCTCCTCAAGCCCAGCAAGGTAGCCCCCTTTCGGCCGGATTCCGTCTGGCACCAGGGCATCCATCATCAGCGCGGCATCGGGGGCGGAACGAGCCAGCGGTCCGGCCACCACCAAGCGTGCGGCGTCCCCCACGCTTTCGCCGGCCGGCACCAGGCCCCGGCCCGGCTTCAACCCCAACAGTCCGCATGCCGCAGCGGGAATACGTATGGACCCGCCGCCGTCGCTCCCGGGCGCAAAGGGGACCAAACCCGCCGCAACCGCGGCGGCGCTGCCCCCCGACGAGCCCCCTGAGCTGCGGCTCAATGCGTGTGGATTGCGCGACGGCGGTGCGATGCGGTTTTCGCTGTAAGCCGTGAGTCCGAATTCCGGAACCTGGGTCTTGCCCAGTGAGATGGCGCCGGCGCCTTTGAGTGCCGCGGCAAGGGCGCCGTCTTCGGGAGCAGGCTTGCGGTCCAGGGCTCCACTGCCGTGGGTGGTGACGACTCCCGCAACATCGACAAGGTCTTTGAAGGCCAGCGGCACCCCGTGAAGAAGGGGGAGCCCGGGGCCCCCGCGGCGCTGGCGAACATACGCATCGTCGGCGGCCCGGGCGTCGAGCATGGCCTGATCCGCGGTCACCGTGACGAACGCGCCCAGCGTATGGTTCTGCTGTTCGATCCTCGCAAGGAAGTGTTCCGCAACCTCAGTGGCCGAGAGCTGACCGGTGGCCAGCGCCTGGCGCAGCTGGACCGCGCCGAGTTCGTGGATGTCAGCCAAGGAAGCGGGACTCCAGTCGCTCCTCAACGGCAACCGCCTCGCCGTCGGGCGCTTCGCCGGGTGCCGCGGTGACGCGATAGGCGGCCTTGCCCCTGACTTCGGCAACCACGTCCACGAGTTCCGTGCCCCTGTAAACGAGCCCGACGCCGTCGTCGGTGCAGTGTGTTTCCCCCAGGACGCCCTCCGCCACCAGCTGGTGGACCAGCGGGCGGCGGCCCGGTTCGGAGTCATAGTGGACACCGTTGGCGTAGGGGAGGAAGCCAAGTCCGTTGGTCACGGCGCGCAATTCAGGGCCGTAGGAGTCGGTTGTGCCGCCCTGGAACCAACAAATCGAGCCCGCGGACACTCCGGCCAGCACCACGCCCTGTTCCCAGACGCGCCTCAGAATTCCGTCCAGCCCGTGGGCACGCCACACAGCCAGAAGATTGACCACGGAACCACCATTGACCCACACGACGTCCTGCTCCAGGAGGTACGACTCGGGATCGCCGTAATTGGGCATGGTGAAGAGGTTCAGGTGGGTGAAATCGAAGCCCGAAACCCGGGCGGCCTGGTCCAGTTCCGCGGCGAACCAGCGCTGGTCTCCGGACGCCGTGCCAAGATGCGCCACCCGCGGCGCGCGTCCGCTCACCCCGGAAAGTTCGACGGCGTGGTGAACCAGGAGGTCGAACTCCATCCTGGTGCGATGACCGGACTTATAGCCGCCGGAGGTTGCCAGGATGGTGGGCTCGCCAGCAGCCATGGTGCCGTCTCCTTGCTTCGAGCGTTCCCGGGTCGCCGCAACGGCGAACATTTAGCGACAACACTAGTGCCGTGATGACGCAGTGAGGAAGTACCGTAACCTGCCGCGCCCCACGAGTCTCGGCGATGATGGCGACGGGCTTCGGTATTAGTGTTGATTTGGAGATCTGAATCAACTGGAAGGAACTCACGTGAGCGATTTCGAGACCGTGCCCGTCGGCGATGTTCCGGCTGGCGCGAAAATCCTGGATGTCCGGGAGGATTACGAATGGGTGGCGGGCCACGCCGAGGGCGCGCTTCACATCCCGCTTGACCAGATCCCGGGGCGCCTTGACGAACTTGACCCGGACGATGACCTCTATGTCATCTGCCGGACGGGCGGACGGTCCTTCCGGGCGGTTCAGTGGCTGGTGGGGCAGGGCTACACCGCCACCAACATCGCGGGAGGCATGGACATGTGGTTTGAGACCGGCCGCCCGATGGTTTCGGAAAACGGCCTCAAGCCTGTCGTCCTGTAGCCACAACGCATAACACTTAAGGAATATATACATGTCGGCATCCGCGCTCACCTACACCTTCCTCGGTCCGGAAGGTACCTTCACCGAGGCTGCGCTCCTGCAAGTCCCCGGCGCGGCTGACGCCAACAGGGTGCCTTGCACCAATGTGAACACGGCATTGGAGAGGGTTCGCCAGGGTGCAGCGGACGCAGCCATGGTGCCGATCGAGAACTCGGTGGAAGGTGGCGTGACCGCCACCCTGGATGCCATTGCCACCGGGACCGAGCTGAGGATCATCCGTGAAGCCCTCGTTCCCATCACGTTCGTGCTGGTTGCCCGCCCCGGAGTGAAGATCTCCGATATCCGCCGGATCTCCACGCACGGCCATGCCTGGGCCCAGTGCCGGCTGTGGGTCGACGAAAATATCCCGAATGCGGAATACGTGCCGGGATCCTCCACCGCGGCAGCCGCCGTCGGGCTCCTCGAAGGCGATGCGCACTATGACGCCGCCATCTGCGCCCCCCTCGTTGCGGCCGAACGCCCGGGCCTGAACATCCTTGCGGAGAACATCGGTGACAACCCTGGCGCGGTGACCCGTTTCGTCCTGGTCAGCCGTCCTGGTGCATTGACTGAACGCACGGGCGCGGACAAGACCACCGTCGTCGTGCCCTTGCCCGAAGACCGCCCCGGCGCCCTGATGGAAATCCTTGACCAGTTTGCCACCCGCGGGGTCAACCTCAGCCGCATCGAGTCCCGGCCCACCGGCCAGTACCTGGGCCATTACTTCTTCAGCATCGACGCCGACGGCCACGCCTCGGATGCCCGGGTGGCCGACGCCCTGGCAGGTCTGCACCGGATCAGCCCGGCCACGCGCTTCCTGGGGTCCTATGCGCGGGCGGACGAACAGAAAGCCTTGGTGGCTCCGCATACCTCCGACGCCGCGTTCGCCTCCGCACATGCCTGGGTTCGTCGCATTCTGAGTGGCGAACCGGGCGCCTGAGCGGCCTGAATCCGCCCCCGCAAAGCGTTGGATAATTGACTCTTCAACCCCTATCGCGTGGATAAAACTGTGCGTATGCTTGCTTGATCCACAATTGATGGACGCATGCCCCTAACGGAGGGAGCGGGCCATGTCGGCAAATAGCAATGACACCAGCGGCCAGGGAATGATCGTCAACCCCAAGCCCAAGGCGGACAACCAGGACTGGGACGGCGACGACGCCGACCGGGCCGATCGGCTGCGCTTTGAAGAAGAACAGGCCATGATTCGCGAGCAATCGGAAGCGCGCGCGGCTGCCAAAGCCTTGGCAGAACACAAAGCAACGGAAGCGGCGAAGAACGCCAAGTAGCGTGTCGCCCTATTGCGCGGGCATCGGTTATTGCACGCGCACGAGGAGGGAACGCGGCTCCACCTTGACGGTGACTTGCGTGGCCTCGCCCGAGGGATCGCCGTCAAGTTGTGTGGCCATCGGTTCGTTGCTGCTGATGACCACTTTGCCGGAACGGTAGTAATTCATGACCGGCAGGTTCCGGTTGTGCTTGAACAAGATCTTGGCATACACCGCGATCCAGCCGATGGCGCTGCGGGGGCTCATGACCACAACGTCCAGGACACCGTCGTCGATCATGGCGCCGGGGATGAAGTCGATGCCCCCCGGGATCAGGCCGCAGTTGGCGAACAAGACGCTTCGGATTTTCCGTGACTGCTCGGGCTCGTCGTCCATGGCAATGGTGACCCTTTTGCGCCGTCCGGGCAGGTGGCGGACGCCCGCCTCGGTGTAGGCCAGCCAACCGACTGCTTTTTTGAGGCCGTCGTTGGTGTCGCCCACAACCTCGGCATCCAGCCCCATGCCGGCGATCACCAGGAACGCATGCTCGGAAGAGGCGCCTGTCCGCTCGTTGTGGATCGCCATCCGGGCGGTGTCGATGTAGCGCTGGTGGCCGAAGAGCGCCGTGTGGACGTTGCCGCGCAGATCGTTGACATCCAGATTCACGTTGCGTGCCAGCAGGTTTCCGGTGCCCAGGGGGATCAAGCCCATCGCCACGTTGGTGTGCGCGAGGGCCTCAGCCACCACGCGCACGGTACCGTCGCCGCCGCCGACAAGTACGACGTCGGGCCTGTACGCCAGAGCCGCCTTGGCTTGCGAATGGCCGGGGTCGTCCGCGGTGGTGTCGAAGAAGCGGGGTTCGTCCCAGCCCGCAAGATGGCAGGCGTCCCGGATGATCCTCCGCGCATCCTCGGCTTTCGTCTTCACCGGGTTGAGGATCACGGCAACCCTTTGCAAACCGGCTTCGGGCTTGTGCACGGCTTCGTGCACGGCGCTGCGCGCATGCCGGGCCTTGAGCCGGCGCACGCCCCACCAACTGGAGACGGCAAAGACCACGCCCCCAGCCAGAATCACGTACAGGATCCAGTTGCTCATGGTGCTTCAACCCTATCCCGCGGAAGGTGCGGCCGCGCGCGGCGGCAGGGGGTGCCTGCCGCCGTCGGACGCTGGCGGCGGAGCTGCGCGCTGATTCGATACTCTAGTCTGGTGATCGACGTAAAAGACCTCAGCGAAAACCCGGACAAGTTCCGTGCCAGCCAGCGCGCCCGCGGCGCCGACGAGTCCGTGGTGGACGCGATCATTTCCGCCGATGCAGACCGCCGCGCGGCACTGATCCGCTACGAAAACCTCCGTGCGGAGCAGAACGTCTTCGGCAAGAAGGTGGCACAGGCCAAGGGCGAGGAAAAGCAAGCGCTGCTCGCCGAGGTGAAGGAACTGGCCAACTCGGTCAAGGCTGCCTCTGCCGAAGCCGACGCCGCCCAGGCCAAGCAGGAAGAGCTGCTCCGCGTCATCCCCAACCTGATTGAGGACGGCGTGCCCGAGGGTGGCGAGGACGACTTCGTGGTGGTCAAGACGGTCGGCACCCCGCGCGAATTTACGGACTTCGAACCCAAGGACCATCTTGAGATCGGCGAACTCATCGGCGCGATTGACATGGAACGCGGCGCCAAGGTCTCCGGTTCGCGCTTCTACTTCCTCCGCGGCGTCGGTGCCCGGCTGGAGATGGCACTGTTGCAGATGGCCATGGACCAGGCCATCGAGGCCGGCTTCGTACCGATGATCACCCCCACGTTGGTGCGTCCGGAGATCATGCAGGGCACCGGTTTCGATGTAAAGCACGACGCCGAGATCTACCGTCTCGCCGAAGACGACCTTTACCTTGTAGGAACCTCGGAGGTGGCCCTCGCCGGCTACCACTCGGACGAAATCCTGGACCTTTCGGCAGGCCCCATCCGCTACGCCGGGCAGAGTTCCTGCTACCGCCGCGAAGCCGGTTCGCATGGCAAGGACACCCGCGGCATCATCCGCGTCCACCAGTTCAACAAAGTGGAGATGTTCATCTACACCACGGTTGAAGAAGCCGCTGCCGAGCATGAGCGCCTCCTGGCCTGGGAAGAGGAAATGCTTGCGAAGGTGGAACTCCCGTACCGTGTGATCGACACCGCCGCGGGCGATCTCGGCATGTCCGCGGCCCGGAAGTTCGACTGCGAAGCCTGGGTCCCCACCCAGAACGCGTACCGCGAGCTCACCTCGACGTCCAACTGCACCACCTTCCAGGCCCGTCGCCTCAACATCCGTGAGCGTGCGGTCAATGAGGACGGCGTTGCGAAGGGCACCCGCGCCGTCGCCACGCTGAACGGTACCCTGGCCACCACCCGCTGGATCGTGGCCATCCTGGAGCACCACCAGAACCCGGATGGCTCCGTGAACGTCCCCAAGGCACTCCAGAAGTACATCGGAGGGCTCGAGGTGCTCCCCGTCCTGTAGCCTCCTGCATTCCGTGGCCCCCGGAATGCCGGCTCGGACCGGTCCTCCACAGCCTGGGTTGTCCACATAGGGATAAAGGACGGCTGACGCCGCGCGACGATCCATGGAGAGTAATTCCATGGACATCCCTCCGGAGATCATTGTCTCGGCCGAGCGGCTTGCTCTCACCGGCTCCACGGCCGTGATTCACCGTCCATTCAGGGCAGGCCGCCTCGTCCGGCTGAGGCGCGGGTATTACGTGAAAACCTCCACCTGGGTGGAAGCGACGCCTGCCCAGAGGTTCGAGTGGTCCGCGGCGGCGGTGGGCCTGGCATTCGAGCAGTCCGTGTTTTGCGGTGAGTCCGCAGCTGTCGTGCTCGGCGTCCCGACGCTGCGCCCCCCGGAGTTCGTCGATCTGGCCACTTCCTCGGAGCGGACCACCGGACGGCGGCCGGCAACGTTTGTGGTTCACGGAAAGAGCGTGCTCGCCGAAAAGGCGCGGAACACAGGCAACCATCCCATGCGTTACGTCCTTCGACGCGACGCTGAGGCAGTGGTTTCCGGCCGGTTTTCCTGCACCAGTCCGGTGCAGACGGCCGTGGACGTCATGTGTACCTCGTCCTTCAGCAGGGCGCTGGTTGTAGCTGACGGAATCGCACGCATGCTGGCGGAGCAGGGTTCGCTCGGGCAGGATGCCTGCTTGATCGAGCACCCTGAGATCGCCTTGGCACTGGACGGGATCGTAGCTGATGCCACCAAGCACCGGGCAGTCCGCATCGCGAGCTTGGCAAACGCGAACGCCGATTCAGTGGGGGAGTCGTACAGCAGGGCCGTCATCGAGCTGCTTGGCTTTGAGCAGCCGCTCCAGCATCACACCGACGATTCCGATCAGTTCGTTGCACGGGCCGCGTTCTGGTGGCCGGAGCACTTGATCGCGGGCGAATTCGAGGGCGGGCAACAGGAGAAGCCGGGTGAGGAGAGCATCCGTGCATCGGGGGTCACCGTAGTCAGGTGGAATTGGGCCGATTTGGAGGAGCCGGGCCTTCTTCGGCAGAAGCTCCTGCGTGCCGGACTGCGGCCGCGCGCCAGGGCCTCAAGTTAACATTCACACTGTGGACTACCTGGGAGTATTCACCGCGTGTTAATCCCCTGCTGTGGCCTTCGTCCTAGCTGGTGTCGGTGGGGTCTGCTTCACTGGAGGCATGACTATTTTGACTGATACCTCAGTCGCTGGCATCGATGACCAGCGGAATTCGAATCACAAACTCATGGTCGCGTTGGACGTCGACGGAACCCTCGTCGACCACGATGGCCACATGACACCGGGTGTCCGCGAGGCCGCAAGGGCTGTGGTCGCCCACGGACACGATGTCCTGATCGCCACCGGACGCTCGTTGAATGCCACCCTGCCCATCATTGAGCAGATCGGACTGGAACGCGGCTATGCCGTGTGCTGCAACGGCGGCGTCACGTTGCGCCTCGATCCCCAGCTGGACGCAGGTTACGAGGTCATTCACAAGGCAACCTTCGATCCCGCTCCGGCGTTGATGGCACTTCGCGAGCAGCTTCCGTCCGCAAAGTACGCGCTCGAGGATCAGGACGGAAACTTCCTCTCCACCGAGCGATTCCAGGACGCCAGCTTCGGCGTTGAGGCAATCGGCGTGGATTTCCAGACGATGCTGGACGCCACCGCGGTGCGTGTAGTGGTCTTCAGCAGCGAGAACACGGCCGAAGAATTTTCCACAGCCATTCGCAAGATCGGGCTCTCCGGGGTCACCTACTCAGTGGGTTGGACGGCTTGGTTGGATATCGCGGCCGCCGGGGTCACCAAGGCCAGTGCTTTGGAGCATCTGCGCCAGCGGCTCGGCACTCACCCCCGCCACACGGTGGCAGTGGGGGACGGCCGCAATGACATCGAGATGCTCAGCTGGGCCGGGCGCGGTGTCGCCATGGGCCAGGCACCCGAGGAAGTCATCGCCGTCGCGGATGAGGTCACCGCGTCGGTCTACGACGACGGCGCGGCCCTCATCCTGCGTCGCCTGTTGTAGCCGGGGTCCCGGCGCAGCGGTAACAGGCCGAAGCGCAGCGGGGCTGGCCGGCGGATGCCCGCCGCAGCTCACACGGCGTCGGAGACCACGGTAATGATTCGCCGCAGGCTCATCGCGACCGAAGCGGTGGCGTTCACGGACGCTTGGTCGGCCGCGGCCTCCGTGAGGGTGCCACTCAGTGCGGCCACACTGTCCCGGGCGGCTTCGAGGGAGCTCTTGAAGTCTTCGGCGTCTCCATGCCTCCATTGCCGAATCGCCACCGCAACGTCCACCAGGGCCTCCGCCAAATGCGGCGGGACACCCTCCGGAATGACCGTCCCCGCGTCCTCTTCCCAGATGACGCTTGCCAGGACATCCGTGATGTCCTGGACGTGGAAAGTCAGCCGTTCCATCGCGCGCAAACCGGCCAGGTCGCCGGGCAGGCGCCTGGCCCGACGGCGGGACCGTGGGTTCGCCTTGGCGCTCAACTTCGCCGCCTGGACGGCAGTCCGCACGTCGGTCGCCGTACGTGCGAGCTCGCCGCTGCGGCTCGCCCATTCTTCATGGTCCGGCGGCCAGGATTCCGTCATGGCGCTGGCCATGTCCCTGAGTTGCTTGGACAGCGCCCGTTGGTGTCCGTCGATGGCCGGATCAATGCCTTCAAGATGCAGGGGAGGGAAGACCAGCCAGTTCACCGCGAATCCGACTGCCACTCCCATGCCCATTTGCAGGACGTACGCGAATGAAAAGCCCTGCGTATTCGAATATCCCAGAACCAGCACGAACAACGCCGCCATGGGGACCCATTCGGAGGCGCTGCCGAGCCTTGGTAGACCGCCGATGACCACGCCCAGGCCGACGACGACGGCAACCGCCAGTGCGTTCGGGGTGGTGAAGGTGGTCACGGCGAAGGCCATCGCTATGCCCAGCCCGAGTCCAAGCAGGCTTTGCAGCCCATGCTTGGCGGACGCCGCAACGGTGGGGTGCATGCTGACCAGGACACCCAGGGGCGCGTAGTACGGATACGCAGCGGCAGGCCCGGGCATCAGCGGCGCGAGGTACCAAGCCAGTCCGGCGGCGACGGCCGTTTTGGCGGCAAACAGGAGGCGGTGGCCTGTGACAGCTTGCCTGAGAGCGGGAAGAAGCCGCCCAAGCTTTTCCCTGGAGATCATGGACTCAAGGTAGGCCGGGAGGAATGGGTGTGTCGAGTACAAGATGGCTGAAGGCGTGGCGACGCAATCAGTAAACCTCGAGGATCATTTGCAGCAAGCGGGCTGCGGCCGGCCTGGCGGCGTGCTCTTCCACCCATTGGGCCCGGGCAAGTGCCTTGCTCACGGCTTGGGTGCTGATGCCCAATTCCTGGGCCACGGCCTTCTGTTGTCCACGCACGCCGGGCGTCAGCAGGTCCAGGACGCGCCACTCAGCAACGCTTCGATGCTGCACGATGTGCCCCAGGAGCCGCAGCACAGCCTCCGATTCGGCAGCAAGTGCGGCGACGGGCCCCTCGACGGCCACGGGGACACGTTCCTTGCCATTCCGCAAGCGGTCCACGGCGCGGCGTGCGTAGACCAGTCCGTGCCCGGAGGCGTCTTTGATTTGGTTGGGCAGGGGTTCGTTGACCGGTCCGACGCCGATTCCCACGTACCACTGTCCGCTCCGCAAGGCGATGAGCGCCGAATCCACGGCCTGGTGCGGAAATTCCACGATGCCTTGGACTTCGTCCTCCACCGAACGGTCAAAGTCCAAGCACGCGGGGATGTGGCGCAGGTCTTTGAGCAGCTGCGGTACGAGGTCTCCGTTGCCGCGGCTGTCGCGTTGGTTGATGGTCAGCGTGAACATGGTGGATCAAACACTACCGGCAGGTAGCTGACTTTCAAGCGGTTAATTCGGAGCCAACTGCTCGTTACGGCCGCGGGTGCCCGGCGATTGCGGGCCGATTCGTTCCGCGTCGGTGACCCACCGATTAAAGTACGACGGCGGCGGGTGCGGTTCCCAGGGAACCGCACCCGCCGCCGTCGTGCAGGTCGAATTGCTTTAGTGCGCGCTCGGAACGAAACGCTTGATGGAAGCTTCCAGCTCGGCTTCGGCGGCTGCGCGGTCTGCCCAGCCTTCAGCCTTGACCCATTTGCCCGGCTCAAGGTCCTTGTAGCGGGTGAAGAAGTGCTCGATTTCCTTGATCAGGAATTCGCTGACATCCGTGATCTCCTGGATGTGGTCGAAGCGCGGATCGGCAGGAACACACAGGACCTTGGCGTCTCCGCCGCCGTCGTCGGTCATGTTGAACACGCCGATGGGGCGGGACTCGACGATGACACCGGGGTATAGGTCGAAGTCCTGCAGGAGCACCAGTGCGTCCAGCGGGTCGCCGTCCTCACCCAGGGTGTTCTCGAAGAACCCGTAGTGGGTGGGGTACTGCATGGAGGTGAACAGGACGCGGTCCAGGCGGACGCGACCGGTCTCGTGGTCAACTTCGTACTTGACGCGCGACCCCTTGGGGATCTCGATCGTGACGTCGTGCTTCATGGAATGCTCCTTGGCGGTATTGGCATGGGCGCGGCAACAGAGCAGCCGACGCCGCCGACTACTATTGAGGATATAGCGAGAGGCCCAAGTTTCTTGAAACGGTGGGGACATTCAAGACTTTGAGGACTAAGGCTGCATGACGGGCGTTGACGAGGCGGGGGCTGAAAAGCAGGCTCCGGAACAGCAGGACACTCCGATTCTCAGGCCCAGGGGGCCAAGGGCCAGGAAGTCCGCGTCGAAGGGCATCGTCCGCTTTCTGCCACTGGCCTTGTTGACCTTGGTCATCGCGGTCCTGGCCGTGCCGATGGGACTCGGGATCGCAGCTGGATTCATTGGTCCCGGCTTTCCGGGGGCAGCCGGTGCGCCCGGCCCCAAGGTGCCGGACTGGCAACAGGTCCCCAAGCAGCTGAGCCGCACCCAGATCGTTGCCCCCTTGGACGCTTCCGCTCCGGTCCCGTTGCCGGCCGATGTCACGAACCAGCTCAATGCCCTCTTGACCCCCGACGGCGGGGGAGACTTCACCGGCGTCGTCGAGGATGCGTTGACCGGGCTTCCGCTTTACGATCGCGACGGCGCCAAGAACCGGGTGCCGGCGTCCAACATGAAGTTGCTCACCGCAGTCGCGGCGCTGCGGGCGATCGGCCCGGAGACCCGCTTCAGCACTCGGGTCCTGGCGGGACCTTCGCCGTCGACCATCATCCTGAGCGCTGGAGGCGATGTCCTGCTCGGTGACGGCCCGTCCCAAGCCAATGAGGTGCTCGGCCATGCCGGTTTGGAGACCCTCGCGGCGGACACGGCAAAAGCTTTGCAGGACCGCGGCGTGAAGGGCCCGGTCACGGTGCAGTTGGACGATGGACTGTTCACCGGGCCTGCCTTGAACCCGGCATGGAGCCTCGACGATGTCGCCGCCGGGGAAACGGCGCCGGTCTTTCCGCTCGCCCTGAACTCGGCCCGGACAAGCCCGGGGGCAACCAACGGCCCGCGTCCGCAAGACGCCGCGCTCACCGCAGCCCAGGCTTTCGCGGGGAAGCTGCAAGCCGCGGGTGCCGCTGCTGGCTTCACGGTGGTCCCCGGTGTGGAACGCGCCGCGGCTCCAACCGGAAAGCAGGGCGTCCTCGCCAGCGCGGTGTCTGCCACCGTCCGCGAGCAAGTCGACTTGATGCTGGAAACGTCGGACAACTACCTCGCTGAGGTTTTCGGTCGGATGGCCGCGCTGTCCGAGGGAAAGCCGGGATCCAACGACGGCGCGACGGCGGCCGTGGGCGCCCAGCTCGCGGAACTCGGCGTCGCCTCGGACTCCATGCACTTGGCAGACGTGTCGGGCCTTGCCCTCGGCAACCAGGTGTCGGCGCGGCAGTTCGCGGACGTGGTCCGGGCCATTACCTCGGGACCCGACACCCGTCTCCGTGCCGCCCTCGCGGGGTTCCCGGTAGCCGGACTGACCGGGACGCTCGGCGACCGCTACACCGATGCGACCACCTCCCAGGGGGCGGGCCTGGTGCGGGCCAAGACCGGCACCTTGAATTCGGTGATCGCTTTGAGCGGCTACGTTGTGGACGCGAACGGCCGTCTCCTGGTCTTCTCCTTTATCGGCAACGGGCTGATGCCGGGCGCAGAAGGGAACAAGGTCGCGCTGGACAGGTCCGCCACGGCACTCGCGTCATGCGGTTGCCGGGCTGGCTGACATTCCCCCGCTCCCTGAGGTTCGCCGTTGAGCGAACTTAAGGGCGCAGATTCAGCCTGTTGTGGTCTTATGGTTCATATGGAGTCTCAGCAGCAAGCCCAGTCCCTCATCAACTGGGAGCTGGCCGCCTCCACGGCTGCCCGGCTCGCTCCCCCCGGTCCACCGCTGAGTCCGGCCCAAATCGGCAAAGCCGTGGATAGCTTGCGTTTCAGCGCGGACATCTCTGTACCGCATGTGCATGACATCACTGGTTTGGAAGCCGCGCGCGACCTCCGCGATTCCCATGTCCTGGTAGTTGACCGGGCGTCCTGGGCGAAGGCCAATACCCAGAGTTTCGCAGTGATGCTCCAGCCGGCCCTTCAGCAAATGCTGGACTCCCGGCGCGGCCCGGCGATGACACCGGCTGCGGCGGCCGCGAGCGGCGCCATTACCGGCGCGCAGCTCGGGGCCGTGCTCGCCTTCTTGTCGAGCAAGGTCTTGGGCCAATACGATCCCTTCGCGGCCCTCGCCCCGGACTCGAAAGCGCCGCCTGCCGGCCGGCTTTTGCTCGTGGCTCCGAACATCATCTCTGTGGAGCGCGAGCTCAACGTTGATCCGGACGATTTCCGGCTCTGGGTTTGCCTTCACGAACAGACCCACCGGGTGCAGTTCGCTGCCGCGCCTTGGCTCCGGACCCACATGCTCGAGGAAATCGAGCGCCTCAGTGCCAACCTGATCGGCAATGTGGATTCCATCATGGACCGTGCCACTGCGGCGGCGCGGTCCTTGCGCGACCGCTCCACCGGCGCCACTCCTGGCCGCGGGGCCATTCTGGACCTGCTCCAAAACCCCGAGGAAAAGGCATCGCTCTCGCATCTCACGGCAGTCATGAGCCTCCTGGAAGGCCACGCGAATGTTGTGATGGACGCCGTCGATTCCACCCTTGTCCCCTCGGTGAAGACCATTAGGCAGCGCTTCAGCTCGCGGGGCAAGGACCGCGGAATGATCGAGAAATTCATCCGTAACATCCTCGGCCTGGATGCCAAGATGCGCCAGTACAGCGACGGCGCCAAGTTCGTCCGTGAAGTGGTTGCGGTGGCCGGCATGGAGGGCCTGAACCGGGTCTGGGAATCGGCCGAAAAACTGCCTACCGAAGCCGAAATCCACGACTCCAAGCTGTGGCTTGAGCGGATGGGGCTGTGACCGCAGGCACCACATCGGGTTCCGGCGCAAGCGGTAGAAGCGGTCCGAGCAGCGGACGACGACGTCCCGGGCGTTTGGCGCCGGTGGTCGGCAAGGCGCGGAACATGGTGCAGGACGCGCTGGCCTCCGCAGGCTATCCCGAGCGGATCCTCGTCGCTTGCAGCGGCGGCCCGGACTCCTTGGCACTTGCTTCGGTGGCGGCCTACTTTGCCCGTCGGGGCCGCGTGCAGGGCCACCCCGTGCATGTTGCCGCCGTCGTGGTCGACCATCAGCTGCAAGCAGGCTCGGGCGAGGTCGCGGCGCGAACCGTGGCGATCCTGGAGGACCTGGGCCTCTCGCCCGTCCAGCTACGGACCGTGGAGGTGGCCGCTGCCGGGTTCGGGCCCGAGGCGGCGGCACGCGATGCCCGGCACGCGGCCCTTGAAGCGGCGGCCGCCGAACTCGATTGTGGAGCGATCCTGCTCGGGCACACTCTGGACGACCAAGCCGAACAGGTCCTGCTGGGCCTGGCACGAGGCTCGGGAACCCGCTCCCTCGCCGGGATGCGTCCGGCGCGCGGCAAGCTCCTTCGTCCTTTCCTTGGCCTGCGCCGATCAGAAACGCTCGAAATCTGCGAGGTCGAGGAACTCGAAGCCTGGCACGATCCCAGCAACGCGGACCCCGCCTTCGCCCGCTCGCGGACCCGGGTGGAGGTGATGCCCTTGCTTGAGGACAAGCTGGGGCCCGGCGTTGCCGAGTCGCTCGCCCGTACAGCCGCGATCCTCCAGCAGGACGCTGACTTCCTGGAGCAGCTTGCCGCAGAGAGTTATGCGGGACTCGTTAACCGGAGCGACGACGGCGTGTGGCTCCCCGAAGTCGCCTTGAGGGAGTTGTCCCCGGCCCTGAGGTTCCGGGTGATCGCCAAGGCTGCGGCCGACGTCGGGGGCCAACAGCCCGGCTATGGGCGGCTCCAGGCAGCCGAAGGGTTGCTGCGCCGGCAGGGATCGGCGGGACCCGTGCAGCTTCCCGGAAGCGTCAGCGTCTATCGTGTATCCCTCAGCGAATTGGGGCGGGAGGCCCCAGCGCGGGGAACTGCCGTTCCCCGCGAAGGCGGCGGCTGTGGGAAGCTAGTATTCCGGCATCAAAGATCGCCCCAACAGTAGCCGCACCCACGCATCAACACAGGAGCCATTGGTGGATTCAAACGACGTCCAGGCAGACCTCAAACACGTTCTCTACACCAAGGAGCAGATCCAGCAACGGATCGCCGAACTTGCTGCACAGATTGACAAGGACTACGAGGGCCGTGAGCTGCTGATCGTCGGCGTGCTCAAGGGTGCCGTCATGGTCATGGCAGACCTTGCGCGTGCGCTGCACAGCCACGTCAGCATGGATTGGATGGCGGTGTCCTCCTACGGCTCCGGGACCCAGTCCTCCGGCGTCGTGCGCATCCTCAAGGACCTTGATACCGACCTCATGGGCAAGGATGTCCTGATTGTCGAAGACATCATCGATTCCGGCCTGACTCTCTCCTGGCTCAAGACCAACCTCGAGTCGCGGGGCACCGCTTCCGTGGAAATCTGCACCGCGTTCCGCAAGCCCACGGCCGCCAAGGTGGAGATCGATGTCAAGTACGTCGGCTATGACATCCCCAACGAATTCGTCGTCGGCTATGGACTGGATTACGCCGAGAAGTACCGCAATCTGGACTTCGTGGGAACCCTCGCACCGCACGTATACGAGTAACTCTTCCCGCAGCGAACCACCGCGTATTGTTCGCGGAACGAAAGCGGCCTCCTGTTCGGGAGGCCGCTTCGCTATGTGTGCAGTGGCGCCGGGGGATCCTGAAAGAACCATGGATTTCTCCCGCGAGCTTCCGGAATTCCTTGTTGATGTACGCCTAGAGGGAACTTTTGCCTCTTACTGTGCGTGAATCACTCCGAACGGTGTAAAGCTAGAAACTGACGCAGCACCACACGCGCGCAGAAGCTGCGCCGTGCAGCACTACCAGGAGGGACGGGGCGGAGCCCCCGAACAGATGAAAGCTAAGAGTTTCTTCAAGGGCCCGGGCATCTGGATTGTTGTCGTAGTCGGCTTGCTCCTGGTGGCATTTGCAACCCTTGCCCCCGGCGGATCCACCCGAATCGACACCGATAAGGGCCTCGCGATCCTCGCCCAGAGCGGCAAGGTGGACCAGGCCAAGATCTACGATGCCGAGAACCGCGTTGACCTGACGCTGAAAGACAACCTCGTCATCGACGGCCAGGACAAGGGCAAGAACGTCCAGTTCTTCTATGTCACGGCGCGGGCCGGGGACGTCGTCAAGGCAGTCACCAATGCCCAGCCATCCGGCGGCTTCACGGACCAGCCCGTCGAAAACAACTGGTTCTCCGGACTGTTCTCGCTCCTCGTCCCCGTGCTCCTGCTGGGTGTGCTTTTCTGGTTCCTGCTCTCGCGCATGCAAGGCGGCGGCTCCAAGGTGATGCAGTTCGGCAAGTCGAAGGCCAAGCTGGTCAACAAGGACATGCCGCAAGTCACCTTCGCGGATGTGGCCGGTGCGGACGAAGCCGTCGAGGAACTTCAGGAGATCAAGGAATTCCTCGCAGAACCGGCAAAGTTCCAGGCCGTTGGCGCCAAGATCCCGAAGGGCGTGCTGCTCTACGGCCCTCCGGGCACCGGCAAGACCCTCCTGGCCCGCGCCGTCGCAGGCGAGGCCGGCGTCCCGTTCTTCTCCATCTCGGGCTCGGACTTCGTTGAAATGTTCGTCGGCGTTGGTGCTTCCCGTGTCCGCGACCTCTTCGAGCAAGCCAAAGCCAATGCGCCCGCCATCATTTTCGTTGACGAGATCGACGCCGTTGGACGTCACCGCGGCGCTGGCATCGGCGGCGGCAACGACGAGCGCGAACAGACCCTTAACCAGCTTCTGGTCGAAATGGACGGCTTCGACGTCAAGACCAACGTAATCCTGATCGCGGCAACCAACCGTCCGGACGTCCTGGACCCTGCCCTGCTGCGCCCAGGCCGTTTCGACCGCCAGATCACCGTCGAAGCACCGGACTTGATTGGTCGCGAGCAGATCCTGAACGTCCATGCCAAGGGCAAGCCGATGGCCCACGGCGTCGACCTCAAGGGCGTCGCGAAGAAGACCCCGGGCTACACGGGTGCGGACCTTGCCAACGTGCTGAACGAGGCCGCCCTCCTGACCGCCAGGTCCAATGCCAACCTGATTGACGACCGCGCCCTGGACGAAGCAATCGACCGTGTCATGGCGGGCCCGCAGAAGCGTAGCCGCGTCATGAAGGAAATGGAACGGAAGATCACCGCCTACCACGAAGGCGGCCACGCCCTGGTGGCGGCAGCCCTCCGCAATTCCGCCCCTGTCACGAAGATCACCATCCTGCCCCGAGGCCGCGCCCTCGGCTACACGATGGTTGTCCCGGAGGACGACAAGTACTCGATCACGCGCAATGAACTCCTGGACCAGATGGCCTATGCCATGGGTGGGCGCGTTGCAGAGGAAATCGTCTTCCACGACCCCTCGACGGGCGCTTCGAACGACATCGAGAAGGCCACCGGAACGGCCCGCAAGATGGTCACCCAGTTCGGCATGAGCGAGCGCATCGGCGCCGTGAAGCTTGGCGCAGGTGGCGGCGAGCCTTTCCTGGGCCGGGACATGGCGCAGGAACGCAACTACTCCGACTCGGTCGCGTACATCGTCGACGAGGAAGTGCGCCGCCTGATCGACCAGGCCCACGATGAGGCCTACGCCATCCTCACCGAGAACCGCGACGTCCTGGACCAGTTGGCCCTCGAACTGCTTGAGCGCGAAACGCTGAACCAGGCGGAGATCGCCTACATCTTCCGCGACATCCGCAAGCGCGACTTCCGCGAGGTGTGGCTCTCCAAGGAATCCCGCCCGGTCCAGACCATCCCGCCGGTGGAATCCCGCGCAGAGAAGGCTGAACGTGAGGCCCAGGAAGAGGCCAAGGCCGCTCGTCTCGAAGAGCCTTTGGACGCTCAGTCCCCGCATCCGCAGGGAGTCGGCAGCCAGGAGTCATTTACGGGGCAGGGACCGGACGCGGGCACCGACGTTTCGCATCAAGGCTAAGCTTTCTGCTGTGACTCACATCGACGACGACGACTTCAGCGGTGCCGCCAGTGATGACCTTGGCGGCACCTCCGGGGGGAAATCAGGTGGCCACGGCCACGGCCATCACTCATATAAGGTCGACCGCCCCCGCATAGAGGCGGCCGTACGCGAGATCCTCATCGCCGTGGGCGAGGACCCGGACCGTGGCGGACTGGTGGATACGCCGAAGCGCGTTGCCAAGGCTTACGCCGAGGTCTTCGCTGGCCTGCACCAGGATCCCGAGGACGTCCTGTCCACCACGTTCGACCTCGACCATGAGGAACTCGTGCTGGTCAAGGACATCCCGTTCTATTCCACGTGCGAGCACCATTTGGTGCCGTTCCACGGCGTCGCGCACGTTGGATACATCCCTTCCCACGACGGCAAAGTGACGGGGCTGAGCAAGCTGGCCCGTCTCGTCGACATTTACGCCCGCCGTCCGCAGGTGCAGGAACGCCTGACCACCCAGATCGTCGAAGCGCTCGTGACCCACCTCAAGCCCCGGGGCGCGATCGTCGTCGTCGAATGCGAACACATGTGCATGTCCATGCGTGGCATTCGCAAGCCCGGCGCCAAGACCGTCACCAGCGCAGTGCGCGGGCAACTTCATGACCCGGCCACCCGTGCCGAAGCCATGAGCCTCATACTCGGAAGGTAACAAAGATCATGGATTCCCTCGCAGCAGCACCAGGAACGGGCCCGGCTACCAGCCCCCTGCCCATTCTCCGCAAACCCCGTCCAGCGGCCCGCTTCGCGGACCTGCCGGCCGACCGCACGCTTGTCATGGGAATTCTGAACGTCACGCCGGATTCATTCAGCGACGGCGGCAAGCACCCCACGGCGGACACCGCCATCGCCCACGCATTGCGCATGTTGTACTCCGGAGCGGACATCATCGACGTCGGCGGGGAATCGACCCGCCCGGGCGCAGAGCCCGTCTCCCCGGAAGAAGAACAACGGCGGGTCTTGCCGGTGATCCAGGCACTCGTGAAGGCCGGGGCGCTCGTCAGCATCGACACGACGCACGCGTCGACGGCCGCCGCGGCGGTGGAGGCCGGCGCCGCGATCATCAACGACGTCTCCGGGTTGAGCCTCGAACCGGAGATGGCCGAACTCGTCGCACGTACCAAGGTGCCCTATGTCTTGACGCATCGCCGAGGCGACGCCGAAACCATGAACAGCCTTGCCGACTACGGAAATGTCGTGGAGGAAGTCATCGAGGAGCTCAAGGGCGTCCGCGACAAGCTCTATGCGGCTGGCGTCACGGCGGAACAAATCATTGTGGATCCCGGCCTGGGCTTCTCCAAGGACGAGGACCAGAACTGGCAACTCCTCAAGTACATCGGCAAGCTGGACGAACTCGGCCACAAGGTCCTGATCGGAGCTTCACGCAAACGCTTCCTCGGGACGCTCCTGACCGTGGCCGGCAAGGCGGCGGCGCCGGAGGAACGGGACCATGCCACCGCTGCCATCACCGCAATCAGTGCCGCGAACGGTGCTTGGGCCGTGCGCGTCCACGACGTCGGACCAAGCCTTGACGCCGTCAAGGTCGCCGCGCGCATCAGACACTAAACTTGGTGAACAGAGGGGGAGGGACCGGTTTGGACAAGATCACACTGACCGGCGTGACCGCCGTCGGGCATCACGGCGTCTTCGACTTCGAGCGCCGTGACGGCCAGCCGTTCGTCGTCGACGCGGTGCTGTACACCGATTTCGGCAAGGCCGCGGAAACAGATGACCTGCAGTTCACGGCGCACTACGGCGAAGTCGCCGAGTACATAACGTCCGTCATTTCGGGCGAGCCACTCAACCTGATCGAGGCCCTCGCGGTGCGGATCGCCGAGGGGATCCTGGCGGGCTTCAACGTCGCCGCCATCGATGTCACAGTCCACAAACCCAAGGCACCCATCGAAGTTCCCTTCGGTGACGTCACGGTCAGTGTCCACAGGGAGCGTGCATGACCTCCCGATTCACCAAAGCCATCCTGGCCCTCGGCAGCAACCTGGGCGAGCGGAACGACACCCTGTCCACCGCCGTTGCCGACCTCGTTGACCGCCCGGAAATCCGCCTGCTCGGGGTCTCTCCCGTGGTGCAGACCAAAGCCGTGGGCGGACCGGTGGGGCAACCGGATTTCCTCAACATGGTGATTGCCATTGAGACGACCCTTGCGCCGCTGGACCTCCTCCAGCACTGCCACGACGTCGAGCAAATCCACCATCGGGTCCGCGAGGTCCGCTGGGGCCCCCGCACTTTGGATGTGGACATCATCGTCTACGGCGAACTCACCAGCGACGACGAAACCTTGACCCTGCCGCATCCTCGGGCCGCCGTGCGCGCCTTCGTGCTCTATCCGTGGGCGCTCCTGGACCCCGCAGCGCGGCTCAACGGTGAGAGCGTCGCCGATCTGGCCGCCAAAGCCGAGGACTTTCCAGGTCTCCGGCCGTTCGACGGTTTCGACGGATCCGGCAGCGTCGCTGCCGCAGGAGCGGTGGAATAGTCCATGAAGGCCATGCGTCCGCTCTTGTTGGCGATCATCGCCGTCGTTCTCGCCGCAATTGGCTGGCTGGCTACCGTGCTCACCACGCGCTACAGCATGGCGACGCCGGTGCTTCCTCCTTCCGCGTTGGTGACCATGGGTGTCATTGCCGTGCTGACGTTGATCATGGGCATCCGTGTCCTGCGCTGGCGCAACGGCAAGAAGAAGACCATGCTCAACCCCATCCTGGCCGCGCGAACCCTGATCCTGGCCCAGGCCTGCGCCTATGCGGGCACCGTGCTGCTCGGCTGGCACGTGGGAATTGTGATTGAGCAGCTCCGGCTCTGGAGCCTCCGCAGCGACCAGGGTATCTTCTGGCTCGCGCTAATCATGGGCGGCGGAGGGCTCATCATGACCATAGTGGGGCTCGTCGTGGAGCGGTTCTGCCGGATCCCGCCCGAGGACCTGGAAGGCGGGCCCGGCATCAGGGATTCACGGCATCGCGAGGCCAAGGGCGAAGGCGAATATGCGTACCGTGGCGATTGATCCTCCCGGGATCCAGTGGTTGCGCGTTTCGCCGAAATACGTGACGGTGCGGCTCGTCGAGTGGGCCATCGGCAACCTGGTCATGGTCGGCCTGTTCAGCCTGCCCTTGCTTTTCGTGGAACTGGGGTGGTGGAGGTGGCCGCCGCTGTGGCTCGCCGTCGCCGTTCCAGCGGCCCTTTTGTTGCTCGCCCTGTGGCGGCTCGTGTTGATCCCGAGGCAAGTGAAGGCCATCGGCTATGCGGAACGCGACGACGACCTCCTGATCCGCCGCGGTATCTTCTTCCAGCGGACCATGGTGGTTCCCTACGGCCGGATGCAGTACGTCGATGTCGCGGTTGGGCCAGTCGAGCGGCTCTTGGGACTGTGCACCCTCAAACTCCACACCGCTTCCACTGGAACCAACGCCCACTTGCCCGGACTTCCCGCTGCTGAAGGCGCACGGCTGCGCGAGCAGCTCTCGGCCCGAGGCGAAGCGAGGCTGGCCGGGCTGTGACCCAGGAACAGACCGTCGTCGACGGCGATTGGCACCGCGTGCACCCGGCGTCGCCTTTCGTGCGCGGATGGGTGGCGCTGGCGGCGATCGTCTATTTTTTCGGCCGCGATACCTTCGAGCGAGCCCTCCAAGGCCGCGGGACCATTGGGGACAACTTCAATGAACGCACGCTCTGGCTCCTGGCCGGGGGCGGCGTCGTGCTGTTGCTGGCTTTGGGCTCGTTCCTTCTCAGCTGGTATTTCACCCGTTATCAGCTCGCCGAGGGTTACGTCCGGGTCAATACCGGTTTCCTTTTCAAGCAGCAGCGCCAGGCACGGCTTGACCGCGTTCAGGCCATCGACATCGTGCAGCCGCTGCTCGCCCGCATTTTCGGGCTCGCGGAGCTGAAGTTCGAGGTGGCCGACGCGGGCCATTCGGCCGTGCGGCTTTCCTACCTCAGGCTCGCGCAGGCCAAACAGCTCCGCGCCACTATCCTGGGCCGGGCTGCCGGCATTGCTGACGGGAGCGAAACAGTCGAGGTGCCCGAGGCACCCGAACAGGTGGTGCTCTACCTTCCGCCTGGAAGGCTTGTCGGCTCGCTGATCCTGAGCGAGCAGAGCTTCTTCATTGTGCTCAGCGCCATCGCGTCGGTGCTGCTGTCAGTATTGACCGAGTCCCGGGCCTTCATCCTCTACTTGATTCCAGCAATCCTCGGCTTGGGTACCGCCTACTGGCGTTCGTTCAACACGGGCTACAACTTCACCGCGGCAATATCCCCGGACGGCATCCGCCTGCGATACGGACTCCTGGACACCCGGGCCCAGACCGTGCCTCCCGGCCGCATCCAGGCCCTCAAGGTCACGCAGCCGCCGTTGTGGCGCATTCTCGGCTGGTACCGGATCCACGTGAACGTTGCCGGCTACGGCGAACATCGCCGTAGCGAAGGGGAGCACCGCACCATGTTGCTTCCAGTCGGGCGGAAGCCCGAGGTGATGATGATGCTCTCGCTCGTCCTGCCCGATCCCGGTACCGCAGACCCCGAGCGCGTCTTCACGGCAGGGCTGACCGGCCTGGACTCCGACGCGGGATTTGTCACCACACCCAGGCGTGCCTGGATTCTTTCCCCGTTGGGCTGGCGACGCAACGGCTTCCTGTCAACGGAGACCGCCCTGTTGCTGCGCTCCGGCCGCTTGTGGCGGAGGCTGGTGGTGGTCCCGCATCAACGAACCCAGTCCATCGCCCTCCACCAAGGTCCCCTGGCCCGGCTCTTCGGCGTGGCCGACCTTGTGCTGCATACGACTCCAGGGCCTGTGGCGCCCCGGCTCATCCAGGCAGCCACAGAGGAGGCGGTCGGCGTATTCGACCAGCAGGCCGCCCGGGCCCGGAAAGCCCGCAGACTGCAGAGCAGCGAACAATGGCTGGCGCAACTGGCGCCCACGGCGCTGCCGGCCCCGCCAAGCACGCATGCCATCCAGCATGCATCGACCCAGGAGGAACCAGACCATGGCTAGGCCAGGACGACTCGGCGTAGGAATCATCGGCGCCGGCAAGGTGGGTGCCGTCTTGGGTGCGGCCCTGCGCGGGGCCGAGCACGCCGTCGTCGGGGTTTCCGCCGTGTCGGAGGCGAGCCGGGAGCGGGCGGAGACCCTGCTGCCGGGGGTCCCGATCCTTGAAATCCAGGAAATCGTGGAGCGGTCCGAGTTGGTGCTCCTGGCCGTCCCGGACGACGCCCTCGGTGAACTCGTGGCCGGACTGGCCAAGCTTGGAGCATGGCAGCCCGGACAACTCGTGGCGCACACTTCCGGCCGCTTCGGCGTCGGAATACTGAAGCCGGTCCGCGCTGCAGGTGCCATTCCGCTCGCCCTCCACCCGGCCATGACGTTCACGGGCATGAGCCTGGACCTCACCCGGCTCATGGACTGCACCTTCGGGGTCACCGCCGACGCCGCGATGTTGCCCATCGCCCAAGCCCTCGTGGTGGAGATGGGCGCCGAACCAGTGGCCATCGTCGAGGCTGACCGCACGCTCTACCACGCAGCCCTCGCGCACAGCTCGAACCACCTGGTCACCCTCGTGGCCCAGTCATCCCAGCTGCTTCGGGACATCGGCGTCGACGCGCCGGAACGCATGCTCGGCCCGCTGCTCCGCGCCACCTTGGAGAACGCGCTGGCCTCAGGCGAATCCGCGTTGACCGGGCCCGTGGCCCGCGGGGATGTGGGGACTGTCGCCGCCCATGCGGAGGCCCTCAAGGAGTACGACGGCGGTGCGGGCGGCGACCTGCTCGCTGCTTACCGGGCCATGGCGCGGGCCACTGCCCGCCGGGCTGCCAATCGCGGACTGCTCAAAGAGGGTCAGCTTGGCGACATCAACAACGCCTTGGACGGCCCAGGTGCGCCGGACAACGGTGAAGACCGTCCAGGCAACGACGCTGCCGGGACGCAGGAAGGAAACTGACCATGGCTATCAAACTCGTCACCACCGCAGCGGAACTGCGGGCCGAAAGTGCGCGGTTGCTCGCTGAAAAGCGCGGCAGCTCGCAAGGCCTCGTCCCCACGATGGGTGCGCTGCACACAGGTCACGCAGCACTGGCCCGCACCGCCGTCGAGCAGAACGACGTGGTGGTGGCCTCCATCTTCGTCAACCCCCTGCAATTCGGCGAGGCCGCGGACCTTGAACGCTACCCGCGCACGCTTGATGCCGATATGGCGCTCCTTGACGCCGAGGGCGTGGACCTCGTCTTCGCCCCTTCCGTGGATGAGGTCTACCCCGGCGGGGAGCCGCTGGTCCGGGTGACCTCGGGACCCCTGGGCGAGAAATGGGAGGGAGCCTCGCGCCCCGGCCACTTCGACGGCGCCCTCACAGTGGTCGCCAAACTGCTGCACTACGGTCTGCCTGGCGGTCCAGCCGCCGACGGCGGTGCTGCCGCGTACCGCGCGTACTTCGGCCAGAAGGATGCCCAGCAGTTGGCCCTGGTGAAGCGGATGGTGGCAGATCTCAGCTTCCCGGTGGACATCGTGGCCGTGTCTACCGTGCGCAATGCCGAAGGGCTGGCGCTTTCCAGCCGGAACCGCTTCCTTTCCGAAGAAGAGCGGGAAGCGGCCTTGGCGCTGTCCCGTGCCCTCCGCCTTCTCGAGTCCCACGCCCTGGCGAACGAGCCGCTCGAGCTGGACACCGCCGTCGCGCTCGTCGAATCGCAGCCCCTCGTGAAGCTGGACTATTTCGACGTCGTCGATCCCCGCACGCTGGAACCGCTCGCGGAAAACTGCAAGGAAACTCCGTTCCGGGGTGAAGGGCTTGCGATCATTGCGGCGCAGGTCGGGCCCGTACGGTTGATCGACAACGTGCCGCTGAGTTCCTGACACTTAACATCCGGATGTCTCTGCGCAAACGTTTGGATTAAGCTGCTGACGGGAATGCTGTTGAGGCTTAGACTGTTGCAATCTTCACCGGTGCCGAGCGCCGGACACCACCGCACCCACAGCCGAGGAATCCTCATGTCTACCGACGTCACATCAGACGCGTCCGGCAGCCCCGCACCGGAAACGGGGACGCAGCACGCCAGGGACAGGATGTCGCGCGAGTCTGTCACCGTCATTGTCACGCTCCTTGTGGCTACCTTCGTGGTGATCCTCAACGAGACCATCATGAACGTCGCCCTGCAGCGGCTCATGACGGACCTCAACGTCGACGCGCCCACGGTCCAGTGGCTCTCCACCGGATTCATGCTGACCATGGCCGTGGTCATACCCACCACCGGCTTCATCCTCCAGAGGCTCACCACTCGGGCTGCGTTCCTCTTGGCCATCGGACTGTTCAGCAGCGGCACCCTGCTCGCGGCTCTAGCCCCTGGGTTTGGGGTGCTCTTGTTGGCACGCATCGTCCAAGCCGGCGGCACGGCAATCATGCTCCCGCTCCTCATGACAACCATCTTGACCTTGGTGCCCTTGTCCCGCCGCGGCGCGGTGATGGGCAACGTGACCATTGCGATTTCGGTTGCGCCCGCCTTGGGCCCCACGGTTTCCGGGATCATCCTTGACCATTTCTCCTGGCGGTTCATGTTCGTTTTCGTACTGCCGGTGGCCCTGTTGGCCATGGGCATCGGTGCCAAGTTCCTGACGAACGTGGGCGAGCGTGGCAATGTGAGGCTTGACTTCGCCTCGGTGGTCCTGACCGTTCCTGCTTTCGGCGGATTGGTCTATGGACTGAGCCAGATCGGCGGCCACGCCGGGGCGACTGCCTTGCCGATCGCTGCGCTCGTGACCGGAGTGCTGTGCATGGTGGCATTCGTCTTCCGCCAGCTCAAGTTGCAGAAGTCCGACGCGCCCCTCCTGGACCTCAGGGCATTCAACTTCCGCATGTTCACGGTCTCGGTGCTGCTCATGGTGGTTGCCATGATGGCCCTGTTCGGCGGAGTGATCCTGCTGCCGCTCTACCTGCAGAACGTCCTCCACCTGCAGCCGATGGAGACCGGCCTGGCGCTTCTTCCGGGCGGCTTGGCGATGGGCCTGCTCGGTCCGGTGGTCGGTAGGTTGTTCGACAAGATCGGACCGCTCCCACTGACTGTGACAGGATCCATCCTCTTGGTACTCACGCTGTGGCAGTTCTCGATGCTCACCGCGAGCAGCCCCCTGTGGTGGGTCGTGGTCCTTTACGCAGTACTTAGCCTGGGCTTGGCTTTGCTGTTCACCCCGGCGTTCACTACTGGCCTCAACCCGCTCCCGCCCCACCTCTATTCGCACGGCTCGGCAATCATGAGCACCCTGCAGCAGGTGGCGGGAGCCGCAGGGACCGCACTCCTGGTTTCGATCTTCGCCGTGGTCTCGGCTGCGTCCGGCTTTGTTGCCGGGATGCAGGCAGCGTTCCTGACCGCCACCTTGATTGCGGTGGTTGCCGTCCTGCTGTCCACCATGATGCGCAAGACCGAGGGAGCCACCGGGCACTAGGCCGCTTGCTCGCTTGCTTGCCTGCTTGCCTGCTTGTGCGGCGGGTTGATTGTGATGCACGGCATGTTTGCGGATTACGCCCGGGACGGCGTTCCTTCGGGTGGTGTTTGGGGCCGAATTCCGCGTGTTGTAGCGGGTTTTGAAATGTGGGATGACGATGCAGGGGTGATTTGCCTCGGGTCTTGGGGGTGTGTAGAGTAGATCGAGTCGCCGCCGCTGATGCGGAAAAATTGCGACGGACCCCCTTCCAATTGGAAACCATTTTACTGGTTCGCTTTGTTGCGTTCGGGTGTGGTTTCCGGGGGTCGCGGATGGTGTTTTGTCCGGTGCGGTTCCTGGTTTCGGGAGTTGTGCCGGGGGAGCGTGTCT
>NZ_JAHHZS010000040.1 GCF_022606295.1 Arthrobacter bambusae
TGTCGCCGGCAGGCAAGCGGGAACGGCGTCGTTCAAGGAAGCAAAGGAACTCGCGGCCTGGACCAGCAAGGTCCGCGACGCCTGGCCGCAGCTCATCGTGGAACACGTCGACTCCGTGGGCGTCTCCGAAGAACCCCAGATCGGGGACACCCTCCAGGTCAACGCCTACATCGCCCTCCAAGAACTCACGCCCGAGGACGTGTCGGTTGAAGTGGCGTATGGGCGGGCCCAGGACGGAGACGAGCTGGAGGAAGTTGCCCTGGTCGAGCTGACCGAAACGGAGGACCTCGGCAACGGTCGCCACCTGTTCACCGGGTCCATCCTCATCAACCGCTCCGGATCCTTCGGCTACACCGTCCGGGTCTTCCCGAAGCACCCCTCCCTGGCCTCGAAGGCCGAATTGGGGCTCATCGCGAACGCCTGAAAGTGCGCGCCCCCGCTGCCGGTCGGGCAGCGGGGGCGCGTTTCGTTAAAGCGGTGCCCGCCCAGCGGGAGTCAGCAGCAACCGCAGCTTTCCCGCACCACAAGCTCCACGGGCAGCTCTTGGGCCACGGGCGCGGATCCGGGATTGGCGATCTGGTGGATGAGGATGCTGGCAGCGGCGCGTCCAAGGGCGATCATGGGCTGCCTGACGGTGGTGAGCGTGGGGCGGTTGACGCGGCCGGCCGCCAAGCCATCGAAACCCGTCACGGCAATCCGTCCCGGCACGTCCACTCCGGCCCGTTCCAGGGCATCCAGAAACAGGAGCGCCTCGGCATCGACGGAACAGACGAGCGCGTCAGGAAGTGCGGCCCCTGAGAGCAAACGCTGGATGGTCGCGTCCGCGTCTTCGGCGAGATTGACCCCGGAGCTCAACGTACCGCGCGCGTCCCGCCCCGGCGCGGGCAGCGTTTGGGTGTCCAACCCCGCCCCTGCCATGGCTTGGACGTACCCGGCGAAGCGCTGCTCACGGTCCGGCGAGCCGGACGGGCCGGCAAAAGTGATGGCCCGGTGTCCGTGGTGGTGGATCAAATGGTTCGTGAGGACCCGCATGCCTTCGGTATTCTCCACGGAGACCCTGTTCAGCCCTGTCTCTTCCGGCGGTTCGGCCAGCTCCACTACGGGAATCCGTTCGGCGATCCGCCGCAGGACCTCGACCGGAAACGTGTTGGGGAACACCGCCAGCCCGTCCACGCGGCCGGCAATGTCGTTGATGTCCGCTTCGGATCTGCCGCCACCACCCTCGCCCACCATGAGCACGAAGCCACGCCTGCGGCATTCCATTTCAACGCCGCGCTGCACCTCGTCGTGATACAGCGGGAAGAGGCGAAACTCGTCATTGGCGTCGTCGGAGAACAGATCCCGGGGCAGGAGCGCGTCCGCCTCGCCGTGGACGCGGGCCGCTCCGGCGCCTGCACGGTTGAAGTAGTCGTAGGAGAAAAGGCCGATTGCTCCTGTCTTCCCCCGGGCCAGCCCCCTGGCGCTGGCACTGGGCAGGTATCCGAGTTCGCGTGCGGCGTCCATCACCAGTTTCCTGGTGGATTCGCGCACCCGGTGCGGCTGGGTAAAGGAGAGCGATACCGTCGCAATCGAGACGGCGGCGCGCTCGGCGACGTCGTAGATTGTTGGTTTCCTGGCCATGGCGACTCCTTTTCCGGCCCCCAGTCTAGGGGCATGCCGCTCCGTGGCCGTTCGTGGCGTGCCCGGATCCGGAAACGGCGAAAAAGTCGAAGCGCTTAAGCGATTGACGCCCTCTGGGGCCCATGAAAGCGTATTTATTGACTCCAACCCGAGATCAGTGAAAAGACAGGAATTCCGTGGGCATTCAGCAGGAAGCAACGGCAGCACGCCTCAGGGTGGGCGTTGTGGGCATCGGATGGGCCGGTCAACAGCACCTTAAGGCCTACAGCGCCATCGACGGTGTGGAGATCGTCGCTGTCGCCGGGATGGAAGAGGATCTCCTCGCCCAGATGAAGCAGGAATACGACATTCCGCATGCTTTCGCGCGCTGGGAAGACATGATCGGGCTGGAAGGTCTGGATGCCATCAGTGTCGCCGTTCCGACCTTCCTGCACGCTCCGATTTCCATAGCCGCCCTGGAGCGCGGACTGCACGTGCTGAGCGAAAAACCACTGGCACGCAACGGTGAAGAAGGACGCGCCATGGTCGAGGCGGCCCGGAAGGCCGGCCGCGTCCTGGATGTTGCGTTCAACCACCGCCGCCGCGGCGACATCCAAAAACTCAAGAGCATCATCGACGACGGCGGACTCGGACGTCCGTACTACGCCAAGGGTTCCTGGCTGCGCCGCGCCGGCATTCCTACCCTGGGCAGCTGGTTCACCAATCCGGAGCTGGCCGGCGGCGGTCCGCTGGCTGACATTGGAGTCCACGTGCTGGACTACTCGCTCTACTTATTGGGCGAACCCAAGGTCCTGTCCGTTTCGGCGCAGACGCACTCGGAACTGGGGCCGCTGGGCCGTGGCGGCAGTGCCCGCTACACAGCAGGTCCCGCGAGCCACAAGTTCGACGTGGAGGACTTCGCCACTGCCTTCATCCGGCTCGCAGGCGGCGGCACCTTGATCCTCGAGGCGGGTTGGGCCAGCTACCGCGAGGTGGACGACCTGCTTGACTTCACGGTCTACGGGACCGACGGCGGTGCCGAACTGCGCGCCGTCGGGGCCCCGCTTCAGCCGGTCGGCAGCCTGAGAATCTTCACGGAGAAGGACGGCGAAAACGCCGATTACGAGCCCGAAGCGATCCCAGGCCTTGCCCACCAGGCCGTCGTCGACGACTTCATCGCCGCTGTCCGCGGTGGGGAGACGGTCTGGGGACTGCACGACGGCTCGCTTGCCCTGAGCCGGGCCCTCATCCTTGATGCCTGTTACAAGTCCGCCGTCGAACAACGCGAAGTGGTGCTCTGATGACCGACAAGAAGCTGAAGATCGTCGTCTGGAACGAAGCCGTCCACGAGGCCCGCAACCAACCGGACACCATGGCGGACATGTACCCGGACGGCATCCATGGTGCCATCGCGGCCGGCTTGCGGGGCTTCTACCCGGATGCCGACATCACGACGGCGACCCTCGCCGATCCCGAACACGGCTTGGATGAGGAAACTCTTGCGGCCACCGACGTCCTGCTCTGGTGGGGGCACATCGCGCACCACGACGTGAGCGACGAGGTCGTGGAACGGGTCCAGCGTCACGTCCTCGGCGGGATGGGACTCGTGGTGCTGCACTCAGGGCATTTTGCGAAGATCTTCACCCGGTTGCTGGGCACCACGTGTTCGCTCAAATGGCGAAACGACGGCGAACGCGAACTGGTGTGGACGGTCAAGCCATCGCATCCGATTGCGGCCGGCGTCGAGAGCCCCATCCTGATCCCCGAACAGGAGATGTACGGCGAACTCTTCGACATCCCGGAGCCGGACGACCTGATCTTCATCAGCTCGTTCGAAGGCGGGGAGGTGTTCCGCTCCGGCGTGACGTTCTCCCGCGGCAAGGGGCGGATCTTCTACTTCAGCCCCGGTGACCAGGAGTACCCCGTTTACCACCAGCCGCAGATCCAGAGGGTCATCGCGAACGGCGTGGGCTGGGTGGCGCAGCCCGATCAGTTCCGGGATGCCCCGGCAGTGAGCAACCCGGCCCGGGACTGGTTCCTGGCTACCTGAAATCCCGGGAGTTGGACTTCGTTGCCAGGACCAGGGATTCCAGCTTGTCCGCCACGAGGTTGGTGACTCCTTCCGGCGATCGTTCGAGGAACCCGCGGACGATCAACGCGGATGACTCGCGGGCGACGCGGCGATGCCTCTTCCAGAGGCCAACGCTGCAGATGACGTTGAGGATGCCGCTCTCGTCCTCCAGATTGACGAAGGTGATCCCTTGCGCGGTCTGGGGGCGTTGGCGGTGGGTCACGACGCCGGCCACTTCAACACGGGTGCCGGACTCGACCTGGGAGAGCCGGTCCACCCGCAGCACCCCCCTGGAATCCAGGTTACCGCGCGCATGGCGCATCGGGTGGTCATCGGTACTGATGCCTGTGGCCCACATGTCGTAGGCAACATTTTCCAGGGGGGAAAGCTCAGGCAGCAGCGGCGGCTGGACGGCGACATGGGTCCCTGGCAACTGTCCTTCCCGCTCGAGCGCGGCATCGCCGGCCTGCCACAGTGCTTCGCGGCGGTTCATCCCCAGCGAATCGAGTGCGCCGGCGGATGCGAGTGCCTCCAGCTGGTCCGCGCTGAGGCTTGCGCGGCGGGACAGATCGGCCATGTTCCGGTAGGCGCCATGTTCCTCGCGCTCGGTGACGATCCGCTTCGCCACCTCGGCGCCGATGGACGTGACGCCGTCGAGCCCCAACCGCACAGCGCGTGAGCCATCCCGCCGGTGCAGGTGGTCTTCGCGTGGTCGATCCTGCTGGAAGAGGCCGATCTCCGGCTGATGGAACTCCAGGCAGGAATCCATGCCGCCCACCTGTCCCGTTTCAGTCCTTCCAGCCTCGTCGAGCACTTCGAGGGTCGCCTCGGCCAGGGAATGCAGTACATCCGGGCGCAACACCTGGACCCCGTGCCTGCGGGCATCCGCGACGAGGGTTTGCGGAGAGTAGAAGCCCATGGGTTGCGCCCGGAGCAGGGACGCGAGGAATGCGCCGGGATAATGGAGCTTCAGCCACGAGCTTGCGTAGACCAACACAGCGAAGCTCAAGGAGTGCGATTCCGCGAAGCCGAAGTTCGCAAAGGCCTGGATCTTGCCGTAGATGGCGTCGGCGTCGTCCTTGCTGATCCCGTTGGCCGCCATTCCCGCATAGAGCTTGGCCTCGAGCGACTCGATCTTCTCCCGGCCCCGTTTGGAGCCCATCGCGCGGCGGAGCAGGTCCGCGTCCTCGGCAGTGCAGCCGCCCACGGCAACTGCCATCTGCATCAGTTGCTCCTGGAACAAGGGCACACCCAAGGTCCGCTTGAGCACTGGCTCCAGCAATGGATGGAGATACGTGACTTTTTCGGTGCCTGCGCGGCGCCGGATGTACGGGTGAACGGCGCCTCCTTGGACGGGACCCGGGCGGATCAGCGCGATTTCGACCACCAGATCGTAGAATTTCCTCGGTTTCAGCCGCGGCAGCGTGCTGATCTGGGCCCGTGATTCCACTTGGAAGACCCCGATCGAGTCGGCCCGGCAGAGCATGTCGTAGACGGCCGGTTCTTCCCGCGGGATGGTTTCGATGGTCCAACGCTCCCCGAAATGCTTGTCGATCAAATCAAAGGAGTACTGCAGGGCGGCGAGCATGCCCAAGCCGAGGAGGTCGAACTTCACCAGGCCCATCCATTCGCAATCGTCCTTGTCCCATTGCAGAACTGTCCGGTTTTCCATCCGGGCACGCTCGATGGGTACCACCTCGCCGACAGGCCGTTCGGTGAGGACCATGCCGCCCGAGTGGATGCCCAGGTGCCGGGGGAAGCCCAGTATCTGGTCAGCAAGGTCCAGGACCGGAGCCGGGATGTTGTTCGTTTTGCCTTCGCTGAGATCCCCCCAGTGGTCGAGCCGCTTGGACCACGCGTCCTGCTGGCCTTGGCTGTAGCCGAGCGCCTTGGCGATGTCCCTGACGGCGTTCTTCGGCCTGTAACTGATGACATTCGCTACTTGGGCCGCGTTGAATCGTCCGTATTTGCGGTAGACGTACTGGATGACTTCTTCCCGCCGGTCCGAGTCGAAATCGACGTCGATATCCGGTTCTTCCTCGCGGAGGCTGGAGAGGAAACGCTCAAACGGAAGGTTGTAGAAGATACTGTCGACGGCGGTGATCCCCAGCGCGTAGCAGACGGCCGAGTTGGCCGCGGAACCCCGGCCCTGGCAGAGGATGCCGCGGGAACGCGCAAACTGCACGATGTCGTGCACAATCAGGAAATAGCCGGGGAAGTTCTTCGCCTCGATCACAGCGAGTTCCTGTTCGATCCGGCTACGGACCCGTTCGTCGGCGTCCGGGTATTTGTCCCTGATGCCTTCTTCGACAAGTTGCCGCAGCCAGGTGATGAGGCTGTGCCCGGCAGGGACATCAAGCTTGGGGAGCTTCGGGCGGGCTGCCCTTAACTGGAACGCAAGCTCGTCAGCGATTTCGACGGTCCGTTCGACCGCGCCGGGATAGCGGGCGAACCGTGCTGCCATCTCGGAACCGCTCCGCACATGGGCGCCGCTGCTTGCGGGCAGCCAACCGTCCAGCTCCTCCAGGCTGCGGCGTGCCCGGACAGCCGCCATGGCAGTTGCCAGCGGAAATCCCTCCGGGGACGCATAGTGCACGGCGTTGCTGGCGATGAAAGGCAGGCCTGCGCGCTCGGCAATCCGGACGAGGGCGTCGTTGTGGCTGCTGTCGAGGGGATTCCCGTGATCAAAGAGCTCCACCACCACGTTTTCCCGCCCGAATCTCTCGATCAACGCGTCCACCTCAAAGGCGGCTGCTTGCTCGCCGTCGCGCATAAGGGCCCTCCGGACTGAGCCTTTGCGGCATCCGGTGAGCACCACGCAGTGGTCCTTCAGGGAATGCGCCAGCGCATCGAGGTCATAGATGGGGTGGCCTTTCCCGGCATCCGCGGCCAGATGCGCGGCGGTCATCGCCCCTGCCAAGCGGTGGTAGCCCTCTTCCTGGCGTGCGAGGACGAGCAAATGGTCGCCTTCGGGGTCGGCTTCGCCTTGTTGGGGTTTGCTGAGCCCGAGCGACAGCTCAGCGCCGAACACGGTTTTCAGCTCGTAGGCTTCGGCGGCCTCCGCCATTCGCACGATCCCGTAGAAGCCGTCGTGGTCGGTCAGTGCGAGGGCATGGAGGCCAAGCCGGACTGCCTCCTCAACCAGTTTCTCGGGTGACGAGGCGCCGTCCAGGAAGCTGTAGTGGGAATGCGCGTGCAGTTCGGCATAGGGCACGACGCCGGAACCCGCCTTGGACACAACCCTTGCGGGATCGAGGGGGACCGGACGGTAAGGCCCGCGTTTCCTCGACCAGGCGGGGCTGTCGCCGCCGTCTCCTTTGGCCTTGCCGATCTCCGGCACGCGCCGGTCTGAGAGCGTGCGTTCGAACTCCGACCACGGGATCGACGGGTTGTTCCAAGCCATCTTTGCCTTCCTGCCTAAGGTTTCAGTGTCTGGTGTTCAGTCGTAGCGGGCCTCTGCCCACCAGTTCTGCTCGTCCAGGAGAAGGAGCCAGGCCTCTCCGTTTCCGTCCACAAGCTGGAACCGGTCCGCTTCGAGGCGGTGGTCGGCGTCCCACCATCTCTGCCGCAGCGGCCAGGGGCCGGCCCACTGAGCTACGAGCCGGCGTCGTGCAGGGTCTCCTCCGGGACAGAACCACATGGGCGGGGCAAGCAATCCGCCTCGATGGTCTGTGCGGACTTTTTCCTTGTTCGCATCAAGAAGCAGGACCGGGATGAGGGAAGCGAACACTGTGGCGGGCTGCGGGTCTGGAATCCTGCCGGGCCACGGTCTGGTGGCCAGGGCGGCCGCTCCCGCGGGCAAGGCGTCTCCCCAAGGAACCAGGCGGCGCCGTTCGGCCAGCAGCCGGCCTCCGGAAATCGCGGGCACTACGACGGCTTCATGTCCCAGCATGCTTTGGATCCGGCTGAGTCCATGATGAATCTGTTCCTCGGCTCCGTCTCCGAAGAGCGCCCGCCCATGATGGGCGATGGAGTCCACCCGGACGGGGACGAACTCGACCCGCGCGACCGGTGACGACAGCCCGCCGCGGGCCATGCCGCCGTCGTGCGTTCCGCCGTCGGCTGTTTTATCGCTGGCCTGGGCAGGGGGCTGCGACTGAAGCTGCCAACGCACCCTGTCCACGACGTCGCTGGCTGTGAAGTGGCGGGGGTGGCCCCACGTCCGCTCGGAGCGGCTCCCTGCTTCGTCAGTGATGAGGATCCTCAGCTCCGTGCAGACCAGGCCTTCTGTCTGCACCCCGGCCACGAAGGCGTCTGCCGTGGCGCGGAGCTGGAAGGCGAGTTGGTCAACCCGGTCCAGGCCCGGTTCGAAGTCCGCCCGTTGATCCAGTTTCTGCGGGGGAGTCCGGGGGACCACCTTGCGGGGATCCTTGCCGCTTGCCAGGGCGTGCGCAGTGATTCCGGCAGCCCCGAAACGGGCCCGGACATCTGCGACGGGAAGATTGGCGAAATTCCCCAAAGTGAAGACGCCCAGGCGTTTGAGCAAGGAAGCCAGCTTCGGCTGGCCAAGTACCTCCACCGGGAAGGGGGCCAGGAAATCCCGGGAAGAACCCGGCGGGAGCACAAGAACGGCAGAGAGTTCGCTGGTGCTCCGGGCTGCTTGCTCGGCGGCAAACACGGAATCGGCGACCCCCACCCTTGCCTCCACGCCGAAGCGGTCCGCCGATTCAAGCACGGCACCCGCGGCCGCTTCTTCTCCGCCGTAATACCGGGCAGCACCCTTGGCCCGGATAGCGCAGAGACCGGGGCGAAGCACTTCCACTCCAGGAGTCCGTTCCTCAAGGGAGGAGACCACAGGCTCGAATTCCCTCGCATCCCGCGCCGGATCAACGGCACACACCACCAGCTCAGGGCAGCGGGTCTGCGCTTCCCTGAGCCGCAAGCCCCGGACCACTCCTTCTGCCCGGGCTTCCGCGGAGCAAGCAGCTATGACACCTTTGCCTATGACTGCCACGGGTACATCAGGCGGCAGGGCATCTGCCAAACGGGCGGCGACAAGGGGCCAATCCGGGAACCATGTCACCAAGGCGCGCACCGGGGCTTCGAGCTGAAACAGCATCAGGCTCCCATCCGATGGCGGGACAGATCCACCGGACCGCTGTCCGTCAGATCCACGGAGGCCCTGCGGGAACTACCCCGCAGGGCGACCTCGAGCTCGAGCTCCTGCTTGGAGAGATGTCCATGGCCCTGCCCGAGCCCTGCCCACTCATATCCATTCACTTGCAGGACGGCTTCACTCTGCGGCCATGGTCCGAGGACAAGAAGGACGGCACTCCGCTCGCGGAGCCTGGCTCCCAAGCGGGCAGCCTCGGCGGGTGCGACTCTTTCCGGGGCATGCGCAAGCACCACCGAGAGCACGTCCGCCATGGCGGCGATCACCTGCGCCCAATGGGTCCCGGGATCAGGCACCAGTACCAGCCGGTCGAGCGCAATGCCGAAACCCGCCGCCGCCTCGACCCCGAAGTCCGGCAGTCCGGCTACCCCGCACCATGAGCCATTGCGTGACGGCCCGGCCAACAAGGCCATGGCCAGCGACATGGATCCCTGTATGGAGTAGGCCGCTCCCGGGCGCAACCCGCCCGGGAGGAGCCTGCTGAGCGAGGGGAGCACTGGCAGTGAGCGTTCGCTTCCGCGCTTGCCCTGCATGAGGTGGATCTGCGCCTGCAAGTCATCGCGCAGCGAAGCTGGCGATGCGGAAGACAGACGAGGAGGCATACTTCAATTTTCGAACATATATTCGAATGAGTCAATCGGGACTACTCCAGGGGCTTCCCTTTGCCTGCGCGCGCGACCACGTCACGCTGGACAGTGAAACTGCCAGGATCGAGGCGAGGATCAACGCCGACGCCGGGGCGGCGACAGCCCAAGGGGCCCGCTCCACGTAGTTGATTCCTTCAGCGAGGATGAGGCCCCACTCGGGGGACGGCTGATGGGGGCCGAGGCCCAGGAATCCCAAGGCGGCCAAGGCGAGCGCGATTCCCGGTACCCGGAGCATCGAATGCCTGAACACCGGGCCAAGGATGGCCGGGAGGATGTAGCGCCAGAGGATGCGGACCCTTCCCACGCCCAGGACCGGAAGGATCTTCACGTGGGGTTGTGCCCTGGCCTCCTGTGCCAAGGCCGCTGTATGGGCGGCCAGGGGTGCCCAACTCACCAAGGTGACGGCTATTGCTGCTCCTTCGGCCGAGGGGCCGGTCATCACGGCAACGATCAGCCCGGCCAGGATGGGCGGAGCGGCGTTGGCTACTTCCAGCGGACCGGTGGCCGCGAGCGGGAAGAGCCCGACGACGATCCCGATCACAAGGCAAGCCAGCACCACGAGCAAAGCCGTCCCCAGGGTGGACACGGCGCCATGCCCCACCCGGGCAAGGAGATCCCGTCCGCTGGCATCGGCACCGAAGGGCAGTTCGAAGCCCGGGCCGGCAAGCCGTGCATGGCTCGAGGTGAACGGATCGCGAAGCAAGCCCGCGACGACGATGAGCAGCAACGCTCCCGCCGCCACGAGCGGAGCGGCGACATCCCGCCGTCGTGGTCTTCCCGGCGAGTCCGGAACCGGAACTGTGCCCGAGCGTAGCGCCGCTCCCACCAGAAGGTATCGGACCGCAGCACTGAGGGAACCCGCCCCGATCGCCAGCATGAGAAGGGCCAGGACTCCTGCCTGCAGCGCGGGTATGTCCTGGGCGCTCGCCGCGCCCAGGACCGCGCGGCCCAAGCCGGGAACCGCGAAGACCTTCTCCACCGCAACCGCCCCGCCGGTGAGGCCGATGAGGACAAGCCCGATCTGGCTCATCACCGACGGCAACGCCCGGCGGAGAACCGCCGCGGTGAGCCTGGCGGGGCTTGCTCCGGCCATCGCCCACGTGGCCACCCATTTTTCGGCGAACGCCAGGCTGGTGGCGTCGGAAAGCAGCCGCCCGATCAGCCCGCCGGCAGGCAGGCCGAGGGCGAGTGCCGGCAATACCGCATGGTCCAGGCCCTGCCAGCCATAGGGCGGAAACCAGCCCAGCCACACGGCACCGACGACGAGGAGCATCGCCGCCAGGAGGAACTCGGGAAGGGCGGTCATGGCCGCCGCTACGACGCCGGACCCCGGCCCGGGGTTCCCGGCCAGGCCCCGCATCACGGCAGGAACGCACAGCGCGGTGGCCATCACCGTTGCAACGGCCACCGCGCATGCCATCAAGGTGACGGACACTCCGAGGGTTTCCACGGTGCCGGGGCCGACCGGCGTATTCGTAATCCAGGAATTTCCCATGTCCCCGCGCAAGACGCTTCCTGCCCAGTCGAGGAAGATGTGTACTGGTCCTCGATCGAGTCCGAGTTCCGCGCGGATCATGCCCAGCGTCTCATCGGTCGCTTCCCGGTCGGCGTACCGGGCCCGCAGGATGGTGTACTCGGGGCGCTGTCCCGAAAGCCAGGGCAACAGCCCGATCAGCACCACTATGGCGAGGAGCGCCACGGCCCGGGAAGCCGCGGTTTTGATGAACGCCGGGCCTGGCATCAGCCGGCGATTCCTGTCTTGCTGGTGATCAGGGCGCGCTCGCGGGGATCACGTTCGACGTTCCGGATCCTGGCCGATTCGCCTTGGATGACGCGCTCGTGCAGCAGCGGCACGGCAGCATCCTTCGAGAGGATCAGTGCTTCGGCGGCGGCAATTGCCGCCCGGCGCTCCGGGCCTGCGGGGATGGCTGCGGCCTTGCCCAGTGCTGCGTCCACCTCCGGATCGCAGAACTGGGAGATATTGAAGGAGCCTTTGCAGGAGAAGTCGCTGAACATGTAGGCGACAGGGTCGCCGGAGTCGAGGACCGTTGCCCGGGACAGGATGAAGGCGTCGAACTTGCCGGCCAGGGCGTCCGCCTCGATGTGCTGGTACTCGCGGACTTCCTGCTCCACGATGAAGCCTGCAGCTTCGAGTTGCTGCTCAAGCTGCACGGCGACCTCGGGCAGTTCGGCGCGGTCCGTGAACGTGCCGAGTTTGATGCGGCGGCCATTGGCAGGTGCCGCTTCCGCCCGCTTCTTCAGCGTGTCGGCATAGGAGGTGCCCTGCCGCTCCTTCGCCGCCCAGGGAAGGGCCGGGCCCAAGAGGCCCTCGGCGATGTCCGCTCGTCCCTCGTAGACCCGTTCGACAAGGGCGGCCCGCTCGACCGACGCCCGGGCCGCTGCCCGGATCGACGGATCCGCGAAAGGGCCCGTCTTGGTGTTCAGGTAGAGGGTGTTGGTGCGGGGCATGGGAACTTCGTGGATCAAGTCCGCCTTGACCTGGGCAACCTGGCCTACGGGAATGGCCTCCACGACGTCTGCAGTTCCGGTCCTGAGCGCGGCAGCGCGCGCGGTGCCGTCCGGAACGTACTGGACGTCGACGCCGCTGCTCGCCGCTTTCTCTCCCCAGTAGTCGGCGAAGCGGTTCAGTGTTGCCGAGCTGGTGCCGTCCGCGGACGCCAGGACATAAGGGCCCGTTCCGGCGTTGATGGGGCTCACGACCCCGCCTGGCTTGTAGGCGGATGCGGCGAGGATGGAAAGCTGGGGGCTCGAAAGCCGCTGCGGAACCAGCGGGTCGTCCGTTTGGGTGGTGACGACGACGGCGTTCCCGCCGTCCGCACGGACGCCCAGCTGCACGCCGTCGAGGATCCGCGGCTTGGGCTTCGCGTTGGCCGCCGCCGTCAACGATGCCGCCACTTGCTCGGCCGTCAGAAGCGTCCCGTCATGGAATTTCACCCCTGTGCGCAGTTCGAAGCGCCAGTTCCTGCCGTCCAGTTGCTCCCAGGCCGTTGAAAGCGCCGGCTGCGCATCGCCGAGCGCATCGAGGACAACCAGCGTCTCGGCGGTCTTCCAGCGTGAGAGTTTGAAGGCGTCGTCGCTCAAGGGAGTAAGTCCTGAACGGGGTGGCTGCAGCATGGCTACTTTGATTCGGGAGTCGGTACTGCCGGCCGATGATGCGTTGCCTTGGGCGAAGCAAGCGCTGAGGGCGGCGGCCATTGCGGTGGAGAGGAGTATCGCCGTCATTGCTTGTGGGCGTGGAATAGCCATGGATTGGTGCCTTCTTTCGTGGGTGTGAGTGGATCTAGGCGGGGTGGAGTTGTTGTGTGCGCGGCGCCGGAACGGGTGCCGCAAGGAAGCGGTGGATGAGTGCCGCGGAGGCTGCCGCGAAGATTGCCGACACCAGCCACGGAGCGGCCGCGGCCAGGGATGGTGTGGTGGCCTGTTCATAGAGGGGAGCAAGCGCGACATTGCCGAGCAGAACCATCGTTCCGCCGCAGCTCGCGAGCAGGCCGTAGTAGGCGCCGGTGGGGCGTCCTGCGGCATATTCGAGGACCAGATCCATGGCAACGGGTGCCACGCACATGTGCCCGAGGGCAAGCGCGGTAACCAGCAGGAACGCCGGCAGCGCAGGGAATGCAGCGGGTGCAGGAAGCACGGCCATGGCTGCAATTGCCACGAACCCCAGGCCCTGGACGGCAAATCCCACGGCAAGTGCTGCGCCTGGGCCTTTCCGTTTCATGAGCCCCGCGATGGGCCATTGCAGGGTGATGGTCAGGATGGATGCATAGGCGAAAACCGCGGAAAGTGCCCCCAAGCCGGCGTCGCTCCGTTCCAGTTCGATGGGTAGACCGAAATAGAGCTGGTTGTAGGCAAAGAGGTTGACGCTGTAGAAAGCCGCGAAGGCGACGAAGCGCTTCTCCCTGAGGCAGGACCAAGCGTCCGACGGCGGTGCGGCGCCCGGGTGCTTCACGGACGGCGCGACCGCGCTCGCCGTAGTTGCTGGAAGGAACGCGTTGAAGACCACGGCCATCACGGCAAAGACACCCGACCCGGCGAGCAGTGCTGTGTCGAAGCCGGTCTGGAGCAGGATGGACCCGAGCAGGGGACCCGCTACCGCCCCGACTTCTCCGAAGATGACCAGCAGCGCAAAAAGACTGGTCTTGCGGGGCTGAAGGGCGGCTCGTCGTTCTTCGGCCCCGCCCACAAGGCTTTCCAGGGCGGGTGAAAAGAGGGCGCCACCGACCCCCGTGATGACGGCTCCCAGGAGAAAAAGGGGGAAGTCCGAAGCCCAGATCAACAGAAGGTACCCGGAAATCCTGGCCAGGCATCCGGCGATCATGACGGGCCGTGCTCCCCAACGGTCCGCGGCGGCGCCGCCCACGAAGAACAATCCTTGCTGGGCGAAGGTGCGGGCCCCGAGGACGATTCCCACGGCCATCGCGCCCATGCCGAAGTCCTCGCGCAGGGAAACCGCCAGGAAAGGGACAACGGAGTAGAAGCCAAGGTTGAAAATGAGCTGGCTGGCCAGCAGGAGCCGCGGCATGGGCTCCGCGCGGGGGTTCCCGTTCATGCCCTGTCCTTGTGGTCTTCTTTGTGCCTGCGCAGACGGGGGATGGAGTTGACGAGCTCCCCGGCCTCCCTGGTCTGTGGCTTGGCGTACACGGCCTCGGTAGGCCCTTGTTCCACGATGCGTCCCTCGGCGAGAACGAGGGTCCGGGAGCACAGCCGGGCGACCGCGGCCAGGTCATGCGAGACAAACAGGAGCCCAAGCCCGTCCCGATGGACCAAATGCTCCATGAGGTCCAGGACGGTGTTCCTGAGCGGAAGGTCGAGCCCGCTCACCGGCTCGTCGGCCAGAAGGACGCTCGGAGCGGGGACCAGCGCCCGCGCAATGGCCACGCGTTGGTTTTGGCCGCCGGAGAGTTCCCGGGGTCGACGCGTAAGCATGCCCGGATCGAGATCGACCCGCTGCAGCGCATCCAGGATCATCCGGCGGTGGTCTCCGTTGATGCGCAGTTGCCTCAGGGGTTCCAGGAGGAGGCGTTCCACGTTCATCCCCGGGTCGAGGCTCGCCGCCGGATTCTGCGGGATGTATTGCACCGCGCGGCGGTACCACCTCAATGACGATGCCGGGCCGGGCGCCACCGGAGTGTCGTTGAACGTGACGGTTCCGGCGTCCGGCTTCTCCAAAGCAAGCAGGATCCGCAGGAGCGTCGATTTTCCGGCCCCCGAGCCACCCACCAGGCCGAGGCTGTCTCCGGCGGCAATCCTGAGGGACACGCCCCGCAATGCGGGCCGGGACTGGCGTTGTGCCAGGAGTCCTCTGCCGGGGTAGCTGAGGCCCAGATTGGAGGCACTCAATACTGCATTCATGCCGTGGCTTCCCGGGGGAGGGCATCGAAGCCGGCATGGGCTGCTTCAACCAACTGCTTCGTGTAGGGGTGGCGGGGCCGCTCCACCAGCGCTTTCATCGATCCCTCTTCGACGATCCGGCCGGAACTCAAGACAAGGGCGCGGTGGCACAATGCCGCTGCCACGGCTAGGTCATGCGTGATGAACAACATTGCGGCCGCGGATCCGGAACGTCCGGACGCAGGGCTGCTCGGCTTCGAATGCATCGACCACGAATACGAGGTCAAAGCCTCGAGGACCTTGGCCTGGTTGACCATGTCCAATGCAGTGGTGGGTTCATCCGCCACCAGGACGGAACTATGGCAAGCGAGGGCTAGCGCGATGCAGACCCGTTGCAGCTGACCGCCCGACAATTCGCCGCTGAAGCTCTCCATGGTCCGCCCGGCTTCCGCTATTCCTACCGCCTCAAGCAGCTCACGTGCCCGTTTCCGGGCCATGGAGCCTGAAAACCCACCATGCCGCAGCGGGATCTCCAGCTGTTTGCCGAGGCGCACCAGGGGATTGAGGGCCGACATGGGGTCCTGATGTATGGCGGCGATCCCGGCGCGGCTGCTTCGCCTGCGGGACAACGGCACCTCCACACCATTGATCAGCAACTCCCCGGAAAAACTCATCGTGGCCGGAAGCTGTCCCAGGAGGGCCGCCGCGGTCAGGGACTTGCCTGAACCGGAGGCTCCGAGAAGTGCCAGTTTTTGTCCCGGGTCAATAGCGAAACTGACTCCGTCTATCAAGGCGCGTCCCCGGAGGGACACCCTCAAATCTCGAACCAGGAGGGCAGGGTGCATGGCGGACTTTCGGATAGGAGCGATGATGAGTATTGATGCTATCAATACTCATTCTCATTAAGCGAAATAATGACATGCGTTGAGCCTTGCTCCGTGCCATGCGCGCGACGCTTCCCTTAGTCCTGCGTCGCCCCGACCAGGCTTAGCGGCTCGTTATCGCGGCATGGAGAGCTGCGGCGTTTTCGGCGAGCCATGCCTGGCGGCGAAGAATCTTGTCCCCGATGCCTTCGTCCCACATCCGTTTCCAGCCGCCGCCCTTGGTGAGCGCCCGGTGCCTCATCAGATGCCAGGAGCGGTCTGCGGCGTTCCGGGCCACGTGGACTACCTTGGCGCGGTCAGCAGGACCCAGGCCATAGGCGTCCACCAGCACGGCGGCACGGGAGGCGGCGTCGACCCCGCGCATGACGGGATCGCGGTCGGTGACGGGCATCCAGGCGCCCCACCAGAGGAGTAAGTTCGCGACTTCTTCAGCCCGGGTCGCGGGGCGCAGGAGATCGAAGTCGATCAGGGCGACGGCGGTGCCGTCCCGGAAAACGACATTCTCCGGGGTGATGTCCATGTGGGCGAGGAATGTTGCCGGTCCCGCGATCGAGCCGGGGCATCCAAGGGGATCAGCGCCGTCGTGCGCGTACGCCCAGTCCGGTACACCAAGCGGCTGCACGGCATCATCGTAAGCCCGCACCAAGCGCGCGACGCTGATGGCGCTCGATTCGTCGGCGACCCGGCGTGGCCAAGGGCGGCCGGCGGCGTCGCCGGGAACGAAACTCAGGGTGTCCCTGCCGCTTTCGTCGATGCCGAGGAAGCGCGGCGCCCCCTGGAAGCCGGCCGATTGGAGGAAATCCAGGACGCGGCGGACCCGCGGAGAAGCGTCGCTCACAGGGCGCCGCACCGTATCGCCCACCCGGACGAGCCCCTCCGTCACGTCCCCGCCAAGGAGCGGAACGGCAGGTTCCGGCTGGCCACACTCGACGTACGGACGGGCATCGGTATCCATCGTCCGATGCTGCCACGGCCCGGTCGATGGCGCCAGCCGGTGCGGTCCGGGCAGGGGCGCCTGCTTCAAGCGGTAATGTCATCAGCGATGGAAGATCTGGGCGGCACCGTACTGACAGCGGCTGGAGCCTTTGCCGCGACAAACCTCGACGACCTGCTGGTCTTGTCCGTTCTTTTCTTGTCGGCCAGGACCCGGACGGTGCCAAGACTCTGGAGAATCTGGGTAGGCCAGTACATCGGCATCGGAATACTGACCGTGGTGGCGGCCGCGGCGGCATTGGCGCTCACTCCGGTCCCGGTTGAGTGGGTGGGGTTCCTCGGGCTGGTACCGCTTGCTTTGGGGTGCTACGCCTTGCTCAAGGTCGCCCGCCCGTCCGGACATCCACCGAAGCCGCGCTCGCTGAACGTGCCCGTGGTTGTCGCGGTGACAGTAGCCAACGGTGGAGACAACATCTCGGTATACATTCCGCTTTTCCGCTCGCTGGGGCCGGCGGCTTCGGCGACGACGGGGCTCACCTTCGCGGTGATGGTGGCGGTGTGGTGCGCAGCCGGCTTCTGGCTGACAGCGCACCCGAAGGTGGGTGAGCTCTGCCGCCGGGCTGGAAACCGGGTTATTCCCGTGGTGTACATCGCCCTCGGGATCACCATCATTGTCCGCTCCGGAGTCATCGCCCTGCTGGTGCAGCCCTGATCTGCACAGCGTGCAGGTTTCTCCCATTCGGAAGTGATATGACTGCGGGTGGGTTTCAACCGGAAGCGCGCAGGAGGATTGGCAGGGTATGTTCCGAGGTTGGTTTGTTGTAGGCGCTCTGGTGGTGCTCTTCGTGGCAGCGGCTGTGTTGGGGTTCGGAGCCATCTTCCGGGCCAAGAGTGTGGCGGCACGGATTGACGCGGCCGCGGCGGGGCTATTGGCCGCAACCATGGCGGCGGTAGGGCTCGGATGGGCCCAGCTAGGTGTCGTCCCCTTGGGAGCAGCGATTGGCCTTGTCTTCCTCCTTTTCGTCATCAGAATCGTGTACAGGAGCTCGGGTCCCGGCGAGGCGGGGCGATGGTCCGCCATCTACAACGCCCTGGTGGCGGCGCTTTCGGGCTGGGTGCTGCTTTCCGCGTCGAGCGGAGCCGGATCGGTGTCGGATCATCCAGGCCACCAATTGGGCATCATCCTTGCCGACATCATGGGCGCCCTGCTCATGATTTTCGCCGCCACCGGGTGGGTGCTGGGCACCTTCGCGATGCCGGCCGAGAGCAAATCGCACGCCGTTCCTCGATGGAAGGGCGTGCGCGAGGCGCTGATGGCTGCTGGACTTGCCGTCGCGTTGTTCGCGATATCCTAGCCCGATCCACCCGGCCCGGCACCGCCCTGAACCACCGGGTGGTGGCTTTAGAATGGAGCCATGATCGATATTTCGGTCGAGAAGATTGCCCTTCTCCTGATCATTGCCGTGTTGGTCCTTGGGCCGACCAAGCTTCCAGAGTATGCAAGGAAGCTTGGTCGGCTCATCCGCGAACTGCGGCGCATGGCCTCCGGCGCGCAGGAAAAGCTCCGGCAGGAGCTCGGCCCGGAATTCGAGGACATCGATTGGCGGAAAATGGATCCACGCCAATACGATCCTCGCCGCATTATCCGTGAAGCCCTCCTCGAGGACGAATCGCTGCCTGAGCCTTCCATCCCAGCCCAAATGCAGCATCCTGTACAGCCTCCCGCCCGCCCGGTTATGCGGCTGGCGGCCGGGCAGAAGGCCCCTTTCGACGACGAGTCCACCTGATCCGTCAGTCGAGGCGCGGTGTGCGCGGGGGAGCGGTACGACGCTCGCCTGTTGCTTCGAAGGCCGCAGCCAAGGCGAGCAGTGCGGTGTCGTCATAGGCGCGGCCAGCGAACGTGAGCCCGACGGGCATGCCGATATCGCTCATGGTTCCCATCGGCACTGTGACGGTCGGGATTCCCAGATGCCGCGGAACGAGGTTGCCGTTGGCCACCCAGACGCCGTTGCGCCAGCCAAGATCGGCTGAGGATTCGTTGATGTCCATGTCCGCCGGTCCGACGTCGGCGGCGGCGGGGAAGATGACGGCGTCCAGCTTGAGACCGTCCATCCATTCCTCGAGGTCCACCCGCCGGGTCTCTTCGAGTCCGCGCAGGCCTTCTTCGAGGAACGGGATGTCGGTGACGGACGCGACCCGACGCGCGCGGATGTGCGCGGGATAGTCGGCTATGTCGTCGTCGAAACCGTCATAGCGGTCCGGAAGCGCCCCTTCCGGGTGCGGGAAGATCGCCCGGCCGTCGACGTCGGCCAGGCTGTTGAGCGCCGGATCGCCGTTTGCCGAGAGGAAATCGTCCCAGGCCCACGCCGAGAGATCGACTATTTCCCGCCGGAGGAATTCCGGGCTCACCAGTCCGCGGGTGGCTATGGTGGGTGCGCCCGGGCGGTCGCCTTCGTAGTTGGAGACCACGGGGAAGTCCACCAACACCACCTCGGCACCGGCGGCTTCGAGGTCGCGCCGGGCAGCCTCCCACAGGTCCATCACCGAATCGCGCGTCCGGATTCGTTGGCCCGTGGGTCCGCCGATGCCAGGAGTTTCGCTGGTACCGGCCTCGAAGTCTGCGTTGATGTACATGCGCGGCACCCCGAGGCGTTTCCCCTTCAAAGCCGGGCGGGCGCCGTCGAGGTCGGATGGTGCCAGCGCCGGATAGGAAGCCGGACGGACCCTTGCCGCGGCCGGGACCTCCACCCAAGGCTGCGCACGCCAGAAGTCGCCGCGGGTTTCGGCGTCGTCGGCAACGATGACATCGAGCAGTTCCAAGAGGTCCGCCATGGACCGCGTGTGGGGCACCACCACATCCATGGTGGGGACCAGCGGCCAGTTGCCACGCACTGAAATGACTCCGCGCGAGGGGGTGTAGGCGCACAAGGCATTGTTCGACGCCGGTGCGCGGCCACTTGACCAGGTCTCCTCGCCCAGGCCGAAGGCTCCGAAGCTCGAGGCGGTCGCGGTTCCCGAGCCGTTCGAGGATCCGGATCCGAAGGCCGCGGTGAGGAAATCGCCGTTGTAGGGGCTCTCGGCGCGTCCATAGACGCCGCGCTGCATGCCGCCGTTGGCCATGGGTGGCATGTTGGTCAGGCCGATCAGCACAGCGCCTGCCGCGCGGAGGCGTTCGATGGTGAAGGCATCGCGTTGGGCGATGAGGTTTTCGAAGGCGGGGGAGCCCGCGGCGGCCGTGAGCCCTTTGGCCAGGTAGCTGTCCTTGGCAGTGTAGGGAATGCCGTCGAGGGGCCCGAGGACGCTGCCGTTTGCCCTGCGTTCGTCGGAGGCCCGGGCATCGGCGAGCGCTTCGGGATTCATCACAACCAGGGCGTTCAATGTGATGCCGTTGCGGTCGTAGGCGTCGATGCGGTCCAGGTACGCCTGGGTGAGTTCCTCGCTGGTTACCTCGCCTGTCTCCAGCGCTGCACGCAACTGCGAAATGGAGGCCTCGACGACGTCGAAGCGGCTCATCGTGCAGCCGGCCTGGTGAGGGTGGGCTGCTGTTGCGTGATGCAGTGGATTCCTCCGCCCCTGGCAAGGATTGGCCGGGCGTCCACGGTGACGACGCGGCGGCCCGGATACGCCTCGGCCAGGATTTCCGCGGCCAAGGCGTCGGCCCGTTCTTCGCCGTAGCCGCACGCAATCACGCCGCCATTGACCACGAGATGGTTGACGTAGCTCCAATCGACGAAGCCTTCTTCATCGCGCAGGGTCTCGGGTGCGGGAAGCAAGGTGATCTCGAACGGCTTGCCTGTGGCGTCCTGTTGGGTTTCGAAGAACCGTTGGAGGGTGCGGCTGACCTCGAAATCGGGGTGACCTGGATTGGTCTGCGAGTGCAGCAGGACCTGGCCTGGCGAAGGAAGTGTCGCCACCATGTCGATGTGTCCGCGCGTACCGAGGTCTTCGTAGTCACGAGTGAGTCCCCGCGGCACCCAGACGGTGTGGGTAGTGCCCAGCGTGCGTGACAGCTCGGCTTCGACGCGTGCCTTGTCTGCAGAGGGGTTCCGGCGTGGATCCAGTTGGACGGTTTCGGTGGCGAGCACGGTTCCTTCACCGTCGACGTGGATGGCGCCGCCTTCGTTGACCAGCAAGGAAGTAACCAGTTCCGCGCCGGACGCTTCGGCGACAAACCGGGCCATGCCCGCGCTCTTCTGCCATTCGGACCAGGCCGGTGCGCCCCAGCCGTTGAAGATCCAGTCGACTGCGCCCAGCACGCCGGGACGTTCGTCGTCGACGACGAAGGTGGGTCCGACGTCGCGCATCCAGAATTCGTCGAGGGGAGCCTCAAGCTGTTCGATCCCGGCGCCGAGCATCCGGCTGGCCCTGTCCCGTTCGCTGGGGTCGACCACCATGGTGACGGGCTCGAACTCGGACACCGCGTGCGCGACGGCGGTCCATGCCGCATACGCTTCTTCCGCCGACGCGGCGTCGTCGCCCAAGGTCAGGCCAGTGCGGGGGAACGCCATCCAGATGCGCTCATGGGGTGCGGTTTCGGCCGGCATTCTCCAGGCCATGGAAGCCTCCTCTGTGTTGGTGAGGTGAAAGTGTTGGTGAGGTGAAAATTGTTATTGATCGCATGATCAATAACAGGAAAGCTACTTTAGACTGGTCTGTGATGTCAAGCACCATACAGAAACGCGCTGCGCGGAAGACGCCCGCCGAACGCGCTGCCGAAATAGCCGAGGCCGCCCGGGAAATAGCGCTCGAACAGGGGCTTTCCGCCATTACACTGCGCAACGTGGCGGCACGGGTGGGCGTGGCCTCGGGCCTCGTGGCGCATTACCAGCCCAATGTGGAGGCCCTGGTGGCGGGCATTTTCGCGACCATCGTGGCGGCGGAGACCGAAGAGGTTGCCGGCCTTCTGGAGACGCAGCCGACTCCCTTGGAACAGCTCGGAATGCTCCTCGAAACACTCATGGACGGCAGCCGCCTCGATGTCACGGCAATCTGGGTGGAGGCGTGGACCCTGGGGCGCCGGAACGAGGCGCTCGCAGCCTGCGTCCGTGAGCAGATGGATGCATGGCAGGCGGTGGTGCAGCGCGTCGTCGAAGCGGGGATCGACGCCGGTGAGTTCGAGACGTTCGATGCTCCGTCTGTCGCCTGGCAGATCCTGGGCATGGTGGACGGGCTGAATGCCCAGGCCTTGGTGCGCTGGGACGGCGTCAGCGACCGCGGTACGCACCTGGCCCGCGCAGTGGAAGGCATGGTGGGTGCGGCCCGCGGTTCGCTGCTGCCGGGCGGTGCCCCGCCCATAAGCCCGGACTCTTAGTTCCGCAGGTAGTGTTCCAGCCGCTCGAACTCCGGTTGGGAAAGCTCGCTCGCGACGGCGGCAGCCCCCACCGCGCAGGCCGCCGCGAGGCTGCTTTCCTCATCGAGGCCGGACGAGAGTGCCAGCACGAGGGCAGCACAGAAAGCGTCACCGGCCCCCACGCTGTTGACGACGCTCGTCTTGCTCGCAGGTGCGTGGGCGGTCTTGACCCCTCGCGTGTACATCGACGCACCGCCTGCGCCGTAGGTCACGGCCACGCGTTTGGCGCTCCGGAGCTCGGGGATGAGCTCGTACTCGGATTTGTTGACGATCACCAGCTCGCACCGCTCTAGAAGTTCTCCCGGGAGTGCCTGTGCCGGGGCCGCGTTGAGGGCGAAGAACCCGGACGTGCGTCGAGCGGCTTCGAGCACGGCATCGACGGAGATCTCCAGCTGTGCGAGTACGGGCCCGCCATCGGTGAAATCGACGTGGTCGAGCGAAACCATGGCGTTGGCTCCAGGAGCCACGGCGATCTGGTTCTCGCCCTCGCTGTCGATCACGATCAAAGCGGTACCGGTCGGCGCGGAAACCTGCTTCACTGCGGAAATATCAACCCCTGCACGGTCCAAGGCCTCCGTCAGGAGCCGGCCGTCCGCATCCGCGCCGACGGCCCCCACCATGCGCGCGGCGCCACCCAGCCGTGCGGCAGCCGCGGCTTGATTACCGCCCTTTCCGCCGGGTTGACGGTTGAGGGCGCCTTCGCCGATGGTTTCACCGGGGGAGGGCAGGCGGTGGACGCGGCATGTGAGATCGACGTTGAGGCTGCCGACAACGGTGAGCGTGCTGGGGATGGGCATGGACTGTCCTTCGGGTGGTGCTGGATTATGGTGCCGGGTTTCCGGCCCCGTGCCGGAAGCCTTGTTCATCGAAAGCCCCTTCAGTTCGCCGCCGGCAAGGACAGGATCCGTTCCAGGAGGTGGGCGGCGGCGTCACCCTTGACGGACAGCACAACCCGGGACGCCCGTTCCGGCACCTGCAGCGCGCCCGCGTCTCCGCCGTCGATCCGCTCACAGCGGGTCTTGCCATGGGCCTCGCCGGTGCTCGTGTCGACGGAAATTCCGACGTACGGGGCGTCGTCGAGCTCCAGGGCGCCGACGGCGATTGCCGCCGCCAGCGGATCGTGGAGGGCGGCGCAATGCTCACCGAAAATCGTGTTGTAAAAGGCGAAATACTGCACGAGCATGCCGGAGAGAGCATCGGCCACCGGGTGTCCCGCCGCCCCAAGGGCCGCACGATGGGCCTCATCGAAGCGGTGGTTCATGGTGAGGTCCAAGGGAACCATGGTCACCGGCCAGGCGGCCTCCATCACCACGGCGGCCGCCTCGGCGTCATTGAAGATGTTGGCCTCGGCGACGGGGCTGATGTTGCCCGGCACAAACGCGGCTCCGCCCATGATCGTGACATCGCGGACGAGCGACGGGAGCTCCGGATCCAGTTGCAGCGCGAGGGCCAGATTGGTGAGCGGACCGACGGCGATGACGCGCAATTCACCCGGGTGCTCGTTGGCGAGCCGCACCAGCATCTCCGCGGCAGTCTCCGATTCGAAGGTCAGCCCGGAGTCTTCCAGGACGACCCCGCCGATTCCGTTCTCGCCGTGAACGTGCGGCGCCCCGCCGTCGAACGTTCCCAGGAGGGGATCATGGGCACCCACGGCGACCGGGATCCCGGCCCTCCCGGCTGCATGGAGCAGGTTCAACGTGTTGACTGCCCCCGTTGCGGCGCTGACGTTGCCGCTGACGGTTCCGATCCCGGCCAGCTCCACCTCGGGGCTCGCCAAAAGATAGGCGATGGCGAGGGAATCGTCGATGCCGGTATCGCAATCGAGGTAAAACGGCTGCGGTGTGGTGGTGGTCATGGTGCTCCTTCGTGGGTTGGGTGACTCGGGTCCGGGATCAAGCATGGGAGACGACGACGGCGGGCGCCGCTGCGGCGTTCGCGGCGACAGGGCGCAGGATCAGGGAAGCGGCAAAGGCCGCGAGGGCGAAGCCCGCCGAGATCCACAAGGCATTTTGGTAGCCGGCGATGGTTCCGGCTGCGACGGCGGGTGCGACGACGGCGATACCCACACTGGCCCCGATTCCAAAGCACGCTCCATTGAGGCCGGGCACGGAACCCGGAGCCGATTTGGGCGAATTCAATACGGCGATGCCGCTGACGGTGCTCTGGAACTGGCCGAGATACAGGACGCCCATGATGATCAGCAAGCCGAACACCATCCAACGGTCCGCGGCAAAGATTGCGACCGCAACCGCGGCCACCACGATCAGCCCGCTGCTGATCCGCAAGGCCTTGAACCAGCCGATGCGCTGGGCGAACCAGCCGGAGAACACCGCGGTGAGCACACCGACGAAGGCTGTGGGCGTCAGGTAGAGGAGGGCGGACATGGAGGCGGACAGTCCGTATCCGGCTTTTGCGTCCTGGCTCAGGAGGATCACGGTGAAGTTCAACGCCGAGAAGATGCCGGCAAGCGTCAGCACGGTGCTTGCCAAAACCGGCCATACCTGGCGGGACCGCAATTGTTCGATGGCGATCAGTGGACGTGCAACGCGCCTTTCCACGGCCACGAACGCCAGCCCGGATACCACGGCGCCGGCGAGATAGCCCAGGGTCCAGATATCGCCCCATCCCGAAGTGGAAGCCTGCCCGATCAGGTTGCTCAAGAGAACCAGGAACGTGCCCAGGGTACCGGCGCCCCACCAGTCCATGCGTCCCTCGCGTGTCCGGGCGGCTCGCTTCGGGACGACGACGGCGACCAGCACGATCGCGAGCACGCCCACGCCGAGGACCAGCACAAAGAGGAATTGCCAGCCGATGGTGTCGGTGATGAAACCGCCCAGGAAGCCGTCGAGGCCGCCGATGCCGCCGTTGACCGCCGAGATGACACCGACGGAGATGCCGAAGAGGCGTTTGCTGAAGCGCTCGGACAAGAGCAGGAAAGAAATGGTGAACGTGGCGCTGGTTGCACTCTGCAGGACCCGGCCCACGAGGAGAACGGTCAGGTTCGGTGCCAAAAGGCACAAGACGGTGCCGCACAACATCATCGAGAGCACGATCAGCAGGGTGCGGCGGCGTCCCAGGAAGTCGCTCCATCGGGAAAATGCCATGCCCAGGACAGCGCCGGTCAGGAAGAACAACGACTGGACCTTGGCCACGTTTTCCGTGGATTCCTGGAAGTGGGCGGCCATGGCCGGCAGGGCGGCCGAGAACAGGCTGGCGTTGAGCTGGTAGCTGAGGATCGAAAGGATGAGCGTGGCGATGAGTATGGGCACTCGGGCTGCTTTTCGCCGAACGGGGAGCCCTGCGGTGCTGGTGGCTTGGGTTGTCATGGACAAACTTCCTTGTTTGAAACAGAACGGCTTGGGAGGTGGCTCAATGCAGGTGTGGCGCAGAGCACAAGGTGGCTTATATGTGAATCATACACGCTTGTTATACAAGCTTGGAATACCCATCGCGTAAACTCTCACTATCGACGAAGGGGGCCAACTTGGACCGCAGTGCTGAAGCCGTTCTTTCGGAGCCGTTGGATGCCACTGCCAACATCCCGCTCCGCGTTGCCGTCTACTCGCGCATCATGAACGCCATCAGGGCCGGGCATTTCCCTGTTTCCTCGCTGTTGCCTTCGGAATCTGATCTGGGTTCGGCGATGAAGGTCAGCCGGACGGTGGTCCGTGAAGCGCTGATGCTCCTCGAAGAAGACGGATATGTGCGCTCCCGCCGGGGCATCGGACGCTTTGTCGCCACCCGCCTGCCGCGGGTTGGCCTGGAACGGATCAGGCCCATGGAGGAGATTCTGGCCGAGGCCGGATCCGCTATCCAGGTCAGCCGTACGCAGCACGTATTGCACCCGTCGTCGTCGGTGTTCACCGCGGAGCCTCTCGGAATCCGGGAAGAGGAGGCCTCCTGGTTCTTCGAGAGCGTCCTCACACGGGATGGCTCACCCATTGCCCTGGTCCAGGAGCATGTGGCAAGCAAGGGGGGTCTCGTTGATCGCGACCCTGAAGCGGCGCGGGCCATTGTGGACGACGCCGGGCAAGGGGCGACGCTGTTGGCCAATTTGATTTCGGCCATTGGCCCGGCCTTCGGGCCCGGCGAGACCGATATCGCAGCAGGCACCCCCGGCGTCGCGAGAGGGGAGTTGCTCGAGCTGGACGCCAAGGACCCGGTGCTGATCCTGACCCAGACCGTGGAGCATTCCGGCCAGGTTGTCTACCTGGCGAAGACGCTGGTCAATACCGGCGTAGTCCAGATTGGAATCATCCAGGGAACCTAAGTGCAGGGCTGCCCATTGTCGTGTGGCAGCCCAACTGACTGGCAGTTGTTGTCGTTTTGGGCACCCAAAACGACAACAACTGCTGGGCCGACGCCGGCGAGGGTCCCTGCCTGAGCTTGCGAAGGCTGGGAGCCGGTGGGGACTAGTTGGCCGGGCGCACGGCCCGTCCCGCGACCGCGATCACCAGCTTCTCCGGCAGGAGCTTGACGGCCACCCGCGCAACAAAGGAATTGAGCCGGCCATCCACAACGCTCGGCTTGTTCCCGCGGATCGCGGACATCGCCGTGTCTACCACCTGCTCGGGGGTCCGCATGTTGCCGGCGGCAGCTGACTCACCGGCGATTTCAAAGAACGGTGTGTCCGTGGCTCCCGGGCAAACGGCGAGCACTTTCACGCCCGTGCCTTGCGTCTCGCCCCACAGCGCCTGGGTGAACGAAAGAACGAAGGCCTTCGTCGCGCCGTAGACGGCCATGTGGGGTATCGGCTGGAAGGCGGCCGTACTCGCGATGTTGATGATCGCCCCCGCCCCGCGTTCCACCATGCCGGGCAGGTAGCGAGTGCTGGTGCCGACCAAGGTGGAGCAGTTCAACTGGATCTGCTCCGCGTAGCGATCGGCGTCTGCATGGAGAACGTGTCCGTGTGTTCCGAATCCGGCGTTGTTGACCAGGATGTCCACTTTGAGTCCCAGGGCATCGGTGGCGAGCTGGAGTTCCTTGGCCGAGTCCGGCAGGCTCAAGTCCATGGCCAGGACGGTCACTTCGGTGCCCTGCCCGCGGAGTTCACCCGCAAGCGCATCGAGTTTGTCCTGGCTGCGGGCAACCAGGATCAAACGTGCGCCCTCGGCGGCCAACCTGCGGGCAAACACCGAACCAATGCCGGTGGATGCTCCCGTGATGAGGGCTGTTTTGGCTGAAATGTTCATTTCTACTCCTAATAAACTGACTGTGCGGTTTGTTTTTTGGCTAAGGGTCGAGATCTTTGGCTCGTGGTGCGCCGCATTACTGGCTGGAAATGAACTGACGCTCGACCAGCTCCAAGAGGAGGGTCGCACGTCGCTCGAAGGCGTCGAGATCTTTCGGGCCAAGGGCGTCGGTAACGGACTTCAACCCATCGAACGCGGCCACGATGACCGTTGCCGCATCGTCGGGATCCCCTGAAAACATCAGGACGCCGCTTGCGCGGCCCCGTTGAAGAATGCCGGCCACAAGATCCACCCATGCCGCCAGAGGTGAGGTGCCGCCGGCATTCTCGCTTGTGGATGCCAGTTGATTGGCCAAGTGGACCACGCCCCACGCGGACGAGTCGCTCAGGACTGTTCTGACCATGAATTGCCCGAGATGGCGCAACTCTTCGAGCGGGTTGTTCTTGCTGAGAATTTCCTCATGGACGCGAAGCAGCCACCGTGCCTTCTGCTCATCGACGACGGCCTGGGCCAACATGGCTTTCGACGAGAAGTGGAAGTAGATGGCTCCCTTCGTGAGCCCGACTGCGCGGATGATGTCGTCCATCCGTGTCTGCTCGAAGCCCTTGCGCGCAAAAACCTCCGCGGCAACCCGAAGGATCTCATTTCGGGTGGCCGCGCCCTTGGGTGTGCTGCCTGTGTCTGCGAATTCCACCCTACCAAGCTACAAACCGACCAGTAGGTATGTCAATGTGGGTAGTTCACCGGCATTGATCATCCGACGGGCACGCCTTGCCGATAGGATTTGGGCATTTAATGAGGGCGCAACAGCAGCGGTTGCTGCTCTGGCAGATTACGGGAGGAGTGGGGGAACCCAATGCGCGATGAAGCGCTCTTCGAGGCTTCCGTCAATCGGGAGCTCGTTCATAAGCGCTCCGTTTCGGAAGTCTTCTTGACCGACTTTGTCCAATCAAGCTCCAGGCGGTTTGTCGCGGGAGCGCAATGGCCGCGATGGCATGTGTTTTATGGATCGCCCGACGGATCGCCGGACTCTGCGCTGATGGCTGAGACCTTGAGGCAGGCGGTGATCTTCTTGTCCCATTTGTGCGGAGTGCCCTTGAGTCATACGTTCCTCATGCCGTACATGAGCATTTCGGTGGAGGCCGCGCTCCTGGATCCCTTGGTGCCCACGCAGGTTGCCGTCGAGCTCGACGTGAAGGATATGAAGCTCAGTGGAGGGCAACTGTCGGCACTGACGGTGTCCGCCCGGTTCGTTGTTGACGGCACTCCCGTAGGGGGAGGGGCGGCCGCGGCCCGCATTGTGAATCCCGTGACGTATGAGCGATTCCGCGGGACGGTCCGCACCGGGCTGCCCACCGCCGGCGAAGACTTACTGGCGTGTGCCGACGTCGGGCATGCCACCCAACGGAACGTGATGCTCGGTCAAAGCAGCCGCCCGCTCATTTGGCCGTTGCGTGTCGATCCGACGCATCCGATCTTCTTTGACCATCCCCTCGACCACGTCCCGGGAATGCTGCTGGTGGAGGCCGCGAGGCAGGCTGTACGGGTGGCGACGTCCCGACCGGATGCCGATTTTGCCCTGTTTGAGGCGGAATTCATGAGGTTGGTCGAGTTCAGCTATCCCGTGGATGTTGCGGTGACACAGCTCGACTCCAATATTGGGCGCGGCGTGGTGGAGGTGCGGTTGTTGCACGAAGGGGAGACCCTGGTGTCCTTGTTGGCCCGGGTCAAAGAGCCGCGCTGATTCAGGGAGTCTCCGAGCCCTGCCCGTGTATCGGCGCAATGGCCGGCATCATGAAACGCCACATGTCCTCAATGCGTTTGAGGACGTCGCGTCGTTCCGTCAGCACATTGGAGACCATCTGCACGCCAGTGAAAGACGCCACCAGGTACCGTGCGAAGTCGCCGGCATCAACCTCGGGCCGCACGTCACCCTCGAGTTGGGCTTGGCGCGTCAGCATCTCCATGGTGGTGACCCAATCCTGGTACGGACCTTTGACGTCTCCGTTGAACGCCGAAGCTTCAAATGTCAGCCGGATGCCGGCCCTGACCACAGGCTCATCGAGTAGCTGTTGCCCGAACGTGCGGCACATGGCGATCATCGTCTCCAGTGCCGGCAGGCCGGCGGAGGCGATCTTCTCGCCAGCGACACGCACAATGTTGTGCTGTTCGGCTATGACGGCCAGCGCCAGGTCTTCCTTCGACTTGAAATGGAAATAGAGCGCGCCTTTGGTGACCGAGGCGCGCTCAGTGACGTCGCTTAGGCTCGCATTCCCATAGCCGACCTCTTCAAAGATCGACGCTGCACCCTCAATGACTGCCGTTCGGGTGGCTTTGGCACGTTGTTGCATGATCCGCGTGGAGACCTCTCCGGTTTCTGCGTCCGGGATACTTGAGTACATGAAGCTGGCGGACCGGGGGACCTGTGGGTGCGATGTCAACATGTGTTGACCATGTGCCCCGGGTTCTGGTCCTGGGTTCGTCGGGTTTCATTGGAAGTCGGGTTGTAGCCTCACTCGCCGGGTCCGGAGGAGCACAGGTTGTGGCACTCTCGCGAAAACCGGTTGCAAGACTACGAAACAATAACGCTACCATTGCGACCGCCGACATTTCCGTCCCGGGGAGCCTGCTCCCTTTCTTGCGCGATACGGATGTTGTCATCCATGCCGCATCGTATGTGGGCTCCGACCCCCGCCTTGCCCACGCGATCAACGAGTCCGGCACCAGCCACGTCATTGAGCAGTGCAGGGAGGCAGGAGTTGCCCGGCTGATCTATGTCAGCACGTGCAGCGTTTACGGAAGCGGCCCTCACCGGGGCATCCGTGAATCCGAGGCCCGTTATCACCCCGCCTCGGTGGCCAGCGCCAGCCGTTCCGTCGCCGAAGAGCTGGTTCTCGGCCGCGGCGGGGAAGTTGTCCGCCCCAACCTCGTGTTCGGTGCGGGAGACCGCTGGTTTGTCCCGGGCCTGCTCAAGCTGTTGAATGTGGCTGGCGGCTGGCCAGGTGACGGATCGGCGCTGGTTTCGCTCATCGGGGTGGAGGCGCTTGGAAGGCTGCTTTCCGGGCTCGCGTTGGCCCCTCCGCAACCCGGACAGGCGTTCCACGCCGCATATCCGGAACCGGTTCCTGTGTCAGTTCTCCTGCAAAGCGTTGCCCGGGTATGCGGCGTGGAATATCCGAGGTTCCTCGGGGATGACGAACGTGCGGGCTCGGCCTTGCGCGCGGCCGGATTCAGCGGCCATCAGATTGACCTGGTGACGAAGGATCACTGGTACTCCTCTGAACGCCTTTGGCGGATCTCCGGGCGCGAACCGGAAACGTTCCGCAGCGCCCTTGGCGAATTTGCTTCTTCCTACGAAGCTTCCCGGCGACCCGACCGGTCATAAACCGGTTGAACGGTTTGTTTATTGGCCTTCCAGTCCCTAGGCTTCAATCCAGTGGCTCGTTGCGATTGCGACAACAAGCCGAAGGGCAGGAATGGGGGGAGGTGCGGCCGAGAAATCGACCGCACCTCATCTGTCCCGAAGCCGCCGGGTTCGATTTCCTATCTCACATCGTTGTGGTTTAGTATTGACGAGTTGCTCCGGCGGGGATGGAAGTCCCTGGGGGCAAAGTTCGGGGCTGTGGCGCAGCTGGTAGCGCACCTGCATGGCATGCAGGGGGTCAGGGGTTCGAGTCCCCTCAGCTCCACCGAAGAAAAGGGAATCACCCGAGAGGGTGGTTCCCTTTTTCGTCTCTCCGTGGAAAACGCCTGGTCTGCCCAA
>NZ_JAHHZS010000041.1 GCF_022606295.1 Arthrobacter bambusae
CTGTTTCTGCAACTCCGTGCTCGAGTCATCGATCAGTTTATTGTGTCGAGTGATATCCGCGTTCGCATCCTCGATCAATTCGTCCAGATGACTAACCAGTGGTGCGATATCGACAACATCTATTCGGTTTGTGGGGTGACGACGCTTATCACTCACTTTGGACAAGATGAGTTCGGCGGCGGTTTGAATAGCATCGATCGCATCAATCAAGCGCTCTGCATCGATCGCAGAGTCAGCATCGACGGCTGCTTTGAGGCTGGCGAGCTCCTCGCGGAGGGTCTTGGAGCGCGCCTCCACCTGTGTTGTGATGCTCGTTGCGAGGGAGAGTGCCGCATCGTACCCCGCCGCGAAGTAAGCAGTAAGCCTGGCTCCAAATCCTTCTGGAAGATCTTCCTGGCAAAACGGGCATTTGCTATTTGTGTTCTGAAGATGCTGGCGACCTTGACTGACCCAGTCCCCGTTCCCGAGGTGTTGGATCAGAGCGGCGAGGTCCCCGGTTCCCGTCGTGACGTCGTCCACACGGAGTTGCGCGATCTGCTCCTCGGAGAGGAGGAAATTCACAGAGGTGCCGTGTAGCGGGGAGCGCCGATGAAGCTCGCCGGTCAGCGAAGAGTTGCGAGCCTCGAGTGTGTCCCATGTCAGGTCCTTCTCGGCGATTAGCTCGGGCTTATATCGAGATTGGGCCTCCTTGAAAAACTTCTCCCTGCTTCCCCGGAAGCCCTTGAAGACGGTCTCGCGGACTGCCTCGGGTACGTCCTTGTGTCTCTCGAAGACGGCCTGGCTGGCGGCAAGACGCTCACTCTCAATCTCGCCGAGCAATCCACTCGCTGTAAGGCGATCATCGTCAGAGCCGATTTTCTCAATCCATGCATCTCGATCGGCGCGACGAACGTCGCGCTCCTGATCCAAGAGGGAGATTCTGGAATTCGCAGCACCCGACTCTGAACCAATTGTGAAAATACCGTCGACGTACTCGTTGAGCACCGTCGACCGGTACGCCTCGTTGAACACGCGAATGGACGTCGCAGTTGCCGCAACCTGCCAGTGCGAACGTGAATCTGGATCGAGCGGCTGCCGGGACAGCGCGTTCGAGATGGTCGTCTTGCCTGAGCCGTTGGGCGCGTGAATGAAGTTGACCTTGGCGAGGTTGGCGAGCACCATCGGACTGCTGCCAAAGCAGTATTTCGCAGTAACCCTAATTTCAGTCAGGCTCATTTTTCCCCCGTTGTATTTCCAGCCAGTTCGTCGTCGATATGCACTTTCCGCCGTGGCCGTGTTCTCGCCGAAGTCGAGGTCAGCGCGATAGCGACCGATTGCCATGCCCGACCTGCTTCGCGATAAATGGGTTCTAGCGAGAGTACCTAATTACTCTAGGTGCTCCTCTATCTTTGACCCGACAATGCCGCGTATCGGAAGCGATTAATTCTGGCGGCTCGCCGTAGGGGGCGCACGACGCTGCCCAGAATGCCCACCGTTTAGAACCGAATCTCGAACCGACCGGGTTTTGCGGTTCAAGCCATGAAAAGTGACGGACCGTTAGCCGGTCCCTGGCCCGGGTCAGTTCGACAGATAGATGATTTCCTTCGAGCAGGCCGGCATGCGGTCCTTCGATGATTCCTTAGGACCCGCCCGCAATCCTCGCCAAGCCTATGGCGTCCCTTATCTCTGCTCTCCAAGAGTGGTAGAGAAGGCGACCCGGTGAGAACGGAGAAGGTCTTCGGGAAACTGGGGGGCAGTCCCCGGCTAAACTATGCAGGCCAGGATGCAGGTGCACAGTCCAGTTGTACGGCAAGCTTTAGGCATGTGGCCCCAACGACAGCGCGCAGTCGCCGATCATGCAGGTTTGCTGGCGACGCTTCTGGCAGACCTGGCTGACCGGAACAATGAGATCCGACAGCGAACAGATCACGAGCAACGCTCCTATCTCAGTCATTTCACATCGCTGATTACGGTGCTTCTCGCAGTCGCAGCGGCCGATCGATTTGGCGAACTTCTGTCGACAGGGCTCCAGGCGTACCTGCCGAGCTTGGCCCTCGGCGTGGCTATCTTTTTACTTTGGCTTCCTCTAGATGCCATTAACGAGCAGTTTCGGATTCGGCTCGTCGCCGTCTATGTGTACCGCGATCTGCGGCCGCAGATACTCGAGGTGATCAACCAAGATGTTGCATCAAGTGGAGTGCTTCAGTGGGAAAAGATGCAGTCGACTGCAACCGTGAGGCTCGGTCTGGCCTCCCCATTCGTTTCAGCAATGCTCGTATTTCGATCTGTGGTCGGTTATGCACCGTCGATCGCTGTCGTCCTCTACTACGTCTTTGGCTCAGGTCCAATGCGGACAGGGGATTTAATCTGGATCGAAATTGTGCTGCTTGTTATCTGGGTTGTCGTGGCGAGCGTCCCTTTATCGGTGGCAACGCTGCTCATTAACCACGAGCAGTTCCGGACCGGACCCTGAGCTTGCGCCGTAAGGTGCGTCACAGCCGACGTTGTCGATTAGCGTGTGGCACTCATCCCTCGCCGACACGGCTCTCTCTAGCCGGTCGGCAGATACGCGGCACGCATTTAGTTGGTTCAGCATTGAGCCCCATAACGGGACTTTGTACGGCCGCCCGTCATAGAGCCGTCCATCACGGTGTCTTGGAACCCTTGGGATACGAGACGTCTCCTTGGAACAGACGAACCGTCCTGGCGGCCGTACCTGAATTTCGTGGAATCGCAGGAGTTCGCCCGGACGCAGAGATTCTCGTAACTATGTATCGAAACCTTCTGGTTGAATCGGTGTATCCACCATTAGTTACGAGACACATCGAGATCCGCCATGACGAAACTGATCGGCTACGCACGTGTTTCGACCCGACAGCAGTCCACGGACCGGCAGCAGGCTGATCTTCTGGCCGCCGGCGTCCGACGCGATGACCTCTACGTGGATCACGGGGTGTCCGGGGCACGTGCCTCCCGACCGGAGCTTGATCGGGCGCTCGGCGCGCTGATCGACGGCGACACCTTGGTCATCACGACGCTGGATCGGCTCGGGCGGTCCACCCAGAACATGCTCGCCTTCGCCGACGAACTCCGCGCTAAAGGCGCAGGCCTGCGCGTCTTGAACCTCGGCGGTGGAGACGTCGACACCGCAACACCCATGGGGTCGATGCTGTTCACGGTCATGGCCGCTCTCGCGCAAATGGAGCACGAGATCAAACGTGAACGCGTCAATGATTCGATCAGCAAACGGCGGGAAGCTGGGAAGGACCTCGGCGGTCGGCCGCGCCGGATCACAGACAGCCAGATTCGAAACGCTCTCCGTCTGGTCAAAGACGGCGAGCCCGCTGCGCAAGTTGCCAGGGATCTCGGGATGTCCCGGGCAACGTTCTACAGACGGTCGCGGGAACTCGCAACCTAACCGCGTCACGGGCTCGGCCTAAAGCTCCCCTCTCGGTGTCGACGGACCAGGAAGGAAGAAGGCTGCGTCCGGCCCCAGGCCCATGAGGGCTCTACTTTCGAGGAAATGGATGGCGGTCGCGGTCGCTTCCAGGGTGTGGAGTTGCACCGCGAGTGGATAATCTTCGTACGGGCGCCAACTCAGCGGCCCTGCCCGGAAGGGATAGCCCGCTTCTTGCCAGATGCGCATAATCATGCGCCTTGCGGTCCGATACTCCGTCAGGGTTGCTCCCAGTTCGTCGATGATCGTCCGGATCAGGCGAAACCAGATTCCGGCGTGAACCTGCCGTCGGGGCAGGTAGACCGATCCGGTCGTCATGGCGTGCCAGGTTCTGTCGTCCATGGCCAGGACCTTGGAGTCGGCAGGCCTCGGTGTTGGCGGTTTGCGCTCCCAGTCCGAGAAATAGGTGGCAGCCTTCTGGCGCGGTTCGAGGAGGCACCCATGGAAAGGGCAGCTCAGCGTCAGTGAAAGCAACCACAACAGCTGGTACGGGTACGGCGGTGTTGACATCGCAATGCACTGCGGGCAGGCCCGCAACGCCGGCCGCGAGGGAAGCCATGCCCGCCACGCTGGGATCTCCCGCGCCCGCAGCCTTCCTGCCGGCAGCAGCACGGAAAACTGTCGGGTATAGCTGGTAAATGCCTCGGGGTCCGGTTCCATCTGCTCAATGAGCCAGGGTGTCCAGCCGCTGAAGCTCATTCGCCGGATCCGGTGCACGTCGACACCTGTTCGTCGCGCCAGCTCGCGAGCGAACCCGGCGGGCGGGAACGTGTCCAATTCTTCCGGCCCGCACCGTGCATGGCCCAACGCCGACGCGAGAACCTCAAGGCTGGCACCATAGCGATCGGCGATTCGCCGCAACCATGACGAGAGTGCCTCGCCGGGCAGCGGTGCGGGATGGACCGGCCAGCGGCGCGAAGCAATCACAGCAGTTGTTTCTCGAACACTTTGCGCCGTTCGCTGGGGCCGATGTAGTCAGCCATTGCCAGCGTCCGGTGGTTGATCCTCTCTTCCCCGCTCTCAACTGCGGCGACCGCGGCGGCAGTCAAAAGGCGGGCTAGTTCTCCGATGGTGCCCTCGCTGCGGGCAAGCAGGTAACGCGCCATATCCTCGGTGTCGATCAAGGATCGTGAGTGCAGAGGGAACGAGGCGGCGAAGCTGGCCAACAGCGACCTGCATTCATCGCCTACTTCCCAGAGCGGCAGGATGAACGGTTCGAATCTGTTCTCGAGCTGGTCATCAGATCTCACAGCAAGGTATGCCTCCCTCGTGCCGACTCCGACGAGGGGAATGCGGAGATCGTTGCCAAGGAACCGGAGCAGATTCAGAAACTCGCGCCGTTTCTCACCACGTCCGGCCAGAACGTTGTGGAACTCGTCGATCACCAGCATCTGGACTCCCACCGCACGCAGGAGGGAGAGCGCCAATCGTTCAGCCTCAGGGAGACGCAGATGTGGACGGAACGGTGCACCGATCGCGGACAGTATGGCCGTATAAAACCGAAGCTCCGATGGTTCCGAGGGCATCTGCATGCACACGACCGGAATGTTTTCGCCGTCTGGTCCTGTCACTGACGGATGTGTCCTGCGGAACCGTTCGACGATCATGGACTTTCCGTTGTTCGTCGGTCCGACCAGCAAGAGATTGGGCATACGCTGTTTCCTCGGCCAGCGAAAGAGCACCCCCAGGCGCTCGACTGCGTCCATGGCCTTTGGGTAGCCGATCCACCGGTCGGCACGAATGCGGTGTAGTCGCTCTTCAGCTGGCAGCTTTGCCAGTTCCCGCGCTACAGGGTGCAGATGCGTCAGATCCTGCGGCCGGCTGTCTTCCACGGTCACCATTCCTCAATTTGTTCAAAGGGTTGAACGGAAACCTCTCCCGGGTCCACGTCCGTTGGCGCATCTGGCGGTGGAACTTTTGAAGTTCGGGTGCCCAGGCGGCTCGGGTCCTTGGCGTGCTTGCGGCGTTCTGTTTCCCTCCGGACGCGCTTGGTCGTTTTCACGGCAGTCTCGCTGACCTGGCGCATTTGCTCGATCATCCGGAACAACACGGCCTCGTCCACTTGGGCAGCGCCACGTGCGCGTAATCGGGTCAGGGCTTGCCTGTGTTCCCACAGACTGATGGAGGGGTTGGAGATCGACCTGTACGGAATTTCCACGTAGTGATGCCCCTCCGGTTCCAAGACCCACACCCTGCTGATGTCCCGTGGATCCCGTCTGATGATGAACCGACCCAATCTGTCTCGCCGGCCGATCCAGGGTTTCAAAGCGTTCGCGAAGTAGTGGACATGGTCGATGACGAAACCGGTGCGGGACAGCGTGCGGCGGATGACCGGGAGGAAATCCACAAGGAACGATGTCTGGTTAGCGGTGACCGCAGGCATGCCAGTAGCAGCCACCCCGGCGGCCCACTTACCGCCCGGCGTCTGCCCCAAGGCGCCATGTACGCTGCCGTGGTAGCTAGCAACCGCAAGCACCAGCCACTTCTCCAGCTCAGGCAAAGTCAGTGCGGCCATCTTCTCCGAGTCATACCGGCCACGCTCTGCCGGGTTGGAGAAAGTTGTTCCAGGCAGCTCGTGGATCTGGCGCATCGTTGTGCCGATCACGCGTTCAACAATGCCGCCATAATGTGGTTGCCCTTGCGGTCGGTAGGCCAGACGGATGCCGTGCTGCTCGCAGCCGCGCCGCAACGCCTCGCTCTTGAACTCCGCCGCGTTATCCAGGTACAACGATTTCGGCTTGCCGCTCATCGGCCAATCCACCTCCACACCGAGGCGTTCGAGCCAGGGCCGTTTGTCACCGGAGGCGTGGGCAAGGCACAATCCCACGGACACGGCCGACGGTGGTTCCAACGTGACGACCATGCCAATGAGCGTCCGGCTGTACACATCGATCGCAACAGTCAGATACGGGCGGCCGATCGATCGACGTTCGCGCTCATCCACGATGACCACGTCAATGACCGTGTGATCGATCTGCACCTGCTCCAGGATTGAACCGATCACGGGCACATCGCCGCCGGCGGACTGCAACGGCCTCACCGCGTCCGCGCCTTCCCTGCGGCGGCCGACCTCAACCGGGTTCAGCATCGCGATGCGCCGGGACACCGTGTTCCTGGTCGGAGCCTTCAATCCCCGCACCGCACAAGTACGGGCGATCTCGCGGTGGAGCGCCGCCACGCTCCACCTCTGGCGTGTGAGGAACCGCTTGCGGATCAAGTCCCGAATGATGTCCTCAACAGGCTCAGGCAGACGGTTCCCACCCTTGCCGCCAGTGGAACGGCGAACCGCAAGATCAGTGACGAGACCTGAACCCTGACGGTACCTGTCCAGAAGCACGTACACCCGTCTGCGGGAAACACCGAGCTCCAGAGCTGCCCTGTCAGCGGCGGCAGTCCCTGTTGAGCCCCGCGACGCCAACGCCCCGATCACAGAAGCCCGGCTTCGGGCCTGTTCCCATGCGGCATCCGACATCGTCAGCTCTCCCCGCGCCACAATGCGAACCGGATCGGCGTCCATGCCTGCCTCCTTTGGGAACAGGAGTACCGAACAGAAGCGACCTTAGTGCAGAGGAGTACCGACCGGCCAGTGTTCACAAGTCATCTGCACAACCCCCGAAACCACGGGAAGGTTTGCGCAGTCAGCTTCTGAAAGTGACACCCGGCGGATAGCCGCCACCGGCCTGGTCCTCGGAATAGAGCCTTCGGTAAATGCCGGCCCGCACCTCCGGTGACGTTCTGCCCCCGCCCCCCGTTGTCCATCGATTCACGTCGTCCATGGCCATGCTTCCTGCGGCGGAACGCCGCTACCAGTGGTGCCGTGCCGGGACTACGCTGTGCCCACAATGTTTGAGGGTAGCGCTGCGTCCTCCTGTGGCTCTCGCCCTGGCGAAGGCCGTGGAGTCGATCCCGCACGAGACTGCGCTGCCCGGCGGCTCCGTGTACGAGATGAAGTTTGACGGCTTCCGCGCGGTTTGTCTGGTCGGCGCGGATGGGGTGTGGTTGTTTTCGCGGCAAAACAAGGACCTGGGACGGTACTTCCCGGAGGTCTTGGCGGCCGTGGCTGAGCAGGTCCCGCCTGGTTGCGTTGTCGATGGCGAGCTGGTCCTGTGGTCCGGGGACCGGCTGGATTTCGACGGGCTGCAGCTGCGCCTGGTGACGGCCAGGGCGGCGCTGCCCGCGCTGGTGCGGGATCATCCTGCCTCGTTCGTGGCCTTCGACGTCCTGGCCGTGGCCGGGCACGATACCCGTGGGCTGCCCTTCACGGACCGGCGCGCACTGCTGGAGGAGCTGGCCAGGCATTGGGTTCCGCCGTTGAACCTGTCACCGGTGACCAGGGACCGTGCGGTGGCGGAAACCTGGTTCAAGGAAATGCCGGCAACAGGGGTCGAGGGGGTTCTGGCGAAGGCCGGGGCTCAGGCCTATGAGCCCCGGAGGATCTGGCTGAAGGTCAAGGCCCGGAACGTCACCGATGTGGTCTGCGCGGGCGTCGTCGGACCTATGGCCCGGCCGGAGACGGCGGTCGTGGGCCTGCCGATGCGCGGCAAGCTGCGGATTGTCGGCCGCTCCACTGCCCTGTCGGCCCGGGCAGGCCGGGACCTGGCCCGGTATCTGCACCCGCCGCGGGGGGACCATCCGTGGCCAGAGGAAATCAGCGGCGGTGTGCTGGACAGGTTCACCAAGGAAAGCGGCACGGTCCATCTGACTCTCGTGGAGCCGCTGGTCGTGGAGGTCTCGGCCGACGTCGCCTGGTCCGGGCGTGCGTTCCGGCACGCCGTGCGCCTGGTGAGGGTGCGCCCGGAGCTGGACCCTGCAGCTGTGCAGTTCCCCGGCCATCTGCCCGGCCTAGAAGGAGAATGAGCCGGCGCGGGTGCGACGGCTCATTCTGTTCTCCCTCGGAAAAAGGAAATCCATGGGTTCAGCCAGGCTGAAATCGTTTGTCATGCCGGTGCCTGCCGCAACGTTCCCGGGACGACGGTGTTCCTGGTGGCGCGGCTCCCGGCCGGCTTGAGGTGTGTGGCGTTGATGGCGGTCCGCCGCTGGTGAGTGGCTGCCGTGGTTCCCCCCGGCGCGGCGGACCGCCCCGGCATTTCAGGTTCCTGCCGTGTTCGTGGTGAGTGGGCGGGGCTTTGCCGGGCGGGAGTTCCGCCCGGCAAAGAGGGTTAGGCCGCGTCGGGTTCGTCGGCGCCGGTGTTTTCCCCGGTGGGGGTGTCGGGGTCGGTGAGGATGATTTTCTCCACGTCGCTGGGTTCGTATCCCCACGCCGTGAGTTCGGTGAGGTAGTAGCGGGTATCGCTGTGGTGGTTCCGCCAGCTGGTGTGGTCGATGTTCCCTTCGTAGGCGGTGATCATGGTGGCGAGGGTGACCGTTTCGGGTTTGGTGGAGGGCTTGTCCACGTAGGCCTTGAACTCGCCGTGGCCATCGCCGGTGCCCAGCAGTTCCGCTGTCAGGGCGGTCTTGTTCAGGGCCTTGCCCAGGATGTAGTTGGCGTGGGCGATGGTGGGCGATGAACCTGTGGGCGTTCTTGGGAAGTGCCTTGCGGGAGAGCAGGGCTTTGACGAAGTCGCGGCGTACCACCTCGGCCGAGTCCATGGCCTTGTTGTTCTCGATGACCTCCCGGCGCGCGGCCTTCTCTTCCTCGGTCATGCCTCCGGCGGGGGCCTTCCCTTCCTTGCGCAAACCCCGGGCCTTCCAGTCCGCCACCGCGAATCTCGTGTATAGGCCGCTGTAGCCGGTGCCGAGGTAAACGGCGTCCGCGTCCTCGTCGGTGAGCGGCACGCCGTCGGCGGTGGTCAGTTTGGAGATCGCGGCGGCTGCTCCCTTGTAGTCGTAGTAGCCCGGGTCTTCCTGCAGCACGGTCAGGCCCTTGGCTTGGGCCTCGGCTGTCGCTTCGGCGATCCGGGCGGCGTTGCGGCGCTCGTCGCGGAGGCGCTGGGCTTGGTGGGCAAAGCCGCCGGGGTTCTCCATGGCGAGTCGTTCCAGCGCGGCCGCGGCCTCTGGTGCGTCCGCGAATTCCTCGATCACGGCTGACTGTTCCAGCGTCAGCCCTTGTTCGAGTGCTTGGGCTGCGGTCGAGTTGGACTTCACTTTCAGTGCGGTGTCCACGAGGGCCTTCTTGGCTCCCATTTTGCGGGCGATGACGCTGGCGCTGACTCCGAGCAGTGACATCTGGTGGAACGCTTCGGCGCGGTCAGCGTCCGTGAGTGCGCTCCGGTGGTCGTTCTCGACCACCTGTGTTGCCAGCCGGTCCGCTTCTTCGGGGTTATCCACGATGTGCACGGGGATCCGGTTCCGTCCTGCTTCGAGCGCTCCGAGCGTGCGGCGCTGTCCCATCAGCACATGCACATTTCCGTCCCCGGTCCGATGGGCGACTACGGGGACGAGCACGCCGTGTTCTTTGATGCTGGCCACGAATTCCTTTGTCAGAAGCGCGGCGCTTCCTGGCAAACACGGGGGCCGGCAACTCAGGTGCGTTTATCCAGCGTCCCGTTCCCAGGTCAGGCCGAACGGCACGTCCTCGCTGAGGCCCACCGTGTATTTTCCTGCCCCGTGTCGGGTGATCAGGATGCCGCAGCGGCGTTCGGTGAGGGCTGCCTGTCGGACCGCTTCGATGGCTGCGGCGAGTTCAGTCTCCATCGCTGCCGCGTTTGAGACCGTGACTTCCAGGGTGGTCTTGAGCTGGGCCATGATCGGCGTGTCCTATTCCGGTTTTTGTTGTGTGGGTGCCCGGAGGCGACGGGTCCGGTGCCCTCGGGGGTGCAGGAGTTCGTCGTCCAGTCCCTGGCGGGGATCGCCGGGGTTGGTGAATCGCTCGGCGGTGAATGCCGTCGATTTTCGCCCCGAAGGCTCGTGTCAGTGGTGATGATGGCAGCAGTGAGCGCCCGTCCGGGGTGGCGGTAACCAAGGATACTTCGGCTACAGGGAAGCCAAGGACGCCGTCGAAAAGGCCCGCGATCCCTGCGCGGCTTCCGCTGTGCAGGTGCGCGGAGCCCTCCGCATAATTGTGCGGATACACCGGCATGAGTTCGGGAAGGACCCTGGCTTGCATGGGCCCGACCGGGGCTGTCAACGGACTGCTGTCCTGCGGCGCAGCCCATGTGATCAAAGGATTCATGACAGCCCTGGCCTCACCTGTTCGCCGATGACACCCCCTGAAGGTAGTGTCCATCCTCCCGGTCGCGCACGGAAGAGAAATGGGCTCGAGGTTTACCGGACTTCGCCTTGAATTGTGACAGGAACTCGGTTGGACGCCCGAGGCCGGGGGGGACGACTGCCCGTCAAGCTGCCACCGGGGCAGTCTGAACCGCCGCGGCAGGAGTATAGGTAGTGCCGTCGCGGAGCATTGCCCAGAGCACATTGAGGCGGCGTCGGGAAGGGAAAGCATGGCTCGGACATGGGTCTTTCCCTCAAGCCGTTTCCGGTCGTAATAGCCACGCGAAGCTGCGCAGGACTTCAGCGCGGAGAGCGAGGAAGGTAGAAGACCCGGAGGAGCCGTTTGTCGTAGCGCCTGGGCCGGTGGTGATTGCCGCTGATCCTTCCGGAGTCTTTGGCCGCCGGGGCACGGGCATCGAACCTCAGGGGGCCAGCCGGTTTGGGTACGGACTTGATTGGAGTCAGCGACGGAGCTCGCGGGTCATTCCATAGGGAACTTGATCGGAAAGTTCGGCCGTGTAGCGGCCTGGCTGGTGGCGGGTTATGAGGATCCCGCGCGTCCTTTCCCGCAGGGCAGTCTCCTGCAAGTCCTGGACAGCGGCTGCGAGTTGATCGTCGAGGGTGTTCCGGCTTTTGACTTGGATGTCGATGCGATCGGTATGGTTGAACATGTCGATGTCCTTCCTGGTGATTGTTTCAGTCTTCCGCGGCTTTGAGTTGGTTTAGCCGCGAACGCCTACATTGGCTTTCCTGTCTCGCACGGTCGACTCATCCTTCGAGTTCACTTCGTGCTGTCATCCAGTGATTCCTGGCTGGACGTGCTCCAGCCCCGACTGAGGGGTGGTACGGCAATTCTGCGCGCACCACCCCTCGGCCACCGTGCCGGACCGGCAGCTGTTCCCAAACCTTGAAAGAAGGTCCGTCATCGGGGGCGAGCCGTTTGACGTCGGCTACCTGTCCGGCGGTCTTTCGGGTACAGGCCCGGTCACCCTGAGGGATGAGCAGGACCTTTCCTGGGTGGACCGGCCTCCGAGGGCCCGCTAACGCGCGGCAATCACTGCCTGGCGCTGGGTCCCCAGCCCGTCGATCTCAAGCTGCATGACGTCCCCGGGCTGTAGCCACACCTGCGGCGTGAAACCCATGCCGACTCCGGACGGGGTGCCGCTGTTGATGAGGTCACCAGGTTCCAGGACCATGAACTGGCTGAGGTGGTGAACGATGTAATACGGGTCGAACACCATGGTCGAGGTCGAACCAGTTTGTCGCCGCGTGTTGTTGACGTCGAGCCGCATTCCTAGTTTTCGGACGTCCGGGACGGCGTCCGCTGTGATGAGCCAGGGACCTGCGGGGTTGAAGGTTTCTGCCGACTTGCCTTTGCTCCACTGCCCTGAGCGCTCCATTTGGAAAGCCCGTTCGCTGATGTCGTTGACCAGGACGTACCCGGCGATGGCCTCCTTGGCTTCCTCGGCGGACTCCAGGTAACTGGTCCGTTTTCCGATCACGATGCCCAGTTCCACTTCCCAATCCAGTTTGGTGGATCCTCGGGGAATGCGGACGTCATCGTTGGGCCCGACGAGCGTATTTGGGGACTTCGTGAAGAGGATCGGCTCGCTCGGAATGGTCAGGCCGGCTTCGGCGGCATGGTCGCTGTAGTTCAGGCCGATGCAGAGGATCTGGTGGGGCCTCGCGATGGGGGCACCAATGCGCTCTCCCTGGAAGGGCATCGCCTCGTCGGCGCGCTGGGCGACGATTGAGCGTAGGCGTTCAATCCCGTTGCCGGCAAAGAACTCTTCGTCGAAGTCACGGAACGCGTCCGAAACGTCGATGTAATGTTGGTCGTCCACGCGGACCACTGGTTTTTCGGAGCCGACGGGCCCGATTCGCATGAGTTGCATGTTGTTCTTCCGCTTGTTGCTGCCTGGGGTGGGGGTGCTTACTCGCTGATTGCGTTTGCGGGCAGGCTTTTCGGGTCCAGCGACTTGAACATCCGTGGAAGGAATCCCGTGAGCACCGCGGCCAGGATCAAAATGCCGCCCATGAGGTAGCTCGGGATGGTGTAGTTGCCGGTCGCGTCCTTGAGTGCGCCGAAGACGGTCGGGGCGACGAATCCGCCAAGGTTGCCGAGGGAGTTGATCAGGCCGAAGGCGGTCGCGGCGGCGGCTCCGGTGAGGAAGTAGCCGGGAATCTGGTAGAACGGTGCGCTTTGAGCGGTCAGGCCAATGGTTGAGACACACAGCGCGATCATGATGAGAATCGGCTGATGCAGGGCCGCCGATACGATGATGCCCGCCGCGCCGACAATCGCTGGGATGGTCGCATGCCAGTACCGTTCACCCTTCTTGTCGGAGTGCCGTGCCCAGAAAATCGCCGGCAGGACTGCGACGGCTGTGGGAATGGCGACCATGAGGCTCACCTGAAAGGTGTCCATTTTCGTTCCGGCCTGCGCCTGGAAGGCCACGACCATGAGCGGGAGGAAGAACGAGAGTGCGTATTGGCCGAACTTCAGGCAGAAGTAGATGACCGAGAGAACCAGGACGCGGATATCGGCCAGGGCCCGGAAGATGCCCAGACCGGAGTGCTTGGAAACAACCAGAGCGTTCTCGGCATCGATCGATGTTTCGAGCCAGTTCCTCTCACGGGGGCTCAGCCACTTCGCATCCGCCGGACGGTCCCTCAGGACAAAGAAGCACAGGACACCGATAAGGACCGCCGGGATGCCTTCAAGGACGAACATCGCCCGCCAGGACTCGATGCCGAAGTAGGTCTTCGGTGTCAGGAGCAGACCGGTGAGCGGCGATCCGATGACGCCGGCCAGGGTTCCACCGAGCACGAAGAGGGACAGCATGGTGCCGCGGTACTGACGCGGAATCCATAGCGTGAAGTAAAGGATCACACCCGGGTAGAAGCCGGCTTCGGCCACGCCCAGGAGGATCCGGAGGATGTAAAGCGAAGCTTCGCTGTTGACGAATCCGGTCGCCGCCGCGACAAGGCCCCAGGTGATCATGATGCGGGCAAGCCATTTGCGCGCACCGACTTTGTATTGCATGAGGTTGCTTGGGACTTCGAACACGGCGTAGCCGACGAAGAGCAGGCCGGAGGCGAGACCGAACGCGGCCGTCGTCAGGCCGAGAGCTTTGTTCATCTGCAGCGCTGCAAGTCCGATGTTCGTCTTTTCGAGCGAGTTGAAAAAGTAGGCGAATGCCAGAATCGGGATCAGGCGCCAGATCACTTTTCGAATTGTCGCGCGCTTCTCCGCTGCCGAAAGCTCCGGTGTCTGCGGGATCGTGGCGGCGGACGCTGTACTGCGTGTCTCAGTCACGCTCACTCCTTTGTGTTGTGGCCCACATTCGGGGCGTTATGTATCTGGATACGCCCTTCAGCGCTGAGGCGGCAGATCCCTTCCCGCATGATGGGACGGCAACACTCTCCCGTCCCGCTGGACGGATCGGTTCTGTGACTAGCAGCGATCACGCCTTATATACGCGCCCACGGCAGCGTCCCCGAAGCAACGCCGGTCAGGAGACGCTGCGCTGGCGGGGCCTCTTGGCGCTGCCGATTGCACTGCTGAGGGCCATGGCGGTTGCCAGCACGGCGGGGGCGTAGCGCTTTGCGATGGCGAGTTCGGTGGCTCCGGTCACGGAGATGGCACCTGCGACGGGCCCGCCCTGACCCGTGAACACCGGAGCACTCACGCAGAAAAGACCGAGGCGGGATTCTTCGACGTCGTATGCCACGCGCTCCTGGCGGACCCGGGAAAGTTCGCTGCGCAAAGCGGTGGGGTCCGTTATAGTCTTCTCGGTCTGCTGCAGGAGCGGCCCGCTGAGGACAGAGTCCACGAAATCGGGATCGCTGAAGGCCAGAATCGCCTTCCCGAGTGCAGTCGCATGCATCCGTGCCCGGCCGCCGACACGCGAATGGGGAACCTTGAGTGTCCGGGTGGTGATCTTCTCGATGTAGAGCACTTCGCTGCCTTCGCGGATCGCGATGTTGCTCGTGAGCTTGGTGACTTCGTTGAGGTTGTGGGCGAAGGGCAGAGCCAGTTCGCGGAGCGTGTTGGACGACGGAACCAAGGAACCAAGTTCAAATAACCGCACACCCAGGCTAATCCCGCCAGGCCCTCGTTCAAGGGCTCCCCAAGCGATCAAATCCAGGACCAGGCGGTGGGTTGTTGACTTGGGGACGCCCGAACGCCTGGCAAGTTCGCTAATGCTAAGGACCTGATCCGGGGAAGTGAACGAATCAAGCAGGGCGAGGCCCCGGGACAAGGAGGACGCGGAACCAGCGTCCTGTTCTGCGGGACGGAGCATGGAGGGCTCCCTTTCCTGAGTAGATGATCTAACGAGTTATACAGAGGAGGGACAAGTGAAAACAAGCTCCAAGGAAAGCGCGCCAGACGTCACCGTTATCGGCAGCGAAGAAATGCAGGACGTTATTTCCCGTGCGCTCGTGGTCCATGGAGCGTCGAAGGAAAACGCCGCGGTGCAGGCAGCGAGCCTGGTCGAGGGCCAGATGCGGGGGCATGCCTCGCACGGCATCCGCAGGCTTGCCGTGCTGGTCGGCCGCATGCGGAAGGGACTGATCGAAGCGAACGCCCAACCACGGCTCGATTGGATCGCGCCGAGCGTGTTGCGCGTCGACGGCAACCGGGGTTTCGGCCCGGTTGTGGCCTACAAGGCCATCGAGGAGGTCGTTTCGAGGGCGAATGAGACCGGGATCGCGATGGCCGCTATCTCCAATTCAAGCCATATCGGGATGCTCGCACCCTATGTTGAGTCGATTGCGCGCCGCGGCCAGGTAGCTTTGCTGCTGACCACCAGTGAGGCGCTGGTTCATGCCTGGGGCGGACGCGGCGCAACGGTAGGCACCAACCCGATCGGGATCGGGGTTCCCACAGCCGGCGAACCGCTTGTGTTGGACATGTCCACTGCTTCGGTCTCGATGGGAAAGATCCTGGACTACGCGGCCACGGGCCGTGGGCTGCCGCCCGGCTGGGCAGTTGATTTCCTCGGAAATCCGACCAGTGACGCTGCCGCGGCGGTCCAAGGAGGAGCGCTTTCGCCCTTCGGCGGGCCCAAGGGATACGCGCTCGGAATAGCGTTGGAGGCTTTGGTCGGAACGCTCACGACGACGGCGTTCGGCACCGACGTCGTCGGCACCCTTGACACCGACTACCCGGCCACCAAGGGCGATCTGCTGATCTGCATGAGCCTGGAACGACTCGGACTGCTCGGAATGCTCCCTGCCTTGACCAAGTACCTGGACATTGTGCGTGGAAGCGGGGTTGCCGGCCCAGTCGATATCCCCGGCGACCGCGCCCGGCGCACGCGGCAAAACCACGAAGTCAACGGTGTTCCAGTTGACGAAGAAGTCTGGGCGCTGGCCCTCAAATACTCGAAAAGGAATATCCATGGCTGAAATTGCCGATTCATTCGGCTTGCTGCGGCTACCGGACTCTATCGCCTTCGGCGACGGATCCCGGGCCGGAATCCCCACGACGGTAGCCGCCCTCGGCAGCCGTGCCCTCGTGGTGTGTGATCCGTTCCTGGCCTCAAGCGAGCCCTTCGCCGAACTCCTGCAGGGACTGGACGACGCCGGAATCGTCTATACGGTCGACTCCCACGTGGTCCCCGAACTGCCCGTAAAGGTGGTGGAAGAAGCCATAGAACGGGCACGCACGGCGAGCCCGGATGTCATCATCGGATTCGGCGGCGGCAGCGCACTGGACCTCGCGAAACTCATCGCACTTGGCCTGGCACACGGCACTCCGCTCAACCGCTTCTACGGCGAGAACCTCGTCCCCGGACCTGTGCTGCCCCTCGTCGCGGTTCCCACAACCTCTGGAACCGGAAGCGAAGTCACACCCGTCGCCGTCCTGGCCGACCCGGACCGGGAACTCAAAGTCGGTATTTCCAGCCCCTACCTGATCCCGCGGGCCGCCGTCGTTGATCCCCGGCTTATGGTCGGCGCACCGGCTTCCGTGACCGCCAGTGCCGGCGCCGATGCGCTGGTGCACGCCATCGAAGCCTTCACAGCCCAGAAGCGCACACCCACGTGGAATGAACAACTGCCGGTCTTCGTTGGCCGTAACCTGCTTAGCTCCACCCTCGCCCTTGAGGCAATTGCCCTCATCGGTCGCTCCCTGCGGCGGGCCGTCCACAATGGCGAAGATTTCGAGGCGCGCACTCAGATGGCCTACGCGAGCCTGCTGGCCGGAATGGCTTTCGGCACCGCCGGTACACACTTGTCCCACGCCATCCAATATCCGGTCGGCGCGCTGACCCATACGCCGCACGGGCTCGGGACGGGGATGCTCCTGCCTTACGTCATGCAGGCAATCCTGGCAAGCGACGCCGGACACCTGGCTGAGATTGCCGGGGCACTCGGCGTCGGACCCGGTTCAGGGTCAACAGAAGAGGCCGCGCAGGCGGCCGTCGAAGAAGTCGCCTCGATCATGGCCGATATCGGCCTCCCGCGAGACCTGGCAAGCATGGGCGTCAAAGAGGCGCAACTCCCCCACATCATCGAACTGTCCCTCACCGTCCGGCGCTTGGTCGCGAATTCCAGTCTCGAACCCACGGAAGAAACCGTCGCACGGATCGTGCGGGCAGCGTTCGACGGCGACCGCGAGGCCCTCGCGCCCATCACCACCGGCGGACTCAACGAAGGAGAGACCCAAAAATGAGCCACATTTCCGATCTATTTATCGCAGGGCGCTGGACCGAGGGCAGCAGCGAGGGTAGGTTCCCCGTCATGGACCCGGCCACAGGAGAGATGCTCGCCTCGTTCGCCATCGCGGACGAAGCCGACTGCGACGCCGCCGTCGAAGCCGCCGCCGCAGCCCTGCCGTCCTGGTCGGCAACCCCTCCACGCGAACGCGGCGAAATCCTCCGGCGCGCGTTTGAGATCCTCACGGACGAGAAGGAAAAGCTAGCCGAGACCATCGTGCTCGAAAACGGCAAATCCTACGCGGACGCCCTCGGCGAGGCGAACTACGCCATCGAGTTCTTCAGATGGTTCGCCGAAGAGGCCGTCCGGGTCCGTGGCGACTTCCGGCTTTCCCCCAGCGGGGACAAGCACATCGTGGTGACCCACCAGCCGATCGGCGTCGCACTACTGATCACACCATGGAACTTCCCGGCCGCCATGGCCACCCGGAAGATCGCCCCTGCCCTCGCCGCCGGATGCACGGTGATCCTCAAACCCGCCCGGGAGACACCCCTCACTGCGGCGTTCGTCGTCGACGCCCTCCAACGCGCCGGCGTCCCGGACGGTGTCGTCAACCTGGTCACCCCCGTCCCTACCGGGCCCGCCGTCGCACGCATCCTGCACCACCCCGACGTCCGGAAGATCAGCTTCACCGGCTCCACGGAAGTCGGCCGCGTCCTGCTGCACGAAGCCGCGGACAACGTGGTCAGTGCCTCTATGGAACTGGGCGGCAACGCGCCGTTCCTCATCCTGCCCGGCGCCGACCTCGACGCCGCCATCGAAGGGGCACTGATCGCCAAGATGCGCAACGGCGGCTCCGCATGCACCGCCGCCAACCGCTTCTACGTCCATTCCTCCCTCGCCGCCGACTTCGCCGAGCGCATGCGTGCGGAACTCTCGGAATGGCGGGTCGGCCCGGGCCTGGACCGAAGCAACCAACTCGGAGCCCTGGTCTCCGTGCAGGAACGCGACAAGGTCGCGGAACTGGTCAGCGCCGCCGTCGACTTCGGAGCCACGGTCATCACCGGCGGCGAGTCCTCCGAGGATGGTGCCTTCTACTCCCCGACCGTACTGACCGGCGTCACGCACGACAGCCCGATCGCCCGGCAGGAAATTTTCGGCCCGGTCACCGCCGTCATCGAATACGCCGACGTCGACGAAGCCGTCAGGATGGCAAATGACACCATCTACGGCCTCATCGCCTACGTCTACGGCGAGACCGCCCAGGCACTCGCCGTCGCCCAACGCCTCGACGCCGGCATGATCGCCGTCAACCGCGCCGTTCTCAGCGACCCCGCAGCCCCTTTCGGCGGAATGAAGCAAAGCGGCCTGGGCAGGGAAGGCAGCTCGGAAGGGATCCTGGAATTCCTCGAAGAAAAGTACATCGGAATTGACCTCTAAAAACCACAAAGGACAAGCAATGGCGTATGACATTGCTGCGTTTCGAAAGGCCCGTCCATGATCGAAGCAAAGATATCCTCCGTCCGTATGATCGAGGTCTCCGCCCTGATTCCCGAAGATTCATCGAACCGGGGGTTCCCCCCGCAATCCAGGGCCATCAGCGTCTACGAGCAGTACCACCCTGCGGAGGGATGGCGGCTGCCGGCAGGTCCGCGGCGCAAGGCGTGCCTGTATCTCGAGATCGGCACCACCGCCGGCATCACAGGCCGATACGGACCGATCGACCAGGAGGCCGTCGCCCCACTTGAAGAGAGCATGGCAGTCTCCCTCCTCGGCCTCGACGCGCTGGCGAACACCTTCATCTGGGACATGCTGCAAAGGGCAAACCGGCACTCCCGCCACGGCAACCGCAAAATCGCCATCAGCGCGGTAGACAACGCGCTGTGGGACCTCAAGGGGCGGCTGCTCGGACTGCCGGTCTGGCGACTGCTCGGAGGTTCCGGCCGCACCCGAATCCCGGCCTATGCCAGCACGCTCGGAACCTTCCATGGCGAGGGCGAGGTCGAGGAAACAGCCGCGCAGCTCCTCGACGAGGGCTACACCGCCCAGAAATGGTTCTTCGCCGACGGGCCTGCACAGGGCGCCGACGGAATGGAACGAAACGTCGCCCTCGTAGAGCGGACCCGCGCCACGGTCGGGGACCGCTCCGCGCTGATGTTCGACGCCTTCATGAGCTGGGACCTCGCGTATGCCCGCCGCTGGTGCGCGCGTGTGGAGCACCTGCGACCCGACTGGCTCGAAGAACCGTTCCCCGCCGGCGCCGTAGAGTCCTTCGCCCAGCTCCAGGCATCAACCACCGTCCCGCTCGCTACCGGCGAGCACCTCTACGACCGCCACGATATCCTGCCGTTCCTCCAGCGCGGACTGCTCGGCGCCCTCCAGGTCGATCCGGAATGGTGCGGCGGCACCACCGACCTCGTCCGGATGTGCGCCATGGCGGAAACCTTCGGTATCCCCGTGATCCCGCACGGCCACGGCATCCGCGCAGCCCTGCATGTCGTGGCCAGCCAGTCGCCCGAGGTCTGCCCGCGCGTCGAATACCTCTTCCACCACGAGCCCGAACGGCATTACTTCGAGACCGACGCCCCCGCTCCACAAGGAGGATCTTTCGCGCTGCCGACACTCCCCGGCTTCGGCATCGAATTCGCCGAAAACCGCATCAAAGAGTCCCGCGACGTCTTTGCGAGAGGGTGACCACCCCCAGCTAACGCGACCCGGCAGCAAATGACCCTCGCAACGAATTTTGGGATCAGCTCGCGCTTGGCCAGCCACCAGCCCCAGCAGCACATCCGAGCCGTCGCTTCCTGATATCCGTCGATGCCATAAGGTCGGGGTATGGCTGTAACCCGCAATGATGTGGCCCGCAGGGCCGGAGTATCCCCCGGCCTGGTTTCCTACGTTCTCAATGATGGGCCACGCCCGGTTTCCGATGATGCCAGGGCCCGTATTGAAGCAGCCATCGAGGAACTGGGGTACCGGCGCGATGGCGTCGCCAGATACCTGAAAACGGGAAAGACGAACTCGCTCGGCCTCGTGCTTCCGGATATCGGTCTGCCGTATTATGCCGAGATCACGAAGGAGATGAACGCCCGCGCGTTCGAATTGGGATACCAACTGCTGATCGCCACGTCAGAGTTTGACGTTGCGCGCGAAGATGTCCAGCTTGAGAGCCTCGCCGAGCGCCGTGTCGACGGCATCATCCTGATGAGCGTGAACCCGAACCGGGACTTTTCGGTCCTCGAACGCCTCGGGACGCCGGTTGTCGTAATCGACAGGCCCGAATTCGCGGTGCAAAGCGCCAGGGCCGCGACCTCGCACCTCATTGAGGACGGACACACCAGGATCGGTTTTCTCGGCAGCGGGCCGCTCGCGGTTTCGGAGCGCCGGCTGGCTGGCTGGTCCACGGCGCTGCGGGATGCGGGGCTGGCACTGAACGATTCATGGATCACTACTGCCCCCATCACGAGGGCGGGCGGTTACGATGCGGCCCTGCGCCTCCTGAAGCCAACTGACCGGCCCTCGGCCCTCCTTATAGAATCCGACGCCCAAGCGTCGGGATTTGTCCGCGCCGCCAGGGATCTCGGTCTCGACATCCCCGCCGACGTCGCCGTCATCACCTCGGAGGGGACGGATCTGGCCCGGTTCACCGTCCCGTCCTTGACCTCGATCGTGCCGCCGACCCCCCAGATCGCCATGGACGCCATCCGAAGCGTCCTCGCCACGGACGCCGAGCCTGTGCGCCGTGTGAACAACGTCAGCTTCGAACTGGCGCTCCGGGAATCCTGCGGTCACTAAAACTCTTCTTCAAAAAACTCTTGCGCTCCGACTCAACACGTGTTGATATTGATTCATTCAACACGAGTTGACTACAAAGGAACGGAGCGCAGATGTCCATCGGGCCCCAGCAGAAGGTTGTAGTGGTTGGTTCGGTGAACCAGGACATCGTTCTGTCGGTCCCGGCGATTCCGCAGCCCGGCGAAACGCTGCTCGCGACCTCCAGCCGCGTGGCTCCCGGGGGCAAGGGAGCCAACCAGGCTGTTGCGGCGTCCCGTGCCGGTGTCCGGACGGAGTTTGTTGGTTCGTTCGGGTCGGATGCTGCGTCCGAGGAGCTGCGGAGCGCGCTTGAGAGCGAGGGTGTGGCGGTTGCTTCCTTTGCGCAAAGTTCCAAACCCAGCGGACGGGCAATCGTGCTGGTGGACGAGGCCGGCGACAACTGCATTGTCGTTGATCTCGGAGCCAATGGCGACCTGACGGCCAATTACGTCTCAAACCGGCTGCAGGATCTGGCGGCAGGGGACGTCCTGGTGGTCCAGTGTGAACTTTCGCAAAAGACCATCGAGGCAGCGCTCGAGACCGGGCAGTCCCGCGGCGCCGTGGTGATTCTGAACTTGGCGCCCTTCCGGCAGCTTCACGAGCATGCGCTGCGAAGCTCGACGCTCATCGTCGTGAACGAAGGTGAAGCCGCGAACCTGGTCGAGAAGGAACCGCCGCTGCAGGATCCGGCGGACGTCGCCCAGTCAATTGCCCGCAAGTACGACTGCATCTGCATTATCACCTTGGGCGAACGGGGAAGCATCGTCGCCCGCAAAGACGGCACGGACATCGTTACCGCGATGGCCGTAAAAAGTGTCGTGGACACGACCGGGGCCGGCGACGCATTTGTCGGCACCCTCGCGGCAAAACTGGCAGCAGGCGCGGACCTGCTCCCGGCGGTGCACGCTGCAACAGCAGCAGCCGCTTACACGGTCATGGGCCTCGGAGCCCAAGCCTCTCCCGTTGCCCAAGAAGCCGGCGAGCTGATCGCTGGCCCCGCCGCCTGAACAAACCCACTGAAGTACCCATCCAGCAAGAAACTCAACGTCGAGGAGATTCCCATGAACAGGAACAACCGATTGAGCCGGCCGACCCCAATCCGCCGGAAACCATTGCTCGCCGCCGCCACGGCAGTGAGCATCGGACTTGCCCTGAGCGGCTGCGGCAGCGCAGCGCCGTCGGCCCAGTCTTCGGGGCCCGTTGGCGGGGCCATCACCTATTCGTTCTGGGGCAGCCCGCCCCGGGCGGACAAAGTGAACAAGGTCATCGGCCTGTACCAGCAGCAGGAGACCCAGGCCAAGGTCACGGCAGAGGTGGCCGACTACAACTCCTACATCGAGCGCCTCACCGTCCGCGCTGCCGGCGGACAGCTCCCGTGCGTCATCGGAACCCAGACGACGTTCTACTCCACCTATGCCAACAAGAACGTCCTCCTGCCGCTCGATGACCTCATCAAGAGCGGCCAGATCCAGACCTCCAACATCCCGCAGGCGGTGCTGGACGCGGGGAAGATCGGCGGCAAGCAGTACATGATCCCCACTGGCACGTTCGTGCGTCTCGTCGCGTACAACGCCGACATGGTTAAGGCTGCCGGTGTTCCCGCGCCCACTGACCACATGACGTGGGAGGACTACGCGACCTGGCTCAAGGATCTGCAGGCGAAACTTCCCGCAGGAGTCAACGCGACCGAGATCGAGGGTCCGAACATGTTCAGCTTCACATCCTGGGTGATCGGGCACGGCCAGCAGATGTTCAAGGACGGCAAGCTCGGCTTCAACAAGGACCTCATGCAGCAGTGGTTCCAGTACTGGATCGATCTCACCAAGGCCGGCGTCACCGTGCCCACAGCAAGCATCCCCGATCAGAACGGCGCGCTTGAGCTCACGCCGCTGGCCACCGGGAAGGCTGCCGCCGGAACCCGCGACATCCCGCAATTCTCCGTGACCCAGAAGGCGCTCCAAGGGGCGAACAAGCCCTCGACGATCGGCCACGTCTCGGTGCCGACGGAGAACGCCCAGCAATCGGCCAATGTGCTCGGCGAGAATGGCCTCTCGATCCCCGCGAACTGCAACAACGTCTCGACCGCGGCCTCGTTCGTCAACTTCTTCGCCAACAACCCGGACGCCAGTGTGGCATTCCAGTCCGACAACGGCATCCTGACCAACACCCAAGCTCAGCAGGCCCTCCAGGGGGACAAGGCCACACCGGAGGCCGTCAAGCAGAACGTGACGATCCTGCAGGGGCTCACGAAGGGCAATGACCTCACGACCACGAGCTACCCGGACGGCCTCCAGTCGCTGACCACCGAGTTCAGCCGGCAGTACCAAGCGGCGGCCTTCGGCCAGGTATCCGCCTCCCAGGCTGTGGACCAGTTCTTCTCCAAGGCCGCCACAGTCAACCTCAAGTAGGGGGACCTCCGATGAGCACTCTCAGCACTATGCGACGCCACCCGGAACTGACACCGGCCGCAAAGCCGAAGCGGAAGCGGAAGCGGAGAGGAAACCGCGACAATCTCGTCGGCTACCTCTTCCTCAGCCCGTGGCTCCTGGGCTTCGTCTTTATCATCGGCGGGCCCGTCGTCGCCTCACTTTGGCTCTCGTTCACGGACTACTCGATCCTGGGATCCCCGCAGTGGATCGGCACCAAGAACTACGAGATCATGTTCACCCAGGATGACCGCTTCTGGCATTCCCTCACGGTGACCTTGGTCTATCTGGTGGTCTCGGTGCCCCTCGTGCAGGCGTTCGCCCTCTTCCTCGCGACGATGGTGAACCGGGGCGTCCGGGGCCTCGCGATCTATCGGGCGATCTTCTACGTGCCCTCGCTTATCGGCGGGAGTGTGGCGATCGCCATCCTGTGGCGCTTCCTCTTCGCCTCGGACGGTCTGGTCAACGGCGCCCTCCGGGTCCTCGGGATCCAGAGCAGCTACTCGTGGATCGGGCAGCCGGACACCGCACTGAACACACTCATCATCCTGAACGTCTGGCAGTTCGGCGCCGCAATGATCATCTACCTCGCGGGGCTTCGGCAGATCCCGAACGAGGTGCAGGAGGCAGCAATTGTGGACGGTGCCTCCCCGGCACGGCGCTTCTTCTCGGTCACTATTCCCCTGCTAAGCCCGATCATCTTCTTCAACGTCATGATGAACATGGTCGGGGCGTTCCAGGCCTTCAACACTGCCTACATCGTGAGCAACGGAACCGGCGGTCCCGCCGATTCGACGCTCTTTTACACCCTGTACCTCTATCAGCGCGGCTTCGTGGACTTCGACATGGGATATGCCTCAGCCCTCGGCTGGGTCCTCCTCGTGATCGTTGGCCTCGCGGCGGCAGGGCTCTTCGCCCTCAGCAGGCGAGTGGTCTACTACGGAGACGAGCGATGACAGCCACAATCACACCTCCCCGAGAAAAGCGACCGACGGAAAAAACACGACGGCGGCGCTACCGCCCCGACGAGCCCACGCCCCCAGCGCGCTTCCTACGGCAACTCCTGCTCATCGCCATAGCCGTCGTGATGTTCTACCCGCTCGCGTGGATGGTCGGTGCTTCCTTCCGCCCGGACTCGCAGATCTCGGACCCCGGGATCTTGCCCTCGAACTTCACCCTCAACGGCTACGAGACCGGCTTCCAAGGCGTCTCGGGCGTGAGCTTCTGGCAGTTCATACTCAATTCTTTCCTCGTCGCGAGCCTATGCGTCGTCGCAAACCTCATCGCGTGCTCCTTGACGGCGTACGCGTTCGCCCGGATCAACTTCCGGCTAAAAAAGCTCTGGTTTGCGATCATGATCGGCACCCTGCTGCTGCCGCACCACGTGATCCTGATCCCGCAGTACCTCCTGTTCCGGGACCTGCACTGGATCAACACGTACCTGCCATTCGTGATCCCAAAGCTGCTCGGCACCGATGCGTTCTTCGTCTTCCTGCTCGTCCAGTTCTTCAGGGCGATACCGCGAGACCTCGACGAAGCCGCGAGACTCGACGGGTGCGGGCACCTGCGGATCTTCTTCAAGATCATGCTCCCCCTCGCAAAGCCAGCGCTCGCGACGACCGCGATCTTCACGTTCATCTACAGCTGGAACGATTTCTTCACCCCGCTGATCTACCTCTCGGATCCGCACCTCTACACTCTGCCCCTCGCACTGCGCGCATTCATTGACACCACCTCAGGATCAGCTTTCGGGGCACTCTTCGCGATGTCCGTCGTGTCGCTGCTACCCGTGCTCGGTGTATTCATCGCTTTCCAGAAACTCCTCGTCGAAGGAGTCGCCACCACAGGAATGAAAGGTTGACATGAGAATCGCACTAGCAAACGATCACGCCGGCTACGCGCTCAAAGGTGCCGTGGTCCGCGCCCTCCGTGACGCCGGCCACGAAGTGCTCGACGTCGGCACACAGGACGAAACACCCGTGGACTTCCCGCTCGTCACCCAGCGCGTCACCGGACTGGTCCTGGACAGCCACGCCGAGCGCGGAGTCCTGGTCTGCGGTACCGGCGTCGGTGCCTGCATCGCCGCAAACAAAGTGCCCGGCATCAGGGCAGCCGTCATCCACGATGCATACTCGGCCGCCCAATCCGTGGAACACGACGACGTCAACGTCGCCTGCCTCGGAGCCTGGGTCGTGGGCCCCAAAGTGGCCCAAGGAGCACTCGAGGCCTTCCTGTCCGCGCGTTTCAGCACGGACCCGGACTTCCGCCGTCGAGTCAGCCAGCTCGCGGACATGGAGCGTGCCAGCGCCCCGTCCGTGTCCCTCCGTGAAGGGAGGCCAGGAAGCCCGCTCAACTGATCGACCTCAAACACACAGACAAGCACTGCATCTTTTTTGAAAGGTATTACATCATGGCACTGGACAACGCCCGGAAGAAAGAAATCCTCGAGACCGTCAAGCACCTGCGTGTCACCGACATCCGCGACGGCATGGACTGGGTCGGGCTGCACCACTTCGGCACGGTTTCCCCCGAAATCCGCCCGCTCTGGCGGACCAAAGCGGCCGGGTTCGCGCTCACCGCACGCCATATCCCCACCAACCGGCAGGTCCCGACGATGACCCCGCAGGACTACACCAAGTGGGCCTACGAGTACTGGTACGGACAGGTTTTCAAGAACGACATGCCCGAACACATCAACGACACGACCTTCCTCGTCGTCGACACCTGCAACACCCCCACCCCGGCTGTCGGCTCCATGGACTCCATGATCTGGGCCGCACTCGGCGCCCGCGGCGTCCTCACCAACGGAGGAACCCGGGACTCGGACGAGACACTGGAGCAGAAGGCGATCCCGATCTGGTCCCGCTGGATCGTCCAGCCCATGTACCAGGGCCGCGTCGAATGGGGCGGACACAGCATGCCGGTGGAAATCGGAGGCCAGCGCATCAACCCCGATGACCTCATCGTCGCCGACGGGGACGGCGCCATCGTCGTCCCCGAGGACGTCATCGATGACGTCCTCAAGTACGCAATCCAGGAATCCGAAAACGACAAAATCGCCCGCGGACACCTGTTCGACGCCCTCGGCATCCCCCGCAGCGAATCCACCGAATCAAAGTTCGACGTTCCCGCCCACCCCTTCGAACTCAGCCACGAAGACATGGTGCGGATGATCAAGAGGTCCTTCTAATCCCAACCATGGCGGGGCCGGCAATAACCGGCCCCGCCCTTGGGGGCAAACGATGGCAGTAACACGCAACGATGTAGCCAAAGCCGCCGGCGTCTCCCCCGGCGTCGTGTCCTACGTCCTGAACTCAGGGCCCCGTCCCGTCTCTCCCGCCGCGCGCCAAAGAGTTCTCGACGCCGTCGAGACCCTCGGCTACAAACCCGACGGACTCGCCCGTTCGCTCAGAACCGGACAGACCAACACGTTCGGGCTCATCCTTCCGGATGCGTCCAACCCGTTCTTCGCCGAACTCGCCCTGGCCATCGAGGACAGCGCCTATGCAGCCGGGAAATCCGTACTCGTCTGCAACAGCGCCGATGACACGGCCAGGGAACGCACATATCTGTCCACTCTGCTTGAAAAGCGCGTGGATGGCATCATCCTCGTCAGCACTTCCGGCGAGGAAGACTTAGCCGACGTCCTGAACCAAGGCATACCGATCGTCACCATGGACCGGTACCGCGCCCACACACCCGTGTCCACCGTCCGCTTCGACAACCGCCACGCAGGCTATGCGGCGACCCAACACCTCATTTCTCACGGACATTCACGCATTTCCTTCATCGGAGGTCCCGGGTCTGCCCCTGTCTCGGACGAACGCCTCGACGGCTACGAACAAGCAATGGCCGCGGCCCCCGTGAAGACTTCGGTAGTGCACGGTGCGCCCTTCACCTTTCTCGGCGGCTACGACGCCATCCGCGCCCTCCTGGACCAGGACGGACAACCCTCCGGAGTCGTCTGCTCCTCCGACGTCCAGGCCGTGGGGGTTGCGGCTGCCCTCAGCGAGCAAGGCCTGCGCATCCCAGAAGACCTCGCCCTGATATCCATCGACGGAACCGGCCTGGCCGCCTACACCCACCCTCCCCTGACATCCGTGGCACAGCCCATCACGCGCATGGCCCAACTGGCAGTGGAATCAGTCCTGCGCCGCGGCAGTGAAACCCACACAACCCTCGAAGGCGAACTTGTTATCCGTCGCAGCTGCGGATGCCATGGCCATGCCTAGAACGCCCAGCTTCCCTATCAAAGCAGAGGCAGTGACCCCCGTCATCGATGCCCACCACCACTTCTGGAAAACCGCAGCCCAAGCCCAGCCATGGAGGAACCCGAACCATCACGTCCTTGCCCGGGACTACGGCCCTGAACAGCTCCGGCACGAACTACGGAACGTAGGCGTCGACGGCACAATCCTGGTGCAGTCCGTCGACGAACCCGCAGAAAACGACCGCCTAGCCGCCTACGCGGCAAATGACTTCGTCATGGGCGCGGTGGCGTGGCTGCCACTTGCGGACCCGCCATCGGCATACCGGGAACTCGACCGAATCAATCCCATCAAGGTGTGCGGAGTCCGACAGCTAATAGCGGACGACCCCCTTGAATGGCTGACCAACAGAGCGATAGTCGATCTGTTCAAAGAGCTCGCGCGCCGGGGGTTGGCATGGGACGTCGTGCCAGTCACGCCCGGGCAGGTAGCGGCCATCCTGAAACTCTCCGCCGTTGTGCCGGAGTTGAAGATCGTCATCGACCACCTCGGCCGCCCTCCAGTCGATTCACAAGGGTGGGAGCCCTGGGCCTGTCAGATCAGAGAACTCGCGCACTCCCCCACGACCGCGGTGAAAGTATCCGTCGGGATCAACGTGCTCTCAACATGGAACAGCTGGAGACGCTCCGACCTGCTCCCATACGTTGAATGGGCCGCACAACACTTCGGACCCTCCAGGCTCATGCTCGCCAGCAACTGGCCCATAGTCCTGCTCAAAACAAACTATCCGGACGCCTGGCGAGACCTGGCCGCAACCGTCAGTGAAGTCTTCCCGAGCCAAGCAGACCAGAAACAAGTCAGCGGCGGCACCGCCACCCGCTGGTACGGCCTCGCGCCGAAGCCCACACCTCATTAAAAGCACCCGGTCGGCGGCATCCCGGTTAATCAAGCACGTCAAGGTGCGGGGTGGGATCTGCCCGGGACTTCGAGCAACCCGCCGCCGAGACGTTCAAGAGATGAAGATGACCATTCGCCGTTCATACCGCCTGGATGCTTGAGAGCGATCCGGCCTCACTGCAAGACTGTGCCGTAGCCGGAAGCAGTCCCGGGGCAACGTCGCGTAATCAATGCAGGCTTGCAATCTATCACCTCTTCGCGTTGGCATATCAAGAGGTTTATCAAGACAACATCTGGCTCGATAGCGGTTCGCTTTGCAGGACCACGGGACGTTGAAACTCAATCGGCTGGCTATTGCGGGAGTCGCGGGGGCATACTCGTGCCTCGAACGTGTCCCGCCCTCCGTCCGCGAACCGACTTGCCGGGGCCGACACTGGTCTGAGCCGCCGCTATAGGCGTGTAGACGGTGCCGTCGCGGAGCATGGCCCAGAGGACGTTGAGCCTGCGCCGTGCCAGGGAGAGCATGGCCTGGATGTGGGCTTTGCCTTCGAGCCGTTTACGGTCGTAGTAGGTCCGTGACGCCGGGCAGCTCTTGAGTGCGGAGAGTGATGAGAGGTAGAAGACCCGTAGCAGCCGGCGGTCGTAGCGCCGGGGGCGGTGGTGGTTGCCGGTGATCCTTCCCGAGTCTTTGGGCGCCGGGGCGAGTCCGGCGACGCCGGCGAACCTGCCCGGGGTTTGGAAGACGGAGGGATCGCCACCGGTGGCGCCGAGGAATTCGGCGGTCAGGACGGGTCCGAATCCCGGCATGCTCAGCAGCACCGTTGAGTGGCGGTGTTCGGTGACTGTCTCGCCGATGAGCGCATCGAGGTCGCCCAGTTCCTCGTCAAGCCCAGGACTTCCCGGGCAAGGGATGCGACGATCTGCTCACCGATGTGCTGGGCGGGAACTGTGGTGTGCTGGGATTTCGCGGCCTCAAGGGCGGCCGTGGCGACGGCTGCCGAGGAACGGGCGCCCTGCTTCTTCAGCCATGCCTGCAGCCGTGTCTGGCCGGCGCGTCGGATCCCGTCCGGGGTCCGGTGCTTGGTGAGCAGCAGCAGCCCGGCTTTGGAGCGGCTGTAGTCGAAGGCCCGCTCCAGCGCGGGGAAGTATTCAAGCAGCTGGGCCTGCAGCCGGTTAAGCGCGCGGGTCCGGTCCGCGGCTTTATCGGCCCGGCGGGCCGTGAGAAGCCTCAACCCGGTGCTCGTTTCGTCGCCGGCGCGCAATGGTTGGCGGTCGTTGCGCATCCTGGCCCGGTCGGCGATGACAGCAGCGTCTTTGGCGTCCGTTTTGCCGTCACCACGGTAAAGCCTGGACGCGTGATGCACGGTCCGGCCCGGAATGTAGAGGAGGTTCTGGCCGTGGGCCAGGAGCAGCGCGATCAGCAGCGCCGGCCCACCATGATTGAGGTCGGTCGCCCAGACCACGTCGTCGCCCTCCGCAAGTTTCAGTACGCTGGCAATGAGGTCCAGCAGGGCAGGTTCGTCGTTGGGAACCTTCTGCGAGAGCAGCCGCGTGCCATCGACGTCGATCACGACGCAGTGATGATTGGCTTTGCCGGCGTCAATACCGGCCCAAAGTCGTACCAAGAACAGCCTCCAGTCTGTCGGATGAGTAGAGCCCAGCAGATAACCGCGCCGTCGTGTCCTTATCCGGCGATCATGTCGCGTCTCTCAATCAGCGGTCGAGGTCATCGCGGGGATGGCGGGCGGCCAATCCTTCGAAGCCGTCACGCACGAGTCGTCCGGGCACAGCAGCCAAAGCCATACCCGCCTCCCCTGGGTAGCCACGACCCTACAATGGCCGCGGAACTTCACCCGGTAACAACATAAGGACAGCAGCCAAAAAACGGTAATACTGGAACCGGTCTTGGGCCGGTGTGACTCCCCAAAAAACTGACGTGCCTCCGGGCGCTGTCTTCCTGTTGATCTGTCCGCCGGTTCAAGGTCCGTCA
>NZ_JAHHZS010000042.1 GCF_022606295.1 Arthrobacter bambusae
GGCGGCGCATGGTGAGGGCGTCCAGTCCTTCCGCGTCCACCAGTGCCAGGGCGGTGGACAGGACGAGGTCCCGGCTCAGCCTGGGTTTCTGCCCGGCGGGCTTGTCGCCGGCACCTGCAGCGGAAGAATTGGCCGGAGACTCTGGGGGAGGCATGGGGGTTCCGTCCTGATCTGATCGTTTCATCGCGGCTCTTGCCGGGAAAATAAGCTTGCTTACTTTAGAGTCTACGCGTAAAGTCTACATTGTAGATGAGTTCCTACGTAGGTTCGAGGAAGCAGGCTCAAGCGCATGGCAGCGGGCCGTTCGCACCGCTTCGGAAGTCCGTGACTGCACACCACGCATGGACCGTCAAAACCGCACTTACCCACCATTCACCTTTACTTACACTCAATAGTAAGTATGCTTACTAATGAATGCCCCAGGCCGCCGGCCAGGGCACGCAAACAAACAAGGGAGATTCACATGTTGCTTTGGATAGCCATCATTATCGCCGTTCTCTGGCTTCTCGGCCTGCTCGGCGGCATCGGCGGCGGGCTCATTCACATCCTTCTGGTCGTCGCTGTGATCGTTCTGATCTTCCACTTCGTCCGCGGCAGGTCACGCGTCTAGCCTCCAGCTGCCACGCTGCCGCCCCTCCTGGGCCTAAGTCCAGGAGGGGCGGCGCATTTAAGGGCCGGACTCCTCCGGGGAACGGCCTTCAGCTGCCCCCGGCCTCTACTTCTTCAAAAGGCTCCGGGGCTTCCACCCGGCCCAGGAGCGACAGGCGGCTCGCGATTCTGGCCATGTCAACGGTCTGGGCGGTTGTCTGCCGGGAGCCACTCGGATGCTCCGGGTCCCGGGCCGGATCACCGGCTAAGCCCCAGTCCAGGGGGCCGTGTCCGACCAGGAACAGCGTGATGTCCCGGTCGTAGAGGACATCCACCACATCGCTGAACCGTTGCCAGGTCGATGCGGACCCGGCAGCCGACTCGACCGTGGGCGAGGGTACACCGTCGATCACCCAGACATCGTAGTCCTCCGCCAAGGCGAGGTAGTCCGCCGTCGACATCCTGCCTCCGCACAATTCCGCGAAACCAACCCAGAGCACGTCGTCGGCCGCTTTGACGGTGAGTCGTTGCGTTGTGGGCGTGAGGATCCTCTCTTGCGATTTCGACGGCGGGAACAAACCGAAAGCTCCCAGCTGCGCCGGCGTTCCGGGGGTAATGATCCTGCCCCTGCTGAAGCCATCCTGCCCGGGAGCCACTAGAGCCAGTTCTTCCGCTTGAAGATGACCCACATGACAAAGCCCGCGAGAACCATCATGCCGAGTGCCATGGGATAGCCGAGCGGCCAATGGAGTTCAGGCATAACGTCGAAGTTCATGCCGTAGAGCCCGGTCACGAATGCGGGTGCGAAGAAGATCGCGGCCCACGAGGAGATCTTCTTCGTTTGTTCGTTTTGTGCCGCGCTCGCCTCGTTTTGCCGGTTCGCGGTCAAGGTCCCGTCAAGCGTCAGGGCGTTTTGGAGCAGGTCGCGGAACCCGTTTGCCCGGGAAATTACCTGCTCGACGTGGTCTTCCACGTCGCGGAGTTTGCGCTGCAGTTCGATGTCGACCCGGTATTTCTCGAACCCGCGCTTCAGGGAGGCCATCATTTCGGGGAGCGGGTTGATCGCGCGCTGGAACTGGATGACCTCCCGGGCGAGTTCGTAGATGCGCCGCGAAACCAGGGGATCGCCGCCGAAGAGCTGGTCCTCGATCTCGTCGATGTCGTTTTCCAACCCGGAGATCACGGGGCCGTAGTCGTCCACCACCTGGTCCAACAATGCGTACAGGACGGCCTCGGGACCATGGCGCAGCAGCTCGGGTTGTTGTTCCAGATCGCGACGGACCTGGGCCACCCCGGGTGTTTCAGCGTGCCGGACCGTGACTACGAAGTTCTTCCCCGTGAAGATATGAAGTTCACCGAACTCCACGGTCTCCGTAGCGTCAACGTATCTCGCAGGCCGGAGGACCGTGAAGAGGTTGTTGTCGTACCGTTCCAGCTTGGGCCGCTGGTGGGCATTGACGGCGTCCTCGACGGCGAGCAGGTGGAGGCCGAACTCGGCAGCCACTGCCGCCATTTCCGTCTCGTCCGGCCGGTACAGTCCAATCCACACCATTCCGCCGTGCGCGGCCAGCGTTTCAACGCTTTGCTCAAGGCTTTCCGGAGTCGCGGTCCGGATACCGTTCACATAGACGGCATTGTCAATGATGGTCACGAGGTTATTCTCCTCCGCTACTGCAACGCCCCGATGATTGACCCGGCGGCGGTCATGGCCACGATGTCGTGGCCGGAGTCGATGAGGGTCACGGCGGACGGCCTGCCCGCGAAACCGTTGTGGATGACGTGGCCGCCCACGCGGAAGACGACAGCAATTACCAGCGCGAAGAAGCCGCAGGCCAAGCTGCCATGCACGCCCAGCTTTCCGATGAGGACGGCCAGCAGAATGCTCGTGAGTGCTGCGGCAACCATCATGGGGATCCAGATTCCAGCCCCGCCGTCGATCTTCTTGAGGTCTTCTTCGGTCTTGCCGATGGCCTGCATCCATCGTCTGCCGAGGACCGCCGGCATGTACCAGACAAATCCGATGACCATGCTTGAGAAGAATGCCAGGAGTATGGCCAGCCAGTTGATGTGCGGAAGAGAAGAGAGCCAATCCATTCTGGAATCCTAGTCGGCTTGGCTGACCGGCGAATCAGGGGAAACCTGCGTTTTCGCCCGTCTGGCAGCCCCGGCCGTTTCTGCCGCGCCCACGAGCCTGCCGATGAGAGGTTCTGTCCGGTAGGGGATATGGGTGTGCAGGGCAAGGACCGTTTCCGTGCGAATGACGCCTTTGGTTCTGAGGATGGAGCGAAGCGCGGTTTGCAGGTTGTGCGTGTCGGTGGCCACCACCCGGCACAGGAGATCGCCCCGCCCGGAAATTTCATGCACCTCAAGGACCTGGGGGATGCGGCGGAGGGCTCCGATGACCCCGTCGAGTTCCCGGTGGGTCACCTCCAGCGTCACGAAGCCGACGACGTCGTACCCCACCTTTTCGAGGTCGACCTCGCGGCCGCCGTCGTTCAGTACGCCTGAGCGGACCAGGCGGCGCATCCTCGATTGGGCGGTGTTGCGTGCAATCCCCAGGGACTCGCTAAGTTCGCCGATCTGTACCCGGGGATCACGGATCAACTCGAGCAGGATCTTCAGGTCCGTCGGATCGAGGCTGTTCAAATCATCACTCCGGATCATTTTTAGTCATCGACAAACATCAATTTTGACTGTTCTGATCAATTGTTTCATGGAGATCTGATCTATCCAGCAGGTTTGCGACATCCTGTTGCCATCAAATATTTTGGGCCGCATAGTCCCGGCCAACAAAGCCAGGTTCCGTGACGGCCGCTGAGGCAAAGGCACGGATATGACGGTCTTTAGCGAACTCCGCATGCGCCAGGCCACCGCCGGGCGCTGGGGCTGGGATGCTTCCACCACGGCGCGGCTGGTTTTGGCCGGCGCCGTCATGTTCACGCTCCTGGTCGGTGCCAACTTGGCGAGTCCGCTGTATCCGTTGCTTCAGGCGGAACTGGGGATCACCTCACTCGGGGTGACAATTGCCTTTGCAAGCTACGTCCTGGCACTCGTCGCTGTGCTGATGCTCGCCGGCCACTGGTCGGACCACATCGGCAGGCGTGCGGCACTGGTGCTGGCTGTCCTCGTGGGCTTGGCCGGCGGCCTGGTTTTCGCCAACGCGGACAATCTCCTGATGCTCTCGGCCGGCCGGATGCTCCAAGGCATCGCCGTCGGCCTTGCCACCGGAGCGAGCTCAGCGGCTTTGCGTGAATTGCTTCCGTCCCGGCCGGAGTGGGCTTCGCGCTTCACCTTGCTGTCGTCCTCCGGAGGTGTGGCCGCGGGTCCCGCCATCGGCGGATTGCTCTCGCTGCTCCCGGGCGCTACCTCAACGCCGTTCTTCATCCACGCTGCCGTCCTGCTTCTTCTGCTGATCCCACTGTGGCTCCTCAAAGCTCGTCCGGCGATTCGGCCCGCCGAAGGCCCGCGTCCCTACACCGTGCTTGCCCCGCGGCGACCCTCCGTTTCGCGGGAAGCCAGGGGAGCCTTTTGGCTGGCCTCCAGCGTGGGATTCCTCAGCTTTGCCGTGTTCGGATTCTGCCTTTCGCTTGCGCCCGGCTACTTCGCCGTCGTCGTGCACGCCGATTCCCGCCCCATGACCGGGCTGCTGGCCGGACTCACGCTCGGGGCGTCCGCTCTCAGCCAATTGCTGACAGTCCGCGGCCGGTTCGCCGTGCCCGCTGGACTGGCCGTCCTGGGAGTGTCCATTGTGCTGGTCGGCGTGGCGGCTTCTTTGTCCAGTCCGGTGCTGCTGGTGGCGGCGAGTCTGTCCGCCGGGGTCGGGCAGGGGATCGCCTTCCGGCTCGTGTTCAATGACGTCGCCAGCAAGGTGGAGGCGTCCCGGCATGCGCAGATCATCAGCACCGTCTATGTCATCACCTACCTTGGCAGTGCCGTGCCGGTCATCGGGCTGGGTCTGGCCGCCTCGGTCATCGGCTTGAGCGCCGCTGCCAGCTATTTCACCGTGGTGTGCGGGCTGGCAGCTGCCGTGCTCGCTGTCCTGTCCCTCCGCAGGGTGCTCCGGAAGGGCTGAGCGGCAGTTAATCCGGCATAGCCAAGTTCGCAAAGATTGATTTGCAAAGAAATGCTTGCAAAGGTTTCTTTGCAAGCGTATCGTTTCCGACATGGACAAGGCCCCAGAGCAGGAATTCCCCGTCCGCAAGGTCGATACGGCGTCCCTCAAAGCGCTCGCGCACCCGTTGCGCGTTCAAATTCTCGAGATGCTGTCCCGTTACGGGCCGCAGACTGCCTGCAGCCTGGCCGAGCTCCTCGATGAATCCAGTGGCGCCACGAGCTACCACTTGCGGCAACTTGCCAAATTCGACTTCGTCCAAGAGGTGCAAGGCAAGGGGACTGCGCGGGAGCGGTGGTGGGAGCGGCCCAGGGGAGCCATCCAGATCACCTCGCCCGAGTTGGCTCATTCACCGGCAACGCAGGAGGCATCGCGGCTGGTAACCCGGGAGTTTGAACGGAGCAGGCAAGCAGTCCTCGCCGACTTCATGGCACATGGGATGGACTCCCTGGACGAAGATTGGCTTGACGCAGCCATCGTCAACACCGCCAACGCCAGGATGTCAGCCGAGCAGCTCGCCCGTTACTCCCGTTCCATGGAAGCCTTCGCCCGCAAGCTCCTGGAAGACATCAGGAGCGAACCCGAGGCGGACGACGCCCGCCCCGTGCAGATCCACTTCAACGCATTCCCGATCCTGGGCGTCCCGGCGTGGGCCGGGGACAAGAAATCCCGCGACGCAAAGTCGCAGGCAGCAGACACCGAAGGGAAAGAATCATGAGCACTGCCACCGCATCATGCGGCACTTACCGCCGGCCCTCCATGCTGGAGTCGGCAGCCGCCGGTATCGGAACCAGCCTGGTCTCGTGGGCCGAGCGCAGGCGGTACATCCCTCCGGCCGAGCTGGCCATGCAGCGAGCGGCGTTCACTCGCCGGCAGGAACTCGGTGAATTGCGCCGGGACGCACTGGGGGCCGCACACTCGGGACTCGAGCCACGTCACTGAGCCGATCTCATCCACGCCGGGTCCAAGCCGGCAGCTATTCCGGCAGCGGACCGTGGTTGCCCTGGATGTGGGCAAAGACCAAGGTGGTTTCGGTGTGGCCCACCACGGGGTCCGTCGCGAGGTTGTCCAGGACCCAGTCGCGAAGGTCGTCGGTGTTGGCAACCGCGATATGCAGAAGGTAGTCCACGGAGCCCGAGGTGTGGAACGTGGAGATCACTGCGGGGAGCGCGGGAACCCGGGCTGTGAAGCGGTCAATCTGGTCGCGGTCATGGGCGCGGAGGCGCACGGCGATCAGGGCCTGGACCGAACGCCCGATTGCCGGAAGGCTCAGGACGGCTTCGAAACCCTCGATGATGCCGCGTTCGGAAAGCGACCGCGTGCGCATGAGCGCCGTCGACGGTGCGATTCCGACCAGTTCGGCGAGCTGCTTGTTGGAGATCCGGGCATCGTCAACCAATGCCGCCAGGATGCGTTCGTCGATCGCATCCAAAGGCTCGCTGATTCCGACGGGCCGAACGTTCTTCGGGGTGGTGCTCACGGATCCTCCTGAAAGTGCTTTCTGTTCATCATAGAGGCCAATTTCCGCACAATCCATTCATTTGCACTGTCAATATCCGAATTATTGCCAGATACTAACCGAATTCAACGGTGAATAATTCAAGGAGAACTGTGACAGCCATCGACACACTCGCAGTCCACGCGGGCCGGACAGGACTCACGGAACAGGGCGTGCACGCCGTTCCCATCGACCTTTCAACCACTGCGCCTTTGCCTTCAGTCCACGACGGCGGCCTCGCGTACGAGCAGATGGCCACGGGCGGCGTGCCCCTCGACGATCAAAGCACCGTGTACCAGCGTCTCTGGAATCCTACGGTAGCCAGGTTCGAAGACGGCGTAGCGGCGCTCGAGGGCGCAGCGCAATCCGTCGGTTTTGCCTCAGGCATGGCCGCGTTCAGCGCGGTGCTGCTCGCCGCCCAATCGGAAGGCAAGACGCACGTGGTTGCGGTGCGGCCCCTCTACGGCGGCACGGACCACGTGCTGGCCAGCGGCCTGCTTGGCAACCAGGTCACGTTCGTCAACGCCGACGGCGTGCGGGATGCCCTTCGTCCGGACACCGGCCTGGTGGTGGTGGAGACCCCCGCGAACCCGAGCCTGGACCTCGTGGACCTGAACCGCCTCGTGTCCGACGCCGGAGACGTACCGGTTCTTGTGGACAATACGTTCGCGACGCCGATCCTCCAGCAACCGCTCAAGCACGGCGTCGCGATGGTGCTCCACAGTGCCACGAAATTCCTGGGCGGCCACGGCGATGCCATGGGCGGTGTCGTGGCAACGAGCGTGGAGTGGGCCACGCGGCTGCGCCGGGTCCGTGCCGTGACCGGCGGCATCCTGACTCCGTGGCCCGCGTACTTGTTGCACCGGGGCCTGGCGACCCTTCCCATCCGGGTGCGAGCCCAGCAGGACCACGCCCACAAGATCGCTGCTGTGCTCACGAGCCACGAACTGGTCGCAAAGGTCTATTACCCGGGGCTTCCCGAGTGCGATCCCCTGCACTTGGTGGGCACGCAGATGAGCGGCCCGGGCTCATTGATGGCTTTCGACCTCGAATCGGCCGAGCATGCGGAACGCATTCCCGGCGCCGTCCGCCTCATCACGCACGCGGTTTCGCTGGGCGGCATCGACACGCTGATCCAGCACCCCGCCGGACTGACCCATCGCCCGGTGGCCCCGGAGGCCAAGCCCCAGGCGCGCATGCTGAGGCTTTCCATCGGCTTGGAAGATCCGGCCGACATCATCGAGGACCTGGTCCAGGCTATCGAGTCCACCCGTTAGCGTGTCCCGGAGCTGCCGTGAGCCTTGGTTACCCAAGGCAATCGACTGGTTACCTTGAGTCACTCGCACTACCATGAAATTACTGGGGTTGTCAATTTCCAAAGGTGAATCGGATGACTCAAGGAGGCACTCGGAATGAGTGATGTCAGTCCACTAAGGAATGCAGTCCGCAAGGGAAGTGGCCTCAAGCAACTGGGTGGTACTTGGGGTGAACTCCTCGCCGAGTTCCTCGGCACGTTTGTCCTGATCGCTTTCGGCGACGGCGTCGTGGCCATGGCAGTTGCCGCCTTGCCCGGCTCGGGACGGGCCGCGACGTCGACCACGATCTTCATGGCCGCCGGCGACTGGTTGTTGATCACGTGGGGATGGGCCATCGCCGTCACGATGGCAATCTACGTCGGCGGCGGGGTCAGCGGGGCCCACATCAATCCGGCCGTGACGCTCGCTTTCGCGGTGCGGCGGAAGTTTCCGTGGAAGAAGGTGGGCCCCTATATCCTTGCCCAGATTGTCGGCGCGTTCGCCGGTGCCGCGCTGGTGTACCTGCTCTACCACGATGCCATCGACGCCTATAACAAGGCAGTCGGCACTGGGCGCGGGGATCCGAAGGGCCTGGCCACCTACTCCATTTTCGCCACGTTCCCGGCACCGTACTTCAACGGGAATCCCGTGGGGCCGCTGGTGGATCAGGTTGTTGGCACGGCTTTCCTCGTTTTGTTCGTCGTGGCGATCATCGACATGCGCAATACCGCCGTACAGGCGAACCTGGGTCCGTTCATGATCGGGCTGGCGGTGGCGGCGATCGGCATGTCCGTGGGCGCGAACGCGGGTTACGCGATCAACCCTGCCCGTGACTTCGGACCGCGGTTGTTTGCGTGGCTCGCCGGATGGGGCCAGACGGCGATGCCGGGCACTGTAGACGGGTCGTTCAGTTGGTATTTCTGGATCCCGATCATCGGCCCCCTGGTCGGTGGAGTGATCGGTGTGCTGATCTACGACTGGTTTATCGGGGATGTGCTCCATGCGCGCACCCTGCTGGCGGAACCCACGCTTCCGGGACGGACCGGCGCGGACATCCCCCGGGCGTCCGAACCTAAGCAAGCAGCCTAGGGATAGCTCAATCCCGGGGCTGATCCGCCGAGCCGTGCGGCGCGCGCACGGTCACGCGGAGGAGCCGACGACGGCGACCTGGCGCGCCGGGGACCGGTGCACGACGGCGGTGATCACCGCCGTCGTGCACGCCAGTGCCATGACCGTCAAGGCGAGCGCCGTCCAGCCGAAAGCCTGGAAGGCGAGTCCTCCGGCCCAGCCGATGATGCTGGAACCCAGGTAGTAGGAGAGGTTGTACAAGGACGCGGCTTGCGCGCGGCCGCTCGTCGCGATGGTCCCGGTCCAACCTGCACCGATGCTGTGCGCGGCGAAAAAGCCGCCGGTGAAGACCACCAAGCCGGCCAGAACGGCGGCGATGTTGTCCCACAGGGTGAGTCCAAGGCCGGCTGTCATGGTCACTATCCCGGCGAGCAGGACCGTGCGGCGGCCGAATCGCATGGACAAGCCGGCTCCCCAGCGGGAGCTCACGGTTCCCGACAAATAGGCCAGGAAAATCAGGCTGACGACCGTGGCGGGAAGTCCGAAGGGCGCGGCGTGGAGTCGGAATCCGAGGTAGTTGTAGACAGCCACGAATCCACCCATCAACAGGAACGCTTGAACGTATAGGGCCAGCAGCCGCGGATTGGAAGAATGGCCCGCCAGCGTCTTCATGGCTCCGCGGAAACCTCCAGCGGAACGGGGCGTGAAGCGTCGCGGCTTCGGGACCAGCAGCAGGAACAGGGCGGCAGACACTGTCGCCAGGACGGAGACTGCGAAGGCTGCGGCCCGCCAACCCCACAATTCACCGATGGGTCCCGCGAGCAGGCGGCCGGCCAGTCCGCCGAGGGTGGTGCCGGCGACGTAGCTGCCCGCGGCCAGCGCAGCGTGCACTTTGTTGACTTCTTCATTCAAGTAGGCGATCGCGATCGCCGGAATACCGCCGAGGGCCATGCCCTCCAATGCCCTCAAGGCGAGGACAAGGGGGAAAGTGGGAGCGAGGGGGACAAGCAGGCCCAGGACGGTGGCGGCCGCGATTCCGATGGCCATCGCACGCACGCGGCCGATCTTGTCGGCAACGAAAGACCAAGGCAGCACCGTTGCCGCGAGGCCTACCGTCGCCAAGGAGATGGTGAGCGCCGCCTCTGCAGCCGTGATGTGCAGTTCGTTCGCCATGAGCGGCAAGACAGCCTGGGTGGAGTACAGCTGCGCGAAGGTGGCCACCCCGGCGAGGGCCAGGCCGGCGAGGATCCGCCGGTACGCGGTGGAGCCTTTCAGGTGGCCCTCCCAGTCGGACTCGGCAGGGCTCGGGGATGTTGCGCTTATACTCACCTATCCACAGTAGGGCGAGCCTAAGTGATGACTCCAATGCATTAGTTATTTAGGATTGATAGCAGATCTGGATGATTTACACGGCGGTCGATCTGAGATTGGACAAGCATGGACATCGAACACAAGCAATTGGTCCAATTACTCCCGTTGCTGCCACTGCTGGCCGAGCTTGGCCGCACCGAACATGTCACCGAGACAGCCGAACTGCTCGGAGTACCCCAATCGACGGTGAGCCGGGCGCTGGCCCGGGCAAGCGCCGTCGTCGGAACCGAGCTCCTGATCCGTGAGGGGCGCGGCGTCCGCCTGACCCCTGCCGCGAAGACGCTGATTCCCTACATCGAGGCGGCGCTCGCGGAATTCCAAGCGGGGCTCGACGTGGTCCGCCACGAGTCCGACGTCGTCCGCGGTCGAATCGCCGTAACCTTCCAGCACACCTTCGGCGAGGCGACGTTGCCACTCCTCATGAGCGCGTTCCGGAGCCGGCACCCCACCACGGCTTTCGAGCTGAGCCAAGGAGCGCGCGCCGCCTGCCTTGAATCACTCACCGCCGGTGACGCCGACTTCGCGTTGACGGCACCCGTGGCGGGTCCGGGCAGGAACCTTGGCTCGGCGGCGCTGTACCGCGAGCCGCTGCGGCTCGTGGTCCATCACCGCCATGCAGTGGCCCGGCGGCCCAGCGTGAGGCTCGCCGAGCTCAAGCACGAGCCGTTCGTTTCCATGGGCCCGGGCTTCGGCCTGCGCTCGCTGACCGACGCGATCTTCCGGGATGCGGGCTTTCGCCCAAGAGTCGCTTTCGAGAGCCAGGATTCGCACACCATCCGCGGGCTCGTGTCCGCCGGCCTGGGGTACAGCATCCTGCCGCCCGGGGGACTGGGTCCGGGACCCCAAGGGGTTCTGGATTCCACCGACCTGGGGTGGGTGGAAGTACCGCTCGACTCGGAACTCGCATACCGGGAGATAGGGATAGCCTGGCGCGACCGGCGCAAGGAACCGGACCCTGTCAGGCTTTTCCGCGAACTCGTGCTTTCCGAAGGGCCGGGGCTGCTCGCCGGCCTTGTCAAAGCGCGGTCCGGAAGCCAATAGGAGCACCAAGCGGCCCGCGCTAGGCTTTTGGACGTGGAGACTGCAGAGAACGCGACGCCCCGGCCCGACGTAACGGTCATCGGGCTCGACATCGGTGGCACGAAAACCCGCGGCGTCCGTTTCGAAGACGGCAAACCGGTCCGCGACGAAAGCACCGGCAGCTCCAACGTCCAAAACGTCAGCCGGGAGACGGCGGCCAGGAATCTCGCCGAGCTCTTCGCCATGATCGGTGGCGGCGACGTTGACCGCGTCCTCGCCGGCGCAGGCGGAATCGACACCGACGCCGATGCCCGCGCCCTCGCCGAGCTGATCGAACCCCATGTCCCCGGCGCCCAGGTCACGGTGGTCCACGATTCCCGCCTCCTGCTGGCGGCAGGCCGGGCCAGCACGGGAGTGGCGGTCATCGCCGGGACCGGATCCGCGGCCTGGGGTAAGAACGCCGAGGGGGAAGAAGCCCGTGCCGGCGGCTGGGGTTTTCTCCTGGGCGACGAGGGCAGCGGTTACTGGCTCGGCCGTGAGGCGGTGCGCCACAGCCTCCGCAGGATGAACAAGGGGCTGGAACCGGATGGCCTCACAGCGGCCCTTTTGGAATCCTGCGGGGTGGACGATCCAAACAAACTCATCGCGCTTTTCCATTCGGAGGACACCGACCGGCGGTATTGGGCCCAGCGCGCAAGCGCAGTGGTCGAGACTGCACGCGAGGGGCTCGAGATCAGCCGCCAACTTCTGGACCAGGCAGGACGGGATCTCGCGGAGCTCGCGGCGCAGGCCGTCCGGCAACTGGGCCTCTCCGGTCCGGTGATTCTTGGCGGCGGGCTCGGGATGAACGTGGAACCCTTGCAGTCCGCATTCCGGGCGGGACTGGCCGCGCACGGAATCACCGATGTGCGCGTCCTGGACCAGGAACCGGTTTTCGGTGTGCCGCGGATTGTCGCGGAGCTTCCTTAGCCGGGCACGGACCCAGGGGCGACGCGCAAACGGCCAGCGGACCCGGAGAGAGACCGGCGACACGCGGAGACCGGAGTCCCGAGCCCTGCTCTGTGTCGCCACGCCATTTGGGTGTCGGGACCGTTAGCCAGTAGCCCTGTTCCGGGACCTCGGCTTGAGCTGGACTCCCGGCATGGGCGGTGCGGCGATGCGCCCGGCTTCAGCTCCGGCGTCGGGCCCGTGGCCGTGGATCCAGCCGAATCGGGCATTGCGGGCATCCTCGTCGTTCAGGAGGGCCTGGGCTTCCCAGTCTTCGCGGGCCTGCTCCACTTCCTCGTGCGTCCGGCCCACGAAGTTCCACCACATCAGGATGTCCTCTTCGAAGGGTTTGCCGCCCAGGAGCATGAAGCGGGTTCCCGGAGCTGCCTCAAGCCGGAGCGATTCCCGGCCCATGCCGAGGAAGGCCAGGGGACCGGGGTCGACTTCTTGGCCGTCGATCACCGCGGAGCCGTCCAGGACCAGGACGGCATGCTCGAAACCGGGATTCAGCGGCATCTCGACGGCGCCCGAGGCTGAGACTTCGACGCCGACTATCGGGCTATACATGATCGCGGGGGAGCGTTGTCCGGCAAATTCACCCACGAGCACAATCGCCGTGAAACTGTCGGCGGCGACCACCGGAAGGTCCACGATCTGCTGGAACGACGGCGCCCGGTGCCTTACGGCGTCGGGCAAAGCGACCCACAACTGCAGGCCGCGGGACAGCGGCAGGAGAGCGCCGCCGTCGGGCGCGTTCGGGTCGAGTCCTGCCGGGAGGACGCCGAACTCGGAATGCGAAATGCCGCGGCCGGCCGTCATGATGTTCAACTGCCCGGGACGGACCACGACGTCGCTGCCGACGCTGTCGCGGTGCCGCACCTCGCCGTCGAGGGGCCAGGTGACAGTCTGCAATCCCATGTGCGGGTGGGGAAGGACGCTCATTGCGACGCGATCCGGGCCGAAGCTGTCGAGGAAACACCAGGCTCCTACCGTCGGCATCCCGCGCTGGGGGAGGGTGCGGGAGACATTCATGGCCCGGACGCCGCCGAGGGGAACCTCGCGGGCCGGCCAGAGCTGCACAAAGGGTCGTTGCCCGGGATGTCCGGCCGGGCAGACTTCCTGCGACGGGGCCGTTTCCAAGTTGGTCACAATGCAACTCCCTGTGCTGAACGGTGTTCCCTCCAGCTTAGGCCTAGGCTGGCTCCATGAGCATCCAGTTCGACACCCGCCCGGCCGCGTACGGAGTGGTCATCCGCGACGGAGCGATCCTCCTCGCCTATTGGAAGCAAGACGGCAAGGAAGGGTGGACCCTTCCCGGAGGAGGCCTGGACCTGGGGGAGCATCCCGTGGACGGCTGTCGCCGCGAGATCCAAGAGGAAACCGGGTACGACGCCGATATCGGGCCGATGCTCGGAATCGACGTCGGCCACTGGCCGGGTGAAGAGCGGCTGGACGGATCCGACCGTGATTTCCAGGCCATCCGGCTGGTCTACGAGGCGAGCATCACGGGCGGAGAATTGACACACGAAATAGACGGCAGCACCACCCACGCCGCATGGGTGCCGCTGGGCAAGGTTCCCGGACTGAACCGGGTATCGCTGGTGGACATCGGCCTCCGCCTGCACAGCGAGCGGCCACTCAACGGAAAACTGCAGTCGCCCTGAGCATTGCCGATTCATTACGGTCTTCGCGCCTGCGCTGACATCGTCGGTGGCGCTGGTTAGGCTGTAGAACATCAGTTCACTGTTGATTGACTTCCATCGTTGATATTTGCGGCCCGAAAAGTTAGGTAAGCCCCGGAATGGCTGAAGCCATGATTGAGTTCCAGAGCGTCACCAAGCAGTATCAGGGTGGGCAACCCGCCGTTGATGGATTGAGCATGTCCATCGACAAAGGTGCCATCACCGTTTTCGTCGGGCCCTCGGGCTGCGGAAAGACCACGTCCCTGCGGATGATCAACCGCATGGTGGATCCCACCTCGGGCACCATCACCGTGGACGGCAAGGATGTTTCGAACGAACCTGCCGCCCAGTTGCGCCGCTCCATGGGCTACGTCATGCAGTCTTCGGGACTCATGCCGCACCGTTCGGTCCTGGACAACATTGCCACCGTTCCACGGCTCAACGGCGTTTCCAGGGCGGCAGCCCGCAAACGCGCGGAAGAGCTGCTCGACGTCGTCGGGCTGGCTTCGGTGCTCGGCAAGCGGTACCCGTCCCAATTGTCCGGCGGCCAACAGCAGCGCGTCGGGGTAGCCCGTGCGCTCGCGGCGGACCCACCCGTGCTGCTCATGGATGAGCCTTTCAGCGCCGTGGACCCGGTAGTCCGCGACGAACTCCAGCAGGAACTCCTGCGGCTGCAGCGCGAACTGGCCAAGACCATTGTTTTCGTGACCCACGACATCGACGAAGCCACCGTGCTCGGTGACAAAGTGGCCGTCTTCGCCGTCGGAGGCAAACTGGCGCAATACGCGGCACCGGAGGAGATCCTCCGGGCCCCTGCCAATGACTTCGTCGCCTCGTTCGTGGGCCGCGACAGGGGATTCCGGCACCTTGCCTTCAACGGCGCCGAAGCTGTTCCGGTACATCCGGTCAAGACGGTGGAGGTCCCGCAGGTTGCCGCGGGGAGCACAGAATGGGCCTTGGTGCTCGACGGCGACTCCCGGCCCCTGGGGTGGGCCTCGCCACGCGACGGTGCCGGGCTGATTCCCGGAGGCTCTTTGTTCCGGCGCGGGGATACGCTCCGCCGGGCGCTGGATGCCGCCTTGTCCTCGCCTTCCGGCCTTGGCGTGGTGGTTGACGACGACGGCAGGCTCGTCGGCGTCCTCAAAGCCGATGAAGTGCTGGCCCTGATCGAAGTGACCCGGCACAACCGGGAGGACGCCCCCTGATGGAATGGTTCCTGGCGAACAGCGGCATGGTCTTCGAACGGGCCGGCGAGCACCTCATCCTGGCTTTGATTCCCATGGTTTTGGGACTGCTCATCGCGGTGCCCCTGGGGCAGCTGGCCCGTCGGAACCGTACCCTCAGGGCCGTGGTCACCACGGGAAGTTCGCTGCTTTACACCATTCCTTCCCTGGCGCTTTTCATCATCCTGCCGCCGATCCTGGGAACCCGGATCCTGGATCCGCTCAATGTGGTGGTCGCCCTCACCCTCTATGCCGTTGCCCTGCTGGTGCGGGCTGCCATGGACGCCTTCGATTCCGTGGACGACGACCTCCGCATGGCGGCTGTGTCCATGGGATTCAAGCCGACCGCACGCTTCCTGCAGATCGACCTTCCGCTCTCCCTGCCGGTGCTGTTTGCGGGCCTTCGCGTGGTGTCAGTCAGCAATATCTCCCTCGTGAGCGTCGCCGCGCTCCTGGGCGTCGGGAACTTGGGAATGCTGTTCACTGACGGGCTGCAGCGGGCGTTCGTCACAGAGGTGGTGGTGGGCATCATCGCGATCCTCCTGCTGGCCCTCGTCATGGACACCGTCCTGGTCCTTCTGGAGAAGCTGCTGACGCCCTGGACGCGGGTCGGTGCGGTCACCGCCAAGCAGGATGGCAAAACAGCGCAGTTCATCGCTGATGCCCGGGTCCACGCGGAGGCAGGCCGATGAGCAACATCTTCGTTGACACCATCGCGTGGCTCACGGATCCGGCCCACTGGTCAGGAAGCGACGGAATCGCCACGAGGCTCGTGGAGCACCTGCAGTACTCGGGGCTGGTGCTGGTGATTGCCGCGGCCATCGCCGTGCCGGTGGGTCTCTTCATCGGCCACACGGGGCACGGGCGCGTCGTTGCCGTGGCGTTTGCCGGCGCTTTGCGGGCCCTTCCCACCCTTGGCCTGCTTGTACTCTTCGCCTTGTTGGCCGGGAGCGGTCTCATGCCACCCGTCTGGGCCCTGGTCATCCTGACCGTGCCGCCCCTCCTGGCCGGGACCTACGCGGGGATTTCCAGCGTGGATCCGACGGTGGTTGACGGTGCCCGGGCCATGGGCATGACAGAACTCCAGATCTTGTTCCGTGTGGAGCTGCCCAACGGACTCCAAGTCATGTTCGGCGGCATCCGCACTGCGGTCCTCCAAGTCATCGCAACGGTTTCCGTGGTGGCGTATCTTCCGCTGGGCGGCCTGGGGCGTTATCTTTTTGACGGATTGGTCCTTCAGGACTTCCCCCGCATGCTCGGCGGGTCACTGCTCATCGCGGCGTTGGCAATCGCCGTCGACCTCGTTCTGGCCTTGGCGCAGAGGATGCTCCTCCCGCCCGGGCTTTCCATCGATTCCCACGGCGGCCACAAGGCCGCCGGAGATCTCGCAGCCACCGCACCAGCGGGGGCTGCCGTTCAAGGAGGTACCGCATGAAGCAACCCGTCACCCTGACCCGCCGCGGGCTCGGCGGCCTGGCGGCCGGCGTCGGCATTGCGCTTGCATTGAGCGCATGTGGCGGCAGCCCGCTGTCCAGCCCGTCCACCAACGCCCCCTCCGGGGCCGGTGGCTCGCTCGTCGTGGGCTCGGCAGATTTCCCCGAGAGCCAGGTCATCGCCGAAATCTACGCCGGAGCACTGAACGCCGCCGGCGTCACCGCTACGACGAAGCCCAATATCGGATCCCGCGAAATCTACTTCAAGGCGGTCCAGGACGGTTCGATCGACCTCGCCCCCGACTATTCCGGCAACCTCCTGTCCTACCTGGACACCAACGCCTCGCAGGTCTCCGCCGACGACGTCTACAAGGCGCTTCCCGGGAAGCTTCCGCAGGGCCTGGGAGTACTCGACCCCGCCAAGGCCGAAGACAAGGACGCCATGGTTGTCACGAAGGCCACGGCGGAAAAGTACCAGCTCAAGTCCATCGAAGACCTCGCCAAGAACTGTGGAGACTTCACGATTGCGGCACCGGCAACCTTTGAGACCCGCGCCTACGGACTCCCGGGCCTCAAGGCCAACTACAACTGCGTGCTCAAGGGCCTGAAGCCGTTCAGCGACGGAGGCGGCAACCTGACACTGCAGGCGCTGCTTTCCAACGACGTCCAGGTTGCCGACATCTACACCACCACGCCGTCCATCCAGGACAACGCGCTGGTTGTCCTGGATGACCCCAAGAACAACTTCAAGGCCCAGCAGGTCCTCCCGCTGTACAACATGGCCAAGATGACGGACAAGGCGAAGCAAGCGCTCAACAACGTGTCCAAGATTCTGACCACGGACGACCTCATCAACCTCAACCGCGCCGTGAGCGGCAACCAGAAGCAGAATCCCAAGGATGCCGCAGCCGCTTGGCTCAAGGACAAGGGGATCGTGAAGTAAGTCCCCACCGCCTCCCTCGCCTCGCTCCGCTCGTCCAGGGAACCCTCCCCGCCACCTCCCCAAAACTCGCAAGCTCGATTGGGGCCCCTCGGTGGCGTGGGCCCAGGCGGCGGAGGCCCGTGCAAAGGACGACGGCGGCGAGGAACCCTTGTGGGGGCCTCGCCGCCGTCGTCGTCAATGTGAGTGATGTCTCAACGGAAGTACATCCCCGGTGTGGCATATTTGATGAATGGCAGAATTCAAGCAGTCCACCAAGCTTCATAATGTCCTTTACGACATCCGTGGACCGATTCTTCAGGCCGCCCAGCAGATGGAGGCAGAGGGTCACCGCATCCTCAAACTGAATATCGGAAACCCGGCACCGTTCGGATTTGAAGCGCCGGACGCGATTTTGGTGGACATGATCCGCCATCTGCCCCATGCCCAGGGTTACAGCGATTCGCGCGGAATTTTCTCGGCCCGTACCGCCGTTTCGCAGTACTACCAGACCCGTGGCATCCAAAACATCCACGTTGACGACATCTACCTTGGCAACGGCGTCAGCGAGCTCATCACCATGTCGCTCATGGCGTTGCTGGAAGTGGGAGACGAGATTCTCATCCCCACTCCCGACTACCCGCTCTGGACCGCCTCGGTAGCACTGGCCGGCGGCCGTCCGGTCCACTATCTGTGTGACGAAGAATCGGGCTGGCAGCCGGACCTTGAGGACATGGAATCCAAGATCACGCCGCAAACCAAGGGCATCGTGGTCATCAACCCCAACAACCCCACGGGTGCCGTGTACCCGGAGGAGACCCTCAAGAAGATCGTGGCACTGGCCGAAAAGCACGGCCTTGTGGTGTTCGCCGACGAGATCTACGAGAAGATCCTCTACGAAGACGCCGTCCATGTGAACCTTGCCGCGCTCACCGGCGACGACGTCCTCTGCCTGACGTTCAGCGGACTGTCCAAGGCCTACCGGGTGTGCGGCTACCGTGCCGGCTGGATGGCCATCTCCGGTCCCAAGAAGGACGCCGCAGACTACCTCGAGGGCATCAACCTGCTCGCCAACATGCGTTTGTGCGCCAACGTGCCGGCACAGCATGCCATCCAGACCGCCCTCGGGGGCCACCAAAGCATCAACGATCTCATCCTGCCCGGCGGCAGGCTCCTTGAACAGCGGAACAAAGCCTACGACCTGCTCAATGCCATCCCCGGCGTGAGCACACAACAGGCCAGGGGAGCCCTCTACCTGTTCCCGAAGTTGGACCCCGAGGTCTATCGCATCCGCGACGACGAGAAATTCGTCCTCGACCTGCTCAGGGAACAGAAGATCCTCGTCTCACACGGACGGGCCTTCAATTGGGTGCGTCCGGACCACTTCCGCATGGTGACCCTGCCAAACGTCAAGGATATTGAAGAAGCGATCGGCCGCATGGCGGACTTCCTCGGCCGGTACCAAGGGAACTAGCCTGTTGTGCAGGCCGCGACGACTGCGGCCAGACCAGAGGAGAAGCCCACATGGCCGCTGCAGTGCGTTTCAAGCACAGTCCGTCGAAGGAACTGAAGGCCGGGCCGGGCTTCCTGCTGTCCGGTGTGGACCCGGAATCCACGCCGGGCTACAAAGGGAAGAAGTCTGACGGCGTCGCGTTGCTTGCCGCCCAGGACGAACGCTTGGACGAACTGCAGGAGATGCTCTTTGCGGAGGGAAAGTTCGGATCGTCCAAACGCGTGCTGCTGATCCTCCAGGCCATGGATACTGCGGGCAAGGGTGGGATTGTCGAGCACGTCGTCGGGTCCATGGATCCCCAAGGAGTCAAGGTTGCTCCGTTCAAGGCTCCAACGGACGAGGAGAAAGCCCACGATTTCCTCTGGCGGGTTGAGAGGTCCCTTCCCGACGCCGGATTCGTCGGGGTCTTTGACCGCTCGCACTATGAGGATGTGCTGATTCACCGGGTGCACGGTTGGGCCAACGAGGCCGAACTGGAGCGGCGCTATGCTGCCATCAATGAGTTCGAGGCACGCCTCGCCGAACAAGGCACGGCGATCGTCAAGGTCATGCTCAACATCAGCCGCGATGAACAGAAGGAACGCCTGCTTGCGCGCTTGGACGACCCGTCCAAGCACTGGAAGTACAGCACCGGCGACCTCAAGGAGCGCGCGTTTTGGGATTCCTACATGGAGGCCTACCAACTCGTCTTCGAGAAAACCTCAACCGAAGTGGCGCCTTGGTATGTGGTTCCGGCGAACAAGAAGTGGTTTGCGAGGATCGCTGTCCAGGAACTTCTCCTGGAGGCCCTCGAAAAGCTGGACCTGGCGTGGCCCGCTGCCGACTTCGACGTGTCGGCGGAACGGGCCCTGGCCGTCCGCTCCTAGCCGGCGGTCGGGCTGTCGTCGTCGCCCTTGCTCCGGGCCGCGGCCAGCCTCCTGCGGGCGCCCTCCAGCCACTCCTCGCATCGCTTCGCAAGAGCTTCGCCGCGTTCCCAGAGGGCGAGTGATTCCTCAAGGCTCGCTCCACCCGCTTCAAGGCGGCCGACAACGGCCACGAGCTGCTCACGGGCTTCCTCGTAGCTGAGGGCGTCCAGGTTCTCAGCCGTAGCCTTGGCTGCAGGGGATGTGCTTTCTGCTGTCATTTCTTAGTCCTCGTTTTGCTGGTGCTTGCTCGGGTGGGCGGCAGTTCCGGACGATTCGGAGGATCCGGAAGATACGGCGGCAAGGCGGCCTTCCGCCAGCCGAAGGGTCAGTCCAGTGCCTTCAGGGGCTTGGTCCGGGCTCCGGACGACGTCGTGGCCCACCCCGTCCGCCCCGGCAACCTGGACGACGGCGTACCCGCGGTCGAGCGTTTTTTGGGGGGACAACGCCCGTACCTGGGCGCGGAGGTGATGCACTTGGTCAAGGGCGCGGACAACCGCGGAGCTCACCGCGGTGTGTGCATGTTTCCGGAGGCGCTCGATGTCCTCTTCCCGTGCCGTGACCATTCCCTCGGGTGACGCCAGTACAGGTCGCGATCTCAACGCGTGGAGTCGATCCGTTTCGCGGTCCACCAAGCGGCCGACGCCGCGGCGTAGCTGCTCGCGGGCCTGACGTACCGTCGCCAATTCCTCGACGACGTCAGGGACGATCCTCTTCGCGGCATCGGTGGGCGTGGAAGCGCGAAGGTCGGCGACATCGTCCAGGATGGGGTGGTCTGCTTCGTGGCCGATAGCGCTGACCACCGGGGTGGTCGCCGCGGAGACTGCCCGGACCAGTTCCTCGTTGCTGAACGGAAGCAGGTCTTCCAGGGCTCCGCCGCCCCGGGCGATCACGATCACATCCACGTGCGGGTCGGCGTCGAGTTCCTTGAGCGCAGCCAGGATCTGGTTGACTGCGGTGACGCCCTGGACTGCAACCTCCCGGACGGCGAATTCGACGGCGGGCCAGCGAAGGGCAGCGTTGCGCAGAACGTCCTTCTTGGCGTCCGAATCGCGGCCCGTGATAAGCCCGATCCGGTGGGGGAGGAGGGGCAGCCGCTTCTTCCTCGTGTCCGAAAACAGCCCTTCGGCGCCAAGGGCTTGGCGCAAGCGCTCGATCCTCGCGAGGAGATCGCCGAGGCCGACGGGACGGATGTCCTTGATGGACATGTTGAGCCGACCGGTCTTGAGCCAGAATTCGGGTTTCACCAGGGCCACGACGCGTGAGCCACGCTCAAGCGGCATCTTCTGGCGGTCCAGGACATTGGACCACAGGGACGCCGGCAAGGAGATTTCGGCGTCGGTGTCCCGCAGCGTCACGAAAGCGCTGCTTCCGCGCCGGTTGAGTTCGATGACCTGGCCTTCGATCCAGGCTGCCGGGGCGCGTTCTATGTGAGTCTTGAGCTTGCGGGACAGCAGCTGCAGCGGCCAAGGATTGTCGGGACTTGTCTCCGACGCCGTCGCGGGCAGGGTTGACTCTGCCTTCGTGGATTCTTCCCCGGAGGACGTCTCTTCCCGGGCTCCGGCGTCGGGGAGGCCCGAAATCGGCAACGCCCGCGGCGCGCCGCCGGGTAGGGCATCATGGGACACGCGGGTAGCCTCCTGCGGGTGGCTTGTGCATGGTTCCGTCCTCGCTGGTACTTTGCTAAGGGGTGCCGGAAGCACTGCTGCTACCAGTGCTACTGAAAATCGCTACCGGAAAGCCGGCGGCAGGCTTCCAACTCTATCCATACCTTGTAGCATGCATGACCGACATTTACCCGTCGTCGCTCCGCCTGGAACTGCTGCACTCCAATCTTGAGGAATCCATTGCGTACGTTCGTCTCTGCAATCGCAGTGATCTTTGCCCTTTTGCTCACAGGAATCGCCGTCCCTATGGCATGGACGGACGTCAATATCGTCCGGGAAGACGGGTTTGTGGCGCTCACCGCGCCGATCGGGAAGGACCAGTCGTTCCAGGCCCGCCTGGCTGCCACCGCCGTCGCAAGCCTTGAATCAAAAGTCAATCTACCGGCGCCCGTGGAACAACTTGGTGCTTCATTCCTCAAGGACGCGGCCACGGCAATGACCACATGGCCCGAATACCCGCAAGCGTGGAATGAAACCGTACGCCGGAGCCACCAACTGAATTTCACGGGCAACGGAGGCCCCGGGAACTCGACCTCGGGGACATCCCTGGTGCTCGACGTCGGGCCCCTGGTCAAGATCGCCGCGGACCGGCTGCACGCGGCAACCGGCCTCCCGATTTCGACGCCGGACTCCACCGTGATCAACATCGGGGGACCCGCCCAGCGCCAACAGGTGGACGCCATCGCGGCGTACGCCCCGATGTGGTGGATCCCCGGCCTCGGCGCCGTCCTGCTGTTTGCCCTGGGGCTGCTGGCCGCTAAGCGCAGGGGCGTGGTTCTCCTGTTCGCCGGACTGGGCTTGGCCGCCGTCGCGGCGTTGTGGCAAGTGGCGACGACCGTACTGAAGGGCGCAGGCGATGCAGGCCTGGGTGGAACCGCCACGGGTGGGCTTTTCGCGCGGGAGTTGGTGGCGGCGTCGGTCGACAATTTCACCGGCTGGATCACCAACGCATGGATTGCCGCGGGAGTGTTTGTGCTTCTCGGCCTGCTCGTCGTGATCTTCTTCTCCCGCAAGACGAGGCCGAGCGTGCGGGCGAATGCTGCCGGTAGCATGGAGGGATGACCAGCTCAGCAGTTTCCATTCCGATGCCCTCTGTCCCGCGTAGGCGTCGGACGCCGGAAGAGGTGCTGGCCGCCGCTCCGGTTTCCGGCCCCAAACGAGTCCTGCTCGCGGCACCCCGCGGATATTGCGCCGGTGTCGACCGCGCAGTCATCGCAGTGGAGAAGGCGCTGGAACACTACGGTCCGCCGGTCTATGTGCGTAAGCAGATCGTGCATAACGTGCACGTGGTCACGTCGCTGGAGGAGAAGGGTGCCATCTTCGTCGAGGAGACGGACGAGGTACCCGAAGGCGCCCTGGTGATCTTCTCCGCCCATGGCGTGTCCCCGGCTGTCGTGCAGTCTGCCGAAGACCGCGGCCTGCGCACCATCGATGCCACCTGCCCGCTTGTCACGAAGGTGCACCGCGAAGCCGTCCGCTTCGCCAAGGAAGACTACGACATTCTCCTCATCGGCCACGACGGTCACGAGGAAGTGGAAGGAACGGCGGGCGAAGCCCCGGACCACATCCAGATCATCAACGGTCCGCACGAAGTGGACAAGGTCACCGTGCGCAATCCGGAGAAGACCATCTGGCTTTCGCAAACCACCCTGAGCGTCGACGAGACGATGGAAACCGTCCGGATGCTCAAGGAGCGGTTCCCCACGTTGCAGGATCCGCCCAGCGACGACATTTGCTATGCCACCACCAACCGTCAAGTGGCCATCAAGAAGATTGCCCCGCAAGCTGACCTCGTCATCGTTGTGGGATCTGCGAACTCTTCCAACTCCGTGCGGCTCGTCGAAGTGGCGCTTGAGTATGGCGCCAAAGCCTCCTACCGGGTCGATTTCGCGAACGAGGTGGACGAGAGCTGGTTCGAAGGCGTCGCCACCGTGGGCGTAACTTCCGGTGCTTCCGTTCCCGAGGTCCTGGTCCAGGACGTTCTCCGATTGCTGGCCGATTACGGCTACGGTGCGGTCGAAGAGGTGGTGACGGCGGAGGAAGACCTGCTGTTCTCCCTGCCGAAGGAACTGCGCGCCACCCTCAAAGAGGCCGGAGACGTCACACGCGCCCTGGGCGGACGCGGGAACCGGCCGAACTCGTAGTCGGGGCCGAAGGCCCTCAGGCCGCGGATTCTCCTTCGATCAACTCGGGTGCGGCGAGGGTCCGCGGTACTGCTTCCACCGCCGGCGGTGACACCAGGCCGTCGGTGTCCATGGAATTGAGTTTCCGTGCCGTCGGCAAAACGCGTGCTTCGAGCGTTCCGACGAGTGCGTTGTAGCGATCCACCGAGGTCTTCAACGACGAACCCAATTTGCCCACGTTGTCACCGAGAGTGCCCATCCGTTCGTACAGTTGCCGGGCGAGCTCGAAGAGTTCCCGGGCGTTGTCCGTCAAGACGTCCTGGCGCCACGTGAAGGCAACGGACTTGAGAACTGCCAACAAGGTGCCGGGGGACGCGAGCACCACATTCCTGGACAATGCGTGATCCAACAGTGCCGGGTCCGCTTCGAGGGCCGCGGCCAGGATGGATTCCGCGGGCAGGAAGCAGATCACCAGCTCGGGTGAGTTGCCGGGGATGTCCCAGTACTTCTTCGATCCCAAGGCATCCACGTGGGACTTGAGCGCCTTCGCATGCGCGGTCAGCAGGGCATCAGTGCTATTGCCCGTCGACAGGATGCCGTTCTCCGCGGAGTGCTTGGTGTCGCCATGTCCTGTGCTGCCTTGTTCTTGGGCAGCGAGGTAGGACGCCAGCGGAACCTTTGCATCCACTACCAACTGCTTTCCACCCGGCAACTGGACCACAAGATCCGGCCGGATGGCATTGTCGGCGGAAGCGGAGTGCACCTGCTCGTGGAAATCGACGTGGCGCAGCATGCCGGCGGCTTCCACCACCCGGCGCAGCTGGACTTCACCCCACTGGCCCCTCGCACTGTTGGACCGGAGGGCGGAGGCAAGGGCGTGCGTTGAGCGCAGCAGTTGTTCATCGGACAGCCGGGCTTCCTGGAGTTGCTGGGCAAGCTGGCCGTACTGCTCCAAACGATCCCGTTCCAGAAGGGAGACCTGTTGCTGGACGGCTGTCAGCTTCTCTGCGACCGGGGCGAGGGCACGCAATACACTGCCATCCTGGTTCCTGGACTCGCTCAGTTCACGGTTCTGCGACAGCAGAAGGCGCCGTTCGGCGTCGGCCGCGGCAAACTGGGCGTTCACCGAGGCAAGCCGGGCCGAGACGCCGTCGAAATCTTCTTCGAGCGCCGCATTCCGGCGCCGGAACAGGACGAAGCCGGCCACCACACCGGCGGCCCCTCCGAGAAGAAGCATGAACAAAGCGAGAATTACTGCGAAACCATCCATGCTTCCAACCTTGGCATAGGGGTAGGACAATTTAGCGAAGCCGGGTCACGGCACCGGGGCGTGGGCTCCCGGGTTCTTCCCCGCAAAGCGGACAGGGGCACTCAACGGGTAGAATCAATGCTCGTGGCTCTTACTATTGGCATCGTCGGACTGCCCAACGTCGGCAAATCAACTCTTTTCAACGCACTGACCCGCAACCAGGTGCTGGCCGCGAACTACCCGTTCGCCACCATCGAGCCAAACGTCGGCGTCGTCAACCTCCCGGATCCGCGCCTGCAGAAGTTGGCGGAGGTCTTCGGATCGCAGCGCCTCCTGCCCGCCGTCGTCTCGTTCGTTGACATCGCCGGAATCGTCAAGGGCGCCTCCGAAGGCGAAGGCCTGGGCAACAAGTTCCTGGCGAACATCCGCGAAGCAGAAGCCATCGCCCAGGTCATCCGCGTCTTCGACGACCCCGACGTTGTCCACGTCGATGGCAAGGTCGATCCCCGCTCTGACATTGAGACGATCAACACCGAACTGATCCTGGCCGATCTCCAAACGATTGAAAAGGCCATTCCCCGGATCGAAAAAGAAGTCAAGATCAAGAAGCGGGAAGCTGCCGAACTCGCTGCGATCCTGGCAGCCCAGTCCGTGTTGGAACGGGGCGACACGATCTTCTCCTCCATCAAGAGCGACAAGCTCGAGATGGAGCACCTCAAGGAGCTCAGCCTCCTCACGGCCAAGCCCTTCATCTACGTCTTCAACTCGGACGAAGGAATCCTCGGCAACCCGGAGAAGCAAGAGGAACTGCGCGCCATGGTGGCGCCGGCGGACTGCATCTTCCTCGACGCCAAGCTGGAATCCGATCTCGTCGAACTCGACGAGGAAGAAGCCCGCGAGATGCTTGAGATGAATGGCCAGGACGAATCCGGCCTGGACCAGTTGGCACGCGTCGGTTTCCACACGCTCGGACTGCAGACCTACCTCACCGCCGGTCCCAAGGAAGCCCGCGCCTGGACCATCCACCGGGGCGACACCGCGCCGCAGGCCGCCGGAGTCATCCACACGGATTTCCAGCGCGGATTCATCAAGGCCGAAGTTGTCTCCTACGACGACCTTATCGACGCCGGGTCGATGGCCGAGGCCAAGTCCCGCGGCAAGGTGCGTATCGAAGGCAAGGAATACGTCATGGCCGACGGCGACGTGGTGGAGTTCCGCTTCAACGTCTAACCTTGGCGGGCTCGTTTAACGTGGGTCAGTTTAGTCACGCTGGATGTCAGAAAATCTGTCCAGCCCCGCCTTCCCGCGGGCGGCCCTTCGCTATTGCTTTGCAAGCAGTGGGTTCGGGGGTTCGAGTCCCGGTGCCTCCACCATATTGAAGAATGAAGGAGCCAGGCGTTTAGAACGCCTGGCTCCTTTGTTTTCCCAGTTCAGAAGCGGTTTTTGCCCGGAGGACTGGATCTTCTGGTCTCATGACACGACGCGGCGAAGAGCCTGGCCGGTAGTAGATCTGTCGATTTCGGTTGTAATTTGTGTTCATACCGTTAGTACTGACTGGCGAAACAGGGCTGCCATGGAGCTTGCCGGTCCAACACCGGACCCAGGAGCGCTTGGCATCACCGGGATACACACCGGAATTTTGCGCGTCGGCGGCATGGATCACACTTAAAGACCTCATCAGGTTGGAAAACGCCTCAGCACTTGGCCATGACGTCGTTGAGATTCTGGGTTCCTGGAGGCAGGACAATCCTTCCTTGCCGCTGGACCAACCCATCCACCAGCAGGGGATCCCACTGAACTCGCTCATGTGGGAGAAGAACCGAGTTTCCGAGGTCATACGCAGGTTTACGACGAGGATGGGTCGGGCGTGAAAAAAGCGCGGTGACGGGGCAGATTCAGCTGCGTGCGATGAAAGTTTTTGCGGTATTAGCCGCTTGCAGGAAAGACCCCGATGACTCCCCATAACTGGGTGTAGCTACGGTGGTTGAACCCCGGCGAACCCTGCGGCCGAGGCTCCGCTGCTTCCCGCAGAGGCCCCGAATCCGATGCCAACGCCTTCGCACTTCTCGTGGTCCGAACCGACCTGTCCGTGCCGGCACGGCCTTCCCTGCAATGTCACCCGCCGCCAACGCCCTGTCGACGCAAGTGCCGACCCAGTTTTATCAGGGCTAGGGACCTGGTCTGGGACCGCCCCGGGTTTGCTTGACTCCTTGAGTCAACGAAATCCGGGGCAGTCCCGAGACCCAGTCCGTTCGCAACGGAGGCCTACCGTCGAAACCCGTCCGTGACGATCCGAACGTGGATCGCTGCCGAGTTCAGCCGGACAACTGTGGCTCCGATTACGCTGCCAATGGGAAAGTGTGGTTGCCGTCGTCGAGCTTGACGCGTGGGCGCCTGGTAACGATGTAGAAGACGATACCGACGACTAATGCAAGACACTGTCAGTCCCTGGTGCCATGATCCAGCCGTGAGCGGACTGAATCAGAGCGGCGAACCCGAACCGGATCCGGTCGTGGTCCCCGATACGGGGATCGACTGGGCCCGTGCCGTGCGCGCGCACCAGGCGGTCCCGGTATGGGTGCGGCTGACCTTCGACGACGAGCGACCGGCTTGCACGGAAAAGGGCAGATCTTGGTTGGACCTGCCACCAAGTCGCTGTTGTCGCCCGGCCGGGCGGCGTAGAGTCCTCTTCCAAGAACGGTGGCATGGTCGATGACCTTTGGGGGCCTGGATCTGATGAATAAGACGTGGAGACGGACGATTGCCCGACCGTCTTTCTGGGGAGCCACGGCCCTTCAGGGACTGATGGCGTCCCAGCTTTTCGTCGCCGTTGGAGCGGTCTTGAATCCCGAGACAACATTCCGGGGTCAGGTATGGCCGAGCGGAGCGATCTATGCCGTGACGATAACGGTGTTCCTTTTCTTTTTTCCGTTGTTCACGCCGGATACCGTCAAGAACCCCGACAATCTTAGCGACGAGCAGAGCGCGACAATAGAGCTGGCGCTGCGCACTGGGACACTTCCCGCGGCCAGTCTGTTCGCAGATTGGGGTCCTGCCCTTGAACGAAGGCGCCGGGGTCTGGCAGTGGGCCGCTGGGTGCTGCCGGTCTTGATGGCTGGTTGCATCGCACTGAATGTTTATGACTCGGTGATTGACCCAAGCGGTGCTTGGTTTTACTGGATAAGTGCGGTTTTGTATGCGGTCATGGCGGTGACCGGTGAGGTCGGCATTCGGCGGAGAGCCCGCAGGATTCGGGCACTTAACCACCAACTCGAGAAGTTTCGCGAGGGAGAACGACACGATGCCTAGGCGAAGGTGCGGCCAGTCCAGTCTTCTTGGCCGCGGAAATAGTAGGAAAATGCCAATAACCCCCAATAACTCCGTATCCGGGCAAAGGACCGCCCCTTCGATTCGCTCAGCTACGGCCGCGCCGCCCGGCACGTTCCGCGAATGCGTCCAGAGCTGCCAGCATGTCAGGCGCCCGCCAGAACCGGCCTCTTTTGTATTTACCGACGCCGACGACGATCCCGGCTTCCTCCAGGGCGTCCAGGGCGCGCTTCTGGCGCATGTAGTCGAGGCCGAGCTTGGACTCCAGAACCGCTGCGTTGACGACTGGCTGGCTGGCAAGAAGATCCAGGACCGGCCACACAGCCGAGTCGCGGCGCGCTGTGATCCTGTCGGCCCAGCCCTCGGTGATGGCGACGACGTCGTTGGCAAGGGTCGTGCCGTTCTCAATGGCCCGGAACGCGGCCTCCGAAGTCACGGTGATGATCAACTCCGGGTCCCCGGCCCGGAAGGCACTGAGAGCAGCGTGATAGCCGCCGACGTTGGCGAGCAGCCCGGCGGAGACGGGGACAGTGACGTGCGAGGCCACGCCTCGGTGCTTGAGCGTGGCGTGCAGCAAGGCCCGTCCGGTGCGGCCGTTGCCGTCGGTGAACGGGTGGATGGTCTCGAACTGGGCGTGCGCGATGGCGGCCTGGACGATCGCCGGGAGGTCCTGGCGCCGGGCATAGTCCATGACGTCCGTCATGAGCGCCGGGACGCGGATGTGATGCGGCGGGACGAATTCGGCGCCGATTGGACTGTATTGGCTGGTGCCGATCCAGACCTGTTGCTCGCGCCAGTGTCCGGCGACGTCGGCGTCGGACGTGCCGTCCATCAGGGCCCGGTGCATGTCCAGGACGCTCTCGGGCGTCAGGTGGTCGGCGGCGGCCAGCGCTGTCTCCATTGCCCGGACGTTGCGGACGACCAAGGTGGCGTTGGCCTTGTCTGCCACACCGAGCTCGGCCTCTCCCAGGCTGCGGGCGCTGGCGGTCAGGTTTTCGATCTGGGAGGAGGCGACTGATTCACTGCGCAGCATCAGGGACACGAACGGGCGCAGGTGCTTGCCGTAACGTTCGTCGAACCGGCTGATCTCCTGGGTGGCTTCCTCGGCCAGGGCTGCGACCCCGGGAGAGGGGAGGTAGGCCGATTTTGCGATAGTCGAAGGGATGAACGCCTCGTATGGCTGCCCGGCCATCCCGGACAGATAGTTGCTGGTGTGGAAGGCGTCCTGGGTCCCGGTCCACTCGTAGGTTTCATACTCGCCCGCCCGCCAGGTCAATGCACGGCCCAGGGTGACGTGCCCGTAGGTGCCGTCGCCGTGCTCAGGCTGATCCATGATCGCCTAACTGTAAGAATCTCTCGTGGATTCTTACATTTATACTCCTAAGCGTAAGAATCCGCTACGGATTCTCTCATTTAGATATTGATTGAGGGCCACGCCACCACCTCGGCCTCTGGTCGCCTCCATACGCAGAAGCATTGCTCCGCGGGATCACTGTCTGCGGTGACGGGAGAGATTCAACGGGGGAACCCAGGTCCCGGCGAGTTCCTCCGAGAGTTCGCGGCACCGGGACAACGGGAGGCCCCTGACGTCGTGGCCGGCGACAGCGAATGCGAGTCATCGTCAAGTCCGTGGCGACTTCGGAGCGCTCTGAGATGATGAACGCAACGTGCAGAGAGGGGCCGTTCTATGGCCACCCGTGATGACGAGAACCGGACCTAGGGGGAT
>NZ_JAHHZS010000043.1 GCF_022606295.1 Arthrobacter bambusae
ACCCCTACAAACCCCCCCCCGCGGGGGGGGGGGGGGGGGGGGGGGGGGCCCCCCCCCCCCCCCCCCCGCCCCGGCGGACTGTGAGCGAACGAAACCGGCCACTATGGATGCTCACCCCTGGTGCCCTCCTGATCGGCCTGATAATCGTCGTCCCCCTGATCCTGGGCATCTACATCGCGATGCTGCAACTGGATCAGTACACGATCCGGAAATGGATCAGTGCCCCCTTCGTAGGATTGAAAAACTTCGTCGAAGCGTTCACGTCCACTGACTTGGTCCATGCCTTCGGCAACAGTATCGGCTTCTCCTTGATCGCCACCGTCATCACGGTACCGATCGGCATCTACGCTGCACTGGCGACCCAGAATGCCTATCGCGGCAGGTCCTTGGTGCGCTCGATGTTCCTTATTCCCTACGTCCTTCCATCGTTCGTCGTGGGAAGCTTTTGGCGCACCATGCTCCAACACGACGGCATCGTCAACAAGGTGCTGACCGCGTTCGGACTGCCTGCCGGTCAATGGCTCACCGGTCCGGCCAGCTTCTGGGTCCTGATCCTGGTCGAGGTATGGGCGGCGTGGCCGTTCATCTATCTGATGGCACTTTCGGGCTTGCAATCCGTGGACCAGGAAGTCCACGAGGCAGCGGCCATCGATGGCGCCTTGTGGTGGACGAAGCTGCGCTACGTGATCTTCCCGTATTTGCGCGGGCCGGTCGCCTTGGCGTGCCTTATCGCGACACTCCACCACATGAACAACTTTTCGCTGGCCTTCTTGTTGTTCGGCGTCCCGGCTCCCTTCGACGTGCAAATACTGCCGACCCTTGTCTACAGCATGAGTTTCACCAGCCTGCGGTTCGGCATGGGAGCAGCGATGGCACTGATCTCGCTTCTGCTGATCGCCATACCGCTCTACTTTTACTTGAAAGCCGTTCGGCTCGACACCGGCGCGGACGCGGGAGGCAAGAAATGAGCAACAAAACGCCCGACGTCGTCATGGAGGTCCCGCTGGAGGCCTCCAGCCCGCTTCGCACTGGAAGCGCGCCCCGCAAGACCGGACGGCAGACTGCCGCGGTATACCGCCTGCTCCCGACCCCGCTGCTGGTCGGAGGCACCATCGTGCTGTGCGCCATGGTCGCGATTCCGTTGCTCTACATCGTGTTTTCCTCGATGAACTCCGATGTGGAAGTGGCACGGGGGGCATTCTTCCCCACCGAATTCACCCTCGCCAACTACACGAAGATCTGGAGCACCCTGCCCTTGGGCACTGGCCTGATCAACAGCGTCATGATCGCCGGTGCGGTTGCGGTGGTTTCCTCATTACTGGGCATCATCACCGCTTACGTGCTGGTCCGGTTCGAATTCAGGGGCCGCCTAAGCATTCTCCGGGGGCTCATCGGCCTGCAAAGCGTTCCGGGCGGTCTTTTGCTGCTTCCGGTGTTTGTTCTCTTCGCCTCGGCGGGCAACTATCTGGGAATCACCGTCATCGGTACCTACTGGGGCCTGTTCCTGGCGTACTTGACGTTTGCCCTGCCGTTTTCCATCTGGGTCATGGTCACGTATCTGCGGGGCTTGCCCAAGGAACTGGAGGAAGCAGCCCGTATTGACGGATCTTCCTCGATGGGGGTTCTCTTCCGGATCATCTTCCCCCTGAGCTGGCCCGGGCTCGTGGTCGCCGGCGTCTTTTCCTTTCTGCTTGGCTGGAATGACGTCATGTTCGCTTCGGTCCTGACCCGTCCGAATACCCAGACCGTAGCGGTAGTGCTGCAGATCTTCGGGTCCTCCTCGGAAGGTGGGGCGCTGCCCCTGTACGGCCAGATGATGGCCGCATCCTTGGTCTGTGCCGCACCTGTGGTCATCCTCTATCTCATCTTCCAACGATTCCTCGTCGGCGGCCTGACTGCCGGCGGTGTCAAATAGGCCAGCCACGCCGGCTGCCAACCATGTATTACTTCAAGGAGAAAACGACGTGACCGTCAAGCAAACCCAGTGGACACTGTCTGGATTCGGCGACGAAATAAGTCCTGACCCGCTGATCCAGATCGCAGTTCTGCAGGCCTTGGGCGCCAACCACATCGAAGTCCGTAGCGCGTGGGGCACCAATATCGTGGAGCTGTCCGAAAAGGACCTCGCCCGGCTGGACCAGATACTGCGCGAGCAGAACATGGGTGTGTCGGCCATCGCCTCTCCCATCGGCAAAGTGGACATCACCACACCTGTCGCATTCGAAGTGGATCGCCTCCACGCGGCCATTCGGGCCGCGAAGGTCCTGGGTACCCGTTACATCCGGATCTTCTCGTTCTATCGGGCCGAAGGCCTCAGCGCCGAAGACATCCGCGACGCCGTCATGATCCGCATGCGAGCCTTGGCCGCAGAGGCCCAGGCGCACGACGTGGTACTCCTGCATGAAAATGAAAAGGACATCTACGGCGACACGCCTGAACGCGTCCTGGACATCATCACGACTGTTAATTCCCCGGCGCTGCGGATTGCCTGGGACGCCGCGAACTTCGTCCAGGTGGGCGTCAAGCCCTTCAGCGAGGCCTACGACATGCTCCGCCCCTACCTGGAATATCTCCAGGTCAAGGATGCCCGTGCCGATGACAGCCTGGTGATGCCGGCGGGGGATGGCGACGGCCAACTTCGCGAAACCATCAACGCTTTGAAGGAAGACGGTTTCGAAGGCTTCGCTTCCCTGGAGCCCCACCTGGCCAACACCCACCACCTCGGAGGATTCTCGGGACCGGCAGCGTTCGGAGTTGCCGGCCGCTCCTTCAACCGCCTCCTCGAAGAAGCCGGAGTTACCACCAAATGACCCTCGCGAACACAGCAACCACGCCCAAGCGGCGGCTGCGCACCGCCGTCGTCGGCTGCGGAGTCATCGGCCGTCAGCATGCCAAGCTCATCACCGCGAATGATGACCTGGAACTCGTGGCCCTCGTTGACCCGCTTGAGCCGGCCGCGACCGCGCTGGCAGACACGGTCGAGAGTGAGCTGCACAACCCTCGTCCCGCAACGTACTCGTCGCTGGCGGCCGCACTGAAGGGCGCGGACATCGATCTTGTCGCTGTCTGCACGCCAAGCGGCCTGCACGCGGACCTGGCCGTCGAAGCCCTGAATGCCGGCAAGCACGTCATCATCGAAAAGCCCATCGACGTGGATTTGCCGAGCGCCCGGCGCGTTGCAGATGCGGCGGCCGCCGCGACAGGGCAGGTCGTCTCCGTGATCAGCCAACACCGCTTCGATCCGGCGAGCGTCGCGGTGGCCCGGGCGGTCCGGTCCGCACGCTTCGGCAGGATCACCTCGGGAGTGGCTTCGCTGGCTTGGTGGCGGGGCCAGAACTACTATGACTCCGGCCAGTGGCGGGGCACTTGGGAGCTCGACGGCGGCGGCGCGGTCATGAATCAAGGCGTCCACAGCGTGGATCTGCTTCTTTGGTTCCTGGGAACCCCCGTCCAGATCCAGGCCCACACTGCGCTGCTCGCCCACGAGCGCATCGAAGTTGAGGACACTGCCGTTGCGACGGTCCGATTCGCCTCCGGCGCTTTGGCAGTGATCCACTGCACCACCGCGGCCTATCCCGGTCTCACCGCCCGGATCCAGGTCCACGGCGAGAGGGGCTCGGCGGTCGTCGACAATGATCGGCTGCAGTACTTCCATGCCGCTGACAATGCTCCCGCAGAAGGAGAATCTTCCTACGGCATGGCCGGGGCCGGGAACCAGGCCGAACTTGAGGTCGGGGCGCATGATGCGGCAGCCAATACGGACGGATCAGACGATCTGCAGACCGCGCACCAAAAGCAGTATGCCGACGTCGTGGAAGCCATCCGTTCCGGAAAGAATCCGCGGGTTGGCGTCGAGGAAGCAACCGCGGCACTCGCTACCGTGCGGGCCCTTTATGTGTCGGCAACTCTCGGCTCGGCGGTGTACTTCGAAGACGTCCTGGCCGGCAAGTATGACGACCTCGTCGTCCACACGGGCCGCGCCTAAGTCTGCTTGGCTGCCGTGCTGGTGCCGCTCTCTGCGGCGCCAGCACGCAGTTCGCGCAACCACCCCAAGGCTTCTTGTTCATCGGAGAAATACTGGGTGGGGCACTGCGGTGCGGGGAGCCCGTGCCTACCGTGGGCGATGACACGGTCCACGGGCGTGCTGCCCAGAATCGCGAAGGCCGTGATGGTGGCTGCTTCGCTGAAAAATCTGACGGCGTCGCGGCTGACGTACTCGACGCCGATGACCTGAAGCAGTACAGCGGCGCCCATTCCGCCCGTCAGAGCCAGGTATCGCTCCTTGACAAGGGCTCCGTCCTCTGCCGTGATCCGGCCTCCGGGGCGCAAGATGATCCGGAGGATCCCCTCACCCGAGTCCTCAATCCTGACATTTTCATGTTCCGAGCTGAGCCAGGCCCCGCCCTTCGCATCGGAAACGGTGTTGGCCTCTGCGTCGGGGCGTAATTCGCCCTCCGACTGAACCAGCGTTGTCATCAAATCCCCCAGATGTGATTTCGCTGCGACTCCATTGACGCAGTCCCGGATGAGCACCATCCCGGATGAGCACCATTCGGGTGTGATCACACTACCGGTGAGGTTGCCCGGCGTCCATGATTACTATGTCTGCGGTGTGTTCCCGCGGGAACACGTCTGGAATCAGGTACCGGCACGGCGAAGGGCGCACCCCGATGGAATGCGCCCTTCGCCAGACGGTCGGATCAGTCCTTCTTGAAGGCGTCCTTGACCTTTTCGCCGGCCTGCTTCAAATCGCCCTTGGCCTGGTCGGCCTGGCCTTCCGCCTTCAGGTTTTCATTGCCCGTGGCGTTGCCGGCAGCTTCCTTGCCCTTGCCGCCAGCCTTCTCGGCAGCGTTCTCAATCTTGTCGCCTAGTCCCATGGTGTCTCCTCCTCTGGTTCGGCAGCCGATCGATACGGCCGTTGTTACATACTAAGCATGCTTCGGGTTTGGATTTCAAGTCCGAATGAGTTGCCGGGCATGAAACTGTGGCGTGTTCATCCGGCGGTCGCCCGTCAACAAAGGGAGGAACCGTGGAAGCCAAACGCACAACCTCATGGGCCGTGGCAGAATCGTCTGATGCCCCTGATCCAGGTTTTGAACGCTTCGCCGGCATCTACCGAGAAGAAGCGAGAGCTGCTGGCAGCGCTGACTGCGACCTACGCCGACGTCATGGGGATCCGGCCGGACACCATCCGCGTCGTCCTCCACGAAGTCCCGCGAGAGAACTGGTCGGTGGCCGGAGTGACCCTCGCTGATTCAGGTCAGAACGAAGCGGTTTAAGCTCCCCCAGGGAAATGCAGGCGGCGATCCGGGTTGTCAGGCACACACTCATCTTCCTCGGCGAACCGTGGAGGACCTTCGGGTCGTGTTCGACGTGGGCCCGGTCGGGGTCCTAGTGGTTGGCGCCGTTCTATGAGTCCTGCGGCTGCCGCCGGATGCGTGGTCAAGAACGGTGCCTATCAAGACGGGACAGGACCACAGTCGTCGAATCCGTAGATACTCCGATCATGATTTGCTCCGCCGCCAAGAACACCGCATCGTGGCCCGCCGGGCTGATCGATCCAGCGGGAACCCCTTGGTAGAGCGTCGCGGGATGGAGGTCCCGATCGGGCCCTTTGCCGGCATGTCCCGCGGCGCCCTCCATCATCTGGGGAAAGCCGCGCATGTCCTATCCCGCGATGAGCTCCTTGACCGGCCCTTCGTGGAGGGCTAGGTAAACCGCGTTCCGGATCTGGTTGGCCTGTGAATCCGTCATGGTCCGGGCGAGGGGGCGCAGCACCAAACGTATGAGCGCGTTGGCTTGTCCGTCGCAGATGCGGAGCCGTTCCCGCGCTGCCGCCGGGAGCTCTCCCCATGAACTCAGCGCCAGGAGTTCGACGCTTTCCAGATCTTCGGCTTGCTCGCCCAAGGATGTCCGTACCCGGTCTCCGAGAACTTCGGCGTCCAAACCCGCGGGGACGACGATGGAAATGTCCCTGCGGATGGAAGGCATCAGGGAGACCGGTTTCCATTGGGACAGGTCCAGCATCTGCTGTTCGATTCTTTTGTCCGTGGATCTGAGCAACCTGATGTCGGGGATGCCTTTGCGGAGCATCAGTGCACGGTCCAAGCCCATCCCTAGAGCCAGTCCCGACCACTTTGCGGGATTCAGGCCGGCCTCGGCGAATAGATGCGGGGCCATGAGTCCGCATTCCGCGAGTTCGAGCCATTCTCCTTCCATGAGAACATCGAGCTGCAAGCCCGCCTTGGTGTAGGGGTGAACTGCCGGAACTGCGCGCCATTGTGCTCCCGGAAGGACCGCTTGCGCGAGGGAAGAAAGCATTTCCTGGAGATCACCGGCGTCGAGGGCTTGCCGGGAGCTGACGCGCCACAAGTCGACCTGGTGTGGGGTACCGAGGTGGGTGCGGTCGATGGAATCGCGCCGGTAGACAAGACCGGGGATGGCCCAGAGCTCGTCGATGGATTGGTCTGAATCCAGTGCCCGCAGCAGGGACGGGATGGAAGCGGAGGTATGGCTGCGGAGCATCACCGTAGGGCTGACGTAGCGGGAGTATCTTTGATCCCGCGTGACATCCGATTCGCTGAACCCCAGGCGGTCATAGTTGTCGGTCACGCTCACCAGCGGGCTGTGCCGAATGATCTGTTCGGGCACGCCCCACTTGCTGCCGAGCGCGTCGATGACACCTTGCAAGAGTGTCTGCATTGCATGGGGCCCGGCGTCCGGATTTGAGAGGTCCCGGATAGTCAAAGCATCGTTGAGTTCGGAGGGGCCGAGATAAGCGGGCATTACTGGTCCTTATGTTCGGATGTGAGTGGCGGGTTCCACCCCCGACTCACATCCGGCGCCAGGACCTAGGCGCGCGCCTGAGAGCCCTCGCGACCGGAAACCGGTCGGGGGCAAGTAAATCGACGCGTGGAGAGCATGGGGCGACTATACCCCGGCTGACGACCCTGCTCGTCGGAGCCAGCGCTTCGCGCTGCTACAAACCGAGGTCTTTGACCGCGGTGACCCAGTTGTGGGCGATCGCCTTCTGGGCAGCCGACAGGGTGACCTTGTGAGTGCATACGGCCTTGTGCAGGGCGTTCTCCACCGCGTCTTTCGGGTTCGTGGTGCCCGTTGCGCTCGCCTTGTTCGGCTCAGGCCACAGATTCGATACGGAGTTGGTGCCGCCAAGCTCAAGACTGATGAGATGGTCGTATTCCGTGGTCTTGACGGCGGTCTGGCCGTATTCGCTCAGGCTCTCGGCCTTCACCTTGTCCGTGTTCGAAGCGGGCGGGCGAACCGTGGCCGTGTAGCCGCTCGTGCAGATGGTCGAGTCGATGTTGTCCTGAGTGACCGCTGGATCTGCGGCGCCAGGAGTGCAGGCCGGGTCCGGCAGGTACTCGCCGGTGGCGGCATCGACGACCTTGGCGGAGCACTGTCCGGCACTAAGCTGTTCGTCGGAGGCGACGATGCGGGGGGAGTGGATGGACTTCACGGCTGCGGCCGACGCACCTGAGGATGCTCCCCCGGGAGCGGCCGCGATTGCCTGGGGAGTTGCTGGCGACATCGCTTCTGTGGCGGGACCGGATCCCTGCTGGCATCCGGTGAGGACCAATGCGGCAAAGAGGAACGCGGCGGGCAGGGCGAAGTGTTTGCGGAAGTTCATGACCCTCATGTGTTCGGCGGCTCGGCAGACTGTCCCTGGAAACGGGTACAGACGGGCGGAAGATGATAGTTCCCGCCCATCTTTTCTATCCTGTTGCGTGAACTTCGCAGCGCCCGACGCGCCGCGCAGCCTACTCGCCTCGGGTCTCACCTCGACCGCTGTGCATTAGGGGTTAAGGAGGTACCGGGCGACGAGGTAGAACGCAAAATCGGCGATACCGATGATCATCCCCGCGATGGCGAGCCCGCGTCCACGCAACCCGCGGTCTCTGGCCCGCCGGAGGCCTATGCCCGAGAGGGCGGTTCCGAGCGGACCCACCATGGCAAAGACAAAGAGTCCGACGCAGCTAATGATGAAACCCGCGATGGCAGCCTTGCTAAACGGTGCGCGTTTTTGGACCGGAGTGTATAGATGAGGAACCTGGGGGGCGCCGGACGGCCAGCGCTTTTCGGGAGGCGGAGGAACACTGCTCAAGAGGTTTGTCCTTTCACCTGGATGGCGTTAGCCGAGCCTACGATATGGCGCGCAAGCTTGCCTCCAGGGTCCCGGTGTGTCGGAGCCTTGATGGGAGACATGAAACATGAGGCCAAACCGGACGGGCTTCTAACCGACTATGCAGAACGACGGCTTCGCCCTTCTTGCGCTGGTCGGCGTTGCCATGGCCGTCAGTACCCTCAGGAAGGAACGGCCCGCGCCCGAGGTGTTTCTTGAGGAGGAACATTTCGACGGCGGAGGGACCGTGCGCTCCAAAGGCACCATTTGGGGCGGCCTTTCCGTCAGCAGTGGGTACAGAATGCTGGTGCTCAGCCCCACCCGGTAGCTCCCACCTCAGCGTCGCATACGGCTTGGCAAGGTTCATCGGGCCATGGACCCTGCAACGGGCCGAAGTCAACAGGATCGAGCGCGTCAGCACTTGGTTCACCAATCACGACGCCATCAGGATCATCCCGGTCAGCGGGACGCCTTGGTATTTTCTGGCCGGATGGACTTCCGGCAGGAGCGCCGTGAATTTTGGAACGAAAAAGGAAGCCCCGCCAATCCAGTGGAATGGCGGGGCTTTTCGAGCTTCCTATCAGAATCGAACTGATGACCTTTTCATTACGAGTGAAACGCTCTACCGACTGAGCTAAGGAAGCACCGCGTTATCGTCCGGGTACCGGCTGAATCACGCAAGATACAACTGTAATAGAGTCACCTCGTCCGGGTCAAAACAGCACCGGGCAGGGCTCCCGTGGCGCCGTTGTTGCGGAATTCACCCGCTCGTCGCGCCGGGTTCAGGCCGCCGTCGCGGACCGGGGGCAAGCTGGGCGGACTAACGTGGCCGCACGATTTCGGCCATCAACCAGCGAAGGGGCGCCATGAGCATGGACAGCGGCAAGAGGATCAACACGGACGACGCCGGGGCACATCGTGCGCAGCGGCTCCGGCTTGCTGTCTTGGACATGGTGGGCACCACGATCACGGACGATGGTCTTACGGAACGTGCGATGTCCCGCGCACTGCAGGAGACCGGCGTCGAGCCCGGTTCGACCCGCTTCGAAAGCATGCTCGGCTACGCCCGGGACACCATGGGCTTTTCGAAGTTGACCGTTTTCAGCCACCTTTTTGACGAAGCCCAACGGGCCGAGAGCGCCAACAAAGCGTTCGAACGCGCCTACGACGATCTGATTGCCGACGTCGGTGTCCGGGCCATTCCGGGCGCCGAGGAAACCATCGACTGGTTACGGGACTCCGGCGTGAAAGTGTGCCTGGCTACGGGATTCGGGCGGCACACCCAGAACATGGTGCTTGAGTCCCTGGGCTGGATGGGGAAGGCCGATCTCAGCCTGTGCCCCGCCGACGCCGGACGCGGTCGCCCTTACCCGGACATGATACTTACCGCCGTGCTTGCCCTTGACCTCGATGATGTCCGCGAGGTCGTCGTCGTGGGGGACACGAGCTCGGACATGCTCTCCGGTGTTCGTTCCGGTGCGTCCGCCGTGGTGGGCGTGCTCACCGGCTTCCACTCAGAGGCGGCCTTGCGCGCGGCCGGCGCCACCGCCGTCGTGCCGTCGGTCAAGGACCTTCCAGTGCTGCTTGAGCCCCGCGCGGCACGGCTCTAACGCCTGCCCCTTTTGGCCTGGTCACAGCGGCGTGGATGCCGTCAATCCGCCACCCACGCTGCTAGGCCCGCGCAATTGCGCTGGGGGTGGAGCGTGGCAGCTCTTGCCGATGTCCTCGTGATGCGTTGCGATGCCGGCCGGCAGTCGAAGCGTTGGTCATGGTTGAATGCGCGGTTGCACGTGGCGACATAACCGTGGAGTTCCCACGCGGCGTAACACGTTCAACTGCCCGGGTCAGCTCAACCCGGCTCCAAAAATGGTCAGAACTGGCGGCCGGCCAAAACGGCCGGGCTCAGCACATGGTCCCGTCCGAAGGCACCTTTCCGTCCACGAAGTAGTTGTCCACTGCGTCGGACACGCACTGGTTGGAGCGGCCGTAGGCGGTGTGGCCTTCGCCCTTCCACGTCACCAGGGAAGCGTTGCCGAGCTGCTTCCGCAGCGAACCAGCCCAGGCCACCGGTGTTGCCGGATCCCCGGTGGTGCCGATAACCACGACCGGAGCGGAGCCGGTGTACTTGACGGGAGCCGGCGTGTGCACGGGCTTATAGGGCCAGTCCTTGCAGTTGATGCCGCCATAGGCGAAGTAGTACCCGAAGGTGGGGGAGAGCTGCTTCAGCCGGGCTTCCTCGGAACGCATCCCGGGCGTATCCGTGACCATGGGGTAGTCAAGGCAGTTGATCGCGTTGAACGCGAACTGGGTGTTCGAGGTGTAGGTGCCGTTCGGGTCCCGGTCCGCGCCAAAGTCGGCAATCCGGAGCATGAGCGACACATCGCCCTTGAACGCGGCCACGAGCGCCTGGGTCAGGACAGGCCACGATTCGTTGTCATAAAGCGGGGTGAAAATGCCGCTGACAAACGCGGCTCCCGTCACCAGCCGGCCGTCCTTGGCTCGCTTGGGATTCTGCTCGACGTCGGCAATGAGGTCCCGGATTTGCTGCACACCATCGTCGACGCTGCCTGTCATGGGGCAGCCGGGCTTTGCTTGGCAATCCGCCACATAAGTGTGGAGCTCCTTTTCGAATGACTCTGCCTGCCCCGCAGTGAGGTCCTCGTTGTTGAGGGCAGGATCCACTGCGCCATCCAAAGCAAGCTTGCCGACGTTGTTCGGGAACAAGGACGCATAGGTGGCGCCAAGCGAAGTTCCGTAGGAGAAGCCAAGGTAGTTCAATTTTGCGTCGTTCAGCACTGCGCGGAGGATGTCCATGTCCTTGGCAGAGCTGGCGGTGTCGATATGTGCCAGGGCGGGGCCGGATTTTTCCACGCACTTGGCATTGATGGCCTTGGTGTCGGCAAGTGCCGCCGCGAGGCCCTGGTCGGTGTCATAGTTGTAGACCTTCTCGCGGGAAGCGTCCCGCTCGGCATCGCTGAGGCACGTCACCGGCGCCGAGCGCTTGACGCCGCGGGGATCGAAGCCCACCAGGTCGAAGCTGGACCGGAGCTTGCTGGTGAAGTGCGTCTTCCCCGCGTCCCTGACGAAGTCATAGCCAGACGCGCCGGGGCCGCCGGGATTGACCAGCAGCGAACCCTTCTTCGTGCCCTGGGCCGGGAGCCGAATCGCCGCGATGGAGATGCTGTCACCGTCGGGTTTGGCGTAGTCCACCGGCACTTTGATGTTGGCGCACTGGAATCCCTGCTCGCAGGACGTCCAGTCCACTTTCTGGGAGTAGAAACTCTCCAGTCCTGCCGGCGCCGCGGCTGCGATGGACGAGTCGGCGGTGCTGCCCGACCCGTTGCTCGCGCCGTCGTTGGGCACCGGCACGGAGAACACGCAGCCACTCAGCAGCAGGCTGGCGGAGACCGTGGCAGCGACTGCCGCTGCCGCCCGCCGCAGTGATGGGAACCGGGTCCTGGAACGGGACCCGGCGGTCCGGCGTCGTGCGGGGGTCATGCGTTTCTCCTCAGGCTGGGGAAGCGTGTTGTACTTCTAAACTATCCGGCTATTGCTGAATCAGGCTGCTCGCCATGGACTCGACGGCCAACAGGGGTGCCACGTTGGTGGTGGTGATCCGCACACGCGCCTTGTTGATGGCATCCATGCGCGCCAAAGTGATTTCGGGCGTGGAGTTTGCCGCATAGGCTTCCAGCTCGCTCCTGAGTTCAACGTTGACCAACTCCACGGCGTTTCCCATCTGGATGACCAGGACGTCCCTGTAGAAGGACAGCAGATCGGTCAGCGTGCGGTCGAGGGAATCCGTGATGGATCGCTTGGCGCGCCGTTTCTGGTCGTCTTCAAGCTGCTTCACCTGGCTGCGCATCGACGGAGGCAGGGTGCCCGACTCCGGAGCGCCCAGGCTCGCGAGCAGGGCCACCTTCTCGGCGGCGTCGCGTTCGTCGTTGGAGCTGTTGGCCTCATCGCTCGCGATCTTGACCAGCTTTTCGGCCATCATCACGGCGGCAGTGACGCCCCGCAGGCCCAGCGGGAAGCGGACCGTCTCCATCCGGCGCTCCCTCGCCTCCGGGTCGCGGGCCAGCCGACGCGCAATGCCGATGTGGCTTTGGGCAGCCCCGGCGGCCCGGTCCGCAATGGCGGGATCGACGCCGTCGCGCCTCACCAGCAGGGCGGCGACGTCGGCAGCCGGCGGAATCCGGAGGCTCACCGGGCGGCAACGCGAGCGGATGGTGACCAGCACATCGGCGGGCGACGGCGCGCACAGCATCCAGATGGTCCGGGGCGTGGGCTCCTCGATGGCCTTGAGAAGGACGTTGGTGGTGCGCTCGGCCATGCGGTCCGCGTCCTCCACCACAATGATGCGCCAACGGCCCGACGCCGGCCGGTCGCCCGCCTTGGACACCAACTGTCGGGCTTCCTCGATGGTGATGGTGACCTTCTCCGTGCGGACAAAGGTCACGTCGGAGTGGGTCTCGCCGAGGATGGTCCGGCACGATGCGCATTCGCCGCAGCCTCGGAGTGCCACGTCGTCCTGTTCGCAGTTCAAGGCAGCCGCGAATGCCTTGGCCGCGTTGGAGCGGCCTGAACCCGGCGGTCCGGTGAACAGCCAGGCGTGCGTGAGGCCTTCGCCTTGGGCGGCGGCCCGCAATTGCGCGACGACGGGCGCCTGGCCCTGGAGCTCATCCCACACGGTCACGTGCGGCTCCCGAGCAAGTCCTGCACGCGCCGGAGGATCTGCGCGGCGAGATCCTCGATGGCGTCGTTGGCGGGCAACACGAGGTACGTGTCGGGGCGGGCCCCTGCCAGTTCGAGGAATGCCGCACGGATGCGGGCGTGGAAATCGTCCGGTTCCGACTCGAGCCGGTCCTCGGCAACGTCTCCGGCAGTCCTGCGGTCCCGGCCATCGCCCGGGTGGACGTCGAGGAGTACCGTCAGGTCCGGTTCAAGGCCTTCGGTGGCCCATTCGTTGAGCCGCCTGACATCCACGGTTCCGAGGTCCCTGCCGGCACCCTGGTAGGCCACGGAGGAATCAATGTAGCGGTCCGTGATGACCACTGAACCCTGCGCCAAGGCCGGGCGGATGACCTGGCTTGCATGGGCCGCCCGGGAGGCTGCGAACATGAGGGCTTCGGTGCGGGGATCGATCGTGCCGTGGCCGTGGTCCAGGACGAGGGACCGCAGTTTCTCGCCGATCGGCGTGCCCCCGGGTTCGCGGGTTCGCAGTACTGACAAACCGAGGGACTCGAGCGACTCGGCCAGGCGGGCGGCCTGCGTGGACTTGCCGGCCCCGTCCCCGCCCTCGAAGGCGATGAAGAGTCCCCGGCGCTGGTCCGGCATGGGGCTCTGGTCCTGCTCGAGGGGCTGCGTAGTCACGGATCTAAGCGTACAGATGATCACTGACAGTGCCCGACGACGGCGCACGCCCACCCGCGCGGGACGCTCGCCCCGGCGCTCGGCAGCGGTTCGCCCGTAACACCTTTCCAGCGCCCGCACCCCTCGCCGTAGGCTGGTGGAATGAGTCTTTCCCGAGAACATGCCGCAGATCTGTCCCCTGACACTGTGGTGGTGGCGGCAGGCCGTCCCGAACGAAGCCATGACCAGCCCGTCAACCCGCCCATCGTTCTGTCCTCCACCTATTTCGGCACGGGAGCACTGAGCGACGGCGACCGCGGCTACGGACGCTACGCCAACCCCACCTGGGATCCGTTCGAGGAAGCGCTGGCCCAGCTCGAAGGCGCCGAGCTGCCCGGTCTGCTCTACGCCTCGGGCCTGGCTGCCGTGAGCTCCGCGTTGTCGCTCGTGCCCGCCGGTGGCGTGCTCGTCATGCCCACGCACAGCTACGCGGGGTCGCTCGTCATGGCCACCGAACTCGCGGCCAAGGGCATCCTTGAGTTGCGGACCGTTGACATCGCGGACACCGATGCCGTCAAGGCTCAGCTCGCCCCCGCGGATGGAAAGCCCGCCAGCATGCTGTGGATCGAAAGCCCCACCAACCCGATGCTCGGCATCGCCGATGTCCGGGCACTGGCCACCGCAGCCCATGAGGCCGGCGCGATCGTGGTCACGGACAACACTTTCTCCACGCCCCTGGTTCAGCAGCCCCTCAGCCTGGGCTCCGACGTCGTGCTGCACTCGGTGACCAAATACCTGGCCGGCCACTCCGACGTCGTACTCGGCGCCTTGGTGACCTCGAATGCCGGGCTGCGCGCGGAACTCCTTCACCACCGCATCATCCACGGCGGCATCGCGGGTCCCTTCGAGGCCTGGCTTGCGCTCCGCGGCCTGCGCACGCTGGCACTCCGGATCGACCGCTCGCAGGCTTCTGCCGCAACGCTGGCCGAGAGGCTGAGCACCCACCCGCGCGTCGAGTCCGTGCGCTTCCCGGGCCTGCCCAACGATCCCGGCCATGAGCGCGCCAAGTCCCAAATGAAGGGCTTTGGTTCCATCCTGTGTATCCAACTGGCCGGAGACGGAACCCGCAGCGGTGCCGACGCAGCGGATCAGCTGGTGCGCGCATTGCAGTTGTGGATCCCCGCGACGTCGCTGGGCGGGGTCGAATCCCTGATCGAACGCCGGCGCCGGCACACTGCCGAGCCGCTCAGCGTTCCGGACAACCTGGTCAGGATGAGCGTCGGGATCGAGAACGTAGAAGACCTCTGGGCGGACTTGGAGCAAGCACTCAAGGCACTTGACGGCTAGGCTTGAGGGCGTGGACGGAAAAATTTTGATTTCATACATCCAGAATGGGATTTGGGTCATTCTGGGACTGGTTGCCTTCGCTTTGGAGCTGTGGGCGCTGGTGGATTGCCTGCGCCACAAACCCTCGTCATTCGAAGCCGCATCCAAGCGGACCAAGACCTTCTGGCTCGCCCTCACCGGTATTGCAGCCGCGATCGGTGGCATTTCCGTCCTCAGCGGCGGCGGTGGACTGGGCCTCTTTGGAATCGCCGCCGTGACCTCGGCGTGTGTCTACCTGGCGGACGTGCGTCCGGCCGTGAAGGAAATCGGAAACAGCGGCCGCAACCAGGGGCCGTACGGTCCCTGGTAGCAGTGAGATCAGGCCGGAGCCACCGCCGACCAGTCGACGGTAAGTTCCCCCAGGCGCCAGCGTGACGTTCCGTCCTGAAGCGGCCACCCGGCGTCGCGCATTGACTGGCACATGGCGGTCCACCGCTGCCTGCTGCCAAAAGACGCAAGAGGTGCGGCCTCCAGCCAGGCCTGGTCCAAGGCAAGCAGGAAAGCATGGATCCGTTCCCCTGGGATATTGCGGTGGATGAGTGCCTTCGGGAGGCGTTCGGCCACGTCGGAGGGCAGCTCGAAACCGCCGAACCGCATGGACAGGCTCAGGCTCAACGGTCCGTTCGGGTCCAAGGCAACCCACGTCACCCTGCGGCCGATTTCGTCACACGTGCCGTCGATGAACAATCCCTGCGGAGCCAACCGAGACTGAACGAGCGCCCAGATCCCGGGCACATCAGATTCCTCGTATTGGCGGAGCACGTTGAAGGCCCGCACCAACACGGGATTGCCCGGAACAGGAACCTCGAAACCGCCCACGTGGAAGCTGAGCCCGGGCCTCTCCAAGGATTTCGCGATCCGGACGCGCTCGGGTTCGATCTCGATCCCGCACACGCGGACGTCCGGGCGGACGGCCCGGAGCCTTTCGAAGAGTTCGACGGCTGTGGCCGGGGAAGCGCCGTAGCCGAGGTCCACTACCAAGGGGTCGACGGCGGAGCGCAACCGCCATCCCTGCGGGCCAGCCAACCAGCGGTCGAGGCGGCGCATGCGGTTGGGATTCGTGGTGCCTCGGGTGATGTTGCCGACGGGTTTGCCGCGTCTTCCCTGCACCCGCTCCGCTTTTTGCACCACCGTCCCACTTTATCCTCCAACGCGGGGTCACTTACGGCCCATCCGCGGAGCAAACACCGGCGCGAAGTGACCCTGCGTTGCCGTAACGCCCGGCAACGGCGGGTCCTCATCGCTTAGGATGAAAACCATGACTTACAAGCTGATTCTGCTGCGCCACGGCCACAGCGACTGGAACGCCAAGAACCTGTTCACCGGCTGGGTGGACGTCGACCTGAACGACCAAGGCCGCGAGGAAGCAGCGCGCGGTGGAGAGCTCCTGGTCGAGAACAACGTTCTCCCGGACATCCTGTACACGTCCCTGCTCAAGCGGGCCATCAACACCGCGAACATCTCCCTGGACAAGGCCAACCGCGGCTGGATCCCGGTCAAGCGTGACTGGCGCCTCAACGAGCGACACTACGGTGCGCTCCAGGGCAAGGACAAGGCCCAGACCCTCGCCGAGTTCGGTGAAGAGCAGTTCATGGAGTGGCGCCGCAGCTACGACACCCCGCCGCCCCCGCTCTCCGACGACAGCGAGTTCTCCCAGGCACACGATCCCCGATACGCGGACCTCGGCGACGCCCTCCCGCGCACCGAGTGCCTCAAGGACGTCCTCGTGCGCCTCCTCCCGTACTGGGAATCCGACATCAAGGAAGACCTCAAGGCCGGCAAGACCGTACTGGTGACCGCCCACGGCAACTCGCTCCGCGCCCTCGTCAAGCACCTCGATGGCATCAGCGACGAGGACATTGCGGGCCTCAACATCCCCACGGGCATCCCGTTGGTCTACGACCTGGACGAGAACTTCCAGCCGATCAACCCCGGCGGAACCTACCTCGACCCCGAGGCCGCGGCAGAGTCGATCAAGGCTGTAGCCGCCCAGGGCAAGAAATAGGTTTTGAGACAACGACGGCGGCCGGCCCACCTTGCGAGGTGGGCCGGCCGCCGTCGTTGTTTGTGAAGCCCGGCTAGAAGCCTTCAGGCTGCCATTCACCGGTGACCAGGTAGGTCACCTTGCGGGCAACCGAGACGCCGTGGTCGGCGAAGCGTTCGAAGTAGCGGCTGGCGAGGGCCACGTCCACTGTGGTGGCGGCCGTCTCGGCCCAGGCAGGATCCGCGATGGCCCTGAAGACGCTCAAGTGCAGATCGTCCACCCGGATGTTGAGCTTGAGGATGTCGCGGGCAACTTCCAAGTCGCGGGACTCCAGGAGCAGGGTGACCTTCTGGACGATTTCGAGGTCGAGGCGGGCCATGTCCTTGAACGTGGCCGTCAGCTGCTCGGGGATGACGGTGGCCGGGTAACGCAAGCGTGCCAGCTGGGCCACGTGCCGGGCGAGGTCACCCATGCGCTCCAGGGATGCGCTCATCCGCAGGGAGCCGACAATCATCCGGAGATCGCTCGCCACGGGACCCTGGAGTGCCAGGATGTCGATGGCGCGCTCGTCGAGGCCGTTCTGCAGGAAATCGATCCGGGCATCGGCGGCAATGACGTCCTGGGCGAGATCGACGTCCGCACCTTCGAACGCAGTAGTCGCGTTCTGGATCGCCTCAGTGACCAGTTTTGAGATCTCGATGAGGTCCTCACCGACCTGGATGAGCTCCTCCTGAAAAACCTTGCGCACGGTGGCGTCCTCTCCTTGGAATTCTCCTCCGCACCCCTCTGACGGCGCGAAAATCATCACAGCTAACTATGGTCCAACTAGTAAGGATGGCAGTGGTCAATGAACGATTGCGCACCTTTAGGTGAACGTTAGCTGAATCGGGGCGGTTTGGTGACCGTTCCATATTTTGCAGTGTTTCGAGCGCATAAGCTAGATCCGTGGATCCAGTGCTCATCGGTGTCATCGCAGGTCTAGTCGGCCTGTCGTGCGGCGTCTTTGGCGTGCTCGCGTTCAGGCTGAGTGAACGGCAGCGGAAGATCGTGGACCTGGACGGCACGGAACCCCTGCTTCCGGAGGGAGCCGCTGAGGTGCTGTCCGTCGTCGGGCGCGCTTTCGTCGTCGTGGACGCGATCGACGGCGTCGTCCGGGCCAGTCCCGCGGCCTATGCCTACGGGCTCGTGAGGGGCCACACGGTGGTGCACAAACAGTTGCTGGACATGACCGCAAAGGTGAGGCGCGACGGCGTCATCCTGGAAGAGACTTTCGAGTTGCCCCGTGGTCCGTTGGGCAAAGGAACCATTGTGGTGCAGGTGCGGGCAGCCATGCTCGGATGGGAATATATCGTCCTCCTGGCCGATGACCGCACCGAAATCACCCGCACCGAAGAGATCCGCAACGACTTCGTCGCGAACGTTTCGCACGAACTCAAGACTCCGGTGGGCGCCATCTCGCTGCTGGCCGAAGCGCTCGAGGCGAGTCCCGACGACGAAGAAGCCGTGCGCCGCTTCGCGAAGCGCATGCACAAGGAGTCGACACGGCTCGCCGCGCTGGTGCAGGACATCATCGAGCTGTCCCGGCTCCAAGGGGCCAATGTGGCACAGCAAGGGCACGCCGTGGATATCAATACAGTGATCGCCGAAGCCGTGGATCGTTCGCAGCTCCCAGCCGAACTCAAGAACATCAAGATCGTCGTCGGCGGCCGCACGGAAACAATGGTGTTCGGCGACCAGGACCTGTTGGTGACCGCCTTGCGGAACCTGATCGACAACGCGATCCGTTATTCGCCCGAGAACACCCGTGTGGGAGTGGGGGTCCGCGCCAAAGAAGGCGTGGTGGCCATTTCCGTCACGGACCAGGGTGAGGGTCTCAGCCCCGAGGACCAGGAGCGCATTTTCGAGCGCTTCTACCGCGTGGATGCGGCGAGGTCCCGGCAAACCGGTGGAACCGGCTTGGGCCTCAGTATCGTCAAGCACGTGGTGTCCAACCACGGCGGCGAGGTCACGGTCTGGTCCCAGCCCGGCCAAGGTTCTACTTTCACCATCCGCCTTCCGGAAATGGAAGGCCAGGAGGACGACGCCGGGGCGAAGCCCCGAAACGTGATTCAAACGACGGGCGCTGTGCGCGCCCTAGAGCAAGGAGCTGGCGCTTGAGCAGGATTCTGATCGTGGAGGACGAAGAGTCCTTCAGCGACCCCCTGTCCTACCTATTGGGCAAGGAAGGCTTCGATGTCCAGGTTGTGGACAACGGCAGTGACGCCTTGGTGGAGTTCGACCGCAACGGGGCCGACCTGGTGCTGCTGGACTTGCAGCTTCCGGGGACCCCTGGCACCGAGGTTTGCCGGCAACTGCGCCAGCGTTCCAGCGTCCCGGTCATCATGCTGACCGCCAAGGACTCGGAAATCGACAAGGTGGTTGGCCTGGAGCTCGGCGCGGACGACTACGTCACCAAGCCCTACTCCTCGAGGGAACTCGTGGCCCGGGTGCGTGCCGTGCTGCGCCGCCAAGGCGAGCCGGAGGAACTCATCACGTCCACCGTGCAGGCCGGCCCGGTGCGGATGGACATCGAGCGGCATGTAGTGAGCGTCAACGGAGAACAAGTATCGCTTCCGTTGAAGGAATTCGAGCTTCTCGAGATGCTGCTGCGCAATTCCGGCCGGGTGCTCACCCGAGGGCAGCTGATCGACCGCGTCTGGGGCTCCGACTACGTGGGCGACACCAAGACCTTGGACGTCCATGTGAAGCGCTTGCGGAGCAAGATCGAGCCCGATCCCTCCGTTCCCCGCTATCTCGTGACAGTACGGGGTTTGGGCTACAAGTTCGAGCCGTAGGTCGGCGCGGGCAGGAACAACAAAGCAACAGCAAAAGGAAGGACTCCCGTGGGGGAGTCCTTCCTTTTGTCTTGGTGAAGGCCTTTCGTCTTGCCAAGCCGGCTCGTTGCCGAGCGGGCGGCGGTGGCCCCTAGTGGCCTGTGCTGCTCGCGCTAGGCGTGGGGCTGGCGCTGCTGCTCGAAGTGGAGCTGCTGCTCGGGGTGGCCGAGCTGCTGGCGGAGGGGCTCGGTGAAGCGGAAGGAGTGGGAATGTACTTCGCGTATTCCTTCAAGGAAGCATCCAGGACCGGGAACTGTACGGTGCTGGAATCCGATCCGCTCTTGATGGTCACGGGAACCACCGAACCCGGGACTCCGCCGGTGGTGCTCAGGATAACGGCGCTCGTGGTGTCGTTGAGGTAGGTCTCGGAGTTTGCCTTCACCGGAATGGTCGCCTGTGACCCGCCGGCGCCACTGATGGTGAGGGTGGCATCGCTCGAGGAAGTGTTGAACACGGCACCAATGACGCGGCCCGGCTTGTTGGCGTCCGTGGAGACGATGAGCATGTTTCGAAGCTGCAGTGAACCGAGGTCCGCCCTGACGCCGTCAGACGGTGAATACTGCTGATTCGTCTGCTGGGGGTTGATATAGCCACAGCCGGTCACGGACAAGAGACCGATACTGATGGCGGCCGCCGCCATCGCCAGTTTGCCGCGCTGGACACGGTTCATCGCAGTAATGCGCACGACACGTACTCCTCTAAGAGTCATTGGAACACTTTTCAGCCATAGCCTATCGGCAAACCGGCAAGAACAAGGATTCCGATCACCATTGTGGCGGCCCTCCAGAAGGAGTAGGGTCATCCGGAACGCTCTGTCCTATGCACTTTTATGCCCTCCCGTCAAGAGGGGGCCGGAGGGCTGAAAAGGCCATTTTCCGCGTATTTACAGGGCTCAGGAGCCCTTTCCGTGCCAATCGTATGCCTTAAGCGTGATAAACTGGTCTGCGGGAAAGGGGAAAGTCCACATGGTTTTTGAGGTCGGCGAGACAGTAGTTTACCCTCACCACGGTGCAGCAAAAATTGAAGAAATCAAGATGCGCACTATCAAGGGCGAAGAGAAAATGTATCTCAAGCTCAAGGTGGCTCAGGGTGATCTGACCATTGAAGTTCCAGCAGAAAACGTAGACCTTGTTGGGGTTCGCGACGTAGTGGGCAAGGAAGGCTTGGAGCACGTATTTGACGTTCTCCGTGCCGAGTTCACTGAAGAGCCCACCAACTGGTCCCGGCGCTACAAGGCAAACCTGGAGAAGCTTGCTTCCGGCGACGTCATCAAGGTTGCAGAGGTCGTCCGCGACCTTTGGCGCCGTGATCACGATCGCGGCCTTTCCGCAGGTGAAAAGCGAATGCTGGCCAAAGCCCGTCAGATTCTGATTTCAGAACTGGCATTGGCTGAGAAGACCGACGAAGAGAAGGCCGCAAGCGTTCTCGACGAAGTTCTGGCTTCCTAACAGAGATTCAAAGATTTGAACCCCGGTAGCAACCTGCTGCCGGGGTTTCCTTTTGCCCGAGGCCCAACTAACTCGCAGTAGGTGTCGTTCTGGGCGCCCAAAACGACACCTACTGCGAGCTGGGTTGGGCCGGTGGGCACCACGTAGGCTTGGGCGCATGACTACACCATCCCAGCGCGAGGCCACCGCCGTCGTCGTCGTCGCAGCAGGCTCGGGGGAGCGCCTTGGCTATGGCATGCCCAAAGCAAAAGTGCCGCTGGGCGGCGAAACGATTCTGACCCATGCCCTTCGCGGCGTCGCGACCGCGGACGTTGCACGCCAGATTTGCGTGGCCGTCCCCGCAGGCGATCTGGAGCTGCGCGAGCTGTGCGAGGCATTCCGCCGGGAGCTCGGCACCGACGGTCCGCTGATCACAGTGGTCGACGGCGGATCGACCCGTGCCGCTTCGGTCCGCGCCGCACTGGGGGCAGTTCTTGAGGGAACGCGTGCGGTGCTGGTTCACGACGCCGCGCGGGCGCTGACACCCGAACGGGTCTTCCACCGTGTCGCCGTGGCGCTTTCGTCGGGCGCCAAAGCGGTCATCCCCGCCATGCCGGTGGTGGATACCGTCAAGATGGTCGCGGAAACGGACGGGGACGACGCCGGAATCGCGCCGGAGATCGTCACCGGCACCGCCCCGCGCGAACAACTTCGTGCCGTGCAGACTCCGCAGGGATTCGACTATGAGACTTTGTTGCGCGCACACTCGGCCGCGGCGACGTTCGACGACGAGCAGTCGGCGGCCGTCACGGACGACGCCATGCTTGTCGAGCTCCTGGGCGTCCCCGTCCACGCAGTCCGGGGTGCCAGCCAGTCGCTGAAGATCACCACGCCGCTGGATCTCATCATCGCCGAAGGCCTCCTGGAAGGGCCGCTCGGAGTCCGCTGGGTGGAAGGCTGATGGCCGCACCGGAGGACACCGCGATGATTCTGCCGCGCACGGGCATCGGGGTTGACGTGCACGCCTACGCACCTGAGAACGATCCGCAGCCGTTGTGGCTCGGCGGGCTGTTCTGGGCGGGGGAACGCGGACTTGCAGGGCATTCCGACGGCGATTGCGTCGCCCATGCAGCCGCTGATGCGCTCTTCTCCGCTTGCGGCATCGGTGATCTGGGCACGCATTTCGGAACGGACCGTCCCGAATTCGCGGGTGCGTCCGGGGTGAAGCTGCTGGGGGAGGCCGCCAGGATCGTCCGTGCCGCCGGTTTCGAAATCGGGAACGTGGCGGTGCAGTTCGTTGCCAACAGGCCAAAGTTCGGCCCGCGCCGTGAAGAGTCGCAACGTGTCCTCAGCGCCGCCGCAGGAGCCGCCGTAAGCGTCACGGCGACCACCAGTGACGGCCTGGGTTTCACCGGCCGGGGCGAGGGCATTTCCGCCGTGGCCACGGCACTCGTCTACCCCGTGCCCGCAGCACCCCAGGGTGATGGCAGCTAAACAGGGATACAGGGTGTGCGACGAAGCCAGTCGGTGCGCATCCGCTAATCTGGAGCGGTGACCCTGCGCTTTTACGACACTGCATCCGCCGAAGTCCGCGACTTCGTTCCCCTTGAAGCCGGCAAGGCCAGCGTCTACTACTGCGGTGCCACGGTGCAGGGTATGCCGCACGTTGGACATGTCCGTTCGGCGATCGCCTTCGACCAGTTGACCCGTTGGCTTGAATACCGCGGCCTGCGTGTCACTGTTGTCCGCAACGTCACGGACATCGACGACAAGATCCTCGCCAAGTCGGCACAGTCCTTCGGGCCGGACTGGGCCGAGGAACCCACAGCCAAGGCCGAGGAAGAATGGTGGGCCTTGGCCTACCGCTACGAGCAGGAATTCGAACAGGCCTACGACGTCCTCGGCGTTTCCCGCCCCACCTATGAGCCTCGCGCCACCGGCCACATCCCGGAGATGCACGCCCTCATTCAAAGGCTCATCGACCGCGGCCACGCCTACCCGGCCCTGGACGACTCCGGCGACGTCTACTTCGACGTCCGGTCCTGGAGCAAGTACGGCTCGCTGACCCGACAGAACATCGACGACATGCAGGGAGCCGCCGACGTCGAGCCTCAATTCAGCAACAGGAAGCGCGACCCGCGCGACTTTGCGCTGTGGAAAGGCTACAAGGACGGGGAGCCGACGACGGCGAGCTGGGTTTCGCCGTGGGGAACCGGGCGGCCGGGCTGGCATCTTGAATGCTCCGCCATGGCCACGAAGTACTTGGGCCAGCAATTCGACATCCACGGCGGCGGATTGGATCTCCGCTTCCCGCACCACGAGAACGAGATGGCGCAGTCTCAGGCTGCGGGTGACGGATTCGCCAACTTCTGGCTGCACAACGGGATGGTCACCTACGAGGGCGAAAAGATGTCCAAGTCGGTAGGCAACACGGTGAGCCCGTCGGAAATGCTCGAGCTCGCTAGCCCGCGCGTTGTCCGGTACTACCTTGGGCAGGCGCAGTACCGCTCCATCCTTGACTACCGGCCCACCTCGCTCCAGGAAGCTGCTGCTGCCGTGGAGCGCATCTATGGTTTTGTCGCGAAGGCCTCCAAGAAGTTCGGTGGCGATTTCGCCGCCCACCCTGTGTCGAGCCCGGTGCCCGATGCGTTCGCTGCCGCGATGGATGACGACCTCAACGTCCCGCAGGCCCTGGGCGCCCTGCACGAGACTGTCCGTGCCGGAAATACGGCCCTGGCGAACGGGGACGACGCCGGGGCCCAGCAGGCGCTCCAGGCCGTGATGGCCATGACCACCGTTCTTGGACTGAACGACGTCCGCGGCGAGGCCCAGGAGAACTCCGAGACCGTCACGGCCCTCGGGGTCCTCGTGGAAGCCCAGTTGCAGGCGCGGGCCGAGGCGCGGGCCAACAAGGACTGGGCAGCTTCCGACGCGATCCGCGACACTCTTGCGGCAGCCGGTATCGCCGTCGAGGATGGCGCCGACGGCGCCAGCTGGAGCCTCAAACGGGACTGACATTCCGCCGTCGTCCCGATTTAAGTTGATTCAGTAGACTTGATTGCAGACGTACTCAACACAATCAAGGGTGGAATTCATGGCCAACAACGGTCGCCGGGCTGTCAAGAGCAAGAAGGGCCCCACCACCGGAACCGGTGGCCACGGTCGAAAGGCCCTCGAAGGCCGGGGTCCGACCCCCAAGGCTGAGGACCGCGAGTATCACAAGGCGTACAAGAGCAAGCAGCTCGCTGAACGCTCGGCGGCAAAGCGCGCGGCCGGGGGCACCAGCCGCTCGAACCCGGGCGCCCGCTCGGGCCCCAAGGGCCGCGCTACCGAGGAAGTCGTCACCGGGCGCAACTCCGTGGTGGAGGCGCTTCGCGCCGGAATCCCCGCGAAGGCACTGCACATCGCCATCCGGATCGAGATGGACGACCGCGTCAAGGAGTCCCTCAAACTCGCTGCCGAACGTGGCATCCCGCTGCTGGAAACCGGCAAGCCCGAGCTGGACCGCATGACCGAAGACGCTGTCCACCAGGGCCTCGTACTGCAGATCCCGCCGTACGAATACCAGGACGCCTACGACCTCGCCGAAGAGACGGTCACTAAGTGGAAGAAGGGGTACATCCCCAACGCGCCCCTCTTCGTTGCGCTCGACGGCATCACCGACCCCCGCAACCTCGGCGCCATCATCCGCTCCGTTTCCGCCTTCAGCGGCCACGGCGTGATTGTCCCGGAGCGCCGCTCCGTCGGCGTCACTGCGTCGGCATGGAAGACCAGCGCAGGCGCAGCGGTCCGCGTCCCCGTGGCCCGGGCTGCCAACCTGAACAACGCACTCAAGCAGTTCAAGCAGATGGGCATCTTCGTGCTGGGCCTGGACGGCGACGGCGACGTCTCGCTGCCGGATCTCTCGTTGGCCACCGATCCCGTGTGCATCGTGGTGGGTTCCGAGGGCAAGGGCCTCAGCCGCCTGGTCCGCGAAAACTGCGACCAGATCATCTCCATCCCGATCGACTCCGCCATGGAATCGCTGAACGCCTCCATGGCCGTGGGCATCTCCCTGTACGAAGTCTCAAGGCAGCGCGCCGCCAAATAGCGCACGCCCGCTCACTTATAGCGCAAATTACAGCAACGCTCGCTCACTTCTTAGTGAGCGAGCGTTGCTGTCCCCTTCAGAAGTCGCGGCGGTTGGCGAGGACCGGGAGCTTGGCCCTAGCGTCCTCGACGACGGCGGCATCCAGCTCCGCGAACAACAGGCCGGGTTCGGCGTCGAGCTCTTCAAGAACGTTGCCCAAGGGGGACACGACGACGGAGTGCCCCACTCCGGTGGGCGCCGCCCCTTTGGGTTCGCGGCCCTGGCTCGCGGGGTCGCCCTGGCCGCATGCCAGCACGAAGGTTGTGGTGTCGATCGCCCGGGCACGCGCGAGCAGCTTCCACTGTTCCACCTTGCCCGACCCGGCTCCCCAGGAAGCGGACACGATGTTCACGTCGGCCCCGCGGTCGGCGTTGGCGGTGAAGAGCGCCGGGAAGCGGATGTCGTAGCACGTGGCCAAGCCAAAGGTGAGGCCCCCGGCGTCGAACGTCACTGGACCGGTGCCGGCGTCGACGGTGTCCGATTCCGCGAAGCCGAAGGCGTCGAAGAGGTGGATCTTGTCGTAGCTGGTGTCCACCCCGGGCCCGGTGGCGATCAGGGTGTTCCGGACCTTGCCGTTGCTGCTGCCGTCGGAGGCCAGGCCAGGGGTGAACATTCCGGCCACGATCACGATCCCAAGTTCCCGGGCGATCTCCCGCACCCGGCTGGCCCATGGCCCGTCCAAGGGCTCGGCGATGTCCAGCAGGGAATTCCCGAAGGCGCGCATGGTCGCTTCGGGAAACACCACGAGCTCGGCACCGCCCTCCTTGGCCCGGCGGGCATAGTCTTCCAACAGGGTCAGGTTGTCTGCCAGCTCGCGGCCACTGATGAGTTGAGCAAGAGCGATTCGCACAATTACCTCCGCATTGGTGTATAGCCAAAGTATGCAACGACATCGCCGAGGATACGAACCGCTCGGCATGCGGCCGCGTGAATTGGGTCAGTCGACATAATCCGCGCGAGCGACCGGTTTTGCGAAAAGCGTAACTGGCCGAACGATGCGACGTTTCAGCAGGTGAGCGGCTTGTTTGCGTTCGTAGGGGGCACCGGCTGGGCTCTGACCGCCGGGCGTCCGTGCTGTCATATGGGCTGGGGGCAAGGGAGAATTGGCGTCGGAGACTAAACTCTCAAGTAATGGTTATGCCGATTTTTGACACAGCATCTACAGTGGACGCCTCGCGGCCGTCGCCGCTCGGGCTGAGTGTTCCGCGGCTTGGAAAGTCCGACGGCGGCACCCCCTCGCGGGACCGCGTCAACGTCGCCGTCTGGGCCCCAGGACTCACTCGGGTCGACATCGCGTACATGGCCCCCGGGGACTCCTGGAAGGTCCACACGCTGCCGAAACTGGAGGACGGCGTCCACCACGGGATCGTGGACGGGCTGCCGCCCGGCACCCGGTACGGCTTCCGCGCCGCGGTCCACGAGGATGCGCTTCCGCTGTCCGTTCAGGCTCCGGACTTTGACGCCGACGACGCCGAGCAACTCCTGCTGGATCCCTACGGTCGGGCGGTGCACCAGCGCGGAGAGCTGCTGACCTCCGTGCGGATGGAATCGGCGTTTGATTGGGGCGACGACCGTGCGCTGCGCACGCCGTGGCGGGACACCATTGTCTATGAGGCGCACGTCCGCGGCCAGAGCATGCTGCACCCGGATATCCCGGAGCACCTCCGCGGGACCTACGCGGGCATGGCACACCCGGCCATGATCGAGCACTTTCACTCACTGGGAGTGACGGCAGTCCAATTGCTGCCCATCCACTTCCACATGGACGAGCAGCACCTGCAGTACTTGGGCCTGACCAACTACTGGGGCTACAACACCGCAGCGTTCTTTGCGCCGCACGCGGACTACGCCACGCAGGCCGCCCAACTGGCCGGCCCCCACGCCGTCCAAGACGAATTCAAGGGCATGGTGAAGCTCCTTCACGCCGCGGGGATCGAAGTGATCCTCGACGTGGTCTACAACCACACTGCCGAAGGCGGCCCCGACGGCGACACCTTCAGTTTCAGGGGCTTGGGCGAGCAGCGGTACTACCGCCACGACGCCCACGGCCGCTACCTCGACACGACCGGTTGCGGCAACACGCTCAATTTTGCCGAACCGAGGGTGGTGGATCTTGCCATCGATTCGCTGCGCTATTGGGCCGAAGAATTCCACATCGACGGCTTCCGTTTCGACCTCGCCGTGACTCTGTGCCGCAATGCGGGCAACGAGTTCGATCCTGAGCACCCTTTCCTGAAGCGCATCGCGGAAGATCCGGTGATCTCCAAGACCAAGCTCATTTCCGAACCGTGGGATGTGGGTTACGGTGGCTGGCAGACTGGGCGGTTCCCCAAGGGGTGGGTGGACTGGAACGACCACTTCCGTGATGGCGTGCGCCGTTTCTGGCTCTCAGAGCGGGGTGCCGTGGAAGGCGGGATGTCCGGCAGCACCATGGGAGATCTGGCCGACGCTTTGACCGGCTCGGCCCGGGTCTTTGAATCCGCCGGACGTTCCAGGCTCGCTTCGCTCAATTTCATCACCGCACACGATGGCTTCACCCTGACTGATCTGGTGTCCTACGACCGCAAGCACAACGAGGCCAACGGCGAGCAAAACCGCGACGGGCAGACCAACAGCCTCAGCTACAACCACGGATTCGAAGGCCGCACGGAAAATGAGACAATTCTCGCCGCCCGTGCCCTGTCCAAGCGGAACCTCATGACCACGTTGATGATCTCCATTGGCGTACCCATGATCACCGCCGGCGACGAGCTCGGACGCACGCAGCAGGGAAACAACAACGCCTATTGCCAGGACAACCCCCTGACATGGATTGACTGGACCCAGACACCCGAATCGCATGACATGCTGCGGAGCACCAAACGGGTGATAAGGCTTCGGAAAGAATTCCTGCAAGCCCAGGACGCAGGCTTCCCGGACAGCGGGACGGGCCTGGATTGGTTTGATGAAAAGGGCCAGCCCATGACGGCGGCCCGTTGGCACGATCCGTCCCTGCGGATTGTGCAGCTCTTGGTGAGTTCGGAGGGCGGCGCTTACCGCGGCTTGATCGTTATCAACGGAAACAAGGATGACCACAAGGTCGTCCTCCCCAAACTGGTCGCCGAATCCGGCACGGGAAGCCGTATGTTCGAACTACGCTTGACGACGTCCGAACTCAATGACCGCAGGCAGGGAGCCCTGGTCGCCGCCGGCGAGCGGGAAGTGGTCCAAGGCAACACCATCAACATCTACCGCACCTAGGAACCATGAAGATCTATTCCGCAGACACGTGGACGCTCGAAGAACTGCAGGAACAAGTGTCCGACGCCGGCCGCCGCACCGTGATGGTGCCGCCGGCGGCAAACAAGGCAGCCGTCCTCGAAGTGTTCGGCCAGGTGCTCGATTTCCCCGAGTACGACGGTGTGGACATGGATGCGCTCAACGATTCACTCCACGATTTCGCAGACAGTGTGTCCGACGACGACCAACCACCCGTCACCCTGATTTGGCAGGTCCCGGCGGCCTACCGGACTGATCGGTCCTTCGGCTTGGTTTGCGAGATCCTCCAAGACGCCGAGTTCTACTCCGGGCGGGACCTCGCCGTGATAGCAGTCTTCCAGCAGTAGCGCGGCTGGCCGGGTGGGCAAAGCCCGACCGGCCAGCCACATCGCTACGCGTTGACGATCAGCCCCAGTTCGGCCTTCGAGGCGAGGGAGGGGTGCTTCGGGAAGACCCGGACGGTGTAGCCGAAGGATCCGGAGCGGTTGATCAGGATGGACCCGGTGAACAGGTGGCGACCGTTGCCAAGGTCCTCGAATGAGTTGAGTTCGGCGACGGTGATGTCTTCCAGCTCATCGCTTTCTTCGGCACGCCCATAGGCGACCTCGACGCACACGTCGTCCGGTGTCAGGGTGTGGAGGGCGATGTAGGCGTTGACCTGGAGGGTGTCCCCGACCTGGGGTTCTTCGGAGACGCCCACGGAGTCCACGTGTTCCACGATGAGCTGCGGCCAGGCGTCGCGGACCTTGCTGGTCCAGGCCGCGAGTTCCTTTGCTTCCTTGAACGAGCCAGCCACGGCACGCCGTCCCGACTCC
>NZ_JAHHZS010000044.1 GCF_022606295.1 Arthrobacter bambusae
CTCGCACTTAATGTCGTTTTCAGCCTCCAAAACGACACCAAATGCGAGTCAGTTGGGGCTTAGACCCGGCGGATTGCCTCGGCCAGGCGTTTCACTCCCTCGGTGAGCTGATCTTCAGGGGCGTAGGAGAAGGCGATGCGGAGCTGGTTGCTGCCCCCACCGTCGGCGTAGAAGGCGCTGCCGGGCACGAACACGACTCCCGCCTCGATGGCCGCGGCGAGCACTTGATCGGTGTCGATGCCCTCGGGCAGGGTTACCCAGGTGAAGAATCCGCCGCTCGGGCTGGTCCACCGGGTACCTTCTGGCATGTGGGCCGCCAAGGCGTCGAGGGTGGCTTTGCAGCGGGAGGCGTAGACGGCGCTGTAAGCGGCAATTTGGTCCCGCCAATCGAAGCTGCTGATGTACTGCTCCACCACCAGTTGGCTCAAGACCGAGGGACAGATCGTCGTGGCCTCGGAGGCGATCTGAAGGCGGCCGCGCACCTCCTGGGGCGCCACCACCCAGCCGACACGCAGGCCGGGAGCGAAGATCTTGGAGAACGAGCCGAGGTAGAACACGTTGTCCGGGTCGAGTGAGTGCATGGCGGGTTTGGGCGTGCCGTCGAAGCTCAGCAGGCCGTAGGGGTTGTCCTCGACAATCAGCACGCCTTCGGCCCGGCAAATGTCCACCACGCGCTGCCGTCGCTCAAGGGAAAGGCTGATGCCGCTGGGGTTGTTGAAGTTGGGGATCGTGTAGAAGAACTTGATGGTTTTGCCGGCCGCTTTGAGCCCGGAAATGACGTCCTGGAGGCGGTCGGGATCGACGCCGTCGTCGTCCATCGCCACGTGCGCCACGTCGGCCTGGAAGCCTTCGAACACGCCGAGCGCGCCCACATATGTCGGTCCTTCCGCGATCACTATGTCCCCGGGATCGCAGAAGAGTTTGGTGACGAGTTCCAATGCCATTTGCGAGCCCGCGGTGATCTGCACGTTTTCCGGCGACGTAGTGATGCCTTCGAGTTCCATCACTTGGCAGATCAGGGCCTGGAGTTCCTCTGTTCCCGCACCGGAGCCGTACTGGAGGGCCTCCAGCCCGCGGCGAGCGACGACGTCGGACGCCATCGCGGCGATGCGATCCATCGGCAGGACAGGCAGGTAGGGGTTGCCGCCCGCGAGGGAGATCATGCCCGGCTGCATGGAAACATCGAAGACTGCGCGGACGGGGGAGGGCTGGAATCCGGCCGCACGCTTGGCCATCCGGCCGGTGTGCGACAGCTCTGTGGTGAGGGTCATGGTGGTCCTTCGGTCTTGGTGGGCGGCCGCTTCGATGCGGCCGGACGGGTGGGCGGTCACTGTGCGCTGAGGAATCGGTGCAGGATGCGGGTGCCGGCGTGGATGGCCGTGACGGGGACCCGTTCGTCGATGCCGTGGAACATGCCCGCGAAATCAAAGCCTTCAGGAAGCCGCAAAGGCGAGAAGCCGTAGCAATGGATGCCCAGTTGCGAAAACGCTTTGGCGTCTGTGGCTCCGGACATGACGAACGGGAGCGCTTTCCCTCCAGGGTCGACGGCGGTGATCGCCGCTTGCATCGCGTCCAGCAGGGTGCCGCGGGCGGGTGATTCCAGCGAGCGGCCCTCCTCCCAGCTCACCTCGATGCCAGGCCCCAGCAGCTCCATGAATTGCTCTTTGAATTCGTCATCTGTGCCCGGAGCGATGCGGCAATCAACCGTGGCGGTGGCTGTCCCGGGAACTACGTTGGTCTTGTAGCCGGCGTGGAACTGGGTCGGGACGGCGCTGGTGCGCAAGCCCGGGAGGAGCATCGCGGCGAGCAGACCGAGCGAGGCGAGTTCGTCGTCGAGCCTTTCACTATCCAAAGGCCGGCCGAGCGCCTCGCCCAACTGCTCCACCAATGCCGAGAGCGAGGCGCTCTGGACCACCGGCCACTTGTGTTCCGAGATGCGGCCGAGGGCTGAGGAAAGGCGCGCGACGGCGTTGCTTTCGTTGGGCACGATGGAACCGTGGCCTGTGGTTCCGTGCGCGGTCAGCGTTGCCCAAGCGACCCCTTTTTCCGCGACTCCCAGTAGGTAGAGCCTCAGCTCGTCGCGCAGCTGGAGGGAAAAGCCGCCGATTTCACCGATAGCCTCGGTGACGCCGTGGAAGAGTCCAGGGTGCTCGTCCACCAGGAACTGGGCACCGAACTCGCCGGCTATTTCCTCATCGGCCACGAAGGCAAAGACGATGTCCCGCTGGGGGACGAAGTTCTCGCGCCGCAATTGGCGTACGGCAGCCACGGTCATGGCAACCATGTCCTTCATGTCCACGGCACCGCGACCCCATACGAAACCGTCCTTGACCTCGCCGGAGAACGGATCCACGGTCCAGTCCGCAACGTTTGCCGGGACGACGTCGGTATGGCCGTGCACCAGAAGGGCGGGAGCCTCTGGGTCGCTGCCCTTCATCCTGACCACGAGGTTGCCGCGGCCGGGAGCCTTTTCGAGCAGTTGGCCTTCGAGTCCGAACTCCGCGAGCAACGACTGAACGTATTCGACACAGCGCGATTCGCCGTCACCGGTGGTGGCCGGATCGCCGGTGTTGGTGGAGTCGATGCGGATCAAGGTGCTGCAAAACTCCACGGCTTCGGCAGCCATGGCGTCGTGTTGTTCCCCCACAGGTGGTCCCTTCCAGCGCACAGCCCGCGCCGTTCCAGCGCGAGTTGGCGCGTTCTTAGTGTGCGTCCACGAGTTTGGAGCGCTTCTTATGGATGAATTCGTCGGCGTCGATGCCGAACTCCCGGGCGGCGAAGCGGTGCAGGGTCTCGATCATCTCCGCAGGTGAGAAGCTGTGGACTCCGTTCAGGGACTGGATCGCGAGGCCGTCGATCGTGGCCAGAAGCAAGGTAGCCACTTCGTCTATATCGAAGGCCGGTTGGAGCAGTTTTTCGTCGACTGCCTCCTCGAGCGCCCGGACGAACAAGCCCCGCCATGACGTCCAGACAGCCGCGACACTTTCCCTGATCTCGGAGTTCTTGTGGGCGGCGGCGTAGATCTGCAGCCAGAAGCCCCAGGCTTCTTCGAACGGGGTGTCGCTTTGGATGGAGAACGTCAGGAGGTCGTGCAGGCGTTCCACGGCGTTGCTGCCGTGATCGTAGATCCGCTGCCATTCGGCGAGGGATTCGTCGATGCGGTACTCCACCGCGGCGCCAATGAGCCGTTCCCGATGCCGGAAATAGTGCTGGATCATCCCGATGCTGAAACCTGAAGCCTCGGACAGTTCGGCGAAGGAGCAGCCCTCCACGCCTTCACGGGAGATTACCTGCGAGGCATGGTGCAGGATGCTCTGCCGGCGTTCTGCCATGGCTTCTGCCGTGACGCTTCGTGTGCGGCGGCCCGGGTTTGTCTCGCTCATGCCGTTGCTCCTTCGTTTGTCTGGTCGCGCTGGTCCAGGTGGGGCGCCTTGTGGGTGCCCGTAGTCATCTCTCCACGATGTTGCCATGGTCCCTTGACACGCGTTGTTACTCATCTCACAATAAGTTGAACATATTGTTATTTCAACCCGACTCGAACCGGAGATCCACAAATGATGCGAAAAGGCATGAAAAGCCCGCTCGTGGCAGCGGCAGCCATCAGTTTTCTGGCGTTGACGACGGCTTGCTCAAACACAGAAGGTGTGGCCGCTACCGCATCCGGCAACGCATCGGTGAGCGGCCAAAGCAGTCAAAGCGGCCAGGAACTCGCGCAGGCCGTTCAAACAGATTCCAAGGTTCAGGCGCTCCTTCCGGCCGCGATCAAGAGCAAAGGCTCGCTGACCCTCGTCACGGATCCCACCTACGCCCCGATCGACTTCACGGATGACCAGGGCAAGATCGTCGGACTTGAACCGGACATGGCCTTGGCCGTCGCGAAGAAGATGGGCGTCACCATCAACATAGAAAAAGCCGACTTCAACGGCATCCTGGCCGGCATCGAGGCCCGCCGCTACGACGCTTCCTGGGCCGCTTTCTCCATCACGGACGAACGCAAGGACAAAGTCAACATGGTCAGCTACATGCGCGGAGGGACCTCCGTCATGGTCAAAAAGGGCAATCCACTGGGCATCAACTCGGAACTGGACCTCTGCGGGAAGACCGTCGCTGCCCAGACCGGGACAACCCAGGCGCTGAGCGTGCTTCCGTCGTTCGACAAGAAGTGCGCCGACGCCGGCAAGGACAAGCCTGTTTCCTTGCTGCTGCCCCAGCAGGACAACGTCAACCAGGCCGTGGCATCGGGCCGTGCCCAGGCACTCGTGGCCGACAACGCGCTCACCGGATACTACGCCCAGCTGCAGCCGGACGCCTTCACCTCCGTGGACTCCATCCTCGTGGAGCCGTCCTTGTCCGGCGTTGTGAGCCCGAAAGACGACGGCGGCCTGTCCAAGGCATTCCAGGCGGCGGTCCAGTCGCTCATGGACGATGGCACCTACGCCAAGATCATGGACGCCTGGAACCTCAAGTCCGGCATCATCACCAAGTCCGAGGTCAACCCGACGGTGGGGTCATGACCGTGTCCGAGCTGCCGATCACCGCCGCGGCACGGCATGACTTCGCGGAATTGGCGTCGCGGCCCGTGCTCAAGCGCAAACGGCCCGGACAACTGATCGCCATGGTGGTGGTGGGTCTGTTCGCGCTGATGGGCGCCTACGTCATCGTCACCAACCCAGGCTTCGGCTGGCCCACCGTGGCCAAGTACCTGTTCGATATCCGTATCCTCAGCGGCCTCCTGACCACGATGGAACTCACGGCCATTGCCATGGTCCTGGGACTCGTGATCGGCCTGGTGATCGCGGTCATGCGGATGTCCGACAACGCGCTCCTGCGCGGCGTGGCCGGTGCCTACATCTGGTTCTTCCGGGGCACACCGCTCATGGTGCAGATGCTTTTCTGGGGCTTCGCCGCTGTTCTCTTCCCCACCATCGGCATCGGCATCCCCGGCGGTCCCATGTTGGTGGAATGGAACACCAACGACGTCCTGCCGCTGTTCGTGGCAGGCATCCTGGGCCTGGGCTTGAACGAAGGGGCCTACATGGCCGAAATCGTGCGCGCCGGCCTGATGGGCGTTCCTGCGGGACAGTCCGAGGCCTCCCATGCCATGGGTTTCAGCCGGATGGAAACCCTGCGCCACGTGGTCATCCCCCAGGCCATGAAGATCATCCTTCCGCCGGTAGGCAATGAGACCATCTCCATGCTCAAGACCACCTCCCTGGTGATCGTCATCGGTGTCGGCGACTTGTTGTACAACGCCCAGCAGATCTACGCCCGCAATCTCCAGCAGATCCCCCTCCTGATCGTTGCGAGCCTCTGGTACATCCTGCTCACCACCATCCTCTCGCTCGTCCAGGCCCGCATTGAGAAGCGGTACTCCCGCGGCAACACCATCCAGGCACGAAAGGCGTAGCGGCAATGTCTGAAGTCCAGTTCCTCAACGTGCACAAGGATTTCTCCGGCATGGAGGTCCTCAAAGGCATCAACTTCACGGTCGAATCCGGACAAGTGGTGTGCCTGATCGGTCCCTCCGGATCCGGTAAGTCCACGCTGCTCCGCTGCGTCAACCACCTCGAAACCACCAGCTCCGGAACCATCCTGGTAGGTGGGCGCATGATCGGCTACGAAGTCCACGGCGACAGGCTCATCGAAGCCCAACAGAAGGACATCAACAAGCGCCGGTCCCGGATCGGCATGGTGTTCCAATCGTTCAACCTCTTCGGCCACATGACAGCCCTCGAAAACGTGATGATGGGTCCCGTCAAACTCCTCAAGGTACCCAAGGCCCAAGCGGAGGCCGAAGCCCGTGAGCTCCTGACGAAGGTGGGCCTTGCCGACCGCACGGGCCACTATCCGGCCCAGCTCTCCGGCGGCCAGCAACAGCGCGTCGCCATTGCCCGGGCGTTGTCCATGAAGCCCGATCTCATGCTCTTCGACGAGCCCACCTCCGCACTCGACCCGGAACTCGTGGGCGAAGTCCTCGACGTCATGAAAGCCCTGGCTCGCGATGGCATGACCATGATCGTCGTGACCCACGAAATGGGCTTTGCCCGCGAGGTGGCAGACGTCGTGGCGTTCATGGACGGCGGCGTCATTGTCGAAGCCGGCGATCCCAACGAGATCATCTCCGGCCCCCAACACGAGCGAACAAAGGCGTTCCTCTCCAAAGTTCTCTAGGCCACGATTTAAGGACTCAACCTTGACCAGTTCCATCCCCACCAACAACGTCGGCCTCGCCGTCATGACCACGCTGCGGAACTACGGGATCGACGCGATCTTCGGGATCCCAGGTACCCACAACCTCGAGTTCTACCGGCATCTTGAGCCGCTCGGCATCCGCCCGGTCACCACCCGCCACGAACAAGGAGCCGGGTACGGTTCCGACGGTTGGAGCCAGCTCAAGGGGCTTCCCGGCGTCGTGATCACCACCTCCGGACCCGGTCTGCTGAACGCGATGTCCGCCGCAGCCACGTCCTATTGCGAGTCCCGGCCCATGATCATCCTGTCCCCGGGCGCTCCCCGCGGCAGTGAGTTTTCCGACATTGGCCTGCTGCACGAGACCAAGGACCCCACCGGTGCTGTCCGGGCCCTGATCGGGCGCAGCACTCGGGTAGCCAGCGGCGGCGAGGCCGTTGAATTGATTCACGAGGCCTTCGCCTTCTTCGCGCACGGGCGGCCGCGTCCGGTCCACATCGAGATCCCGCTGGACGTGCTTGAGGGGGCGTCCGACGTCTACCCTTCCGCTCTGGAGGCCCGCCCCCTGGGTGCGCCGAAGACAGCAGCCGACGACGCCGTCGCCACCGCCGCGGAGATCCTCCGCCGCGGGTCGAACCCGGTGATCCTGGCCGGGGGCGGCTCGCTCGGAACCGGCGGCGCTCTGCTCGAACTTGCAGAACTCCTGCAAGCCCCCGTGGTGACCACCATCAATGGCAAAGGCGCTATTCCGGAAGCCCATCCGTTGTCGCTGGGCTCGGAAATCCGGCTCGCAGCGGCGCAGGACCTGTGCAACGCTTCCGACGCGCTGCTGGTGATCGGTTCCAAGGTGGGCGAATCGGAGCTGTGGGGCGGCAAGATCGTACCGCAGGGTCCATGCATCCGGATCGACATCGACCCGGTCCAACTGCAGCGCAATCTTGCGCCGGATGTCGAACTCCTCGGCAACGCGTCCGCCGTCGTGCCCCAATTGCTCGCGGCGCTCGCTGGACATGAGCCGGGCCCCGCTCCGGAACTGCACCCTTTCCGGGACAAACTGCGGACAGAAGCCCGCTCCATGGCGCCCGTGCTGGCCAACATCAACGAGATCCTTGCGGCCACGCTGCCGGCGGACACCGTTATCGCGGGCGATTCTTCGCAGATCACCTATTTCGGAACCACGTCCTTCTTCCCCATGCAGAAGCCGCATCAGCTCTTGTACACGCCCGCGTATGCCACGCTGGGTTATGGACTGCCGGCCGCGATTGGCGCAAAGGTGGCCGATCCGGATCGTCCCGTAGTGGGGCTGATCGGCGACGGTGCGCTCATGTTCGCTGTCCAGGAATTTATTACCGCCGTGGAGCAGGGCGTGGACCTGCCCATCATCTGCATCAACAACGGGGGCTACGGCGAAATCCGACAGAACATGGAGGATCGGGACCTGGCCCCGGTCGGCGTGAACCTGACACAGCCCGACTGGGTGCGGCTGGCCGAAGGCTTCGGACTGACGGCGTTCAACGTGGACTCCCTCGACGATCTCGCCGGGATTGTGACCAAGGCGCTCGCCGTCAAGGGCCCCAGCCTCATCCACGTGACCATCGAGTAACCGCCCCGACGCTCGCTCACTTATGACGGCTTTTGTACCGACGCTCGCTCACTTTCTTTAGGCAAGTGAGCGAGGGTCCGGTGGAAAGCGCTTATTTGTGAGCGAGGGTCACTGGGCCGAGACCCCGGGCCGGAACAGTTTCAGAACTCTATGACTTTAGGAAGGAAAACGATGAGCGCGACCGTCAAGAACGCCGGGTTGAAGGCCACGGCGTGGGAGTGGGTGGAGCAGCAGAGGGAGCAGCTTTCCGCCTGGCACACGAACATTTGGGAACTGGCCGAACCTGCATGGCGCGAGTACGAGTCCTGCGCCTGGTACGTGAAAACACTTCGGGAACATGGCTTCACCGTGGAGGAGGGCAGCGGGGGCATGCCCACCGCCTTCGCCGCCGAGTGGACAAGTCCCGCCGGTTCCGGTGCGCGGATCCTGGGCTACGCCGAATACGATGCCATTCCGGGAAATTGCCAGGCTGCGTCGACCAAGCGGGAGCCCCGAACCGGCATGTCGCGCTTCGCTCCGGGCCACACGGATCCGCATTCGGCCCTCGGCATCTCGACGCTCGCGGGCTTCCTCGCTGCAAAAGACTCCATGCAAAGGCACAACATTCCGGGCACCTTGGTCTACACGGGCGAGCCGGCCGAAAAGGTCCAGGGATCCAAGGTGGTTCACGGCCTGCGCGGCTACTACGACAATCTTGACGCGATCATCTCGTACCACCCGTTCTACATGATGCCCCTGTGCAATACCGCACGTTGGGACACCCACTGCGGCTCTTATTACAGCAAGATCTACACCTTCACGTGCGACAGCCCGGAAGGCTGGAACAACACGTACGGCGACAGTCCCATCCCGTCGTCGCACTCCGCAGCCCGGGCTCCAGGAGCGGACGCCGCGCTGTTCACGATGTTCTCGCTGACCAAGACGACGCAGGATTCGATGCTGCCGCAGGCGGGCGGGTGGTCGCTTTCGGAAGCGATCCTCACCGCCGGGCAGGCGACGGCGGACAACCAGCCTGCGGGGTTGGCCCAGATCCAGTACTCCTGGCGCTGTCCGAGCCTCGCCGAGGCCGACTCCGTGCTGGCGGTGCTTGATCGCAACGCGGAACTAGCCGCGGCCGCATCGCACTGCAGTGTTAGCTCCCGTTGGGTGGCGCGCAACCGCCCGGGCATCGCCAACCACACCGTCGCTCGGGTGGCCTGGGAGAACATCGCCGCCGTTGGCGCCCCGGTCTTGGATGAGCGGGCCCGGGAGATCGGACGCGAAATCCAAGCCTCGTGCGGAGTGGAACCCATGGATAATCCGTTCCATCCGGCAACGGCCGAGCTCATCACCCCGCAGGACGCCGAAGTGGAGCTGCGCCGGCACATCCCGGCAACCCAGCAGAACTGGACCAGCGATGACTACGTGGAAATGACCTGGTACGCTCCCACCATCCGCTTCTACACCGCGCGGCCGACGTTGGCGCCGGATGAGAAGGGCACTGCGTACCCGGGCTGGGCCATGACCGCCATGGGCGGCATACCGGAAACGATCGACCCCACCATCAGGGCGACAGGCAAGATGATTGCCGGGATGGTGCTGGACTTGCTGACTTCTCCCGACGTGCTGGCGGAGGCAAAGGCAGAGTTCGACGCCGAGAAGCGGCGCCGCGGTGCCGTGGCACCGCTGCTTCCTGCCGATTTCAGCGCGCCGACGGATTTCCGGTGGCCCGAATACATCGGCCAAGGCAAGGCCCGCGAGTGGTGGATCCCCGTGTCCGAAGAGTCATGGAATACCGCTGGCGGTAACTAACCCGAACGCTCGCTCACCTGGAAATAGAGAATCCTCCTTCGGATCATGATCTGCAGGAGGATTCTCTATTTAGCCTTGTTTGTGAGCGGGCGTTACAGGCCGAGTTCGGCTTTGAGCGCTGCCACGTGGCCTTGGGCCTTGACTTGGTACTGGGTCAGCTTGACCTTGCCTTCGCCGTCGAGCACGACGGTGGAGCGGACCAGTCCGTCGACCACTTCGCCGTTCACTAGCTTTTCGCCCCAGGCGCCGTAGGCGAGGGCCACAGCGTGGTCTTCGTCGGAGAGGAGCGGGAACGTCAGGGAGTAGTCTCCGGCGAAGTGTGCGATCTTTTCCGGAGCGTCGGGGGAGATGCCCAGGACTTCGTAGCCGGAGGACTGCAGGCTGGAAAGGCTGTCGCGGAAGTCGCAGGCCTCGGTGGTGCAGCCGGGGGTGGCCGCTTCCGGGTAGAAGTACACGATGACGTTGCGTCCACGGTAATCCGACAGCGAGACCTTCTGGCCCTCGGAGTTAAGCAGCGCGAAATCGGGGGCCTGGGTTCCGGCGAGGAGTTTCTGGGTCATGTTGCGATCCTTGACTTGTCGGGCAACCGCCGTGGCCGGCGATCAATCTATGGGTGTAACGGGCTGCCTAGATGCAGTATTCCGCGGGTCCGCGGACTGTGGAGCCTGGTCCGGGCACGAATTGGTAGCCGCCTCCACGCACTGTGGCGATGACATGGCGGGCTGAGCCCAGCTTGCGCCGGACGCGTCCAACATACACGTCGATGGACCGAAATGCCGCGCCGGGACAGTCAAGTGACTCCAAAAAGCGTTGCAATTCTTCACGTGGGATGGCCCGGGACAGGTTTTCCACGAGGTAGCGGAGGAGGCTGTGTTCCATCGCTGTGAAGCTGACAGGCACACCGTCGAGGAGGACGGTGTTCGCAGCCAGGTCCACTGCCACGGTGCTGCGTCGGCCGGCCAGTGCGACAGGTGACGGGACAGCAGCCGGGCGGCTTCCGGCGTCGGACGCACTCGACGCCGGAGCGGCGTCGGACGCTTCCGAACCGGAAGCCCCCTCCGAACCAGCGGAATCACCGGACGTTGCAGCTCCGGCGGCGGGCCAAAGGAGGACTTCCGCCCCCGGAGCAAGTTTGCGGGCCCGGGCCAGGACCGCTTCAGCGGCCCGGGACCAAACCTCGGGATCGATTTCGCGGCCTTCACCGGGCTGTACCCACACGGCAAGTCCGCGCGGGTGCATCCCGGGCCGCACCAGACCAGGCCGGAGCGCTGAAGGCCGGGGGGCGGGCTGGTGCCGCGAGGCGTTGAGCCGTGCGGGCAGTTGCCCGTACGGGGCATGGACATTGACGGCCATGGCTTGGCCTTACACGCCGCCGCGGCGAATCAGCTTGCCGCTGGGCGTCCGGCCGTCGATCTCGCTGCCCCGCAGGTACGTTTTGCGTACGACGCCGGAGAGCGCCTTGCCGTCGTACGGCGTGATCGGGTTCTTGTGCTTGAGCTTCTTGACGTCGACGACGAACGCGTCGTCCGGCGCGAAGATGGAGAAATCGGCGTCGTAGCCGAGAGCCAGCTGGCCCTTGTTGTGCAGGCGGGCCAAGGCGGCGGGCTTCTCGGACATCCAGGACACTACTTGCTCCAGGGAGATGCCGCGGTGCCGTGCTTCGGTCCAGATCAGCGAGATCCCCAGCTGCAGCGAGGAGACGCCGCCCCATGCCACGGCAAAGTCGCCGTTTTCCAGGTCCTTGAGGTCAAGTGTCGAGGGGGAGTGGTCAGAGACGATGCAGTCGATGGTGCCGTCCTGCAGGCCCTGCCAGAGGAGCTCGCGGTTGGAGGCTTCGCGGATGGGCGGGCAGCACTTGTACGCGGTGGCGCCGTCGGGGATTTCCTCGGCCATGAGGGTCAGGTAGTGCGGGCAGGTCTCAACGGTGAGGTGGACGCCGTCGCGCTTCGCCGAAGCGATCATCGGGAGAGCGTCCGACGACGAGAGGTGCAGGATGTGGGCGCGCGCACCAGTCCAGCGGGCGCGTTCGATGACCTCGGCGATGGCCTTGTTCTCGGCCCCGCGCGGGCGGGAGGCAAGGAAGGTGGAGTAGTGCGCTCCGCCGGGGTGGGGTGCGTGGTCGATCGCGTGGGAGTCCTCGGCGTGGACGATCATAAGCGAGTCGAAGGACTTGAGCTCGGCCATGTCCTGTTCCATCTCGTCCGCGTCCAGGTGCGGGAACTCGTCCACGCCGGAGTGGAGGAGGAAACACTTGAAACCGAAGACGCCCTCGTCGTGCAGCGGGCGAAGGTCCTTCTTGTTGCCCGGGATGGCGCCGCCCCAGAATCCGACGTCCACGAACGCTTGGTCCTCGGCGACTTCGCGCTTGAGCTTGAGGCCTTCCACGTTGGTGGTGGGCGGGATGGAGTTCAGCGGCATGTCGATGATGGTGGTGACGCCGCCGGCTGCCGCAGCGCGGGTGGCGGAGGCGAAGCCCTCCCACTCGGTGCGGCCCGGCTCGTTGACGTGCACATGGGTGTCCACCAGGCCCGGGATGAGGGTTTCGTCGTCGCCGAGTTCGATGACTTCGGTGCCCGTCAGGCCGTTGCCCAAGGGTTCGATGGCGACGATCACGCCGTTGCGGACGCCGACTTCGCGGGCGGTGATGCCGGCGGTGGTGAGGATGCGCTGGCCCCGGATGACCAGGTCAAACGGGCCGTGTGCTGTGGTGGTTTCTTCAGACATGGAGTTGCTCCTTGGTCTCGGTTCGCGCTGCGACTTGGGTGGATGCCGCTTTTTCAGAGAGGCGCACGCCGATGTGCTTGCCTAATTCTTCAAGCAGCGGGCCTGCTTCAGCTATACATTTCTCTACGTTGGATTCGAGCTCGGTCAATGCGTGGACCGACTCGAAACCGGACTCCGAAAGTTGTTCCGGGCTCAGCGTACTGCGGCCACAGACGGCAATCACAGGGATCCCGGAACGCGCCGCCGCCCGCGCCACGCCCATAGGCGTTTTGCCGAGCAGGCTTTGTTCGTCGAGGCTGCCTTCGCCGGTGATCACCAGCTCCGCGCCCGCCAGCCGCTGCTCGAGTTCAGTGAATTCGAGGACGACGTCGATGCCCGGCCTGCGTGCCGCGCCCAGCGCCGCGATGGCGATGTAGCCGACGCCGCCTGCCGCGCCAGCGCCCGGAGCCTGTGCGGCGTCCTGGGCTTCGGACCCGATCTCGTTGGCGAGGACCTGGACGAAGTGGGCCAGAGCCGCGTCGAGCGAGGCGACGTCGTCCGGCGTCGCGCCCTTCTGCGGTCCGAAGATCGCGGCGGCGCCGGTGCGGCCCAAAAGGGGATTGTCGACGTCGGACGCCAGGACGAACTCGGTGACCTCCAAGCGGACGTCGAGGTTCGAGAAGTCGATCCGGTCCAAGCGGGCGAGGGCCGCGCCGCCGCCTGGGAGTTCGTTGCCGTCCGCGTCGAGGAGGACCGCACCGAGGCCCTGCAGGACGCCGGCGCCGCCGTCGGTGTTGGCACTGCCGCCGACGCCGAGGATGATGTGCCGGCAGCCGAGGTCCAGGGCGGCGCGGATGAGTTCGCCGGTGCCCAGGCTTGTGGAGCCCTTGGCCGTTTCGGTGTTCGGGGCGCAGCCGTCGCCGAAGCCCGGCAGTACGGCGAGTCCGGAGGCCGCCGCCATTTCAATGACGGCTTCCTCGCCGCGGACGGCGAATTCGGCCGTGATCGGCTGGCCCGTGGGTCCCGTGACCGTGGTGCTGCGGCGGGTGAAGCCGGAGCCGACGGCGGCGTCGAGAGTCCCTTCGCCGCCGTCGGCCACTGGAATGAGCGTGGTTTCAAAGCCCTCGCCCGGTCGGCCGGCAGCAAATCCGGCCTGCAACCCGGCGCTCAAGCGGCTGGCGACCTCGGGAGCTGACAGCGATCCCTTGAACTTGTCCGGGGCTATGACCACACGCATTCCGTACCTCCTTCAGTACTTACTAGTCCAGCAGGGCGATGATCGCAGTGGGTGCGTCTTCGCCGCGCTCGGCCAGCTCTTCGAACTCGTTCACGCCGTTGATTTCAACACCCATGGAGATGTTGGTGATCTTTTCCAGGATCACTTCGACCACCACGGGAACCTTGAACTCGTCCATGAGTGCCTTGGCCTTGTCGAACGCGGCAGGCAGGTCGGACGGGTTCTCCACGCGGATGGCCTTGCAGCCGAGGCCCTCGGTGACCTTGACGTGGTCCACGCCGTAGCCGTTGGTTTCCGGGGAGTTGATGTTCTCGAACGCCAGGGACACGTTCTGTTCCATGTTGAAGCCGCGCTGCGACTGGCGGATCAGGCCCAGGTACGAGTTGTTCACCACCACGTGGATGTACGGCAGGTTGAACTGTGCGCCCACGGCCAGCTCTTCGATCATGAACTGGAAGTCGTAGTCGCCGGACAGGGCAACAACGGTCTCGTCCGGCTTGCCGCGGACAACGCCCAGCGCGGCAGGACATGTCCACCCCAGGGGGCCGGCCTGGCCGGCGTTGATCCACTTGCGCGGGCCGAAGACGTGCAGCAGCTGCGCACCGGCGATCTGCGAGAGGCCGATGGTGGATACGTAGGTGGTGTCCTTGCCGAACGCCTTGTTCATCTCTTCGTACACGCGCTGCGGCTTGATCGGCACGTTCTCGAAGTGGGTCTTGCGCTGCAGGGATCCTTTGCGGGCGGTGCACTCGGCGACCCAAGCGGAGTAGTCCGGCAGGGACTTGGCTGCCTGGCGCTCGCGTGCCAGTTCGATCAGCCCGTCCAGCGCCGCACCGGCGTCGGACGCGATACCGAAGTCCGGCGAGAACACGCGGCCGATCTGCGTGGGCTCGATGTCGATGTGCACGAACTTGCGGCCCGCCGTGTAGGTGTCCAGGCCGCCGGTGTGGCGGTTGGCCCAGCGGTTTCCGATGCCGATCACGAAGTCGGAGGCCAGCATGGTCTCGTTGCCGTAGCGGTGAGAGGTCTGCAGGCCCACCATGCCGGCCATCAGCTCGTGGTCGTCCGGGATGGTGCCCCAGCCCATGAGGGTGGGGATGACCGGAACGTTGAGCAGTTCGGCCAGTTCAACCAACTGCGCGGAGGCGCCGGCGTTGATGATGCCGCCGCCGGCGACGATCAGCGGGCGCTCGGCTGCGGTGAGCATGTCCAGTGCCTTTTCCAGCTGCTTGCGGCTGGCCTTGGGTTTTTCGACGGCGATGGGCTCGTACGCGTCGATGTCGAACTCGATCTCGGCCATCTGCACGTCGAACGGCAGGTCCAGCAGGACCGGGCCGGGACGGCCGGAGCGCATCAGCTGGAAGGCCTTCTGGAAGGCGCCCGGAACCTGGCCCGGTTCCAGGATGGTCATGGCCATCTTGGTGACCGGCTTGGCGATGGACTCGATGTCCACGGCCTGGAAGTCTTCCTTGTGCAGCTTGGCAACGGGGGCCTGGCCGGTGATGCAGAGCATGGGGATGGAATCTGCCCAGGCTGCGTACAGGCCGGTGATCATGTCCGTTCCTGCGGGGCCCGAGGTACCGATGCAGATACCGATGTTTCCGTCCGCTGCACGGGAGTAGCCGTCAGCCATGTGGCTGGCGCCTTCAACGTGGCGGGCCAGGGTGTGGCGGATGCCTCCGTGTGCCCGCATCGCGGAATAGAAGGGGTTGATGGCCGCGCCTGGCAGGCCGAACGCCTCGATGGCGCCTTCCTTTGCCAAGATGGCGACGGCTGCGTCTACAGTGCGCATCTTCGTCATGGTGTGCTCCTTGAAAGTCTGTTTTTGGGTGTTGTAGGGGAGCCGCCGTCGTGAAGTACGACGGCGGTTGCCCGGATTTGCTTGTTATCGCGCCTGAGCGCGTGGCTTTACTTGCGGCCGCTGAGCTGGAGGACTTGCTTGAAGAGGCCCGAGTGGTCGAGTCCGCCGTCGCCCTGGTTGACAGTGGCGGCCACGAGCTGCGCGACGACGGCGCCGAGCGGGATGGCGACGTTGGCTTCGCGGGCTGCGGAGGTGACGATGCCGAGGTCCTTGTGGTGGAGGGCCAGGCGGAAGCCGGGGTCGAAGTTGCGGTCGAGCATCTTCTGGCCCTTCTGGTCCAGGACCTTGGAGCCGGCCAAACCGCCGCCGAGGACCTTGAGGGCTGCGTCCGTGTCCACGCCGTAGGCCTCAAGGAAGGCGATGGCCTCGCCAAGGACCTCGATGTTGACGGCCACGATCAACTGGTTGGCTGCCTTGACGGTCTGGCCGGAGCCGGAGGGGCCGACGTGGACGATGGTCTTGCCGACGGCGTTGAGCACATCCTGGGCCGCCTCGAAGTCGGCCGCGTCGCCGCCGACCATGATGGACAGGACGGCGTCGATGGCGCCCTGTTCGCCACCGGAAACAGGGGCGTCGAGCGGGCGGATGCCGGCCGCGACGGCGTCTGCCGAGAGGCGGGCTGCGACGTCAGGGCGGATGCTGCTCGCGTCGATCCAGAGGGTGCCCTTCTTCGCGTTGGCGAAGACACCGTCCGGGCCGCTCACGACACCTTCGACGTCGGGGGAGTCCGGCACCATGGTGATGACGACGTCGGCGTCCTTGACGGCGTCGGCGATGCTCGTGGCACCCTTGCCGCCTTCGGAGACGAGCTTGTCGATCTTGTCCTGGCTGCGGTTGAAACCGGTGACGTTGTGGCCGGCCTTGACCAGGTTGATGGCCATGGGAAGGCCCATGATTCCGAGTCCGATAACTGCAACGTTGCTCATGATTTTCCTTACTGAAGTCTTTGTTTTAGCTCAGGTGTGCTGGACCCAACTAGCTCGCAGTTGATGTCGTTTTGAGGGCTCTAAACGACAACAACTGCTACTCAGTTGGCGCGTTCGCTAGTGGGAGGTGGCGCGCTGGCGGATGGCCCAGCTGAACGCCGTTTCCTGCGGTTCCTTGTATTCGAGGCCGATGTAGCCTTCGTAGCCGAGTTCTCGGCTGCGGGCGATCCATTCGCCGAGGGGAAGCCCACCCGTTCCGGGAGCCCCACGGCCGGGGTTGTCGGCGATCTGGATGTGGCCGAAGTCCTTGGCGTGGTTTTCGATGACGGCTGCGACGTCGTCCCCGTTGACTGCCAGGTGGTAGAAGTCGGCGAGGAGCTTGACGTTCGTGGCGCCGGATTCTTCCTTGACGCGGGCGATCACCTTGAGGGCGTCGGCGGCCTTGAGGAGCGGGTACTTGGGGGCGCCGCTGACGGGCTCGAGGAGGACAGTGCCGCCGATGCGTGCGACGCCATCCGCCGCGCTGGCGAGGTTCTCGGCACCGATGGCGTCCTGCTTCTCGGGGGATTCGCCGTCCGCGCGGTTGCCGTAGAGGGCGTTGAAGGCCTTGCAGCCGAGCCGCTCGCCGATGCCTGCGACGACGTCGATGTTGTCCAGGAACTCGGAGGAGCGGGCGGGCCAGGAAACCAGGCCGCGGTCGCCGCCGGGCATGTTGCCGGCGTTGAAGTTCAGGCCGGTGAGCTGAACGCCAGCGTCCTTGATGGCGTTCTCGAACTCGGTGACCTGGGCGTCCGACGGAACGGAGGTCTCAAAGGGCCACCAGAATTCGACGGCGTCAAAGCCGGCAGCCTTCGCAGCTGCGGGGCGCTCGAGCAGGGGCAGCTCCGTCAGGAGGATGGAGCAGTTCACTGTGTACGTCATCGTAGGTGTCCTTCCGGGGAGGGCTTGGGATCCATCTTCCGCTTGGCTTGTCCTCTTGGGCTAGTTCGCTTCGTCGAGTTTCCGCTTTGTGGAATTTAGATTCTGCTTTATGAAAAGTTTAGGGAAGAAGGGGGTGGGAGTCAAGGGGTCTTCCGTGTGGAGCGGGTTTGGGATACCAAGTGACGGGCTTGGGTGGGCTGGTGGCGTATCCGGCGTGGGCAGTGTCAAGGTATGCGAATCACCAGCTAGGCTTCAACTTGCGCAGTGGCGTGCTCTTCGTCGCTGGAGCACCATTTCCCGTCTTTGTTGTCTTCTTTTGCGCTGCGTTCGCCCTCAACATTGCTTTTGTTGTCATATGGGCCCGCAGAGACGCTTTGGCGGCCTATTGCCAGATTGAGAGCGAACCCTAAAGTCTGCCTTTGATGAGTTCTTCTGCTCACCAGAACTAGGAAGGTCCGACAGCGATTCACAACCGGCGCCCGAAACGACGTTCATCCGCGCGTTTGAAATTGTGCTTGCTCCCTTGTGTCTGTTCTGGTGCGCAGCGTTTGGGGCGCATTGGGAGGAGCTGTGCCTAACAAAGCCATCACTCTGGCGCATCAAGGCAAACATTCCCGCGCTCAGAGCCGTGTATAGGTACCGGTCGGCGGATTCATCAGTTCTGTTTCCTTCCGTTTCTCAATCCCCTAGCGCAACGGGTCCAAAATGGACCTGCCGGCGCAATTTCATGGGTCATTGTTCAACTCGGCCTGAAGAGATAACGGATGGAAGGCTCGAAAGGCCTGGACGAAAAAGTGTGGATATCGCGCTTTGGAAAAGCTGGAGTCATGACGATCATTTTGATGCTTATCAATAACAGTTTGTAGACTGGCAGAAATGTAATTCGGGAGGCACTGACGGTTGCCTTGGCGTTTGCCCTTTCGCTTTGGCTTCGTAGCCCTATCTGACTTTGCGAGTCACTGGCTTGAGTTTCGCGGGAAAAGGACAAGGAAGTCTAAGCCCTCGGACTTGACCCCCACGCGGTGTCCAGGGATCGATTGCCGCGGCACGGGCGCTGATGGACCATCCCAACTTTACGAGGATGAAACATAGACGAGAACGCGGTATTGGGTATCGGCGGCACGAGGGGAATTCAGTTTGAGGCCCGACCCTACGTTGGGGTGGTCGGCGGCGACTGCGTGGGACTGCTGCGGTGGGTACGGTGAAACACTGGCCGGCCCCAAGCCACCTCGCCTCAATTCCGAATCCACAGACTCGACGATGCTCCGTGCGACTTATCGGTAACACGGAGACGAGACTCCGTGAACGCCATTTGCGCCTCCGTGTATGGCCTTTTCGCACGGAGATTTGGGTTTCAGACCACTGAGTTTTCCGATTTCACCACTTAGACCGGGAAACATGCCTTTGGATTGTGACAGGGATCGGGATCGCCGGTCCCGGTCACAATCGAAGGAGGAATCATGGAAGCAACGAGCCGCCCGTCCATCAAGTCGGTCACTTTCGCAACTGCGGTCAGCGTGGCAGGACTTGCCCTTGCCAGCGTGAGCGTCATGTACATCGCCGGAATGTTCGGTCTATCCAGCACGTTCGCCTCACAGATCGTAACGGCAGTAGAGGTCGGCGGGATTGCCCTTGCCATCGTGATGGGGGTGCTTTCCGGCGGCATAGCAGCGGCAGTCATCGCGACGGCGCGCTGGGCCATCCTCCAATGGGGTAAGCGGGCAGCGATCGCCTAGCTGCAGCAGCGACGGTACCGAAATTGCGCATGAGCGTCAGGAACGGCGATAAGCCATTGCTCCTCGTTGCGATGATGCTGTCCCTGGCGCTCATGCTGGCCGGATTCACCATCGGTTTCCAAGCGGACATGGCCGCTCAATCCGAATCACCTCAGCCGATGTCCCCTGAAGCTGGCCTTACATGGCTATCCGCGCTGGGACGGATTCTCGCGGCAAATGTACCCGCCTTGTGTCTTTTGTTTTCCGGAGTCATTACCGGGGGAGTCTCGACGCTGATCGCATGGCCACTCACAGCAATCTACATCGGCTCCACAATGCGCCTCGGCCGGACACACATGGGAATTGGTGAGGTGGTGGCCTCGATTTGGATTTATGCACCGATCGAATTTCTAGGCCTTCTGTTGGGCGCCGGGGCTGGGCTCATACCCGTCGCCGCCGCTATCCGGTCAGCTCTTTCCGCTTCTGAGGCAGCAGGACCGCTGCGGCAGTATCTCGCTATGTTCCCATTGGCCTTAAAGATCTTCGGAATTGCTTCAGTCCTTGTCCTTGCCGCAGCTCTCCTCGAAGCCACAGTTTTAGTTACAAAAGGATTCTCCCCATGACGTTATCGTCGTTGAGTGTGGAACAGCCGGGCGGAGATAAGCCCTCTCGGAGACCGCAAAGGAACACGTCCCCTCTTGTTTGGATGTGTTCCGCCGGGGCACTTTTGGGTCTCCTGCTGTTGAGGAGCAAACAGCTTCACGGAGTCGTAGCAGGAAAAGTTGCGCAGACCGATGCCGCTAGGGCAATTAGTGACCCAGCGGTTACCGAGCTCGCCGTGAACGTGGGGTTCTACGTCGGAGTCGTCCTCTCAACACTACTTTCGACGCTGTACTTTTCGTTGACGTCCATCGCAGAGAGCACCTTCTTTCCTGGGCTAAAGCGTGGAGGATTCCGTTTCCGAGTCGGACTACTGGGGTGCACGGCAATCGTGTCCCTTCTGGGCGTCCAGCTAGTCAGCCTTCTGTTGTCGCTGACTTCTCCGAAGGACAGCTGGTCGACATTCGTATACGTGGCCCTCGTGGCGGCATGCTCTCCCTTCATGTTCCGAAAGCAGTGGTCGAGTTCTTCGTCCACAACGACTGCGGCCATTTTCGCCACCTCGCTCGCAACGGCAGCGGTCTCTCTTGCTCTCTGAATCCTAGAAAGGATACGACATTGATTTACTCATCAAGGGTCCGAACCATCGCCACCGTTCTCGTACTCGCGTGTATCGCCGGCAGTATCGTCGTGGGGCTCATTCACGAACCGAGGACTCCACTGCTTGCATGGACGTCCTTGAGCGTTGGAGCGATCTCCCTGTTGGTAGTGCTCGCAACAAAACGAAATCCCAAGCGCGATGCGGTTCTATTTGTTATCAGCGGGATGGGCGGCGGAGTGTTCATAGCTGCCGCGACAGTGGGCTTCCCGGACACGCTTCCGTTATGGCTCTGGACGATAGGCATCATCTGTATCGGAACCGTGGCCCTCATCGTCGATGCGGAGTCTGCCCAAAGTAAATCCGTCAATCGTTTCTAGGCGTCGGCAATGGGAAGCCTGAGAGCGGCTTACAAATTATCGGGGGTGCGCATACTGGCCTTCACGGGATGGCCGATATCCATCCGCGCACTCGCGGTCCTTGGAGTAACTAGTGGGGTTGCTTTGGTCTGTGCTGTTCTGGCGGGATCCCTATTTTTGATGCGGCTGCTCCATGAGGCGTTGTCCTTCGACGGCGTGCACGCCTATTTGGGCAGCACTGCAAGGATGGCAATCATCCTGTTGGCGCTCGCCGTCTGCCTTTATATCTCCGTCGGTGCGCTCGCACGGGAAGCACTCAGCAGCCGAAGATTTGCAGTTCGGTTCAATCCAAACAGGCAGCTCTACCGGGCGACCGATGTTTCGATGCACCACGTGTTCCTGGCCGAGGCAGGTCGACGGGCTGCCATCTTGTTTGGTTTGTCGGGCGCCGTCTGCACCGCGGCCTGGGTTGTTGTGCAAGAGGACGGTGGTAGCGGCGGACCATTGGAACTGACACTATTAGCTGCCCCATTCGCCCTGACTGCGTCCTGGCTCGCCTTGAGTTCCAAGCTGGCCGCAAGTGACCCTCGTCTTCCGAGCCTTGCCGTGGGATGGACCTTCTTCGCCGGGGGATGCCTCCTGGCCGCGTTGCTGGGGGCCGTCCTCGCCCGAGGAGTGCTGGCACTAACCTCGGCAGCGGCCGGGTATGACCTGCGACTCAACGCAACCGGCGCAGAAGGCGGCTGGATCGCGACCGCGGTGGCGATCGCCGTCGTCGTATTTTCCTTTCTCACAATCCGAAACGTTGGAGCGATCAAGAGGCAATCGTTTCCGATAACCGCGAGCGTTCCGCGGCGCGTCAGGGAGTCCGTATGGAGGGCGACGACGCCGGTAGCCATGCTTTGGCGGGTCCTCATAGTTAACCTCGTCAGGGACAAGTCGTTTGCCCTGTTCCGTGGAATCGGAATCTGCCTGCTTCTGGCCGCTGCCACTGCGATCGGCTTTCGGTGGGGCGGGATAGGGCCGGAATTCCTTCGGGAGATCCCCGGAGTTCGGGGCGCGGGTGCCTGCATCGTTTTCATGGTGGGAGTTGCCGGGAATGAACTCATGTGCAAGGCGAACAATCCGATCGGACTTCTTTCGCAGCTGAGGTACAGCTGGGAATCCGGATTCGGCCTCACGTCGCTTGCGTGGGGCGTGACCCTGAGTCAGTCTGTGCTGCTGGCGCTGCTTGCGGCACCAGCGATCGGAATCGTCGTCTGGGCTGCAACCGGCGTCCTGCCCGTCGAGACTCTCCTGATTCCATGGTCGATTGCGAGCAGCAACATCATTGGGAACGCCTACAGCAAGGTCAAAGTCAGGCAGGCCGACGGCTCGATGGAAATGTCCCTGGCGGCAGCGTTTATTGGCTTACTGCTTGCAGTTCCGGTGCTCGGACTTATCCTCTCGGGCAACGTCCCCGCAACCATTTCCGCCGTCATTTACACGGCTCTTCTCACTGGAGGTGCAAAGATTTGCCTGCAACGCAGAATTCTCTACCAGAAATAGTCTTTGACCGCGTGTTTGCCGGATATTCCGCCGAACGTCCCGTCTACGAAAACGTGTCCTTCTCGTTTATCGGGCCAGCCCTGATCCACTTGCAGGGAAGGAACGGATCCGGAAAATCGACCTTCGTCGAACTGGCCAGTGGCTATCTGTCTCCGTGGGCCGGAACGGTCCTCGTCAACGGAGCGAGCGCCGATGACCCTGGAAGTAGAAGCCGGCGGAGGGTATGCCGGTCAGACGCGTCGCTCTTCGCTCAGATGACCGCACGGGATCACATCGTGTTTGCATGCATTGCCCGAGATGTCGATCCTGGTCCCGAAATACTCCGGGCGACCCGGCTCGGCATGGAACCGTGGCTAGGCGAGAACGCGGGGAACCTGTCCACAGGAAATGTGCGCAAACTTTGGTACGTCATGAACACCGTCGGCCAGTTCGATTGCGTGGTCTTGGATGAACCGTTCAATGGCACTGACACCGAGGGCATGGCCTACATGGTTGAGGAGATCAGACGCTGGGCGGAGTTCAAACTCGTGGTTATCGTGACGCATTCACTCCAGGACTTGTTCCTGGAAGCGGTTACCGTCCGGCTCGAGGATCTCAAGTCGCAACCCGTTGACGGGCTGGACGCAGGAAGCTTGGGGGCGAAATGAGAATCGTCGTTGATGGCGTCGGTGCGAGCTACGGCGCAAAGGAGGTGCTCCGAGACATTTCCTTTGCTTTGAACCCGGGAGAGGTAGTCGGGCTCGTTGGTCCCAATGGACATGGCAAGACCACGTTGATGAAGCGAATGCTCAACCTTATTCCTGGAACCGGTGAGACGACGTTCGACGGAAAACCCTATCGACTCCTAACACGGCCACAGCTGGCAGTGGGATCACTGCTGTCCGCGGAGGGTTTTCACCCCGGCCGGTCGGCTATGAACCATCTTCGGATGATCGGGGCGGCTTCTGGCATCTCAAGACGAAGTGCTGAGTTCGCACTCGATCGGGTGGGTCTAAGTGAGTATGCGACGAAGTCGCCCGCTTCCTACTCGATGGGGATGAAGCAACGTCTCGCGCTCGCAGCGGCACTGATGACCGAGCCTCAAGTGCTGATCCTTGACGAACCCATCAATGGGTTGGATGTGGACGGTGTTTATTGGTTTCGGAACACAATCCGCAGCTTGGCGGGGGAGAGCAAGACCATCTTGCTTTCGACGCATATTTTGAGCGAGCTAGAGAAACTCGCGGACCGCGTCTTGGTTCTGCACGGTGGAGATCTCCGGGCTGATTGTCCGATGGAAGAACTCAAGACAACGACTTCAGGGCCAGCGGTCACCATCGCAGTGGACCGTCCCCGCGAGTTCGCCGCTCGATTGCGCGCCGAAGATGGGTTGATCGTGACCTTCAACGGGGAGTCTCTAGTCATCGACGGAATGACGGCGAGAGACGTGGGAACCCTGGCCAATAAGCTTGGCTTCACGCTCTTTGAACTATCGACGACGCTTCGTACTTTGGAGGACGGGTACAACGACATTGTGGGCCGTGGAGTCCATGAATCTCAGTGCCGGGGATCTGGGGGTAAGCCGTGAGGGACGCAATCCACTACGAGTGGGTCCGGCTGACTACAACTCGTGGGTTCCACGTCCTGACCGCTGCGACGATTTTGGTATCTGTCCTGTTCAGTTGGGCGATATCCCTGATGATCGCCAACATGGCTCCAGAAATGACCGCCCAGGCTGCTGGCGAGGCGGCCACGGTGGCAGCCACACGTTCTCCTTTGGTGCTCCTTGCCGCCGGCCTTCTTGGGATCTTCTCTTTTGGCCAGGAGAAGCGATACGGGACGCTTTGCCTGGCACTCTTGGCGATGCCCCAACGGAGCGCCCTGTTCGCGGCCAAGGTGGTGATGACTTTGCTGGTGACAACGACGTGGACGACCGCGTCCACGCTGATGTCCGTGATTGTGTCGAATGCTGTCCTGGGAAGTTCGAACCTCCTCGAATCCGACCCCGCGGTTCTGGTTGGCTGTTTGGTCCTAGCGAACGGATGGGCTCTTCTCGGCATAGGAGCAGGACTCCTCTTGCCCCGAACAGGTGCGGTGGCCTTGCTGGTCGCTGGATCAGCGCTGGTAGAACCCTTGCTGGGTCAACTGGTGGAAACAATTGAGATTTGGGGGACGTCCGCAGCCGCTTTTCTCCCGTTCAGGGCAGGATCGTCGCTCATCGGTTTTGCTGATCCAGCGCTCGGTGCGATTGTCGCTGAGACTTTCCCCCGTCTCCCGGCTCTAGCCGGCGGCGGATTGTTCTTCCTTTATGTAGCAGTTCTCCTAGCAGCGAGTTACAGGAAAGGAGTCGTCAAAGCCCAGTAATTGATCGGTCGCCGACGCTAGATTTGCGTTCAACGCATGGATCAAGCGATTCAAAGAACACCTGAAGTTCCCGCGACAAGAAAAGGATTCTGAGGTGACGGACAGGCTACTGACGGGTCAACAGATTCAGGCTCGGGAGAATGTGAGGATGGGTACCGGTATCCGTCGTCGGATTTCGCGCTGCACGCGGCTTATCAAAGGTACGTCGTTGATTGCCCTGGCTTTCATTGGCCTGACTGCCTGCGGCGCCGGTCCCGTCGTACCGACCAATGATGTCTCCGCCATCAAAGAAGACCTGATGAAGCTCCAGGGAACCAACGGCCTCATAATGAGGCCCGAATCATCGACTCTCGCCAAAGGATCGGTCCACGGGACGTATCTTGCCGCGAGACTCCTCGACACGGGCTTTCCCGCTGTCGTGAGTGAGCGAACCCGAGATGAACTGGAACGGGTGCTGAAAGCGCCCGAAACCGATCAGATCACTCAGCTCAAGGCGCTTGTGGCGCTAAAGCGCTCTGGGTCTCCATCCTGGGGGAACTACGGTTCGATCATCGAGCAAGGTAGGGCGGCGCTTCCGGCCACCGTGACTTTCGCAAAACTCAGCGGGTACATCGAGCTGGTGGATGTTCTGGTGCAGCTTGAGCCTAACGCGAGGTTGGCGCGACTGGAGGCGTTCGATGCGGACCCCGGGGTTGAAGACCTACTTTCCGGAGCACTGATGGCGCTCTCCAACTCCATGTACTTCTCAAACAGCGAAGAAGTGAGATCAATGTTTCCGGCCGTCCAGTCCGCGCTCCCGCAGCTCCTCAGTTCACCGAAAGGAAACGGCCTGAACTATTTTAGGGCGCTGACCGCCATGACGAACGCAAGCCGCTCCGGGCTTGGATCAAACGATTTCGACAAAGCGGCCGAGGAACTCCGGACTCTGAAGGGCTGCAAAGAATTCCCGTCCTTGTATCGGATGGAAGAAGACAAAGCGTCACCATGCAGTCTGTCAATTTCGGCCGCAATGATCGCGGTCCCGGGTGCCTACGACTTCGGGGAGAACAAATGACAGCGGTGCTGCGTCTTGAGAACATCGCCAAGTCCTTTTTAGATGATCGCGGGACGCGACAGTTGGTCCTTTCTGGAATCAGCCTGAACGTCGAGGCTGGCGAAATCGTCTGGCTGCGAGGTGAGTCGGGTTCGGGGAAATCAACGATCCTGAACATCTCCGGACTGCTATCGACTCCCGATGCCGGCAAAGTGTGGATCAACGGTGACAACAGGACCGACGCCTCGTCCCGGGAAGCGAGTCGGGTCCGCTCGAACGAAATTGGCATGGTGTTTCAGAGCAGCAACCTGTTGCCCGAACTTACGGCGTTGGAAAATGTCCTCCTTGCCAGCAGCAAGCCCATGACGCGCGCAACGATTACGGAGCAGCTGGAACGCTTCGGCCTGGTGGCGGTCGCTGACCGGCAAGCGAAAAGGCTTTCCGGCGGGCAGCAGCAAAGAGTCGCGTTTTGCCGTGCGCTGATCAACGAACCGTCATTGCTACTGGCCGACGAACCAAGTTCGGGTCTCGATGCGACAAACACTGAGGCCATCCTGGACGCCATGCGAACGGGGGCCAACAGCGGGTGCGGCATCCTCGTTGCTTCCCACGACGAAGTTTTCCAGCAAGTGGCCCACCGTCAGCTTCCTATGAAGGAGTTGTTCCTTGAACAGAAATAGGGTCTTTGCTGCAAGGTCGGTGCGGCTTTCCCTCTCGAAATTGAGGCCGCTCGCGGTCCTGATGAGTCTTGGCATCGCGGTATTCATATTCGCCGACAGCATCGTAGGGGCCGGAATAAGCTCATACTCAAACAAGATCAGCACCAATTCCGCCCTGAATTATGTGGAGGTGACTTCAGTAGGCCCGGACTCAGCTCGTGAGATCACTGATGAATCATTATCCCGGTTCAGCCAAATCGATCACGTAGTGCGATCCTCCGGTTGGGCACAAATAGACCTCGCCATAGAGGACCCTGCGAACTGGCCATCACCGAACAACCCCGGTGCATTCATGGGTACGCCATTCATCAGCGGCATCACTCCGAAAATACTGCTGGGAGACGTCTCCGGGGACGGCCCTGGGGAAGGCCAGATCCTGCTTCCCGACAAGGGGCAGGGCCAGAGATACGCCCAGCTGCTCGGCAAGGAAATGAGCTTTGTGTACACGAAGGAAATCGGCCCTGGCAATGGGGAACCTGTTTCCATATCTCTCCGCGTCTCAGGTATCTATGACAACTCGTCGCCGGGTACGGATGGCGCACAGGCTGCTTACGTATCCAGTAAGGTGCTCCAGTCAACGCTCGCCAATGCCCGGCCGAATACAAAAGCGCTGACCTACCCCCGCGCATATGTTCGCGTTGACTCAGCAGACGAGGTGGTCAATGTACAGAACCAAGTCCGAGCGCTCGGATATTCAGTGAACAGCGTTGCGGGCCAAATCCGGTCCCTCTCAGGTCTCTTCGCTCTTCTCGCCCTTGTCAGCTGGGTGATCGGTGGGTTCTTGATCATCTTCTGCCTCGGGGTCGGAGTGTCTGTTGGTGGCAGTTGGATCAAGCAGAGAGCTCGCGAAGTGGGTCTCCTCAAAGCCATCGGCTGGTCGGGGGCCTCGATAGCGGGGGTTTACATGGTCGAGTTGGCCGCAGTGGGTCTGATCATTAGCGTTGTGGGAGCGCTCCTGGGAACTCTTTGCTCCGTCATAGGAACGGCGGTCTTCAGCGGACTGCAACTCGACCTCCTGCCGGTGGCTGCGTGGGCCATGCCCAACTGGTTGCTCGTGCTCGGGGCACTCTTCTGTGTTCCTATGTTCTTGTGCCTTGGGGCCGTTGGGCACGTCGCAAGACTCGCTCGGCTCGATGCGGATTCCTCGCTGAGGGACCTGTAATCCGGCGTCGTGGGTCGTCGAGCGCTGCAACATCCGCAAGCGACGCGCCCTTCTGCGGACCGAACACCGAAGGAGCCCCCGTCCGGCCCGCACAGGGGGTTGTGCACATCGCTCGCAACAATCAGTTCCGTCTCGGCTAGCCCGGAAAGCAACGTCCCGAGAAGGGAATGAACAAGGCCAAGGTTCCGCCCGTTGCCTTCCAAAGAAAGGCTGGAAGCATCCAGGAGGCGGAAGCCCAGGGCGGTGAGCATGCCCATTCCTCCGTCAGTGCTCGCGCTGCCTCCGAGCGCCAGCACGATCCGAGCTGGCCTCAACGAAAGGGCAAAGAGAACAGCCTCGCCGAACCCACGACTCGACGCATCCAGCGGCAAAAGCCGTCCGTCCGGCAAGAGCCCCAAACCGCAAGTGTTCGCTACCTCCACAACAGCAGTGACGCCGTCGGGCGCGATGAGGACGGTCTTCGGGGCGGTTGCGTCCGTCATGTCAGACGGAGTCCGAATAGGAGGGGTGGCGATCGGCGGCCTGAAAGGGCTCGACGGCGGCAGCGGGCGCCGGAAGCTCGGCCACCTGAATCGGCTCCACATCTTCGCCCGCGAAGACATTGCGGACGCGGTCGGCGTCGAGGGTGCGGTCCCACCAGGCGATGAACGAGGCGGCGACGGCGTTGCCCATGACGGCGATGAGGCCCATTTGCTGGCCGATGCTCAAGTCCGTGTTGGCGGCGTGACGGAGCCAAGGACCACCACCGCAAAGAGGATCGAGGTGACGTAGAACATCGCGATCAGCTGCTTGAACGATGGCCGGGCTATCTGGGTTCCTTCGGTGGCCGTCTCCAAAAATCCTGCCGCTTATCAAGATTTTTCGCCGGGCGCCGTTCTTCGGCCTAAAAATGTCGTAGGTCCCTGAAATGCTTTGGTTATGGAGGGGACTCGGGGAACGCAGCTGATCGGATCCGGCGCGCCCTCGGGCAGCGCGGGTCCGGAGCCTGCCGTGCCGGGCGCCCGGGTGCACGAGCTGATCGGCGCCGTTGCTTCGCTTCGGCCAGGTTCCGACCGCGCCGAATTGATTGACCAGTTGCGTGCCCTGGAGGACTTGAAGTCCGCGGCAGCGGCTGCGCAGGCGAGGATCGCGGTGGCGTTCGATGCCGTCCAGCGCAGCGCCGACGCCGCGGCCGGTGTCCCGGCCGACGAACGCGCACGCGGCGTCGCAGCCCAGGTGGCTTTGGCCCGGCGGGAATCCCCCGCCAAAGGATCCCGGCTCCTCGGACTCGCGAAG
>NZ_JAHHZS010000045.1 GCF_022606295.1 Arthrobacter bambusae
TTGGCGAGCCAGATGTCCGGACCGAAGACTTCGTAGTGAATCTTTGTGGCGGGGATTCCGGCGTTGATCGCTTCGTTGCGGATGTGCTTCATGAACGGCAGCGGCCCGCACAGGTACAGTGAGGCGTCGGCCGGAAGGTCCACCTCGCGCAGTGACATGAAGCCCGCTTTGGCCCCGGCCTGCGGTTCTTCTAGCCAGAGCTGCAGCTCGGCTGCGTCCAAGCGCTCGACGTCGTCCGTCATCTGGCCGCAAAGCGCCCAACTGTCCAGATTGCTTTCGGCGTGGAGCACCAGTACCCGGCGGCCGGAGCCGGAATCGGCGAGCGAACGCAGGATGGAAGCCGTCGGCGTGCAGCCGATGCCGGCCGAGGCGAGGACCACGGGACCGTTGCCATCTTTGAGCGTGATTTCGCCGTAGGGATTGGAGATCTCCAGGACATCGCCGACCTCGACGTCGTTGTGCAGCACGGGCGAAACCTCACCGCCGTCGTCGATCTTGGTCGTGAAGCTGCGGTTGGTGCCGGCGTCGCCGGAAAGCGAGTACTGACGGACCTGGCGCAAGCCGTCCGGGAGCGTGACCTTGACGCTGATGTATTGGCCCGGCAGTGCTTCGGTGATGGGGGTGTCGTCGGCCGGCTGCAGGATGAAGGTCATGGACCCGGTGCCGGCGGGAGCCTTGGACGCCACCTTCCATGGGCTCCACATTTCGCCATTGGCCTGCGCCGCGTACAGTCCCTTTTCGAGCTTGATCAACGCGTCCGCCATGAGCCAATAGACCTCTGTCCAGGCTTCGGCGATTTCAGGGGTGATGACATCGGCCAGGTCCTCCGCGATCGCGGCGAAGAGGTGCTCATAGACCACTTGGTACTGCGGCTCGGTGATCCCCAAGGATGCGTGGCGGTGTGCAATGCGTGACAGGACTGTCTCCGGCAGTGTGCCGGGGTTGCTCACCAGATGGCTTGCGAAAGCAGCGATGCTTCCGGCCAATGCCTGCTGCTGGCTGCCGGAGCGCTGGTTCGAACGGCTGAACAGCCCGTCGAGCAGCTCGGGGTGCGCTGCGAAGAGGCGGGAGTAGAACTTGGGGGTGATGTCACCAATCCGGGAGCCGACGAGCGGCAAAGTGGCCTCGATGACGGGGAAGGACTTGTCCGAGAGCATAGGTACTCCTGTCTTAATGGCCCGCGGTTGCATGCGGACCGGCCAATACTTGTATTTGAAATGCAAGTATCTATAGCTAAATTTCTACACGCTGTAGAAGGATTTGGCTAATCGGCAGCCCACCGACTGTCGGCGGGCGCTCCAACACGGCCTTACAGTCCGGATCGCAACCCGATCGCCTGGAATACAGGCGCCATTTGTCGCAAACGCGGCAGGGAGGAGACGACGACGTCGTCCAGCTCCCGGTAAAAGGCCTCCCTCGCGCGGGCCAGGGCGTGGCGCAGGCCGCATTCGGTGATCAGAGGGCAGTCGCCATGGGCGGATTGGCACTCGGCGGGGTCGGATCTGGTGTTCAGTTCCCGCAGAATCTGGCCAATGGTGGCTTTCTGTCCGGCGGCACTGAGCCTGGATCCACCGTTGCGGCCGCGCTCGACGTCGATGAGGCCCAGCTCCCGCAGCCGAACAATGGCCTTGCTGACATGGTGGTACGGAGTTCCCACGGCGTCGGCGATGTTTTGGGTCGTCAAGAGTTCACCTGCGGGCACGGACGAGAGAACCAGGAGCGCACGCAGGCTCACATCCGCGAAGGCATTGATCTTCATGCCCTCAAGCTTACGGAGTAAGGCCTAGTCCACCCATACGAGGGGTTCATTGGTGTCGCCTTCGGCGTTGTCGAAAGTGAAGCCTTCGGCAGTCCGGACATAGGGGACAACGGCTGCCATCAGCCGGCCGCCGCGATGCTCAGCTGCGGCGTGGATCCCGTCAGAGCCGTGTTCCGGAAGGATCACGTCGCTCGCAATCGCCACCGCACGGTATTCGTCACGGCCTTGGCGCAGCAATTCGAGGATGTCCGCCAGCATCAAGTCTGTGTCGACGCTTCCCTCATCGTCCGGCTCTCCAGGGGTTACGAAGACGATCCGAAGTTCGTCATCCTCATCGAGAGTGACAGCGAAGGGCAGGAATCCTCCGTTTTGTTCCAAGTGTTCCTGTGCCGTTGCCAAGGCGGCACCCAGGGTTTCACGCACTTCACGGAGTTCGTGTTCCTCAGTGCTTTCGAGGCCTTTGGTTGTGGTGCTCATGCTGCTGCTCCCTTCCGGGGCTGCCTGCTAGGACCGGACCAGCGCGAGGACGCGGTCCCGGACCTTTTCCATGGTGGCAACGTCCTTCGCCTCGGCGTTCAGGCGCAAGAAGGGCTCCGTGTTGGACGGACGAAGATTGAACCACCAGCTGCCGTCTTTCGCGGTGAAGGTGCTGCCATCCATGGTGTCCACGTCGACGTCTTCGCCGTCGAAATCGACGCGGACCCGCTCAATGGCCCCTGCCTTGTCTTCGATTTCGGAATTGATTTCACCGGAAGAGACGTAAGGCTCGTACTGGCGGCCAAGCTCGGACAGCGGACCGTCCTGCTCGCCCAATGCCGCCAAGACGTGCATGGCTGCGAGCATGCCGGTGTCGGCGTTCCAGAAATCGCGGAAATAGAAGTGTGCCGAGTGTTCGCCGCCGAAGACGGCTCCTTCTTCTGCCATGACGGCCTTGATGAACGAGTGCCCCACGCGCGTGCGCACAGCCCTGCCACCATCCATCGCCACGAGTTCCGGGACTGCCCGCGAGGTCAGCAGGTTGTGGATGATCACGGGGGTCTCTTCACCGGCGGCCTGTGCGCGGGCGATTTCCCGGCGCGCAACCATCCCGGTGATGGCAGACGGAGATACCGGTTCGCCCTTCTCGTCGATCACGAAGCAGCGGTCGGCGTCACCGTCGAACGCCAGGCCGATATCCGCGCCGTGCTCGATGACTGCGGCCTGCAGATCGCGCAGGTTTTCGGGCTCAAGGGGATTGGCCGGATGATTCGGGAAGGAGCCATCCAACTCAAAGTACAGGGGGACGATCTCGAACGGCAGGGCGGGAAGCAGCTGATCGCCAAGCACTGCGGGGGTGGTCAGCCCGGCCATGCCGTTTCCGGCGTCGACGACGATCTTCAGCGGACGCGAGCCGTTCAGGTCAACCAGGCTGCGCAAGTACTCCGAGTAGTCCTTCAGGACATCGCGGGTGCTGATCTTGCCCTGCACCTCTGCGGCCGGAATGCTTCCCGTGTTGAGGTACTCCTCAGCCAGTGCCTGGATTTCCTTGAGGCCTGTTTCGGACGAGATCGGCTGGGCGCCGGCCTTGGACATCTTGATGCCGTTGTACTCGGCGGGGTTGTGGCTTGCGGTGAACGTGGCGCCGGCTGCATTGAGGGCACCGCACGCGTAGTAGAGCTCGTCGGTGGAGATGAGGTCCAGGAGCTGGACATTGGCGCCGCGACGGGCGGCGCCATCGGCGAATGCCTTGATGAATTCGGGGGATGACGGGCGCATATCGCCGCCAACCAGCACAGTCTCGCCAGCGAGGCCGAGGGTGTCGACGAAGGCCGCGCCGACGGATTCCACGATGTGGGATGTGATGGATTCGCCGACGATTCCCCGGACGTCATAGGCCTTGAAGGAAGCCGAGAGGTCAAATGTCTTGTTCTGCTCGCTAGTCACGCGCTCAATCTTACTGTGGAGCGAGGTCGTCGCTACGCCGGGACTTCATCTATGTGGAAAACGTTTGTCCACATAGATGAAGTCACGGGTTCTGGCTGTCTGTGGGGGCTGGAATACTGAAGCCATGCCCAACAACCCGGATGCTGCCCTACTCGCAGCAGAACAGTCCACCACCCGGCTGCAGGCCCTTGAAGTACTGAAAGAGCTGGTCGGAAACGCGGACGCCCGATTCCACGACGGCCAGTACGAGGCGATTGAGGCCCTCGTCGACGCCGGAAGGCGCGCCTTGGTGGTGCAGCGGACGGGCTGGGGCAAGTCGGCTGTGTACTTCGTCTCGTCGTTGTTGTTGAGGCGCCGGGGCGCAGGTCCCACCCTCATCGTTTCGCCGCTGCTCGCACTCATGCGGGACCAAGTGGCGGCAGCCGCACGTGCTGGCGTGAGGGCCGTTGCGATCAACTCCGCAAACCAGCTTGAGTGGGACAACGTCCGGGAGCAGCTGGCCGCGGACGAGGTTGATGTACTCCTGGTTTCGCCGGAGCGGCTTACCAATCCTTCGTTTCGGGAGAACCAGCTTCCCGAGCTCATTCGGCGCACCGGTCTCCTGGTGATTGACGAGGCACACTGTATTTCGGACTGGGGACACGATTTCCGCCCCGACTACCGGCGCATCTCCGACCTCATCGAGCAACTGCCGGACAGTGTTCCAGTGCTCGCCACCACCGCCACGGCCAACTCCCGGGTGGTCCACGACATCGAAGAGCAGCTCGGTGCCGGAGTATTGACCATCCGCGGGGAGCTCGGCCGTGAGTCCTTGCGGCTGGGGGTCTTGAAGCTCGCCGATTCGCGGGATCGCCTTGGGTGGTTGCTGACCCACCTTGCAGACATGCCAGGCAGCGGAATCATCTATACGCTGACCGTTTCGGCCGCTGAAGACACCGCCAGGCTCCTCTCCGAGGCAGGCCACAACGTCTTGTCCTACACCGGACGGACGGACCCCGCGGATCGCGAGCGGGCCGAGCAACTCCTTAAGGACAACGAGGTGAAGGCGCTGGTTGCCACGTCGGCGCTCGGCATGGGCTTCGACAAGCCGGATCTCGGGTTCGTCATCCACCTTGGCGCGCCGTCATCCCCGGTGGCCTACTACCAGCAAGTCGGCCGTGCCGGCCGTGGCGCAGCAAATGCCGATGTGCTTCTTCTGCCCGGATCCGAGGACCGCGAGATCTGGCAATACTTTGCGACTGCTTCAATGCCGTCGGAGGAAAAGGCCGCCGCCGTGCTCAACGTCTTGGCCGGATCCGGCTCTGCCTTGTCCACCGTGGCGCTCGAAGCGCGGGTGGACCTGCGCCGGACTCCCTTGGAACTCCTGCTGAAGGTCCTGGCCGTGGATGGAGCGGTGGAGCGCGTAGGCGGTGGCTGGAAATCCACGGGACGTCCCTGGATTTACGACGCCGAGCGCTACGCCCGTATCGCCGAGGCACGGGTGGACGAGCAGGATTCCATGGTGATCTACCAGGACACCGCCGGGTGCCGCATGGAATACATCACCGCGGTCCTGGACGACGAGTCCGCGCGTGAATGCGGCCGCTGCGACAATTGTGCCGGCAAGTGGTTTCCGGCGGACGTGGCAGCAGCAGCCGCCGACGCCGCCGGTCAAACCCTGCGGCGAGCGGGTCTTGCGCTCGAACCCAGGCTTCAATGGCCCAGCGGCATGGATCGGCTGGGCGTGAGCGTGAAAGGCAAGATCAAGCCGGAGGAGTTGCTGTCCGAAGGGCGCATCCTGGCACGCCTGACCGACCTCGGCTGGGGTGGTGCCCTCCGTGAACTCTTTGCCGCCGGGGCGGCTGACCGCGAGGTTGAACCTGCCATGTTGCAGGCCTGCGTACAGGTCTTGCGCGAATGGTCTGCCGGAGACGGCCGATCCACCGGGTGGAGCGGTCAAGGGCGCCCGGCTGCCGTCGTGAGCGTTCCGTCCAGGAACAAACCGGTGCTGGTCGAATCCCTGGCCCGCGGCATAGCCGGAATCGGCCAGATGCCGTATTTGGGTTCCCTCCAACTCCAACACGGGGGACCAACGGGCGGGCGGGGCGGCAACAGCGCCTATCGGCTGGCCGGCGTCTGGGAGCGCCTTGTGGTGGGTCCCGAACTTGGAGAGAGCCTTGCCTCGCTCGGCGGTCAAGGCATCCTCTTGGTCGATGACCTGGCGGACAGCCGATGGACGATGACCTTTGCCGGCCGGGCCCTCAGGCAGGCGGGAGCCGGATCAGTGCTGCCTCTCGTCCTCGGTCAAGCAGCGTGACCGGCTCCGTCCCGGACGTCCAGTCCGAATCCAAGTGGCAGCCGCGGCTCGCTTTGCTCGTGGCCGCCACCTTTTTCATGGAGTTCCTGGACGGAACAGTCCTGACTACTGCCATGCCGAGCATCGCGGCCGACTTCAAAGTGGTCTCGGCCGACGTCAACATCACCATGACTGCCTACTTGGTAACCGTGGCGATGGGGATTCCGCTCAGCAGTTGGCTCGCGGAACGCTTTGGTGCGCGTCGGATTTTCTGCCTGGCGATCGCCGTGTTCACCTTGGCTTCGCTGCTTTGCGCTGCGAGCCAGAACCTCACCCTGCTGACCTTGAGCCGCGTGGCACAGGGCGCTGGCGGGGCCATGATGGTTCCGGTAGGGACTCTCGTGGTGTTGCGTGGCACGCCCAAATCGGAGCTCCTCCGAGCCACGGCATTCCTTGTCTGGCCTGGGTTGCTGGCGCCCGTTTTGGCGCCGCTTGTGGGCGGAGCTTTCACAACTTATCTGTCCTGGCACTGGATCTTCCTGATCAACGTGCCGCTGGGCCTCGCAGCGTTCATCGCAGCCCTGAGGCTGGTTCCGCGTACGGGAGGCGATGCTGGCCGACGGCTCGATTGGCTCGGGCTCACGCTCACCACCTTCGGCGTCGGGTCGCTTGTTGTGGGTCTTGAAGGGATTGGCGGTCATGGTGGCGGTGTGGTGCCGGCAGTCGTGCTGTTGGCCGGTGCATTGGCATTGGCCGGAGCGGCCTGGTGGATGCTCAAGGCCAAGGCTCCGCTCTTCGATCTCCGGGTTTTCGCCACGCGCACGTTCCGGGCCACCTCCACCGGAGGATTCATCTATCGCCTGACCATCAGTTCGGTGCCTTTCCTGCTGCCATTGTTGTTCCAGGACGGCTTTGGCTGGGATCCGCTCAGGTCCGGAGCCATGGTGGCCGCGGTATTCGTCGGCAACATCGGCATCAAGCCCGCCACGACGCCCATCATTCGGCGGTTCGGCTTCAAACCCGTGTTGGTCTTCGCCTCATTTGCCTCGGCCGTCACCTTTGCCGCTTGTGCAGCGCTCAATGCGGGGACTCCGGAGCCGCTGATTATCGCTTTGCTCCTGGCCAGCGGGGCATTCCGTTCGATCGGATTCTCGGCGTACGCCTCCGTGCAGTATGCGGACATTGTTCCGGGGGAGCTTCCCTCTGCCAACGCGGTGTCGGCAACATTGGTTCAACTGGCCGCGGGTGCCGGTATCGCTGTGGGTGCGCTCTTCCTGCGTCTCTTCGACCATGTGTCGCTTTTCGGCGGCGGCCCATCCTCCGCGTACCGTGGCGCTTTCCTCGCGATGGCTGCCGTGATGCTCCTGAGCACGGTGGACAGCCTCACCCTGCACCGGCACGCCGGAGCCGAAGTCAGTCGTGGTGTTGCGAGCAAGGCCCAGAAGCGGCGCTAGGGCTGCGAAAAATTCAAGGACCTTGTCAGCGGCCTCTCGCGCTCGCGGTCCCTCGGTCCCATGGGCTCGCGGTCCGGCAAAAGGCCCGGGACGCAAAAAGGCCCCGGTCCGAAGACCGGGGCCAAAACGCGGAGACGGGGGGATTTGAACCCCCGGTGGAGTTGTGCCCCACACTTCATTAGCAGTGAAGCCCATTCGGCCGCTCTGGCACGTCTCCAGTTGCTATTGCTAGCCAACCAAGGATACGCAGAACTGGGCATCCAGTGCAAAACGGGGGTGCGGGCCGCCGTCGGGCGCCGCGCTGCCGCCTGTCGGAGGTGGCGCGGGCCGCCGTCGGGCGCCGCGCTGCCGCCTGTCGGAGGTGGCGCGGGCCGCCGTCGGGCGTTCCATCGTTGAGAGCGTTAGTGCCCAGAGCGGGTCTTGCCGGCAAGGGCCCGCCACAGGAAGTGCTGGCTGCGGGCTTGAAGTGAGGCCGCCTGACGGTTGTCCGAGGCTCCCGCGTGACCGCCTTCAAGGGCTTCGTGGAACCACACGTTCGGGATACCCATTGCCTGCATCCGGGCTGCCATCTTGCGCGCCTGGACCGGGCCTACACGGTCGTCGGACGTAGCTGTCCAGATGAAGGTCTCCGGGTACTCCACGCCGTCGCGCAGCAGGTGGTACGGCGAGAAGGTACGGATGTACTCCCACTGCTCCGGTACGTCTGGATCGCCGTACTCGGCAATCCATGAGTAGCCGGCCGAGAGCTTGGTGTAACGGCGCATGTCCAGCAACGGGACGCCACAGGAGATCGCTCCGAACAGTTCCGGGTACTGGGTGAGCATGTTGCCCACGAGCAGTCCGCCGTTGGAGCCGCCCACGCAGCCGAGCCGCCGCGGACTGGTGACGCCCCGCGAAATGAGGTGCCGCGCCACAGCAGCGAAGTCCTCGAAGGCGCGGTGTCGATTCGCCTGCAAGGCTGCGCTGTGCCAGGCGGGACCGTACTCGCCCCCGCCGCGGATGTTGGCTACGACGTAGACGCCGCCGCGTGAATGCACCGCGGAGCCGTCTTCGGAGGTGGTGCTTTCGGTCCGGCGCTCCAGCCAGGCGCGCCCGATGGCTCCGCTGTAGGCCGGCGTTCTTGAGACCTCGAACCCGCCGTAGCCCGAGAGCTGTGTGGGGTTCTCGCCGTCGAGGTCCAGGTCTTTGGAAGCGACCTGGAAATAGGGCACGCGTGTGCCGTCCGCGGACGTGGCGAAGTGCTGCTGTACCTCATAGTCCGCCTCGTTGAAGAACGACGGCGAGGACTTCACCGCTGCATGCGTACTGGACACACCGCCGTCGTGCCCTGCGTCGAGGCTGTAACTGGCAACGCCCGGGGAAAGGGTGCCACGCATGAGCGTGGTGGGAGTGGTGAATCCGGTGGCCACGAGCCAGTAGTCGTTGCCGGCGTCGTCACCTTCCGCTTCGTCCTCGTCGTCGACGGCGTAGGCATTCACGTCGTGCAGCGGCGGGCACGCGTCCAACAACGTCGAGGCCCACCCTCCGGCCGGGTCCTTGCTGGCCGGGTCCAGCACCCTGATTTCGGAAGAGACGTCATGCAGCAGGTTCAGGAGCAGGTAGTTCCGCGTCCAACTCCACGACTGGAGGGACGTGTGCTCATCCGGGGTGAAAAGCACCGTGAAGTCGCGTTCCCCGGACAGATAGCCCTCGAAGTCGGCAGCCAGCAGGGACCCGGCGGGGTACGTGGTCCCGTCCACGTTCCAGTCCTGCCGCGGACGGAACATGAGCCATTCACGGTGGGAACTGAGGTTGACGTCGGTGGGGACATCGATCGCAAGCCACGCGTCGTCGCGCAGCACCGACGTGGTCCGGTTGAAGAAGTCGATCCAGTCCACGGCGAAAGTGCGTTCGAAGCCCGGGGTGGAGTCGTGGGCGACGAGCGCCATCATGTGGTCTTCGGGGATCTCGAAAATCCGCTCGGCTTGGGCCAGTGACTGGCCGCGGCGGAGCTTCACACCCGTGCGCGAGTAGGACGAACTGGTCTTCGGCAGGCCGTCGGCGGTCGTGGCAACCAGCAGGGTATCGCCGTCGAGCCAGCTCACGTTGCCCTTCGCGGTCGGAAGGTCGAAGCCGCCTGTTGCAGGGTCCACGAAGGTGCGGGTCTCGACGTCGAACTCGCGGTGGCGGTTGGCGTCGCCGCCGTCGGGGGAGAGGGCGATGATGGCGAGGCGGTGCGGTTCGCCTTCGGCCGGGCGCAGGAAGTTGGCGCCGTGGAAGACCCATTCTTCGCCTTCAGCGGCCGCGAGTGCGTCGATGTCGAGCAGCACGTCCCATTCCGGGGCGTCGCTGAGGTAGCTTTCCCACGTGGTCCGGCGCCAGAGGCCCTTGGGGTTCTGCTGGTCCTTCCAGAAGTTGTAGTAGTGCTCGCCGCGCTTGTTGACCATGGCGATCCTGTCCGTGGAGTCCAGGACCTCCAGGATTCCGGCTTCCAAAGCGGCGTATTCGGCGTCATCCAGCAAGTCTTCGGTGCGGGCATTTTGCTCCCGCACCCAGGCCAGCTGTTCCTCGCCGTGAATGTCTTCGAGCCAGATATTCTCGTCGACAGGTTCGGGGGCGATTGCGGTTCCCTGGGCAGTTGCGTTGTCGGGCGCGGGCGCTTGATCAGCTGCTGTGGTGGTCATGCCTCATCCTAGAGTGACTATCTGAGGAGGAAGCAAGTCACAAGAAGTTAGGCTTGGGCGTGGGTAAATCGCAGAACATTCGGGTCGGGCTGATCGGGGCAGGTCCCCGCGGCACCAGTGTGCTGGAGCGTTTGCTCGCCAATTGGGCTGCGATGGAAACGCAAACGCGCTCCCTTCACATCGACGTCGTGGACCCGTATCCCGCCGGTCCGGGGCACGTCTGGCAGCCCCAGCAGTCCCGGCTCTACCTCATGAACACGCAGTCGTTTTATCCCACGCTGATCCCCGAAGACGAGCGACTCGCGCCGCCCCTGGCCGGGGGCTCGTTTGAGCAGTGGCGGGCGAAACAGCGGTCCGACGGCGGCCCCGGCCTGAGCCCCGAGGAACGGGCCGAACTTGCCGGACTTGCCTCCCACGACTTTCCCAGCCGCGCCCTTTACGGACGGTACTTGCGCTCTACGCTCGAGCAACTGCTGGACCGTATCCCGGCCGGCGTGGAGATCGCCTTCCACCGGAGCAACGCCGTGGCGGCGCATCCCCTGCCGGGCGCCCCGGCGGACGGCGCGCGTGACGGTTCGCCGGGCAATCCCGCGGGCGGAGGGTTCGACGTCGAACTCGACGACGGCGGCAAGCTCACCGTGGATTCCCTCGTCCTCGCGCTGGGGCACCTGGAGTCCAGGCTCAACCCGGAGCAGCGTTCGTTCAGGGAGGTCGCGGCCGAACTCGGGCTGCTGTACGTGCCGCCGGCCGCGCCCGCCGACGTCGACTGGGCTCTGGTTCCGGACGGGGAGACGGTCCTGGTGCGGGGCATGGGCCTGAATTTCTTCGACGTCATGGGCCAGCTGACCGAAGGCCGCGGGGGACAATTCGTGCCCGCAGAAGATGGTCTCCGGGGGGAGCTCAAGTACCTGCCTTCGGGCCGCGAACCGAAGATCATCGCGGCCTCGAGGCGAGGCACCCCGTACCGGGCCAAGGCCGGGCTGGACGGTTATTATCCCAAGTCCGTGCGCTTGCGGTACCTGACCGAGAGCGCGGTGGAACGCTTCGACGCGGCGGGTATCCAACCTGGCTTCGACCACGACCTATGGCCCCTTCTGCATCGGGACGCCCTGTGGGCCTATTACTCAACGCTGGTCGTGGCCGAACCCGTGGCCGTGACTGACGCGACGGAGTTCCTGGCTGCCCTCGAAGATTTGTTGCAGCCGCATGCACACGCCACAGGGCGATGGGAGAACCAGGTCGGGGAGTTGGTCACCACGCATGTTGCCGCGTCGCGCCGCCTTGACCTGCTGGGTCTCGCGGCGCCCTTGGCCGGGCATTCCTTCGCGTCCAGGAAGGAACTCGATGCCGCCGTCGTGGACTACCTGGACGACGACGCCCGCCGTTCCGCTCTCGGAGAGTCGGATCCTGTGAAGATGGCCATCGGGGCCTTGCACACCGGACGGGCAATCCTGAAGAGTGCTGTGGCCGACGGCGGGATCACGGACGAATCGTGGGTCGGTGAGCTGCGCGGCTGGTTCGAATCCTTCGTTGAGGGGCTCGCGAGCGGTCCTCCTGCTCTGCGCGCCGAACAGTTGGCCGCTTTGGCGCGCGCCGGCGTCGTGAGTTTCGTGGGGCCCGATCCGCGATTCAGCGTCGACCGCTCCAACCGTGTCTTCCGCGCGGTGTCTGCTTGGGTGCACGACGACGCCGTGGAAGCCAGGACGCTGATTGAAGCCATGTCTCCCGCGAACCGGGTGGGCATGAGTGTTTCTCCGTTCCTCCGCCAGTTGCTCGCCGACGGGTTGGTGCGGCCGAAGGTCATGATGACCGCCGAAGGAACGCCCGTGCAGACCTCCGGCTTGGACGTCCAGCCGCATCCCTACCGTTTGGTGGGGGCCAATGGTTCGGTGACTCCGGGGATGTACGCCCTTGGCCTGCAGCTTTCCTCCACGCAATGGGGAACGGCCATTGCCGCAGAGGCCCGGCCTTCCGAGGGCACCAGCTACCGAAGCGGCCAACGGACCCTCCGCGACGCGGACGAAATCGCCAGGGACATGCTCGGCCTTCCGCTCCAAAAATGAGCATGTCCCACCAACAAAAATGAGCATGCCCCCCGCCCGTTCCGACGAGTGGACATAAACGTGATATGTCCACTCGTCGGGGCCGGGGGAGAGCATGCTCATCCGGGGTTGGCGCTGCGGCTAGCCCTTAAGGCACTTCTGGTACTCGAGCCACGCGAAGGCGTACTTGATCCAGCCGATCACGTCGTACCACTTGCTCGGCGCTACCGGCGCGGTGCACTTCGGAGGCAGTGGGGCGGCAACCTTAACGGCGGCCTTCACCACGGTCCCGGACTCGACGGCGGTCAGCACCAGGGTTCCTGTTCCGGCCGCGGCTCCCGCGGGTACCTTGAGGTTCACCGAGGCAGCACCGGAAGCTACGCCGACCGTTCCCAGTTGTGTCGCGAGCCCCTTGGCGTCCGTGAAGACTGCCTTGAGCGAGGCGTTTTGCGGGCTGCCGAGCGAGGTCAGGTTCAGCTTGGAGACGGTCAGGGTCATGGCGTCGCCCCTCTTCACCTCCGCCGCCGTGGTGTTCACTACGGCAACCGAACGGCGGGCGAAGTCCGGTGACACCGGATGGTGCGCGCTCAAGTACTTGATCCACGCGTCGCGATCCACCAGTCCTGAGTCCTTGGTGTTGCTGCCTTCCTTGAAGACCCGGAAGTTGTCACCCCCGGCGGCCAGGAAGCTGAAGGTTCCGATGCGGTACGACTTCGCGGGGTCAATGAGCGCTCCGTTCACCCAAATGGAGGTGATCCGGTCGCCTGCGGGGCGGTCGGCGTCGAACGTGTAGTTCACGTTCTTGGACACGCCCAGCTGCAGGTACGGACGGCTCGGCACGGAACCATCGGCGTTGGTCTGCCACTGCTGCTCAAGAAGTGACTTGAACTTGGCGCCCGTCAGGGAGGTAGTCCAGAGGTTGTTCACGAAGGGCAGTACAGCGTTGGCCTCCGCGTAGGTGATGGTGCCGTCGGGTGCGTAGTAGAGCTCGTTGCGCAGTCCGCCGGGGTTCACGACGCCCATCTCGGCACCGCCCAGTTCCGGAGCCTTGAGCGTGTCCACGAGGGAATCCGCCACCAGGTTGCCGAGGGTGGATTCGCTCGCGCGGTCATCACGCTTGGGAGTCCCTCCAGCGGGGTCCGGCGTGAACGCCGTGGTGATATCCGCGGTGACAGCGCCCACCGGCTGATTGCCGACGACGGCGGCGTCGGCCAGCGCCTTGTCGACGATGGCCTTGACCTGTGCGGCACGCGGGTAGGTTCCGGACATGTCCGTTGTTGACCGCTTGACGTTGCCCGCGGTGTAGGCGGTCACGGCCATGCTCTTGGTGTCCACTGTCAGCGTGATACGGCCGATGTTTTCGCCGTAGTTTCCGGTCTGCACGATCGGGCGGGTCTTGCCCGTCGGCTGGCCGTTGGCGTCGAGGATCGGTGCGTCCCAGGCGTATTCCTTGTGGGTGTGGCCGGTGAAGATGGCCGCAACATCAGGTGTGGTTTCCTTCACGAGCTTGGCGAACGGCCCGCCCGCGGCCACTTCCTGTTCGATGGTCGCACCGTCCGAAGTACCGGCTCCGGCGCCGTCGTGGACTTCCGCGACGATCACATCGGCCAGCTTTCCGGCCTTGATCTTGGCGGCAACACGGTTGACGGCGTCCACCGGGTCACCGAATTCAAGGTCGGCGATGCCGGCCGGGCTGACCAGGGACGGGGTTTCCTGCGTCACGGTGCCGATGACGGCCACCTTGACGCCGTTCATGTCCAGGACGGTGTACTCCGGCAGTACCGGGGTAGTGGTGCCCTTCTGGTAGACGTTGGCACCCAGGATCGGGAACTTCGCGTTGTTGCCCCCGGCGATGACGCGGTCCCGTAAGTCCGACCATCCGCCGTCGAACTCATGGTTGCCCACTGCGGACGCCTTGAGTTCAAGCGCGTTGAGCACGTCGATGGTCGGCTGGTCCTTGGCCACCGCAGAGGCGAAGAGCGACGCGCCGATGTTGTCTCCGGCGGAGATGAAGGCAGTTGAACCGGCCGCGGCGCCGGCCCGGAGCTGTTCGATGGTGCTGGCGAACAGGACGGTGTTGCTGTCGATGCGTCCGTGGAAATCATTGATGCCCAGGAACTGCAGGTCCACGCTGGCCGGTGTGGTCGGCAGGTTCAGGCCGACCACCACGGGATCGTGGTCGCTGGCCCGGAATTGGTCCGGGGCGTAGTAGTTGCCGACATTGTTGTTGTACCTGCTGTACTCAAAGGCGACCGACTCCACCGAGTTGATGTTCCAGATGTCGGTTCCCGTGACCACCTCACGGGCAGCGGGGGAGGCAAGGATGTGGTCGAGGGAGCCGACCATTCCGCCGAACAAGTACGAGTGCTTCCCGGTGCTTGTTTCCAGATCTGTGTAGCCTGCCCCGGTCAGGACGTTGATCGGGTCTTCTTTGGAATAGGCGTTGAAATCGCCGATGAGGAACACTTTGTCGGTGCCCTTGGAGGACTTCAACAGGTCGGCGAAGGCCAGGAGCGATTGTGACTGCTTGGTGCGGGCGAGGTTGGAAGCGCCTTGGCCCTTGTCGGTGTCGTCCGGTGTTACTGCTGAGCCCTTGGACTTGAAATGGTTCACGATCGCGATGAACTTCTTGTCATCGCTTGCCCCCACGGGCTTGAATACCTGGGCGAGGGGCTTGCGTGCGCTGGCGAAAGCGATGGTGTCGTTGTGGATGATCGACTCACCCAGTGGTTCGGCGCTGGCCTTCTTGAAAATGAACGCCGTACGGATCATGTCCTCGTCGCTCAGCGGGGGAGCGTTGGCAGGCGTGCGGACGTAGTCCCAGATTCCCGGGGTCTCGATGTTGAGGGAATCCACCAGCTTCGCGAGGGCATCGTCGCGGTTCTTGCCGAATTGTGCCGAGTTCTCGATCTCCTCCAAGGAGACGACGTCGGCGCCGGACTTGGTGATCGCGGCGATGATCTTTGCTTGCTGGCGCTGGAGGTTCTCGGCATTCGCCGCACCGCGGGCGTTGCAGCCGTCCTTGACCGTGATCGGGTTACCGTCCCGGTCCGTGTAGTAGGTGCAGCCGCTGAGCTGGTCACCGGTGGTGGGGAAGAAGTTCAACACGTTGAAGGAGGCGATCTTCAGGTTGCCGCCCACGTTCGCCGGGGCCTGGGGGCGGCTTCCGGTGAAGCTCACAGGCTGCACCGAATCCGCGGTGGCCGGGGTCAGTTGGGAGAGCGGCTGGAATTTCCAGGAGTTGTTCCCGTAGCCGAGGATCACGTTGGTACGGAAGGTCGCAGCCGATCCGACCCGCACGGGATCGCTCGTTGTCAGGTAGGGAAGCGCCTGTGCCTTCGTGGAGGCGTCCTTGAGGAAGTTGGTGGACGCGCCGTCGTCGAGCTTGATGCCGCGAAGTGCGTTGTCCGCAACCACCGCGTTGTATTCGGCTGAGCCGTAGTTTGCGACGGCGGTGGGCTGGACCAAGGGAGAGGTCCCTGCAGCCAAGCCGATTTCGCCGTACTGGTTCAGTGAATAGTTGTCCGCCACGGTGAAGGCGCCCTGGGGTGCCACGAGCATGCCTTCGTAGCGCTCTCGGGTGGTTTCGTCGGCCGGAAGCGCGAAGTTGCTCGGCTTGACTTCAGGTGCGGCTTCGCTGAGCTTCTTCACTCCGCTTGCGTCCGCGGTGAGCTGCGTCTGGTTGGAGAACTCGCTTACCGTGCCAGTGAGTTCGAGGTAGTCGCCGGTCCGGGTGCTTTCCACGGTGGACGGCGAGTAGACGAAAATAGCGTCCGACGCCGTCCTGGCCGCCGGATCGGTGTCGCCGCCGGTTCCCGGGGTCTGCACGTAGTAGCCGTTGAAACCGCCCGTGGCGTAGACAGCCGTGACTTTGCCCCGGGTGGTCACCGTGGCACCGGTGAACGGGCTGGCCGCCCCCGTGCCTTGGATTTCCGCGATGGTCTTGGTCCCGGCGTCGGTGGGCGGAGGGGCAGTGGCCCCGGCCGCCGTCGGGGTGATGGCGGCGCTGAGGCTTAAGTCGGCGGCGTTGTTGTTGGTGTCCGCACCGTTGGTCCGGTTCAGGCTCCTGACATCGGTGTTGCTTGCCGGTGCCAGGGCAGCCGCGGTCTCGAAGGTATTCGTGCTGCCGTAACCGAGGAGATCGGCTACGGCGGGGTTGCTCACGACGGAACCCGTGGGGAGGGGGTTCACGGCAGTGCCCTGCTTCGCAAGGACGATGGTTCCGGCACTTCCGCTCGGGTTGAGCGTTCCGGAACCGTCGACGTCGGCAGCCGGCAATTCTGCCGCCGTCGAGCTTGCGCTGTTGCTGGCGCCCTTGACGAGGAAGAATCCCTTGGCCGGGATGGTGCCGCTGAGGGGAGTGATGAAGGTGGGCGGATTGACGTTGCCCGCCGCGCGGTATTGGAGCGACCAACCACCCAGGCTGACGGCGGAGTCGGAGTTGTTGTACAGCTCCACGAACTTGTTCCGGAACGCTGCGCCGGCGCTTCCTCCGCTGAGGTAGGCCTCATTGATCACCACCGATGGGCCTGTAGCGGTGGGCGTATCGGCTGCCACGGCCGGAATGGTGGCGAGCGGGGCTGCAAGCAATCCCGCCGACACCACCAAACCGACGAGAAGTTTCCCATTTTTAAAATGCATTAGCTCTAACTTTCAATTGGCCCTGTAGGGCGCAGTGGAAGACACCCGCCGTGTGCGTCGGCGGGCGGTGAACCGGGCTTTACTCCGGCGGGGATATCACGCTCGGCATCACATCAGGCGTGGATGAATACCGGGTTGCCATATGGTGACGGCACAAACAAGAGAGAGCATGCCCTCCCTTTGAGGCGGGGAGTGGACATAATCGCAATATGTCCACTCCCCGCGTCGTGGGGAGAGCATGCTCTCTGGTGGGTGGCGGGCTGCGCCTGGCGGTTGGGCTTATGCAGCCTGGTTCTGGATGAGCTTGAAGATCGCACCCGTCGGATCGGTCAGGGTGGCCATCCGGCCGTAGGGAGTGTCCTCAGCCGCCTGGATGACGGTGGCGCCCAGGGCGGTGGCCTGCTCGATCGTCGCATCGACAGTATCCACCGCGAAGTAGACGCCCCAATAGGACGGCACCTCGGCGGGGAGGAAACCGGAGGCATCCATGATGCCTGCCTTGGAGTTGTCGCCCTCCCCGAGCGTCGTGTAGCGGAACTCCGGGGTATCGCCCACGACGGTGGTTTCCCAGCCGAAGACATTCTGGTAGAAGGAAACTGCCGAGTCGTATTCTTTGGCGAAGAGCTCGTGCCAGGCGGGTGCGCCTGTTTCGGCAGCCAGCTGATAGCCCTTCATCTCGCCGAACTGCCAGGCGCCGATTGCTGCTCCGGAGGAGTCCGCGTACATGGCCATGGTTCCCTGGTCCGGCACTTCCATGGGTTCCATGTAGACCTGGCCGCCGTTGGCGACGGCCGCTTCGGTGGTGGCCTTGATGTCGTCAGTGCGCAGGTAAGTGGACCAGACATCGGGCATCTGGCCCATGTCCGGCTGCTTCTGCATGATCCCGGCCACCATCTTGCCGTCCTTCGAGGCCGTGATGTAGCCGCCGTACTTTTCCTGGTCCCCGGTCTCGTAGGTCCAGCCGAAGAGGGTGTTGTAGAAGGACTTTGCCTTCTCCGTGTCCGAGGTCATCAGGTCGATCCAGCAAGGTGAGCCGGGGGTGATGTCAGGCGTGGGCATGTTCGCTCCTGTGTAGTTACCGCGGTTGTTTCCACGGTTTCATGAGTGGGTGGTGGAGACAGACAAAACCCTATGCGGGGCCCCTGACAGTTTCAATGGCTTCGCACAATGCCGGCAGCGAACCTAGCCCATGACGAGCATCAAGACGAAGTAGATCACTCCGCCGACGACCGAGTAGATGGCAAAAGGCGTCAGGGTCCTGGTCTCAAAGAAACGAAGCAGGAACTTGGTGGCGAACCATGCGGCGACGGCCGCGCACAGTGCGCCGACCAGAAATACGCCGCGCTCGTCGGCCATGGCCGGCGTGAAGAGGTCGGGCAGTTTGAGCACTGCGGCAGCGCCGATGATCGGCGTGGCGAGAAGGAAGCTGAACCGCGCGGCGTTCTCGTTGTTCAGCCCGGACAGCAGGCCGCCGGCCATCGACGAGCCCGAGCGGGAAATGCCGGGAATGAGGGCCGCAGCCTGCGCGGTTCCGATTCCGAGGGCGCGTTTCCACGACAACGTGGCGATCTCGGCGTCGGAAGCCGTTGCCGTTGTGTTCACATGGCGCGCGGACGTGAGCTGCCTTTCGCGTGTCCGCAGTCGCTCGGCACCAAACAGGACCAGGCCGTTGACCACAAGGAAGACAGCGGCGATCAGCGGGGAACCGAAGAGGTTCCGGATGGGCTTTTCCAGGACCAAGCCGATGATCCCGGCAGGCACGGATCCGACCACCAGCAACCAGCCGAGCTTGGCATACGTGTCCGACGGAGCGATCTTCCTGTCCCGGATGGACCGGCCAAGACCCTTGGCGATTTCGATCCAGTCCCGGAGGAAGAAGAAGAACAGCACGATTGCCGTTGCCAGGTGGGTGGCTATGAGGAAGTTCAGGAATTCCGGCGCCTTCTGGTCCAGGCCCCAACCGAACAGCTTGGGCAAAATGACGCTGTGGCCGAGGCTGGAAATCGGGAAGAGCTCGGTGATTCCCTGCAGCAGGCCCATAATGATGGCCTGGATCATATTAATCATGGGTTCGATCCTAGCCAGTACCGGTTACTGAGAGATGAACGTTTGCTGGGAGCTGGCCGGGTGTCAGCCGGTGAATGCACAAGAGGCCGGCCATGGAATCCGAAGATTCGCATGAACCGGCCTCTCGGCTGCGCTGTGTCGCGCCACGCGGAAGGTAAGGGATTTGAACCCTTGGTGCGGGGTTACCGCACACTGGTTTTCAAGACCAGCTCCTTAGGCCGCTCGGACAACCTTCCCTGCCTAGTAGTGTTTCATAGGGAGTTGGCTGCGCCAAAAACCTGCCGCCGCGATTAACGCGGTTAAGGTGTCTGAAAAGCCAACTGCACTGAGCGAGGGATCGGGAGCACTCCATGAAAGCCGTCTTCATCTCCGAACCGGGCGGGCCCGAGGTTCTGGAAATCCGCGACGTCCCTGCTCCGGTTCCCGGCCCCGGCGAGGTTCTTATCGACGTCGTCGCCGCCGGCCTGAACAGGGCGGACGTCCAGCAGCGCCGCGGCTTCTACCCGCCCCCACCGGGAGCATCCGACATTCCGGGCCTTGAGGTCTCGGGCAGGATTGCCGCGTTCGGGCCCGAGGTCAGCAAGCCGTTTTCCGTGGGGGACAAGGTGGTGGCCCTGCTTTCGGGTGGCGGCTATGCGCAGCAGGTTGCTGTCCCGGCGGAGCAGGTTTTGCGATTGCCCGACGGCGTGGATCTGGTCACCGCCGCATCCTTGCCTGAGGTAGCCGCAACGGTTTACTCGAACCTCATCATGACTGCGCAGCTGCAGGCCGGTGAGACGGTGCTGATCCATGGCGCTACTGGGGGCATCGGCACCATGGCCATCCAGCTCGCCAGAGCGTACGGCGCTACGGTCGCGACGACGGCCGGTACGGCTGAAAAGGTCGGCACCGCGAAAGCCTTCCTTGGCGCCGACATCGCCATCAACTACGCGGAAGAAGACTTCGCCGAAAGCCTCAAGGCACAAAACGGCGGCAAGGGCGCGGACGTGATTCTCGACGTCGTCGGTGCCAAGTACCTGCAGCAGAACGTGGAAGCACTCGCGGACTACGGCCGGCTGGTGGTGATCGGCTTGCAGGGTGGTGCCAAGGGAGAACTCAACCTCGGCCAGTTGCTCAGCAAACGGGCCGCGATCATCGGCACAGCGCTGCGCCCGCGGCCGGTTGCGGAAAAGGGTGTCATCATGAACGCCGTCCGCGAATCGGTCTGGCCGATGCTGGCCGACGGCCGGATCAAGCCGTTCGTGGCCAAGTCGTTCCCCCTGGCGCGGGTCCGCGAAGCCCACGAATACTTCGATTCCGGCGAGCACATGGGCAAAGTCCTGCTGCTGCTCTAGCCGCGCCCGCCAAACCGGCAGCACGAAGGAGGCGTATGTCCATCCGGTACAGCATCCTGGCGTTGCTTCAGGAGCAACCTCGCTATGGCTACCAATTGCGGGCAGCGTTCGAGGAACGCACGGGAGCCGTCTGGCCGTTGAACATCGGGCAGGTGTACACCACCCTGAACCGTCTGGAGCGCGACGCTTTGGTCCGCAAGGAGGGCGACGACGGCCGCGGCCATGTGCTTTTCAGCATCACCGACGCCGGGACCGCGGAGATCCGCCGATGGTTCACAACAGCGGTGGATCGTGGAGCTCCGCCAAGGAACGAACTGGCCACCAAGCTTGCGCTGGCCGTCACGACGGCGGGCACCGATGTTCCCGCGCTCATCCAGGCCCAACGTGAGATTTCCCTGCGCCAACTGCAGGTGTACACCCAAGACCGCAAGGATGTCGCAGCCAACCAAAGGGTCACGGATACCGCCAGGCTGCTCGTTCTGGACTCCCTGATCTTCCATGCCGAGGCGGAGGCCCGCTGGTTGGATCTGTGCGACGCGAGGCTGGTCCAGCAGGCCAATGGCGCCAGCAACGGCATGATGGGAACCGTCCGCGGAAACGGGACAGCCACCGCATAGACTGCTCCGCAGGGGAGGTGCTGACATCGAAACATTGACGAATGCCGACGTCCGCATCCGGCTGCTCGGCCCCGACGACGCCGATGCGCTGATCCGCCTGGCGGAGACGGATAACTTGTTCGACGAGGATCCGTCCGTCGCGCCGTCAGGCGCATTGACGTACGACGCCGCCCGCTCCTTTTTGGGCGACCCCGCCGTTCTGTTTTGGCTGGCCGAGCTCGATGACGAGACGGCGGGATTCCTCCACTGCTGCATTCAGCGCCGCCGAAACGCCGGCCCCTGGGCCGAACTGCTCCTCATGGAAATGGGGACCCATCTGGAGTGGCGCCGCCGCGGTATCGGCCGGTCCCTTTTGGCTGTCATGGAGGAGTGGATGCGGGAACACGGGATGGAGGAGGTCTGGGTCCCCGCCAACCTGTATGCCACCGGATTCTATGAAAAATGCGGTTTCGCTAAGGACGAAGGCGTAATACTCGTCAAGGCTCTGGGCTGAGTTGCGGCCCATGAGAGTATGAACGCATGAGCGATCAGGACGACACTCAACCCAGTGGCGAGAGTTTTGACGACATCCCGGTGGAGGGCACAACCTTGGACGCTGGCGCGGCACAAAGCACATCGGAAGCAGGTCCCAAGGCCGACGGGAAGGCTGGCGCCAAGAAGGGCACCACCCTGCAGGACCTCGTCGACGAACCCGCCAAGGTCATGCGGATCGGCACCATGATCCGCCAGCTCCTCGAAGAAGTGAAGAGCGCCCCTTTGGACGAGGCGGCACGCGGACGCCTTGCCGAAATCCACGAACGCTCCATCAAAGAGCTGGAAGAGGGCCTCGCTCCGGAACTTGTGGAAGAGCTGGAACGCATCAGCCTCCCGTTCCCTGAAAACACCACGCCCTCCGACGCTGAACTCCGGATCGCCCAGGCGCAGCTGGTTGGTTGGCTCGAGGGATTGTTCCATGGAATCCAGACAGCCATAGCCGCCCAGCAGGCGGCCCGGGAACACGCTGTTGCCCAGTTGCAGCTTCGCCAGTTGCCACCCGGAACCATGATCGCCCCAGGCGTCGTTATTGGCGAGAACGGTGAGCCCCAGCGTGCCCACCTTCCCGGCAAAGAAGCGGAACCCGGCAATCCGGCTCGCGTGGAAGATCCGGACCACGGTCCGGGCCAGTACCTCTGAGCGCTGGGTTGGGCTTCTTTGGGGCCGTCCGGCAGGGGCGGAAGGATGACGCTGAACTCGGCAAAGGATTGTGGCGGCGTGCCCACGACCGTTTTCATCGTGGCCTGGATCGGTATCACCAAGTGCTGGAGGGTGTCGAAGACGAAAAGCTCTACGGCGAACTCGTAGTCATTGCCAACGAACTCGCGGACTTGTCGTCCCGGGTACGTGCGGTGTGCGTGGAGGCCCAGCTCCGTTCGCCCAGCGACGGGCTGGATATTCCGGGATCGCTCGCCGGCGTCCATCGGGCCTTGTCCAAGGCCGGGAACTCACTTGCCACGACGGCGGAGGCCGCCGCGATGCTGCGTCTCGCCGTCGGGCCCGTCCCGGTAGGAGCGGCGTCGGTGCGACGACGCGCCGAAGCCGTTTACGAGCACGTCGAGGAAGCCGAACGACTGCTGAGGGCCGAAGCCGGCTCGTAACCCCTGCCGGCAAAGTAGCTGCAGGCGCGTCTATTCCCACATGGCAACTATTAAGCGCCTAGCTTAGAGGCGCGGAATCCGTAGCCACTGCAGGTGCGCGCTGGCAGGATGGAAGCCATGACTTCGTCACCGAACCTTACTTTTAACGACGGCAACTCCATTCCCCAGCTCGGCTACGGGGTGTGGCAGGTTGAGGACGATGTAGCCGAAAAGGTGGTGCGACAGGCATTCGACGCCGGCTACCGCCACATCGATACCGCCAAGATCTACGGCAACGAGGCAGGCGTGGGACGTGCCATCGCATCCTCCGGCCTCAAGCCCGAGGAAATCTTCATCACCACCAAGCTGTGGAACGCGGACCAGGGCTACGAGTCCACTCTTGCGGCTTTCGAAGAGTCCATGAACCGCCTCGGCTTGGAAACCCTTGACCTGTACCTGATCCACTGGATGCAGCCCAAGCAGGACAAGTTCGTGGACACCTGGAAGGCCCTCATCGAGCTCCAGAAGCGCGGACGCATCAAGTCGATCGGCGTCTCGAACTTCAGCAAGGAGGGCCTGCAGCGCCTGATCGAGGAAACCGGCGTTGTTCCGGCCATCCACCAGATCGAGCTGCACCCGTTCTTCAACCAGTCGGAACTCCGCGAGTTCGCTGCTGCCCGGGGCATTTTGACCCAGGCGTGGTCGCCTTTGGGCCAAGGCGGCGAGCTCCTTGAGAACGCCACCATCGCCCAGATCGCTGCCAGGCACGGGGCCACCCCGGCACAGGTGGTCATCGCCTGGCACCTGGCGATCGGCAACGTCGTGATCCCCAAGTCCGTGACCGAGTCCCGGATCCAGGAAAACTTCGCAGCACTTGGCGTGACTTTGGATGAGGCCGACATCGAGGCCATCAACGGCCTGGACCGCGGTGCCGAAGGCCGCATCGGACCGGATCCCGCAGTCTCGGACTTCGCATAGTTCTCCACGGGAAAACCCCGCACCTGACAGGTGCGGGGTTTTCTTGTCATAACTGCTACGTGGGCTGATGATCGTAGGGTGTTCGGGGTGATTGGCGAGCTTCAAGGCCATTCCTCAGGAAAGTGCTGAACCCAGGGGAAGCAGGCGATGAGCGGGATTGACGATCTCATGGCAGGGTCAAACGATCGTTGGGAGCATGCCGCCAGGCGGGCCTCGGGTATCGCGGAGCGTCAGCACGCCTGGCGACGCGGGGACTTACGGCCCATTCAGCGGCACCAGATGGGCCGTAAGTGACTCCGCGTTGCTGGTTCACCTCGCGGGGCGGAGGGGTGGGCCCGTGGATGCCCGGATCGTCAGATGGGTGGGGAGTTCGACTTTCACGCGCATCTGGGACCGGCCCGGTCGAAGCCTGCTGACGAGCATGTCCGTTGCGACCCGTCCGGCTTGTTCGATCGGGGCCGTGAGGGTTGTCAGGGGCGGTTGGCAGAAATCAGCTCCGAAGATGTCATCGCACCCGACCACGCTCATTTCATCGGGTACGTCGATGCCGCGTTCCCTCAGCCGGACGAGGACGCCGATGGCAACCAAGTCGTTGAATGCGATGCAGGCAGTCGCCCCGCTGTTGAGCAGGGTGTCAGCGGCGGCAGCCCCGGACCGCGTACTCGGGTGATACGGGCCAAGGCGCCGGATGGTGATACCCAACAACTCGGATCGCTCCTGCAGGGCCTCCCACCGCCGGCCGTCCGACCAGGAGTTCGGCGGCCCTGCGAGATAGGCAATATCCCTGTGGCCGAGTGAAAACAGATGCTCCATGGCCTGCTGGACCCCTGAAGGGGTATCAATGATCACGCTCGGTACGCCCGGTGTGCTGCGGTTCAACGTCACCAAAGGGGATTTGGCGGCCGCGCTGATGAGCTGATCGTCGCTGAGGCGGGTCGCGGGAAGAAGGAAGCCGACCGCGGAGCTCCGGAACTCGTCCAGGTAGTTTGCTTCCAGTTCGACATCCTCTTCGGTGTCGACAAGCAGCTGGGTATAGCCGGCAGTCTTGAGCTGATGCTGTGTGCTGCGGATGAAGTCAAAAAAGAACGGGTTTGTGATGTCCGGAACCAGGACGGCGACGGCTCCGGACCTTCCCGGGGCGGTGCTGCGGGGATATGCGGATGGCACGTATCCCAGTTCGCGGGCAGCCGCTTCGATGCGTTCCCTGGTGGCTTGGTTGACGCGGTGCGGCTGAGACAAAGCCCGCGAGACTGTGGACGCCGCTACACCGCTGAGAGCGGCGACGTCCCTGATAGTCGGACCCCGCCCCAGCGCGCCGGTTCCAATGCTGGCCTCGCTAATGCTCATAGTGCTGCCCCCTCGCGGCCCCGCAATGCGTTCTGAGAGTCCATCTTCCCTCATCAGGGATGTCCCTTCCCATCTGTGACAGGCCAATCCCCAAAAGCAACTATGGCAATTTTTGGCAACCGTTGCACTTGTTGCAGCAACTGTCATAGTGTTCCAGCTAACATCCGGTCTGTGTGGCCGGTTCCCCCGAGGATTTCGGGGCGACTCAACGAGGAGCATAAGAAAGACATGAACAACTCAAGGACGCGACTTATTGGCGCGGTCGTTCTCGTTTCGCTGGGAGCACTAGGGGTAACCGGTTGCGGTGCCGACAACGGCTCGTCGAGCGCGAGCGGGGGCGCCCCCAACGGCCAAGGCAAGACCCTGGATGTCCTGGTCGGTGCCAACACCAACAAGTCCGATCAGTTCAAGGCCTGGCAGGCCCACATAGCCGATGCATTCAAGAAGCAGACCGGCGCCGACCTGAAATTCGAGACGTTCGCCAGCGCCAACGATGAGCTCTCGAAGATCCAGACCTCTGTGGTCGCAGGCCAGGGCCCGGACGTCTACGCAGTGGGTACCACCTTCACTCCGACCGCGTACTCAACAGACGCCTTCGTCAAGTTCGACTCGAATATGTGGAACAAGGTAGGCGGCCGCGACCGCTTCGTTCCCGCGACGTTGGGAATTTCAGGGCCGGACACCCAGAATGAAGTGGGCGTCCCGTTTACCTCCAGGCCCTACGTTCTGGCCTACAACACCGAAATGTTCAAGAAGGCCGGGCTGGACAAGCCTGCTAACACCTGGGACGGTCTGCTGGACCAGGCCAAGAAGCTGACCACCGGATCCACCTACGGGTTCGCGACCGGATACGCGGACAACTACACGCCGTGGAAGTTTGCCTGGGCCATGGCCAACCAGTCGGGCAACCCCTTGGTGGACGGAAAGACTGCCCGCATCGATGACCCCACCGTGCTCCAGGCTTACGAAACGTACTTCGGTTGGCTCACCAAGGACAAGGTGGTCAACCCGGCCGCCGTCGGTTGGAACGATACCCAGGCTGCCGCTGACTTCGCCGCGGGCAAGTCCGCCATGATGTTGATGACCACCGCATCAACAAAGGTCACTTTCGATGCCTCCGCCGTGAAGGGTAAATACGCCTACGCCGTGATGCCGACCGTGCCGCCGGGACAGACTTCCGCGCCGTCCGGTGGCCAGCCGGTCAGCTCCATCATTTCCGGCGACAACCTGGTGATTGCCAAATACTCGCAGAACCAGGACCTCGCGGCTGCTTACATCAAGCTGCTCACCAGTGAAGACGAGCAGGTCAACTACAACAAACTGTTCGGAGATCTTCCCACCAACGCTGCGGCCGCAAAGAAGGTCCAGGATGCGGATCCTTCGCTGGCGCCGATCATTGATTCAGCGTCCAAGTCCAAGACCACACCGTTCACCGGCGCGTGGGGCGACATCCAGCTGGCGATGACCAACGTCGTGGTTCAGTCCCGCCCCGATCTTGGCAATGGCAGCTTCAATGAGGCCAACCTCAAGTCTGCGCTGGCCAAAGCCCAGAAGGACTCCCAGGCCTCCCTCGACAGGGCGTCGGCAAACCAGTGAGCACCACCGTGAAAGAAGACGCCGCCTTGCGGCGCGCGCCGGGGGGGGGGGGGGGCCCCCCCCCCCCCCCCCCCCCCCCCCCCTGGCCCCCCCCCCCCCCCCCCCCCCCCCCCCCCCCCCCCCCCCCCCCCCCCCCCCCCCCCCCCCCCCCCCCCCCCCCGCCCCCCCCCCCCCCCCCCCCCCCCCCCCCCCCCCCCCCCCCCCCCCCCCCCCCCCCCCCCC
>NZ_JAHHZS010000046.1 GCF_022606295.1 Arthrobacter bambusae
GACTTCTATGAGGATCTCGCTGAACTGCTTGCAGAGCCTGGGATCGATGCTGTCGTCGTCGGCACGCCGACCAGTGCTCACAAGGACGTCATCATCGCCGCCGCCCGAGCTGGAAAGCACATTTTCACTGAAAAAGTGATCGCGGCGACTCTGGAAGAGACTGTGGAGATTGTTCGCGAGGTCCAAGCATCCGGGGTTACGTTCGTGGTCTCGATGTGGCGCTTGGATGAGGCCTACACAGAGGCGATAAGCAACATCCTTAAGCGCGGCCTGCTCGGTACCATCACACAGGTGCGCATCCGCGATGGGCAACCTCTCGGGGTGCCGACCAAGGAACATCCCGGCGGGCTCTTGCCGGAACGGTTCTACAACGTCAACGAATCTATGGGCGGGGCACTCATCTCCTATGCCATCCGGTCTACCTGATCAGCCATTTCATGGGTCGTCCAAAGAGCGTAAGCGCCGCCCTGGGCTATGTCACCCGCCGGGACGTCGAGGATAACGCGGTCGTCACCTTTCATTACCCCGACGGCGCCATTGGCGTCGCAGAGACGAGCTACGTTTCCGCCTACACGCCTTTTCTCGATCGAGGCCCACGGCACGTAGGGAAGCCTTCTCTTCAGCGTGGACGGAATCGGGGAACTTATCGCGCGAGGGCGCCAGGCAGGTTCCCATCGGTCGTCGTCAGGAGACGGCCCTGACGGCAAGCTGTATGTCCGCAGCAACTTGCCCGGCCCAGGCTCAACGGGCTGGGAACTTCAGGACATTCCAGCAGGTTCGTACCCCAAAGCATTCACCAAATGGGTAGCCCACATCCAGTCCGGAACCACCGCGTCGGAGAACGTGGTCCTCGGGGTTGAACTGAGTGCGGCCATCGAAGCTGCCTACCGCTCCGCGGCGAACGGCGCAGTCATGCCGCTCGACTCGCTCGCCCAGGACTGAGTAGACGCGCACCATCCGAAGCCCCGACGACGCCCGCTTCCCTGGAGCCGGTGAGGCAGTTCGTTCGGCCCATCGCTTCTACTCACCCAAGACCAGACGAGCAGCCGAATTATCGGCCCGTCCCCTGGTGCACTGCAGTCTCTGATTGGAGTCGCAACGCACGGCGCCGTAAACCGTTAACCGATCGACCCCGTATATGCCGATGGTGACCAGTGGATGGAAAGTCCTTGGCGTTGGCCGAACTGCTCAAGGTGGGAACCCACCACATTCTGTACCCGCTCCAGTCCTGCAGTGGTGTCGGCCTCGGCGTACAGTTCCAATGCCTCGTTCCGGGGTACGAGCAGGCAGCTGCCGAAGGCCAGGACCAGGCGGGGCCCGTCGCTTTCAGGGCGAACTTCGGCTTCACGCCCGTTCTCGAGGCCAACCTCGGTTTTTCGACCAAAGTGGGAGGCAAACTGCTTGGCGAAACGGGCAGCAGTATCCGTGGACACAACGGCGCAGGAGGAGTGGGAAGCGCTAGTTGGTTCAGTCATGGGTGGTCTCCTAATTGGCAGGTGAGCGATCAATGGTTCCGAAACTGAGGTCAGAATGAGGCGCGTTGAAGGTAGATCTGCGCTTCTGTGATGGTGGAGTTCTCCCAAGGGCCACCGAGTTCTACGGGCAACGCTCTAGTCCTGGTTGGTCAAGGCTTTAGTCCTGTTTGAAGGCGGCGTCGAAGGAGGTGTTCGAGGCCGGGAAGTCGAACTTCTTGAGGGCGGCGAGGGCTTCGGGGGCGCCGTGGAGCCGGTCCATGCCGGCGTCCTCCCATTCGACCGAGATGGGCCCGTTGTAGCCGATCGCGGTCAGGGCGCGGAAGGACGATTCCCATGGCACGTCCCCGCGTCCGGCGGAGACGAAGTCCCAGCCGCGGTGCGGGTCGCCCCAGGGCAGGTGCGAGCCCAGGACGGTGTTCCGGCCGGTGGGGCGCAGCTTGGTGTCCTTGCAGTCGACGTGGTAGATCCGGTCCTTGAAGTCCCAGATGAAGGAGACGGGGTCGATGCCCTGCCACATGAAGTGGGACGGGTCCCAGTTCAGGCCGAAGGCTTCGCGGTGGCCGATCGCCTCGAGGGTCCGGACGGTGGTCCAGTAGTCGTAGGCGATCTCGGAGGGGTGGACCTCGTGGGCGAACCGGACCCCGCATTCGTCGAAGACGTCCAGGATGGGGTTCCAGCGGTCGGCGAAGTCCTGGTAGCCGGCCTCGATGACCTTTTCCGGCACCGGCGGGAACATCGCGACGTACTGCCAGATGGAGGAGCCGGTGAAGCCGACGACGGTGTCCACGCCGAGTGCCTTGGCGAGGCGGGCGGTGTGTTTCATTTCCTCGGCGGCGCGGGTGCGGACGCCTTCGGGATCGCCGTCGCCCCAGACCGTGGACCCGACGATCGCTTCGTGGCGGAAGTCGATCGGGTCATCGCAGACGGCCTGGCCCTTGAGGTGGTTGGAGATGGCCCAGACCTTGAGGTTGTACTTCTCCAGCACGGCGAGCTTTGCCTCGACGTAGCCGGGTTCGTCCCAGCGCCAGGCGTCCAGGTGGTCACCGGACACGGCGATTTCCAGGCCGTCGTAGCCCCAGCCGGAGGCCAGGCGTGCCACCTCCTCGAAGGGCAGATCGACCCACTGGCCGGTGAACAGGGTGTAAGGGCGGGGCATGTCAGGGCTCCTTTTATTTCATGACGCAGCGAGTGATGTATTGGCGTTACCGAACAGCGGTGATGGTGCTCTTGTCGTTAGCCGATTCTTCGACGGCGGCCAGAACACGCTGGACTTGGAGGCCGTCCTCGAACGACGGCGACGGCTCGGTTCCGGCACCGACCGCCAGGAGGAAGTCGCGGACCTGGTGGGTGAAGGTGTGTTCCCAGCCGATGACGTGGCCCTGCGGCCACCACCCGTCAACGTAGGGATGCTCGGGTTCGCTGACCAGGATCCGGCGGAAGCCCTGCTCGCGCACGGGTAGGCTGGCGTCCAGGAACAACAACTCGTTTAGCGATTCCAGGTCGAACGTCAGCGACCCGAGTGAGCCGTAGACTTCGACGCGAAGACTGTTCTTTTGCCCGGTGGCAACCCGGGAGGCCTCGACCGAAGCGCTGATGTCCCCGGTCAGTCCCAGGGTGGCCCATGCGGCGTCGTCGACGGTCACGTCTTCCAGGCCGTGCGGGCCGGGCCGCTCGGTGACGAATGTCCTCAACGTGCCGGTCACCTCGGTGACAATTTCACCGGTGAGGTGCTGGATCTGGTCGATGGCGTGGGAGGCGATGTCGCCCAGGGCGCCCGATCCGGCGGTCTCTTTCCGCAGGCGCCAGGTCATGGGCGATTCGGCATCGCTGAGCCAGTCCTGCAGGTACGCGGCACGCACGTGCCGGATGGTGCCGAGCCGACCCTCCGCGATCAGCTCCCTGGCCAGGGCCAGGGCCGGGACCCGGCGGTAGTTGAACCCGATCATCGACTGCACCCCGTGGGTCCGGGCAGCCGCTGCGGCCGCAGTCATGGCTTCGGCCTCGGCGAGGGTGTTGGCCAGCGGCTTTTCGACCAGGACGTGCTTGCCAGCAGCCAAGGCGGCGATCGCGATTTCCGCGTGCATGAAGCCCGGCGCGCAGATATCCACGATGTGGATGTCATCCCGGGCGATCACCTCGCGCCAGTCGGTCGCGGACTCAGCCCAACCGTACTTCGCCGCGGCCTCGGCCACCCCGGCAGGGTCGCGGCCGACCAGGACGCGCCGTTCGAAGGCCGGGACATCGAAGAAGCTGGCTACGTTCCGCCAGGCATTCGAATGGGCCTTGCCCATGAACGCGTAACCGATCATCGCCACACCCAACGGGGACTGGCCGGGGGTGGTTTCGTGTGAGTTCATTGCTGTTTCCTAGAGTGAGGATGCGGACTTCAAATGGTCGGTGCTGGCAGGGCGTCAAGTGCCACGACGTGACCGCTTTCAGCGGACTCGTCGGCAGCCTCAATAATCTGCGTAACCCGGAGGGCGGTGGTCAGGTGGTCGGGGTCGATGTCGCCCGTCGCGACGGCTTCACCCACTGGTCGAAAGTGTCGGCCAAGGCCGGGCTGGTCTCTTGTTCGGTCCATACGCCGTCAGGTCCCTGGCGCAGGAGTACCCGGGTGTCGGAGGGGCCTATCGCGATCGTTCCCGCCGTGCCTGTGACCTCGAGTGAGTAGTCAAAAAAGCTGGCTACCATGCTCACCTCGGCGATGTTAAGGGCCCCCCCGGGGGAATTCCATCACCGCTGCCGCGTTGTCGGCCGCTCCACGTCAGTGTGATGCGGCGGACGACTCTGCTTTGAGCCGTCCAGGATGGTGAGTAGTCCTGCACTTTGTAGTGCTAGGTAGCGGCCAGGTGGCGCCAATTGCGTGACCGTCGCGACGGATCCCTTGCCCCTTTTTGCCAGTGGCCGGAACCAGGACAAAAAGGGGCGTCACACAGGGTTTCGTTTCGCTTGTTTGGTCGCTCGGGGTGTGAACGACCCCGGAAGATCCCTATGCAGATGCGGAGGCCACGACGTCGTACCGGCCCTCGTCGGAAGCAGCTTGGTCTGCACCTCGTACGGTGTTCCTCGTCCACTCGCGCAGGCTGCGACTACGCCTTAGCGTGAGCGAGATGTGTCGCCGCCGCAGCGGCGGCCGTCTAAGCTGTCAGGCAAACTGGCCAGGTTCGAGGCCAATCGGGACTCCTGCGCCACGTGGGCCCACGCTGCTGCCGATGTTGTGGACAAGCTTGCTATCGTTGCCTTCCACCATTTGGGTCAGCACCTCGAAGACATGCAGGGAAAACTTTGCGTCTATTCGAGGTGCCCGCTTCTCAAGGAGGGAGCTCGCGAGCTCGACTGCCCCGAGTCCTCGAACGTCCCGTAGGTGAGGGTATAGCGACGGAAGCTCAGACCATTCACCGGCCTCCTTGGAGCGGAAAAGCACAGCACCATCGTGGAATGCCGGTCCGGGCAAGATAATCGTGCCGTTCGTTCCGTATATCTCGATACCCATGTCCTTTTGCCGAGGATCCCCAAGCTTCGTATGCGGGACGCTCATGGAGTGAAGCATGCTCCCGGCGATGTCGCCATCCATCTCAAGTGCAGATGCGACGAAGGTATCCAAGCCCACGGGGAACTTCTGGCCCGCCTTTCGCCCGCTCCCAATCGTGAGTTCCTTGAAGGGACGAGAGCCAAAAGTCGCGACTCTCCGGAAACTGGCTTCCAGCAGATATACCAACGCCGCGATCGTGTAGGGCGCGTTATCTAAGATCGGGCCTCCGCCTGGCTGGTACAGGAACTCCGGCGAAGGGTGCCAACTAGCCGGACCCGCCCAGAGCGCATGGCCGGTGAACCCGAAGGGTTTTCCGATCCAGCCGGCATCGATGGCGTGTCGTGCCGTCTGAATGGCGTCACCGAGGATGGTGTCGGGTGCGGAGGCAATGAGCAGACCGCGTTCCTCGGCCAGCCTTGTGAGTTCGACGCCCTCCTGCAGCGTTAGTGCAAGAGGCTTTTCGGTGTAGACGTTTTTGCCGGCGAGGAGTGCTGCCTTCGAAATTTCAAAGTGCTGGGCCGGGGCCGTGAGGTTGACGACGATCTCGACGTCATCCCTTGAAAGCAAGTCAGGAATGGAATCAAGGGCAGTCGGCACCTCAAATTCTGCGGCACGCTCCTGCGCCCGCTCCAGCCTGCCATCGGCAACCACGGTCACATTGGTGGCGTCGAAGACGTTCTGGAGGTTATTGAGATAGACCTTGCTTATGACTCCACAGCCGATCAGGCCCACGTTGACTGGCATTACAGTCGCCTTTCCTTGAATACAGATAATTAGAATGTTTGGTGCGCGATTTTCCTAGATACGACGTGTGCTTTCGTCACCTAGGAGTGGGGCCAGCGTTTCAGCTGGGAAATCCTCGATCCTCTTTCGTTCTGGCGAGCGGAAGAACAAAACCATGAGGACTGCGGCAAAGCCTGTCAGTGCCATCGTCAAGTACCACATGGGAGCCCACCCAGCCACAGAAACGGCGCCGGCTACCAATGAATTGTAGAATTCTCCCGCGACCCAGGCACCGACAAAGTTGCCGACTCCGAAAGCGATGAAGAGCATCAGCGCCTGGACCTGGTGTCTGGCATTCTCACGGGCGACTTCGTTTGCGTAAATGAACGTGACCATGAGGAAGAAGTCGTTCGTAACGCCGTGAAGGGCGACAATGACAATGGCGAGCGATAGGTTTCCGTCAGTCATCATGAGGAACAATCCCGCCCTCAGCACCCATGCGAGGAGACCGGCCAGGAGCACTGACTTGATCGAGAATCGACGCAATACGAGGGGCACGAGGACCAGGAATGCCAGCTCTGCTGCCTGTCCGATAGTCATGACTGATGCCACGTTTGGCACGCCTGCAACTCCGAGATACGCGGCGCCAAAGGCGTTGTAGATGGAGATCGGTACGCTGACGAGCAAGATGCTGACCGTGAGAATAACGAACGACCTGTTACGGAACAGATGGAATGCACCAGCGCCAACTACATCTCCCCAAGCGAACTTGGCACCGCGCTGCGGAGGCGCCGTCTTGGGAAGAGTGAAGCAATAGATGGCGGTGACAAAGGACATGACTCCTGCGATGGTAAAGATCGTCGTACTTGCTGAGAGGCCAGACTGTCCGACAAAGAGACCCACGATGATCCACCCGGCAGTTCCGAATGCTCGGATGAACGGGAAGATCGTCGAGTGCGCCGGAAGGTGGGCGAAGACGATGCTGCTCGTCAGCGACCCCGTGGGCATGAAGATCAGCATGTAAACGAGTATTGCAACAAGCACTCCGACAGCATTCTGGGCCAGGACCAGCGGTCCGAGGACCAACATGACCAAGCCGCCGCCGATGTGCAGGACACCCAGGACCTTCTGCGATGAGAAGTACCGGTCGGCGATCGCACCGGTGAAAAGCGGGGAGACCATCGCGGCGACTGCTGCCAGAGTGAAGGCAGTGCCGATGGTCGCTCCGAGGTTGTTCGTGATCAGGACGAGCCCGAAAGTTGCCCACCACGCGCCGAATGTGGCGTACTGCAAGAGCATCATCACGGACAGGCGTGCCAGGACGTTCTTGCGAGTGCGCGGTGGTTCCTCAGCCAGAGGTGTACTGCCATTGGGTATTGTGGACATTCATCTTCTCCTTTGAAGCGACGATTGTGAGAACGGTTTTATTGGGCGGAGATTGTTATTTGCTCGGGGCCGGATCGGGCTGTCGCGAGCTGTCGTACAGTCGGGAGATGGGTTCCCCCGACGGGTCGGTCGGGAAGGCCACGAAGGCGAACTTGGTGCCGGTAGGATCCCAGCTGTTCACGTTGATGGTGCCTTGTCCACCGAAGAGATCGATCTCCATGAATGGACGGGACCAGTCGCTAGTGCGGACAACCTTGATGACGACCGGCAGATCTGCCGGGTGCCCGAGGGTTCCTTCCGGGTAGCTGAGGTAGCTCGCCAGCTCCCCGTCCGGTGAAATGTGAGGGAACCAATCGACGCGCTCTGATTCGACTAGTCGCTCAAACCCGCTTCCATCGGGGCGGATACGAGCGATCTGAGCATGACCGGGCACGTCGGAGAACGCCTCGCTGTTGAGCAGAATCCATTCACCGTCCGGTGTGAACTCCGGTCCATCGCAGTGGCCCTCGCCGGTTGCCAGAACGCGACGATCGGTACCGTCCACGCTCATAACCACGAGCTCACTGGGACGGCTGAAGTCGGGAAACGGAAACTCCACGTAGGCCAGGCTCATTTGATCAGGGCTGATTCCGTGAAGGAAATGGGACAGGTCAGGGGCTCTGGTCACGGGCACCGCCGTACCACCGGTGAGCGGAACACGATAAATCTGGCCATCAAGGGCCGTGACGAGCAGCGTGCGGCCATCAGCCTCGAGGACGTGGTCATTTGTCACAGGCGGCAGATCATCCACCGGGATCGCCTTCAGGTCGCCACCAACTGCGTCAATCGACCAGAATTTGCCGTTTCCACTGAGAATGAGGGTCTTTCCGTCAAGCGCCCAGTTTGGAGCTTCCAAATGAACATCAAAAGAGGTGTGGAGCAGCGAGGTCTCACCAGTGGTGATGTCAACGGTCCAAATTTGTGCGCAGCGTCCGGGTCCGAGCTCGTATGGATCGGAGAAGAGACGGAATTTACTCATGTTTGTTGTCCTTAATGTATTGCGGTCGGGCATGTTCGCAGGGACGCTGTACCGCCCTGTGTCGCCGAGGTCTTCAGAAGATCTCTCGCCATGGATGCCCGTTCTATCGGCTCTCCTGATGCCCTGTTGCATTGTGTTGTCTGCCTTCTAATGACTTCGTTGTCGTATCGCCTATGGGTCTTTCGGGGTCTGCTGTTCAGCCGACGACCTCGCTTAGGCCAATCTCAACTGAGATACCGATTAGCCTTCAGATACCTAAGAGTATTCTGACTTCCGTCGGGGGTCAATGGTATTTTGTTTGTTTCGTGCCAGAAGGCTGGCAAAGCTCACCATGGCGGGGTCGCGGTGGTCGAAGAAGAGGCTGGCACCGGTGTCCAGGGTGGAGATCTTGCCCATCTGTTCCTCGGTCAGGGTGGAGCCGAAGACGTCGAGGTTCTGCGCCATGCGCTCGGGGCGGACGGACTTGGGAATGACGACGACGTCCCGCTGGATGAGCCACCGCAGCACCACCTGGGCCACGGACCTTCCGTGTGCCTCGGCAATTTCGGTGAGCAGCGGGTCGGTGAACAGGTTATTGCGACCTTCGGCGAACGGCCCCCAGGACTCGATCTGGACGCCGCGGCCACGCATCAGCTCCTGCTCGGCGGCGCGCTGGTGGAAGGGGTGGGTTTCGATCTGGTTGACGGCGGGGACGATTTCATTGTGGTCGATGAGGTCCACCAGGCGGTCGGGGTGGAAGTTCGAGACGCCGATTGCACGGGCAAGGCCTTCCTTGTTGATGTTCTGCATGGCGCGCCATTCGCTGTAGTAGTCACCGAGGGGCTGGTGGATCAGGTACAGGTCCAGGTAGTCCAGGCCCAGGCGGTCCAGTGAGTTGTGGAAGGCGCGCCTGGTGTCGTCCTGGACGTTGCCGGTGGGAGCGTGCTGGATCCAGAGCTTGGTGGTGACGAAGAGCTCATCGCGGGCGATCCCGGACGCTTTGATCGCCGCGCCGACGGCCGCTTCGTTGCCGTAGGAGGCGGCCGTGTCCAGGTGGCGGTAGCCGGCGGCGAGGGCAGCTTCGACGGCGGCCGGCCTTTGCAGTAGGTGCTGGATCGATGAGTTTCATGCTGCTTTCCTTTGATCGTGGCGAAGGCTCAGGGAGGCAAAGACGAGAATGACGAGGATCAGCGCGGTCCACCCGAGGCTGGCGCGCAGCCCTTCCATGAAGCCCTGCCCGGCGAGGGCTGCGCCGAAGATCGCGACGCCGAGGGAACCTCCCACTTGCCGGGCCGTGTTGACGACGCCGCTGGCCGTTCCGGCGCGTTCGGCGGGCACATGGTCCATCACCAACGCGATGATCGGCGGCACGGTGAAGGACCCGCGCGCTGACGCTGCTGCTGGCCGTAGTCCTGGGTTTCGCCACCACACTGCCGGCCGCTACCATCGCCCTCGTGCTGATCGGGGGCCCGGCGGGGGTGGGCAGCTCAATGCTGTTCGCCCACCTCCGACACTCAGGCGCCGGCCCGTCCGCCGTCATCAACACCCGGGCGATCATCTCGGTGGCCTGGGTGGCAGGCCCACCGGTGGCAACCTTCATCATGGGCTGGTTTGGCAACCGCGCCATGCTGCTGGCCATCGCCGCAGTCGCCGTCATCAACATCGCCACCACCGCGATGATGATCAAGGCCCGCAACGCAGCCGGCGCCGCCACTGCTGCAGGGAGCCAACAGGTCCCCCCGGCCTCTACCGCAGAGGAGCCGCCCGTCGGACGCCTTCGTGTGGTGCTGATCGTTGCCGCTTTCATCCTGCTGCAGGCCACCAACGCCACCGCCATGACGATCATGACCGTCTACGTGACAGAGACCCTCAAAATGGATGTAATGTGGGCCGGCATCGCCCTCGGTGTTGCCGCGGCCCTTGAGGTCCCGGCATTGCTTCTTGTCAGCCGCCTCACCAGCTATTCCCAGCTCGGCCTGCTCGCCACCAGCTGCATCGCAGGAATCGGCTACTACCTCGGTCTAAGCGTAGTAACCGGCCCCCTAATGTTGCTCGTTCTGCAACTGCTGAACGCCTGGTCCTTCGCAGGAATCGCCGGCGTCGGTCTGCCGCTGTTCCAGAAGATGATTCCCCGGCCCGGGCTCTCCACCGGCTTGTACATGAACACCCGACGGATCGGCGCCATCGTATCCGGGCCCATCATCGCCGCAGGCTCCCTCACCACAATCGGTCAACGCGGCATCTTCCTCACCAGCGCAACCCTCACCCTCCTTGGCCTGGCCATCATCATCACCGCCAACCGAACAAATCAAGCCGCACCCGAACGGGCGGCTGAGCCCATTGATGTGACATAGGCCGGTATTCGAGCAAAAGCAGTGTGCTTCAATACGCCCGTTTTTCATTTGCATCAAAGCACCCATCCCTGCCCGGATGAAGTACACCCCAACCTGACGTCAGGCGGTGCAGCCCAACAGCGTCAGATTAGGATCGCAGGTCGGGTTTCCTGACACCTCAAGGGCCAGTCATAGGGCCCAAGCTGACACATCCTCAGCGGAATCTGCACCTCGGGCTACGCTGTGCTCATGACTAGGCGCGGGGAAGCACTAGCGTGGCTGGAGCAATCATTCCTCTGGTCCTTCGCCAGGCTCGGCCCATTCTAGAGCGGCGACAACATGCCCTTCATTGGGCAGAGCCCGCTTCTCGTCTGCAGGGAGCTTGTCATAGGTGTACGCGGAGACGGCCATCGGAGAGGACGCGCGGCCAAGGCTGTAGCGGACGCTGCGGTCGTTTTTGGTGCCGCAAATGAGGATTCCGATTGTTTCGTTGTGGTGCTCTCGCCGGAGCATGTCATCGACGAGGGCGACGTAGAAGTTAAGTTTGCCGGCGTATTCGGGTTGGAACTTGCCGGTTTTGAGTTCAATGACTACATACCGGTTTTGGTCCATGTGGAAGAACAGCATGTCGATGAAGTAGTCATCTCCGTCGACGTCGAAGTGAACTTGCCGGCCAACGAACGAGAATCCCGGTCCCAGTTCACGCAGGGTTTCGGTGATGCGGCTGGTGAGGGCCAGTTCGAGGTCTCTCTCGGCAACAGCGCCGGACAGGCCCAAGAACTCGAAGTTGTACGGATCCTTGGCGATTTGCTGGGCGAGTTCCGAATCCTGCGCAACAAGCTGTTGCGTAAAGTTCGACGGCGCGGTGCCGGTCCTTTCCAGTGCCCGGTTCATGATCATGTTCAGCAGGACGTTTCGGGACCACCCGTGTTCGACTGCTGCCGCCGCGTAGGAGAGTCGGCTTTCCTGCTCAGTGAGTTTGTCCAGCAGGACGGTGATGTGGCCCCACGGCAATTGCGCAACAGGCTGTTGCGCAATTGGGCTGTGGTGCCAGGCACCGGCGAATGTGGTCATGTATTGAATGTTCCGGGCAGATAGGCCTTTCATGTCGGGGAACTCCGCCCGAAGGTCCTCGGAGAGGCGGCGGATGACACCGCTACCCCAGCCTTGGTCCCGTTGTTCCTTGAGCACACCGCAGCCGATGGTCCAATACAACTCGATCAGCTGAATGTTGACTGTTCGAAGTGCTTTAGTTCTTGCCCCTCGAACGGTCTTCTTGAGCTCCTTGAGCAAAAGGGCGTAGCCGCCTGGTAGGTCAACTTCTCGGGAAACAGTCACAGACTTCATCCTAGGTATAAGCATTCAAAGGAATAGGGATAGACCTCCCCATTTTTAGTCGGGTGGCTTGGTCCTGGTCGGCGGTGAGTCGTGCCTAGACAGCTTCCTTGTCGGCGACGCCGTCGAGGCTGGCTGCTAGGTGTTGGCGGCGTTCGGCCTGGCCGTAGTTCATGTCGGCTTCCTGGTGCGCAGCGCCTCGGGTAGCTGACGATTCCGGTCTTCGGGTTGTTGACGTTCAGGCCGAAGCGTTACCGTACTTGGTCGCGGATGGTGTCGGCGGCGCTGCGGGCTGTAGGGTCGTGGTCTTTCCATACGGTGGCGGTTTCGTGGACTCGTTCGATGTCGCGGCCGGTGGCCGTGTCCCACAAGCGGTTGTCCGTGACGGGTGCGAGCTGCGCCCGGGCTACGGCTCTGGAGGCATACCAGCGTCGCAGTTCGTGGTCGTTTATTTTGTTCAGGAGCGTGACGTTATGGATCAGCTCAATTGTCCAGACGGCGTCTGGACAATTGGTTCAGGCCGGTCCATGCGGCCGCGAACGCACGCATGTTATAGACGTTCGTCCGGGAGAAGCCCCTCAGGTGCGGGAACTCCGACCGCAGGTCACGCGCCAGCCTGTCAAGGAACTTGTTGTCCCAGACCTCGTTGGCCTGTAGGTCCAGGATCGTTCGTCCGCCAGCTCGATCATGGCGCTGTTCACCACACGCTGGGCCTTGAATTGCGCCTGCCGGACAAGGTCTTTTGTGCCACAGCCTGTGGCATATTTGGGGGCTTCATCTCAAGTGTTCGTTTCTGGCTCGGATCGACCTTCCGTACGGTCGGGCGGGCCGGGTCATGGCTGGATGGTCCGGACATCGGGGAACCAGCCTTCGGGTGCCTTTTTGGGTTCGAGGTGTTCGGGGTCCCGGTGTTTTTGCATATCGCATTTGTAGAACGGGCCGCGCGGGTCCAGGAGCACGCTCATATGGTGGTCCGCGTGATCCCTCCACCAGACACTGATTCCCGTGGCCCCGTCGAGTCTGAGGTGTTCCCATGCCCGCCAGAGCGCTTCCACTCGGGAGAGTGCTTCGGGGTGGAAGTACCATTCGAGGCACCATTTGGCGGCGCGGCCGTCGACGTCGCGGACGTAGGTGGGCAGGAGCTGCTCGTGCAGGAACTCCTCGGCTGAGCCGTAGACCAGTTCCGGGGGCTTCTGCTCTTCCGCCGGCCTTTCGGCAGACGGCTCCGTGTCGCCGGTGTCGGGGGCGGAGCTGAATCGTCCGATATTGCTGTCCATGGCAGAGCCCCCTACGTCGTGACCCAGGGATTGGCCACCGGCCCGGCTGCTACCGGTGCGGCCGGTTCCTCGGGGCGGGGGCTGTGGGCCTTGATGGACGCTTCGACGTCCTCCTGGTGGGCCCCTGTGTACCAGGGCAGGGTCCGGACGAGGGTGGCCGGTGCCCCGGAGGCGAGAACGACGGCGCGGCCTCGGTCGAGTTCAGCGAGGTTGGAGACGTCGAAGATACGTTCCTTGCCCTCCTGCCGGGAACGGCTGGAGCCGGTTTTGCCGGAGGAGATGGAGATGTTGGTGTAGCTGTAGTCCCCGATGAGGTCCGAGAGTGCCCGGAGGAAGCCTTCTTCGGCGACGCCGCCGCCGTAGACCTTGACGTTCGCGGCGGACCAGATTTTGCGCATGTTCGCCTCCCCCCACAGTTCAACGCCCTGGGACCAGGACTGCAGGATGGCCATGACGATCAGGCCCTTGGAGCCGTAGTGGCTGAACTGGTCCGGCAGTCCGGCCCAGCGGACGACGTTGGCCAGCTCATCGAGGGCGAACAGCGCAGGTTTGGGCAGTCGTCCGCCGCTGCGTTCGGCCCGTTCCTCCATGGCTTCTGCGATGGCCACGGTCAGGGCGGTGGTGAGCGGGGCGGCGGAGCCGGCTCCTTCCTTGGAGAGGATGTAGATCGTCTCCTGGGATGCGGCGAAGTCGTGCGGGTTGAACCGGCGGCGGGGATCCGTGGCCACGGAGGCGCCGCGGGCCGGGGCGACCCAGCGCAGGGTGTTCGTGGACTTGAGGCACTGGATCATTTTCTCGGCGGTGCCGAAGATGCCGTCGCGTTGTTTGTCGGCGAGTTTCAGGGTGGACTCCAGGCCCTTGTATTGCAGCTCGTAGTCGTGGTCTTTGAGGATTTCGATGGGTTCCTGGCTGACCTGCTCCGTCACCCACAGATACACCTGGGTGATGGGCAGCTCCCCGAGCGCGGCGGCGAGGAAGTAGGAGGAGAGGATGTCTTCGGCCTTCGGGTCGAAGTAGGCATCCGGTTTGGAACCGGGGAGGCGGGAGCCGACGGCGAAGTGTTGGGTGAGTTTGTAGGCCTTCTCTTCGTCGGTGACGTAGGAGAGGGGGTTCCACCACCAGTCCGGTTCTTCCTGGGCGATTTTCTGGGGGTCGAACACCCACACCGGTGCGGTGAGGATCCGGACGCCGCGGGTGCCGTCGACGACGTCGCGCTTGTTCGAGGTCGAGACGACAGCGCCGGGTGCGTCCAGGATCGCGGGCATGACCCGTGAGGTCGACTTACCGGTCCGGGGTCCCCAGATGTCGATGCTGAGGTCTTCCCAGGACTGGATGAACGTCTGGCCGGTGGAGACGACTTTGCCCACCACGATGCCCGGGGTGTCGTTCACGCCGAGTCGTTCGGCGGTGGCTTGGGCGCCTTTCTCGGAGAACGCGGCGAGGGATTTGCCGCGCCCGAGGTACCGGGCGGCCTTGTCGACCCGGGCACGCTTGGATGCTCCTTTCTTCCAGGCCAGCAGCACGACGAGGGCCAGGACCAGGACCATGCCGGCCATGATCGCGGCGGCGACGGTGGACTGGACGGGCCAGGGCACCCGGCCCTTGATGAGTCCGGCGATCAGATCAACGGGCTGGGCGGGGGGTGCGGCGATGTCGGCCATCCAGGAGCCCAGGTGGACGGCGGCGTAAGTGCCGCCGCCGAAGACGACGATGAAGCCGATAGCCAACCAGACCAGCAGGGCATCTCCGAGGCCCATTCCTTTGCGGTTCGGTGCACTCACGGTGTTCCCGCTTCCACGGGCAGCTGCGGAGCGGCAGGTTCCATGAGCGTTTCGGGTTTAGCCCATCGGGTGTTGGTGTCGTTCAGTCCCTCGTCCTGCTCGATGGAGGTGAGCCCGATCCGGACGGGGATCCCCGGGCGGCCGCCGACCTTGATGAGGAACTTCCCCCGGCCCGGGGGTTCGACGTCGACCCCGCGGGAGTCCCAGGCGGGCGGGTCCTGCCAGGAGATGAGCTTCTGCTGCTCCTGCCGAGACAACGGAATGGCTGAGGTCAGCAGCGGCATCTCCGAAGCGGGCAGGCCGCCGCAGATCACCATGCCGGAACGTTCCACGAATCCGCGGGCCTTCATCCGGTCCTCTTCCGCCGGCAAGGCCAGCAGGTCGGACATGGTGTGGGAGATCATGATCTGCCCGACACCTACCGAGCGGTTCAAGCGGGTCAGGGCGTCCACCCGGTCCACCATGCCCTTGCCGGAGCGCAGCGCCCGCCACAGCTCATCCAGGACCACGAAGTAGTTCCGGCGCGGTTCCAGGCCGGCGTCTGCCAGGGCGTTGGCGACGTTGACGGTTCCGAAGCCGTAGGACCAGCACGCCAGCAGCACGGCGGCCTGCAGGTCCGTCTCGGTCTCGTCGATGCTGGAGACATCGAAGACCACGGCGCGGTCCCGCCGCATGGGGTTGGTGGTCTGGGCGGAGAAGATTTCCCCCAGCTTCCCTCCCCCGGTCAGGCCCAGCAGGGTTGCCTCCAGCGCCCGGGTTTCCTGCAGGTAGACGGCCATGTCGCCGCGGTCCAGGGCGACCTGGCGCAGCTCATCCGGGGCGGAGACGATGACGTCCAGGAGATCCTTCAGGACAGGGATGCCCTCGAACGTGTCATCGAGGACCCGCAGGGCCCGGTCCAGGATTGTCTGTTCCTGGTCCGTGGGCGGGTTGTTCCGGCTGATCGTGATCAGGGAGACGACCATGTTCAGACGGCGGCCGTGGGCGTCGGCCCGGACCCGGGTGGCCGCTTCGTGGTGGCCGTTGGCCTGAAGGAGCTGGGCGACCTCGACGGCCTGGCCGGGATCAAGAATGTTCAGGTACCCCACCCCGCGGCCCAGGGAAATGACCTGCCCGCCGAGAGCCTTGACCGCCTTGATGTGCTCGCCCTTCAGGTCCCCCAGGACCAGGGGGTGGACGCCCTGGGCGGAGAGCCCCAGGAACATGCGCCGGACCAGGGTGGACTTCCCCAGGCCGGGCTTGCCCAGGATGAACGCCGAGGGGTTGGAAATGAGCCGTGCCCGCTGGAACCAGCTGATCGGGTCACAGCAGACCGTGGCCTGGGTTTCCTCGTGGCGTCCGAGCGGGACGCCGATCATGGGCGAGGACGCACCGGAAGAGAACGGCCACAGCCCGCAGACCTGAACCGTCGTTCCCCGGTACTCCGTCGCGGACGGGACCAGGCCGGCCATGCCCCCGCCGCGCCCGGACCACCCCCGGGGGCCCGGGCCGGTCTCCCGTTGTTGCCGCGAAGCTTTCGCCGTCGCCGCCGTGACCGGCTCAGCAGCCTTCCTGGACGGACGGGCAAAGAGTTTCATGCGGGCCATTACAGGGCGTGCTTGATTTCGGAGGGCAGCATGCTGTGCTTGGGCAGGACCAGCCCCAATGGCAGGGAGGCCGCGAACGCGGTGTCCTGCGCACCGTAGGCGCGTCGCAGCAGCACGCGGGCGGTACCGGAGGTCTGTTCAACGGCCGCGACGGCATCAGGCAGACGTTCTTCATTGGTCACGGTGGCCGTGACTACCATCCCGAAGTTCACCAGCCCGGCGCCCTGGGCTTCCTCCTGGGCTGTCTGCACGGCGGAGCGGGCATCGACCAGGGCACGGGCGGAGGGCCGGGTCCCGGAGGTGATGCGGACGTTGGCGTTGTTCTGGTCCCGCTCGACCACGGCAGCTGCCCGGGCGGAATCCATTGGCCGGTACAGCAGTGAAATCCGCTTCCGGTCGATGTCGCCGTGCGGGGCCAGCAACCGGGAGAGGACCGAGGAGTTCACGGACCCCCGGGGTGCGCCGGTCATGGTCCAGGAGGCCGAGAAGGCGCTGTCGTGCCTGTAGGTATCCCAGCTGGCCTGGGTCGCGGTCGGGCCGACCTCGCCCCAGGCCAGGGATACCGGGGACCCGGCGGCGTGGGCTTCGTCGATGATCAGGGCAGCGGGCGGGTCGTAGGCGATCCGGACGACTTCGCAGAGTTCCTGCGCTGACATGGGGCGTGCGATGCCGGCGCCGGTGGACTGCAGCCGGGCCGAGAGCCCCGGGATGCGGGAGGCGAGGTCACGGGCGACATCTTCGGGTGTGCGCTTCTTCGATCCCGCCCGGAGGGAGGCGTTGAACGTCAGGGACACCCAGGCCCGGACGGTGGCCGATCCTTCCGGGTACGTGTTGACGACCTCGCGCAGGATCGCCTGGGCAAAGGCCGGCGCGTCCGGGTCGATGTTTATCATGACTTCGTTCCGGAGCCGGTACCCGGAATCCGGGGCGGTCTCCACTGTCACGGCCGCGGCGTCCAGGCCGGCCTCATCCGCCAGCCCGGCGAGCCAGCCGCCCCAGTTCGCCACCCACGCATCAACCTGTTCAGGGTCCACCAGTGAGGCGCCGTCGGGTTCGGTGGAGAAAATCACCGTGAAATGGCTGGTCGCCGGCACATGCAGCAGTGCGAACGGGCGCTTGTAGGAGTCCGTGAACTCGTACAGGCTCGACTTCGCCGCAAGCCCCGGCAGCTGGTACATGCCCCAGTCCGTCACGCCCAGGGGCCCGGAACGGTAGAGATTCGTTCCGGAAGACCTGGAGATCCGGAAGCTCATCCGTGTGGCGAAGCGGTCCACAACGGACTGGCCGTGCTTGTCCTTCACGGTCAGCAGGAGAGCGCTGACCCCGGCCACAGCCAGGACGGCCAGGCCCGGGAACAAACCCCACATGGCGAAGCTGATGATCCCGGCCAACAGCCCGGCCATGACAATCCCGGTGCCAATGGCGCCGAGGTTGCCCAGCCCGGCGGAGCGCGGTACCCGCCAGTTGCCGTAGGACGGTTCCTTGTACTCGGTATTAATTGCTGCCACTGGGGCCCTCCTGGGGTGAATCATGCCCGGTTGAATCCTGCGCGGTCTGCTGTGCGGCCTGCGAAACCTGGCCGGCTATCTGTGTTCCTGCAAGGACGGCGACTCCTACAGGACCAGCAGCTGCACCGTTGCCCGCTCCCGTGGCCGCCCCTGCGGTGCCGGCTGTCGACGTGGCTCCACCAGGGCCATCTGGACTTGTCGAGGCTGGCGTCGGCTGGCCGCCGTTTCCCTTCGGGCCAGGTGTTCCGTTACTGCCCTTCGGGGGCGTGCCTGGCTGGTTGGGTTGGGTGCTCGCCGGCGTCGGCGCGGCATTGCCCCTGCCGCTGCCGCCCCGGCCCAGAGACACGGCACCTGTAGCCATGGCACCCACTGCCGCGCCTGCCCCGGCTCCCCCGCCGGAGGCGACGGCACCGACCATAGGTGTCACGAACCGCATCAGCGCCGGCAACGCGAACAAGGCAACGATCATCAGCGTGAAGCCCGTGATGGAACCGGTCAAAACATCCTTCCCGTTGTTGTTTCCCATGAGGAGGAACGCGACCGAGTAGACAATGGCCGCAGCGGGTTTGTAGAGGAGGAAGGCAATGGTCCAGCCGACAGCTTTCTGGAACCACTGCTTGCCCATCTCCGTGTTCGTGAAAGCCGCCGTGGTGGGCAGGATGCCCGCAAGGATCACCAACATGCCGCTGCGCACCACCATGAGGACGATCTGCACGAGGGAGGCAAGCAACCCGATCAGGCCCAGGACAATCAGAATGAACACGCCGACCCCCGTCTGGCCTGTCATAACCAGGAGCTTCATCGACTCAGCGAAACCCTTACCGTCCGTGGAGCGCTGAATGATGGCGGCCGAGAAAGCATCTGCCGCGATCACCAGAATCGAAATGACACCCAGACCCAAACCCGTGACCAAGGCGAGCGTGACCAAGGAACGAAGCAGGTCCTTCAGCGGTGCTCCACGTTGTTCCCAGATCATCCGGATGCCACCGAGAATGACGGCCAGGACCGCCAGCGTCAGAGTCCAGACCATCAACTCGCTGTTCACCATGGAAACGACGGGGCCCGGCGTCGTTCCGTCCTCACTGGCCAGGTTCACCGCGGGCATCGACACCCAGAAGGTCGACAGTGTCGTCACCATCTGGCTCATGCCCTCCATGATCGACTTCGCCAGATTCGTGATGGCGTCGTCAACTGCTCCCGCGGCGATGTTCCCGGCAACGCACGTTAGCTCCCCCCATTTGCACTCAGCCATGTCAGACGCCTGACCAGAGAATGAACCCGCTCAGATCACTGAGCTGGGAGACGCCGCTGAAAGTCACTCCGTCGTCCGCCGGCTTCACTTTCCAGTCACCGTCCATCCAACGCATCGACAGGATCGTATGGACCAAGACTCCTTTGTCCGTCTCAAAAGCCAGGTCCACATCGGCCTCCGAAGCAGTGTAGGACTTGAGGGAAAATCCCTTTACCTGAATGGTTGTGGCGGATCCGCTGGAGGCAGTCGAGCTCGCGGCCTCGTTCATAGCAGCCTCGCGTCCTTTGCCCGGAACGAGGAGCTTGTCCGCCAGCTTTACCTCAAGCGGCGGCGAACCCGCCGAACCCAGTGCGCCAATGTTAATGGCGGAATAGAGCGCCCCCGTCGGTGAATGCGCAAAGCAAGACCGGAATCCGTCAGAGTCGGTCAATCCCGGGCCCGAAGTCTTGGGATCGGTGGGAACAGCCATTTTTCCAACCAGTTCCCACTTGGACTTCGGTGCTGTTCCCAGAGCCGTCTCCGTACTTGAGGGAAGACCGCAGATGCTCTTTCCAGCCGCGTCTGCTGACTTCGTAGGTGCTGCGGAGGTGGCGTCCGGCGATGGGACGGGGGAGGCTTGGGTGTTGTCCTGTCCTTTGGGGAGCAGGAAGATGACGAGGGCTGCTGCAATCAGCGCGACCACCAGCGCGGCAGCAAGGATGAAACCGGGTTTGGTGAACGGATTGCTTTCGGTGGTGCTCTCTGTTGACTGGCTCATGGTGAACCTCCCGTTGTTGGTGCTGGTTTAGACGAAGGCGCGGACGATGCCGGCGGAGCTGGTGATGATGATGCAGCCAAGGAGGACCCAACCGAGCTTGGCGATGGCTTGGGCACCCTCGCCGCGCTGGAGCTGGATGACCATGCCGATGCCGACGATGATGACGCCCAGGACGCCCAGGACCAGGCCGATACCGGAGGCCCAGTTCAGGATCGTGAGGAGCCCGCCGGCCTCGGTCGGGACGACCGGGGTGGGGTTGGGGATGACGCTTCCGTCAAATACGACGAAGGAGTTCATGGTGAGACCTTTCAGTGGTGGGTGCGTGGCGGGGTGTCGGTAGCCAGGACGGCCAGATCGGTGATGAATCGGTGGTACTCGCGGGCCGGCGGTGGTGTTGGGGTGTCCCCGTGCCGCCAGGCCTCTACCCAGGGCAGGGTCCAGAGCCGGGGCGCTCCCCCGCCGACGATGGCGGCGAAGTCTCGGAGCGCTTTGGGTGTCTTTCCCGGCGCGTCTGCAAGGACGGCGAGGCCGAGCAGATCCAGTGTCGGTGCCGCCCCTGATGCCCATTGGGTCAGGGCGTTCCTGGCGGTTGTCAGGCCGCGCATGTCTGCCCGGCAGACCAGCAGGACCCGTGGTGTGCTTCCGTCCTGCAGGACGGGCCAGCAGTGATCGGTGACGCGTGCCCCGTCGAGGAGCTCGGCGATCCGGCTTTCACCGGCTCCCCCGTGGGCGCCTGTGATCCACAGCGTTGCGGTGCCTGGCATGGTGCGGTGGCCCAGGCGGTCTGCCGTGTCCGGTTCAACCATTCCCTTCAGGGGCGCAGTGATCACCGCCTCCGGCGGCAGGTGCGTGCCCGGTGCTTCCTCGTGCGCACTGTCGGCGGCGTCTCTGGTGATCCAGGGGTTCAGGGACTGGTGCATGGTTCCTCCTTCCAGGGTCCGGTGGGGTGTCTTAGAAGCCGGCGGCGACGGCGGCTGCTGCGGCCAGCCATGCCCGCCGGGTGGCGGGCTGGAGGGCTTCATAGCGGATCGGGCCGTTGACCAGGGCCGGGTCGTAGGGAATCCGGACGACGGCCCGGACGAACGGCTCAAAGCCGTCCGCGATCCGCTGCGCCTCGTCCTTGGCCCGTTTGAGGGCTTCGCCGGTCATGCTGCGCTTGGCGTCGGTGGATTCGGAGACGATGACGACGGCGTTGCGGGCCAGTTCCGCGTCGTGACCGCCACGGGATTCGAGGGTCTGCAGTGTCAGCCGGGCGGCTTCGGCGCGGTCTTCGATGGCCGTCACGGGGACGACAAGCTGGTTGGTATGGTCGATCATCCGGCGCCAGTTCGCCGCCCGGGCGGTGTTGCCCGAATCCATGACGACGAGCCGGTAATACCGGGTGAGGACCTGGTGGGCGATATCGACTTCCTCGGCGGTGACTTCGTGGTCGCCTTCTTCGTTCTCGTCCGAGCGCAGGACATCGAACTTGTCGGCGGTCTGGTGATGGACGAACTTGGCGATTTCGGCGGCGTTCGTTGCCGGCGAGAGAAGCTCGGTCGATGAATCGATCAGGTCCAGGACGCTCCGGTCGTGGGAACCTTTTTCCGTCCTCCACCCGAGGTTGCCTTGGGATTCGTTGTTGTCCCACGCGACGGTGGCGGCCCCGCTGTAGCGGGCGAGGATTGCCGAGAGCATGACGACCGTGGGGGTCTTGTTCGCCCCGCCCTTGCGGTTGACCACGGCGATGGTGCGGGGACCAGGCCAGTGCTGGCTGACGGTGCGGATATCCTCGCGCTCGGAGAGTTCTTCTGCTGAGGGGTCCATCCGGACTCCCAGGCGTGTGAGTGTCCCCCGCCAGCCCTGGGTGGCCGGTTCCAGTACCGGGGCGCTGACCAGGAACGAGGTCTCCTTCAGGGTCCGCCGGGTCGGAGGAGCTTCCCCGGCGAGAGCGGCGGTCTGCGGTTCCACGGGGTTGGCCGGTGCCGGCGTGGCACCGGATTCGACCGAGTTGGGCGGGCACGGCCGTCCGTCGGCGGTTGCCGCAGCAGCGGGGATTGCGGCGGGCTCTGTCGGGGTGGCTGCGGGCTGGGGTGCGCGAGCCGGGGCGGCATCGGTCACGGCCGGGGCGACGGTGCCGGGCGTGGTTTCGGGAGCTTCTGCCCGGCGGCGAGTGGGGCGGGGCTCGTAGGAGACGGATTCGATCTTGTTGTCAGGGTGGACGATCAGTTCGCCGTGCCCTTCGGGATCCTCGATCTGGACCCTGACGGGGCGCTGTAGTGTTTGGGCCTCGCCCATCACGAGGGCCAGGGCGTTGTTGCGCAGTTCCTGCAGGGATTCGCCGGCCGGAACGATCCGGGAGTTCCCGGCAACGATGACCTCGGCGGTCCGGTTTTCGCGGACGATGGCGCTGATCTTTGGAAAGGCCAGGACCTCGGTTGGTGCAGTACCCATGAACTTCTTCCTTTACGTGTGTGCGGTGGCAGATGTGCGGCGTTTAGGACGTTGGCGGTGTGAGCCGGTTGACCTTCCACGGGGCGTCCTTGCCCGTGCGGAGCAGCTGGATCGTGTAGGTCCCGGCGTTGGTGGGGACGGCGGCTGTGACGCCGTATCCGTTGGCGTCATCGACGGATAAGGTGGCGGCCCCGGTGACGTGGCTGGCCGGGATGTTGGCCGGGTCCACCGCCGAGTAGTCGGCGGTGGCCTGTGGTGTCAGCCAGCGGGCAAGGTCGTTGGCCCATTGCTTTTCCTCCATGGCGGGGCGGGCGAAGTCGGCCATTGCTTTCTGGGCGGTTTCGACGGCTTTGTCTTTGCTCACCTGGTCCCAGGTGATGCCGGTGGCGGCCGGGGCTGTTCCCCCGGGCGCCTGGGGTCCGCTGCCGGCGCTCAGGGAGACGGGCGCGGACGCCGCGGTGGTGGTGCTGGCTGATGCTGCCGGGGCCGTGTCCGCTGCCGGTGCGCAGGAAACGCAGAGCAGGGCCACTGCAGGCAGGGCAGCGGTGAGCAGGGGAGCTCTCAGCAGGGTCGAGTGCTTTTTCACTTGTTCTCCTCTGGGGCGGGCAGGTACAGGAAGGCTGAGGGGACAGCGTTGGTGACGGTCCGGGTGTAGTAGCTGTGGTCGTTCGGGGGCGAGTTGCCGTTGTAGCCCTCTTCGACGTAGGTCCCGTTGTCCTTTACCTCTTTGACGACCGCGACGTGGCCGAATGTCGGGTCCGCTCCCCCGGCTCCGGGCGCGTACCAGACGACCGCACCGACCCGGGGTGTGTTGCCGGTGGGCCAGCCTTTGGCGTCCCAGCCGGCCTTCCACGTCACCGCGGAACCCAGCCGTTGTCCGTCCGGGCGGAAGGTGGCGTTGAGGAACTTGAACGGTGCGGTGGTGGATCCCATCTGCTGGTTCACCCGCCACAGGGCGAAGTCCACGCACTCGCGGTAGTACATGTCCAGCGGCGAGGTGGCGGCCTTGTTCGTCCCGGCCTGCATCCAGGTCGGGGAGTTCTTCCACGGGTAGTCATCCCCGGTACCGGACTGTCCCGGGATGGCGCAGCCGCTGCCTCCCGGGGTGAATTTTTGGTCCGAGAGTGCCTGGACGAGTTTGACCGCCCCGGGCCAGTACTTTTGGTAGTGGTACGGATCGGCGTTGCGCTGGACCCTGTTGGCGGCGATGGTCGGCTCGAGGAGGTCCCAGCCGGCGACGCCCTGCAGGGCCTTGATGAAGTTCGTTGCGCTGGTGGCGGGGTTCATGCGGTCCGCGTAGGAGCCCCACGCGCCGTTGTCGCGTTGCTGGAACAATCCCCGGGAATCCGGGCCGGGTCCGTCGCCGTGGTCCAGCACACGCAAGCCCGACTCCCCCATGGCGACCATGACGCTGATCATTTGGCCGTTGACGGACAGGTCCAGCGCCTTTCCTGCACCCATGATCGCCGCGGCGTTCTTCAGCTGCTCTTCGGTGTACCCCTCAACCTTGGTGTTGGCGTCGATAACGACAGAAACAGCCGGACCACAGCTGGCCACCGCCGGCTTCGCAGGGGCCAGCAAGACCAGCATCGTGAAGATCAGACCAACGAACAGCCCAGTGATGGCAAGGAGTGCCACCAAGCCAAGCGACTTGCGCTGCATCAGAACAACTCCCCGCTCCCCTTGCATGTTCGAAGCCCTTGGGCTGGCGTCGTGACCGTGCCGCGCTGTACAGCCAACTTAGCACAGTGGGGTGCATATGCACTGTAAAAGTGTGAATATAGAGTTGTAGCAGTACTCTTGATCTGTTGCAAGTCACATTCCCCCATCCATATGCGAGTCCGGAGAAGCTGATTTCCCGTCGGGCTAGAATGACTGCGAGGTCTATTCACCGACGCTAGGGAGCTATGTCCGAACAAAATCTGTCCCCGTCGGAGCTCCGCTATTTACTCCTGGCAATCTCGAAGGAGTGGGAGCGGGCAGTTCTTGAGCATGCACACAATCGTGATCTAACTAGTGCTCAGGTCGAGATCCTTCTGGTATTGAACGAATCCGGGCCTCATTCCATGCAGGAGCTGGGGCAGACGCTGCTCCTTAACCGCGATCCATTCCGGTCGGTGGATTCCCTCGTAGCGAAGGGCCTTGTCGAGCGTGGCTCCGGTGAAGACAAGCGAAAGGTCCTGTGGTCACTCACGACAGAAGGCACCACCGCTGCCGCGTCCATAGTCGCCACGGATTTCACTCTCCTAAGGTCCTTCATCTCCGATATTCCCATCGAGAGCACCAGCACAATGGTGAGCCTGCTGCGCGAACTCCAGAGCAAGGTGGCGCCGTCGGGTGTGTTGGAGGAACGCTTCGGGGCGCAGCAGACCCCTATCGCTGACCTCTTGTCAGCGCAGTCTCTTGAGGAGATACAGAAAAACCGTTCGACGGTGGTGGCAGCGCGTCTGCACCAAGTTATAGATATCAAAGATTCCGGTGACCCCCGGAAGGCCTACGAGAAATACGGTCCAGTGCTTGCTCAACGCGAGGTACCGCTGACATTCAGGGCCTGGTTTAGCCTCTTAGACCAAGGAGGGCCTGTGAGCGACCACGTCCTCGCACATTTATCGGAAGTACTCACAGGCAACGCAGCGTATCTTCTGACGGACGACGAAAAGGTCCTTCGGGAGATCGACAACCACATGCGGGCCGAGAACGCTCTGCTGCTCGCGGGAGTTACCGGCTTCGGCGGCCGCGGACCCCTGGATGCCGGGGCCCTCCAGGCCTTAGCGGAGTTGGTCCAGAAAAGACTGGACGCTTCCGAAAAGGACTGAGCGGTGGCTCGTAAGTATGACGGAGTCCCCGTCGCGCTCTCTCGCGCGTCCCGCACTGCAACAACAGCTGCGCTCTCCGGGATTCATTTGGCTCCAGGTATGACCGCATGCGAAGTGGTAGAAGCCGTTTCAACCGTTATAGGGAAGCCGATCTTTCTCGAATCAACTGTGGACGACAGATTCAAAACGACTACCGGCGGCTTCGCCATAACGCCTGAATTTGTGGTCATCGTCTTCCGTGGCATCGATCCGCACGCGTATCAGATGCATAGCCTTTTTCATGAACTTGGCCATCTTCTTTGCGGACACCGCCTGTGCGATCGCCCGGTCACACAGCTTGAGTCCGGCACTGTGGACCAGCTGCTATGGAACGAGGCTGAGCGCGAAGCCGAGTTTCTCGCCTACAAGATCACTTCTCTCATCAGTCGCAAAACTCGCAACAACCAGGCATTCGGATGATGAGGGAACTCTCGACTTTGATGCTCTACCTGACCGCGTTCATTCTGGTCCTTCGGGGCCCATACGCGCTGAGGGCGAAGGCATCCCGGCCAGGATGGCTGGCCGGCGCCTTTGGCTTGGTGGCCGTCATGTGTCTTGGCTTTGTGGTGCCTGTCCAGGCAATCGACGCTGTGCTGGGATCCAGAGGGTGCTGGAATCTGGTGGGTGCGACGTCGACGACCTTGTCTTTCCACTTCATGTATCAGGCCATCCTCATCCACACGTCCAAAACCGAGCCCCGTTACTACCGCCTCTACCTGATGCTTGGCATCGCCTCTTACT
>NZ_JAHHZS010000047.1 GCF_022606295.1 Arthrobacter bambusae
AGGAACCCGCTATCCCGTGTTGCGGAGGCCTGCGGCCACGCCGTTGACGGTGATCAGCATGGCCCGCTGGAGGCGTTCGTCGATCTCGGCGCCGGAAATGGAGGCTTCGCGGACGCGGCGCAACAACTCCACCTGCAGGTAGCTGATGGGGTCGAGGTATTGGTCGCGGATTTCGAGGGAACGCTTGAGGGTCGGCTGGGCTTCCAGGAGCTCGGTTTCCCCGCTCAGGAGTTCCACTTCGGCAACCGTGAGATCGTACTCAGTGCGGATGGCCTTGAACAGGTGGTGCAGCTCTTCCGGAACCAGCGAAGACACATAGTGCCCGGCGATGTCCATGTCCGTTTTTGCCAAGGTCATCTCGACGTTGGAAATCACGGACTGGAAGAAGTGCCAGCGCTTCATCATCTCGGCCAACTCGGCGGTGTTGCCTGCCTCGCGGGCGGCCTTCAAGCCTGAGCCCACGCCGAACCAACCCGGGACGATCTGCCGCGACTGGGTCCAACCGAAGACCCACGGGATGGCACGCAACCCGCCGAGTCCTGCACCGGAATCGGGCCGCTTGGAGGGACGCGAGCCGATGTTCAGGGATCCGAGCTGCTCCACCGGTGTCGAGGCAAGGAAGTACGCCGGCAGGTCCGGATCGTCGATCAACGAGCGGTATTGGGCAAACGCGGCGTCGGAAATGATCTCCATGACCTGGCCATAGCGTTCGCGCTCGTCGTCGGAGGTACGCGGGTCGCGGTGCAGCGCGGAGCCCTGCATCACGGCGGCCAGGGAGAGCTCCAGATTTTCGCGGGCAAGCTCCGGCAGGGAGTACTTGTCCGAGATGACTTCGCCTTGCTCGGTGAACTTGATGGCGCCTTCGAGCACGCCGTTCGGCTGGGCCATGATGGCGTCGTAGGTTGGCCCGCCGCCACGGCCCACGGAGCCGCCGCGGCCATGGAACAACCTGACGTTAACGCCGTGCTTGGCGGCGACGTCGCGCAGCTTGCGCTGCGTCTTGTGGATCTCCCACTGGCTGGTCATGACGCCGGATTCCTTGTTGGAGTCCGAGTAGCCCAGCATGATCTCCTGGACATCCCCGCGCAGCCTTACCAGGGAACGGTACGACGGGTCGGAGAGCAGCAGGTCCACGATTTCGGCCGAGGCACGCAGTTCCTCGACGGTCTCCAGGAGCGGAGCGAAGCCGATCTTTGCATACGGAGCCGCGCCGAACAGGTCGATCAGTCCGGCTTCCCGGGCCAGCACCGCGGCGGCCAGGACGTCGTCCGCGCCGCGGGTCATGGAGATGATGTAGGTTTCGACGACGTCGGGCCCGTACGTCTGGAGCGCGTGGCGGATGCTGCGGAAGACATCGTAGGTGCGGTCGCCGTCGCCGTCGAGCTTGATGGGGTGGCCGGAGAGCGGGCGGCGCGAAGCCAGCTCCGCGCTCAGCCGCTCGAAGCGTTCGGCGCGGCTCAACTCGCCATAGGGGGTCCCGACGCCGATCCGGTCCATCAACTGCCCGACGGCGTCGTGGTGGTAGTCGGCATGTTCACGGATGTCGAGGGTCGCCAAGTGCAACCCGAAGGAAGCGATCGCGCGGCGGACCCGGGCCAGCGCGCCGTCGGCCACGAGAACGGCCGAGTGCTTGCGCAGCGAGGCTTCCAGCAGTTCCAGCTCGGCGAGAAGTTCCGAGGTGGAGGCGTAGTCACGGCCGGGCTCGTGATGGGTGGATGCGGACACGCGGCGGCCCGTGTTGATGAGCTTGGCCTTGATGCAGGTCAGTTTGAGGCGGTAGGGCTCCTGCGCGTTCAGCTCCAGGATGCGCTTGTCGAGGCCGGGCAGGTTCTTGAGGTCGACGGCGATCGAGACCAGGAGGTCCTCTTCCGCGTCCACCAGGGCTGTGGAGTTGGAGAGGACGGAAATCAGTTCGTCGATCATTGAGATGCTGATCCGCACGGCATGCTGGTTCTGCAGCTGCAGGACCTCCCGTGTGACGGAGGCGGTCACGTTGGGGTTGCCGTCCCGGTCTCCGCCGATCCAGGAACCGAAGCGGATGGGAGCGTTATGCGCGGGCAGCACGACGCCGTGCTCGCCCAGCAGTTCGGAAAGGTCCGTGAGCATCTCCGGCATGGCATCGGTCAGGATGCTGCTCAGGTAATAGATGGCGTTGCGGGCCTCGTCCACGGGAGTGGGGCGGACTTGGCGCAGTTCGTCGGTCTGCCACATCTGGTCGATGATCTCGGCGAGCTGACGGTCCTGTCGACGGCGGGCGGCCGTGCCCTCAAGGGTGGATTCTGCCAGGACGTCGGAGAGCTTGCGGATCTTGTCCAACACCGAACGGCGGGAGGCTTCGGTGGGGTGCGCGGTAAAAATGGGACGAACGTCCAGCTCGTTGACGACATCTTGCAGGGCTTTGGTTCCGGCTTCGTCGGCGATCTCGGCCACGGCTTTGGCCAACCAGCCGTCCTTTTCCTGGCGGGTGCGCAGTCCGCGGACGCGGTGCACTTGCTCGGCGGCGTTGGCGAGGTGGAAATAGAAGGCGAAGGCGCGGACCAGCTCAGTGGCTTCCTCAAGGGGCAACGAGGCGAGCAGCTCCCGGACCTGGGCGACGACGTCGTGCGCGCTCCACGGACCTGTAGCGTCGGCGCCGCCGCGGGCGGCTTCCTTGGATTCCTTGGTGAGCAGGCGCACCTGCTCGACGAGCTGAAGCAACTCGGGCCCGTGCTGGCGGACCAGCGACTCTCCGAGAAGCGTAGAGACGCGGCGGACATCGGCCCGCAATTCCGCGGCAAGGTCGGTGCTGAGATGTGCAGTGTCAACCATGAAAAATACCTTCTGGCGTTGGGTGTGGCCCGTACACTGCGCTGGATACTGTGAGCCGGATTACTGATATTTCCAAAGGAATCCTACCCGCAGCCCATACACGGCCGGCAATCCGTCTCAAATGTTGTCGCGCCGCCTGCTCCGGCTGCCGCGCCGCCCAACTGACTCGCAGTTGTTGTCGTTATCAGCCCTCAGAACGACATCTACTGCGAGTCAGTTGGGTTCCGGGAATGGCGGCGACGGGTGCATGGTTAAGCCAACGAACACCGCCCTAGCCGTCGGAGGAACCATGAGCGCAACAGCCCCCGCAAGCAACGCCCAGCTGGAACGTTGGCAGCGTTTCCGCAACGGCCGCAACGCCGCCCTCGCAGAGGACCACGGCTGGCTCACCCTTACGTCCTTCCAGTGGCTCGAATCGGCACCCGCCGCCGTCGAGCTCGTCCCGGGGCTCTGGTCAACGGACGGCACGACGGCGACACTCACCGCGAGCGCGGCGGACGGACTCACGCTCGTGGAAACGGGAGCTCCCGTGGACGGCACGATTTCGGCTACCCTCCAGGACGAGGAATCGCTCATGTGGGTGCAGTTCGGCGGCGCGGATGGCACAGAGGTGGTGGTCGAGCTGGCCATGCGCGCGGACAAGTATGCCATCCGCACCCGGGACAACTCCTCGCCGGTACTGACGGAGTTCGACGCCGTGCCCACCTATGAATACAACCCGGACTGGGTGCTTGAAGGCAGCTTCGAGGCCTACCCCGAACCGGTGGATGTTCCGATCGGAACAGCCAACCCCTTGGTGGACGGGGTGCACCGCTCCGTAGGCGAGGTGGTTTTCCGGGCGCCGGGCCTGCCCCACGAAATCCGCCTGCACGCCGAGGCCGAGAAACTCGGAGCACTCACTGTCACTTTCCACGACGAAACGAACGGCAACACCACGGACGAATGGCGCAAGCTGTCCGTCTCGCGCCCCCGGCCTGACGGTTCGGTAGTGCTCGACTTCAACCGCGCCATCAACTACCCCAGTGCCTTCACCCCGTATGGCACGTGCCCCATGCCCGTGGCGGGAAATTCGATCGATGCGGCGGTCGAGGCCGGGGAAAAGCTGCCGGCAGGCCGGATCGTCTAAAACCAAAAGGCGTTACATCTCCCATAAGGCACGCTACACTCTTCTTGGAAAGCGCTTACCAAGCGCTCCTGGAACGACACCGACGTCAGCAACCCCGCCACGGGGATAGATGAGGAGAGCCATGGGCACCCTGTCCACGCCCGTCCCGGCAGAACGCAAACAGCCCAGCCATGAAGCAAGCCGGGTGGCCCTGGTGGGGGTCCACGGCTTCGGCGCGCACCACTTGCAGAACCTCGAAAGGCTCCAGGCCAACGGGGTCGTACGCCTCGTTGCCGTAGCGGATCCGAATCCGCCTACCCCCGGCGCCCTCCCGCCCGGAACTGCTGTATTCAGCAACCTGGACGAACTCCTGGCTGGAACCCCCGCACTGGACCTGGTTATCGTGGCCACACCCATCCAGACGCACGCGCAGCTCGCCCTCGCAACACTCCCCCACGCAGACCTTTACCTCGAGAAGCCTCCGGTCGCTTCCCTCGCCGACTTCAATCGTTTGCAGGAAGCCGCCACTGCGGCCGGCAGGAGCGTCCAGGTCGGCTTCCAGAGCCTCGGATCCCGGGGACTCCAAGCCATTGAAGAGCTGCTCGCGGCGGGAGAAATCGGCACGCTTCTGGGTATCTCGGCCACCGGGCGTTGGGTGCGCGACCGTGCCTACTACAAACGCTCCCGCTGGGCGGGCAAACGCAGCCTGGACGGCATCGACGTCGTGGACGGCGTTGCCACCAACCCGCTGGCACACGCCATCGCCACCGCCCTGAGGATCGCGGGGGCGCGGACGGCGGACGATCTTGCCACTGTGGAAACAGACCTGTACCGCGCCAATGACATCGAATCCGACGACACCTCCGTGATCCGGATCCGCACCGCCGCGGGCCTGCCCATCACGTGCGCGCTCACCCTGTGCGCCGCCGAATCCGTGGAACCGTACATCACCTTGCAGGGGAGCGAGGGCACGGCAGTGTTCCACTACACCGAAGACCGCCTCACCGTCAGCGCTGCCGCCGGGAAGAGCGAAACCGCGTACAGCCGGGTGGACCTCACGGAGGACTTGCTGGAGCATCGTCACCAGCTGCGCTCCGGGAAGGGCCCCGTGGCGCCGCTGCTCAGTCCCCTCACGGACTGCGGCGCCTTCATGCAGGTCCTGGAGGCCATCCGCACGGCAGAATCCCCCGCACTGATCCGGGAGCAGTACGTCACGTGGGAGGGCGACGGTGACGCTGCCCGCGCGGTGATCCACGGAATCGAAGACGCCCTGGAACGCGCGACGGCGGCGCACGCCACCTTCCGCGAACTCGGCTTGCCGTGGGCGCGGCCTGCCGGGGTCGACGTCGAAAGGCCGGTTTTGAGCCTGCGCGACGGCGGCCTGCCGGGCGGCGCTGCTGTAGTGGCAACGCTGCAAAGCGGCGCAGGCCTTGCCGCGCGGCTCTCCCCGAGGCCCTATCTGCACCCGGTCCGAACACTCGCCGGAGTCAAGGTCACCGACCACCTCCCGGCGGACCACCCCTGGCACCTCGGCGCGGGATTCGCGTTGCCGGACGTGAACGGCAGCAACTTCTGGGGCGGCAAGACGTACACGCGCGCTGCGGGCCGTTACGAAGAGCGGCAAGACCACGGCCGCATCATCGAGCAGTCCGCACTGTCCGGGGCGGGCCTGCTGGAGCAGGACCTGAGCTGGCAGGCACCGGACGGTACTGAGCTGCTCCGCGAACGCCGCACCACCCACTCCCTGCTGGTTGACCGCCGCACGTGGCGCCTCGAGCTACGAACGGAACTGACCGCCGTCGTCGACTCCTCGCTGGGCGGCCCCGGCTCAAACGGCGCCCTCGGTAGCGGCTACGGCGGCTTTTTTTGGCGCTTGCCTGCGTGCACCGGGGCAGAAGTCTTCACCGCCGAAGGGCGCGGGGAGCCCGCAGTCCATGGCTCGGTGTCGCCGTGGGTGGCCTGGACAGCGGACTTCCCCGAAGGTCCCGCCACCCTGGTGTTCGCCGCCCCGGCTGAGGCGCAGGATCCTTGGTTCGTCCGGATGGCGGACTACCCGGCAGTGGGTTCGGCCCTCGTCTGGGAGCGGCCGGTGGACCTTACAGCAGGCGACTCCTTGGTCCGCACCTTCGCCGTGTGGATCGTCGACGACAAGCCGTCTCCGGCCGACGTTGCCGAGCTGGTGGCCGGCCGCGTCTCCGCCACCCGATAGGCGCGCGGAAAGGCGGGGCCCGCACCGGGACCCGCCTTTCTTGAGTTGGATGTCTAGGCGTACGGCAGCACGAGTTCCGCATAGCGCTGCTTCATGGTTTCCAGGACTGAGTCGCCGTCGGCGTCCCAGATGTCCTGGTTGAAGATTTCCACTTCGATGTCGCCCGTGTATCCGGCGTCGCGCACCCAGCTGCCGATCGTCGCGAAGTCGATCACGCCGTCGCCCATCATGCCGCGGGACAGCAGGGCGTCGGCGGCGATCGGAAGGTTGAAATCGCACACCTGGTAGGAGGCGATCCGGTTTTCCCGGCCGGCCCGCTGGATCTGCTGTTTCAGTTCCGGATCCCACCAGACGTGGAAGGTGTCGACGGCGACGCCGACGGCCCGCGGGTCGTACGGTGCGGCCAGGTCAAGTGCCTGGCCAAGCGTGGAAATCAGCGCCCGGTCCGCGGCGTACATCGGGTGCAACGGCTCAAGGACCAGACGGACGCCGTGCTCGACGGCGAAGGACACCAGGTCCTCGAGGCGATCGGCAACGCGCTGGCGGGCTGCGTCGACGTCTTTCTCCCCCGCCGCGAGGCCGCCGACCACCAGGAACAACTCCTGCGTGTCCAGCGCCACGGCTTCCAGGATGGCCGCCCGGTTGTCCGCCAGCGCAGCCGCCTGCCCTTCGGCGTCGGCCGCGGTGAGGAAGCCGCCCCGGCAGAGCGACGAGACGCGAAGTCCGGCGTCCTTGATCAGCTTGGCGGCCTTCTCCAGGCCAGTGTCGGCGACGATGTCCCGCCACGGCCCGATCGCCGGAATTCCGGCCCGGACACAACCGTCCACTGCCTGCGCCAGCGTCCATTTCTTGGTGGTGGCAGTGTTCAGTGACAATCTGGAAAAGTCCGACAACATTGAAAAGTCGCTCATGCGCCCACCCCGTTGATGCGAAGGTAGTCGGACATGCGGAAGGCGGCCAGTGCTGGATCGCGCAGGAGCCCGGCGTGGTCGGCGAGTTCGAAGGTGCGCGCCAGGTGGACCACGGAGCGGCCGGAATGCAGCCCGCCGACCATCTGGAATCCGGGCTGTTTGCCGTTGAGCCACGACATGAACGCGATCCCGGTCTTGTAGTAGAACGTCGGCGCGCTGAAGATGTGCCTGCCCAGTTCGCGGGTGGAGTCCAGGATGGCGCGCCCGTCCGCAGCGTCGCCGGCGTCGTATTTCTGCAGGGCAACCGAGGCGGCCGGGTAGATCGCGGCGAAGATGCCCAGCAGTGCGTCCGAGTGGTGGGCGCCGTCGCCGTCGATCAGTTCCGGGTAGTTGAAATCGTCGCCAGTGTAGAGGCGGATGCCCTCCGGCAGGGCCGCGCGCAGGGCAACTTCATGCGAAGCGTCCAGCAGCGAGACCTTTACTCCGTCCACTTTGTCCGCGTGATCGCGGATGAGGCCAAGGAAGGTTTCGGTTGCTTCGGCGACATCGTCCGAGCCCCAATAGCCGGCCAGCACGGGGTCGAACATGGTCCCGAGCCAGTGCAGGATGACGGGCTGGTCCACTTCGCCCAGGAGGGTGGAGTAGACGTGCAGGTAGTCCTCCGGGCTTGCAGCCACCTTGGCCAGCGCCCGGGACGCCATGATGATGACCTTCGGTCCGGCTTCACTCACGACGGCGATCTGCTCGCGGTACGCGTCGAGCACGGCCTTGATGCCGGCTGGCCCTTCGGGAACAGAGGCGAGGTCCAGCTGGTCGGTTCCGGCGCCGCAGGACACGAGGTCCTGGACGCTCTTCCCGGCAGTGGCGGCGTTGCCGGACGCCACCACGGAGGCCGCTTCGACGCCGGTTCGTTTGATGAGTTGCTGCGTCGCGGCCCAGTCCAGGCCCATGCCACGCTGGGCGGTGTCCATGGCATCGGCAACACCCAGCCCGTAGGACCACAGCTCGTGCCGGTATGCCATGGTGGCGTCCCAGTCCAGTCGTGCGGTGGCACCCGGAGTGTTGTCGGCCGTTGCTTCGGGGATCACGTGCGCGGCGGCGTAGGCGCGCCTGGACGTCAGCGGCGCTGTCGGCCTGGCCCACGACGTGGCCGGCTGGACCTTGTAGAGGCGCGTCCCGCCGTCGTGGTTTGGAAAAAGGAGGGAAGTCATCAGAGCACGATCTCCGGGATGTCGATGGTGCGGCGCTCGTCGTTGGACCGGAGGCCGAGCTCGGCGAGCTGCACGCCGCGGGCTGCGGAAAGCAGGCCGAAGCGGTGCTCGCGGCCGGCGACGACGTCGCGCAGGAATTCTTCCCATTGCAGTTTGAAGCCGTTGTCCAGATCGGCGTTGGCGGGGACTTCCTGCCATTGGCTGCGGAAGGACTCCGTGACGGGCAGGTCCGGGTTCCACACGGGCTTGGGCGTGTGGGCGCGCTGCTGCGCGACGCACTTGTTCAAGCCGGCGACGGCGGAACCGTGCGTTCCGTCGATCTGGAACTCCACGAGTTCGTCGCGGTAGACCCGGACGGCCCAGGAGGAATTGATCTGGCCGATGACTTCGTCTCCGTCCGGGGTCTCGAGTTCGAAGATGCCGTAGGAGGCGTCGTCGGCCGTGGCCTTGTATTCCTTTCCTTGTTCGTCCCAGCGGGCCGGGATGTGGGTGGCGGTCTTGGCGTTGACGCTTTTGACCTTGCCGATGATGCCTTCCAGGACGTAGTTCCAGTGGCAGAACATGTCCGTTGTCATGCCGCCGCCGTCTTCCTTGCGGTAGTTCCAGGACGGGCGCTGCGCTGCCTGGACGTCGCCTTCGAACACCCAGTAGCCGAACTCGCCGCGGATGGAGAGGATGCGGCCGAAGAAGCCTTCGTCCACCAAGCGGCGCAACTTGACCAGGCCCGGCAGGTAGAGCTTGTCGTGCACAACGCCCGCCGTCACGCCGGATTCCTTGCCGATGCGGGCCAGTTCGATCGCTTCTTCCAGCGTCTCCGCCGTCGGCTTTTCAGTGAAAATGTGTTTCCCGGCGCGCATTGCCTTCTTCAGCGTCGCCGCGCGGAGGCTGGTCATCGACGCATCGAAAACGACGTCCACCGTGGGGTCGTTGATGACTGCGTCGAGGTCGGTGGACCACTCGGAGACTTTGTGGAGTTCGGCGAGTTCGCGGATTTTCGCTTCGTTGCGGCCCACGAGGATCGGTTCAACCTGGACGCGGGTGCCGTCGGCCAAGGTGAAGCCCCCTGCGTCCCGGATGGGGAGGATGGAACGCAGCAGGTGCTGGCGGTAGCCCATCCGGCCGGTGATGCCGTTCATGGCGATTCTTATGGACTTTGTTGCGGTAACAGATTCGGTGCCCATGAGTCCTTCTTCGGTGGAAAGTAAATGAAATGGGAAAGCGCATTCCCAATGCATTCATCATGACACGCGGCTCCGGGTCTGGCAATCGCTTTCCCGAGGCTGGTCACGACTGCAATAATCGGATGTTGCTGAAAGTGCCCGAGACCGAGGCTTTTGAAGAGGAGTTGTCCGTGACTGCAAGCACGCTGTCCGAAGTGGCCAAACTGGCCGGCGTCTCCCCCGCCACGGCCTCACGGGTGCTCAACGGCTCTGCCCGGACGCCGGCGCCGGAGATCGCCGAGCGCGTCCGGCAGGCGGCCGACACCCTCGGCTACATCGCGAATGCCCAGGCCCAGGCCCTGGCGAAATCGAGCACGGGACTCATTGGCCTGATCGTGCACGACATCGCCGACCCCTATTTTTCCGCCATAGCGCAAGGCGTCCAGGCCGCGGCGCGGCAAGAGCGCCGGATGGTGCTCCTCGCCACAACCAACGGCACACCCGCCGAGGAGAAGGAAGCCGTCGCCGCCTTCGCTGCACGGCGGGCCGAGTCGATCGTCATCGCAGGATCGCGCTCAACACGTTCCGAGGACGCCCGCGCGAACACCGACCTAGCCGCCGAATTGGACCGCTACTGCCGCAACGGCGGGCGCGTGGGCGTCGTCGGGCAGGCGATTCTGGGCGTGGCCGAAACGGACAGCTACCGCACCATCACTGTCCCCAACGAGCAACTTGCGCGGGATCTGGCGCGGGATCTGGCGCGTACCCACAAGGGGCCGTTCGTCATTGTGGCCGGGCCGGAGGGGCTGACCACTTCTGATGAGCGCGTCATGGGATTCCAACGAGGCTTGTCCGATGCCGGCCAGCCCGCCGCGGATATTGTGCACGTTGCGTTCAACCGGAACGGCGGTTTCGACGCCGGCATTGAACTGGCCTGGCGGATCAAGGCGTCCGACCGATCGGCGCCGGATCAACGCTTGTGCATTTTCGGCACGAACGATGTCATGGCTATCGGTGTGGCCGCCGCATTGAGGGACCAGGGTCTCAGGGTCCCCCACGACGCAAGTCTCGCAGGGTTCGACGACATCGAATGGCTCCGGGACTTCCGGCCAGCGCTCTCCACCGTGAGCCTGCCACTGGAAGAAATCGGGCGGCTTGCAACTATGGCGACCCTTTCCAACGACGACGGCGGCGCGGCCGCCGTCGTCGGGAGCGTCACCCTCCGCAGGAGCACGGGCTCGCCCTAGCTCCCTGGGTTCGGGGCGGCTCCATCGACGACCCGATCACGCCGGGCCGAGAGTCCGCCTTTGTGACCGGCGCAACAAATCAGCCTTGACAGCGGGGGCGGGCGGGTGTCTCATGGAAAGCGCTTACCAGTTGGGAAAGCGCATACCAAGCGGAAACTCAGTCCGATTCTTGCGAGGCGCCGCCCTCCTACCGGAAACCAGGCCCAAAGACGGGAAGGCCCTTCCAGTGGCCCAAAACGACTTGTCCAAAGGAGGACAATATGAAGATCGACGCGAGCAGGCAGCGGAGTTCAACCGGACCGCGACCGTCCAGCCCCACAAGGAAAGCGGCAGCCAGCGGCTGGATCGGCAGCGCCCTTGAGTATTACGACTGGTTCATCTACGCGCAGGCTGCTGCGCTCGTCTTCCCTGGCGTCTTCTTCCCCTCGGGAAACCCGACCGTTGCACTGATCGCTTCGCTCGGCACATACGCCGTGGGCTATGTGGCTCGCCCGATTGGCGCCTTCGTCCTCGGACAATGGGGCGACAAGCACGGCCGGAAGAACGTCCTGGTCCTCGCCATGCTGATGATGGGCGCGTCGACCTTCGCCGTCGCTTTGTTGCCGACTTATGGCCAGGTCGGGCTTCTGGCACCTGTCCTCCTGGTTGCCGTCCGGCTCATCCAGGGCTTCGCGGTGGCCGGCGAGCTGAGCGGCGCCAGCGCCATGATCGTGGAGCACGCGCCCTTCGGCCGTCGGGGCTTCTACGCAAGCTTCGCGCTCCAAGGAACCCAGGCCGGACAGATCATTGCCGCGGCTGTCTTCCTACCGCTCTCCGCCGCGCTCTCCAATGAAGCGTTCAAATCCTGGGGCTGGCGCATTCCCTTCCTCCTCAGCGCCCTTGTGGTGTTCGCCGGGTACATGATCCGCCGCCGGGTCGATGAAACGCCCATCTTTACTGAGGAAAAGGCGCACCAGGAGATCCCGAAGATGCCGATCGTCCGCGTTCTGCGGGAAAGCGGCCTGGACGTGGTCCGGGCAGTCTGCATGACCTTGGTCAACGTCGTCGGCGTCACCGTCGCAGTCTTCGGTGCAGCGTATGCCACCCAGCCGGGTTACGGCGTCGCAATGAGCACAACTGTATACCTCTGGATCCCGGTCCTGGCCAACGTCGTCGCACTCGCCCTGATCCCTTTGTTCGGAGATCTGTCGGATCGGTTCGGCCGCCGGCCGTTGATGATCTTCGGCTCGTTGAGCTCGGGCGTGCTGGCCTACGCCTACCTGTACGCAGTGAGCCAGAACAACGTCGTGCTCACGATCGTCCTCTCGATCATCATGTGGGGCACGCTGTACCAGGTCTGGAATGCAACCTTCGCCAGCTTCTTCCAGGAGCTCTTCCCCGCCCGCACCCGCGTCACGGGCTTCGCCATCTCGCAGAACATCGGCCTCGTCATCACAGCGTTCCTGCCGAGCATCTTCGCGGCAATCGCCCCGCCCGGTTCCTCGAATGTTCCCCTCGTTATCGGGTCCATCTGCTTCGGAATCTGTATCATCGGCGCCGTAGCCGCCTGGTCGGCCCGTGAAACCTACCGCATCCCGCTCAATCAGCTGGGCACGGCGAACGCGACGCCGGTTGCCCGCGAGGAGTACCGCCAGCTCCGGAGTGGCGCCCGGTAACCCACGCGATTTGCGGCGAATCGCCGCCCTTGAATGAAACGATTCACAGAAGAGGAGAGAATCCACATGCGCGCCTGCTTCCGTTCCTCGGTCAAACCCAGCCAGATTCCCGAATATCGACGCCGGCACGCGGCCGTGTGGCCGGAGATGCTCCGTGAACTCAAGGCGGCTGGCTGGAACAATTATTCGTTGTTCCTGGCCGACGACGGGCTGCTGGTGGGATACGTGGAGTGCGACAATTTCGACGCTGCACGTGCCCGAATGGCCTTAACCGAGGTGAATGCCCGTTGGCAGGCGGAAATGGCGCTCCTCTTCGAAGACGACGCACGGTCGCCGGACCAAGGCTTCGTCCAACTCATGGAAATATTCAATCTGGAGGACCAATTGTCCGGGGGTAAGGCGAAAGCCGTCAAACGATCGCGGAAACCCCCGTCACGGCCCGGCCCACGATGAGCGAGTTGATCTCGAACGATCCTTCATAGGTGTAGATCGCCTCGGCATCGGCAAAGATCTTGGCCATCCGGTAATCGGTCACGATGCCGTTCCCGCCCAGGATGGACCGGCCCATCGCCACGGTTTCGCGCATGCGGGCGCTGCAGTACGCCTTGGCCAGGGCCACTTGGGCCATTTGGGCTCCGCCGTGCCGCACTCCCTTGCTGTCCGTGTAGATATCCTCCTGCAGCTGGGCGATCCGCACCATCATCCCCATGCTGGCCACGGCATTTCCGAGCATGTCCACCAATTGCTGCTGGATGAGCTGGAACTTCGCCAGCGGGCGGCCGAACTGCTGGCGGTCAAGCGCATACTGGCGGGCGACGTCGAATGCCGCCAACTGCTGTCCCACGGCCTGCCAGGCCACCATGAGCCGTGATCCGCGCAGCAGGTGGTTGGTGTCCGTGAAGCTGTTGATTCCGGAAAAACGGTCCGCCTCGGCAACCCGGACGTCTTTGAGGACGATGTCAGCGTTTTGCACCGTGCGCAGGGCGATCTTGTTCTCGATCTTGGTGCGGGTCACGCCGGGGAGCGTGCCGTCCACGATGAAACCGCGAATAGCGCCGTCGGCTTCGTCCCGGGCCCAGACCAGCATGTGGTCGCAGAACGTCCCGTTGCCGATCCATCGTTTGGCGCCGTTCAGCACCCAGTAGTCGCCGTCGTCGTCGGCTCCCCCGGCGACCCGGCGGGCCACCGTCTGCAGGCCGCCGGCCACGTCGGAACCGTGGTCCGGTTCCGTGAGCGCAAACGCTCCGGTGGTCCGCAGATTGGAGGCGTCGTCGAGGTAGCGGTCCTGCTGGTCCTTGGAGCCGAACTCGTACAGCGCCTCGATGAAGAGGTCATGGTGGACCATGAAGAACGTGGCAATGGACGTATCCACGCGGGTCATTTCCGCGATCACGAGACCTGCGAACAGGTTGCTGTAGCCGCGGTGCGTGGGGGTGCTCAGGCGAAGGGCCGCGAGTTTGGGGAGGATGTGGGCCGGGAACTCGGCCTTGTCCCACCAGTCCTTGGCATAGGGCGCGATTTCCGTGGCCAGGAATTCCCGGAGCTCATTGAGCTTGCGCTGTTCCTGCACGCTGAGGAGCGATTCGAAATCGAAAAAATCCGCCCCGGGCAGCTCGGGAGGGGAACCATTGGAACCCTTGGAACCGGCCGCGTGTTCGACGGCCGCCGCCAGCTTGTGCGTCTGGCTCACTTCGGTGCCATCCGGATAGCGCCGTCGAGGCGGATGGTTTCGCCGTTGAGCATGGCGTTTTCCACGATGTGCGCCACGAGGTTGGCGTACTCGGCCGGGCGGCCAAGCCGGGCGGGGTGCGGTACCTGCTGGCCTAGGGAGAGCTGTGCGTCCTGGGGCAGGCCGGCCAGCATGGGTGTTTCGAAGATGCCCGGTGCAATGGCCACGACACGTACAAGCGAGCGCGCAAATTCACGGGCCAACGGCAACGTCATCGCCGCCACGGCTCCCTTGGACGCTGCATACGCAGGCTGCCCGATCTGGCCGTCGAAGGCTGCCACGGAGGCCGTGTTGATGATGACGCCGCGTTCCTCGCCGCCGAGTTCGGTAGACGCAGGCTCGTTCCGGGCCATCGCGGCGGCAGCCAGGCGGATCACGTTGAAGGTGCCCACGAGGTTGATCTGGATGACCCTGTTGAAGTTCTCGAGCGGCAGCACGCCGTCTTTGCCGAGGACTTTGCCCGGGGTTGCGACGCCGGCGCAGTTGACGAGGATCCGGAGCGGGCCCAGCGCGACGGCAGTGTCGACGGCGGCCTGCACTTGTTCTTCATTGGTGACGTCGGCGGGGACGAACACGGCCCTGCCCTCGGCCCCCGAGGCATTGAGTTCGGCAGCGAGGGACTCGCCCGGAGAAGAATGGAGGTCAAGAAGCACCACCGATGCTCCGGCGTCGAGCAATCGCCTTGCGGTTGCGGCCCCCAAACCCGAAGCCCCGCCGGTTATCAACGCAACTGCGCCCTTGATGTCCATTCATCCTCCTCGATGCAGAACCAAAATCCGTTAATGAATGTTAACTGAATCACTTTGATTGTGCACTGGGGAGGGGCTTGCGGCCAAGCACACGGCGTTAGGCTGTCACCATGTCCGCCCCCGACGCGCAGCAGCGCACCCCCGGAACAACGGATTGGGCCGCGCGAGCCGACCACGCCGCACGCTCGGTGACCCGGTATTTCGGGCGGCGCCTCCTCTTCCTTCCCGGAACCCACCTCGCGGCGCCGATCCGGCCCTCCAGCCGGTTTCCGGGTCAACCGTGGAACTACTGGTGGCAGGCGCACTACGTCGATTGCCTCGTGGACACCGGGTTGCGCGAACTGGCCTCGGGAGCAAGGTTCGACGGCGGTGATCGCCCGAGCGCTGGCCGGTTGGCTTCACGCCTGGTCACCACCATCCGCTTGCGCAATTTCCTTCGCTACGTGAACAGCTATTACGACGACATGGCCTGGCTAGCACTCGCCACGCTGCGTCTGGACGCCTTGGCCGAGCGGGTGCACAAGCGGGGCCGACGACGCAACGCCCGGTTGCAGAAAAGCCTCTCTACGCAGTTCGAGTCGGCCTCCACAGACGACATGGGCGGCGGCACTTTCTGGAGCACCAAACGCGATTTCAAGAACACCCCGGCCACGGCGCCCGTGGCCTTGCACTTCGCCCGGACAGGCAAGCGGAAGCGGGCCCAAGGGCTCCTGGACTGGCTCAACACCACGCTCTTCGAACCCAGCCGAGGCCTGTACCTCGACGGCGCTTGGATCAAGGAGGGCAAGCTCGCCCTCGCGCAGGAGGTCTACACCTATAACCAGGGCCCTGTGCTCGGCGCCTTGTTGGAGTTGGGTGGAGATGCGAACCTGGCCCGCGCAGCCGCATTGGTGAGCTCGGTGGCCGAGCATCTGACCGTCTCCGGACTGGACGGCCCAGGGAAACTGGTTCTTCGCGGCGAAGGCACCGGCGACGGCGGCCTCTTCACCGGAATCCTCGTCCGTTACCTCGCGCTCGCCGCCGCCGACGCGCGGTTGCCCCGCGTTACACAGGCGACCGCGAGCCAGCTCGTGCTCGATACCGCGGAGGCTCTGTGGGCGGGACGGACGATGCGCACCGACGCTGCCAACCGGATATCCGGAAACGACGACGACGGCTGGCTCGTCTTCTCGGCGGAACCACCGCGCCCGGCGGCCGAGACCTACGCGCCGGGCACCGCCGTCGAACTTTCCACCCAGCTGCAGGCGTGGATGGTGCTGGAAGCCGCCGCGCGCGTCCAATAATTGTCGGTGCCGGGGCCTAGTCTGGAGCTGTGAACCCGATCCCGAGCCCGATACCTGTCACCGTGGTCGGTGCGCCGCCGGAATGGTGGCAGATCCTTGGCGCGCTCAGCCCGCTCGCCGTCCTCGTCGCGGCAATCGTTGCGGCGATCGTCGGCCTCCTGTCCCTGCGGCAGAAGGCCCGGGCGGACAACCGGTCCGAATGGTGGCGCCGCGCTCAATGGGCCCTCGACGCGTCCCTGTCCCGCAGCCGCTCCGAGGCCGAAATGGGCCAGAAGGCCATCGAGATTCTGGGCCACAGCGAGCTCGCGTCGCGGGAGGAACTCGCGCTCCTCAAAGTCGGCACTGAGGATGCGCTCCTGGCAGCCGCAGCGGCATCCGAAACCCGCGCCGTCGTCTCCTCCCAGCGTCCGGCCTCGGTGGGCGCCGAGGATCGCAAGGTGCAGATCGCCGCTGCCAAGGCCAGGGTCACCCTCGACAAGCGGCTCGGGGAAGACACGCCAGGCTGGATCGTTGCGCTGTCGGCCGGGAAGCCCGAGTAAGTCCCCGGCTATTCTGCTACCACGGGCTTTTTCTTCTGCGGATACGGCGTCTCCTGCCGTGCCAACATCTCGACAAAACCGGCGATCTTCCTGGCCCGGGTTTCCGCCCTCTTCACCGAGTTGGTGCGGTAGATCAGGGCAAAGCGGTTGACCGCCGTCAACGCATCGAACATCGCCTGGGCCTCGGGAACGGCGGCGATCGCGGCCGCGAGATCCTCGGGGACTTCCGCGTCCGCCTGGCCAACGTAGGCAGCTTCCCAACGCCCGTCCGCCTTGGCGCCGTCGACGGCGGCCCATCCGGCCGGGGTCATCTTGCCCTCGGCTTCGAGGCGGGCGATGTGGCCCACGTTCCGTTTGGACCAGGGGCTTTTGGGGCCGCGGCGGGTCATGCGTTGGAAGACGCTTTCGTCGTCGCGCCTTCTGCCTTGGCCGTCGATCCAACCGAAACAAAGCGCCTCATCCAAGGCAGCGGCATAATCCAGTTCCGTCACCTTGCCGCCCTTCTTGTGCAGCACGAGCCAGACGCCAGGGCTATCGGCACCGTTCTTTTCGAGCCAGGACCGCCACTCGGCAGCATCTTTGACGATCAGTTCTTCGAGTTCAACAGCCATGGGCCCATTCTGGTGCCAGCTAGGCTGTGGCGAAAGCCCACTCAGCTGCCGGAGGATCCATGCTGCGCGTCCGCCCCATCCAGTTCACGTCCGACGTCGCCGGCTGGAAGCACCTTCTTGGCGCGCTAGGCCTCGTGTGCGTCGGGGACCACGGCGACTGGGTGGAGTTCGACGCAGGCTCGGGCCGCGTGGCCTTGCACAGTACCTCCGCTGACTCGCCCGACGACGGAACTACAGTGTTCGGCGTCGAGGTCGGAGACCTGGCGGAGTTCGCCCGACGTACCGTGGCCGACGGAACGCGCGCCGAACTTGTCGACGCCGATCACGGGCAGGCGGTCCGCGTCACCGCCGAGGACGGCTTCACGTTCCTCGCCGACAAGGCGAGCAGCCGCACGACGAGCCCGGACGCGGACCCGGGGCTCGCCGTCGTCGGGACCTGGCTCACGCCTGATGTACCGGGGGCCGCGCGGGAATTGGGCAACATCGGCGCGCGGCCGCGGCGGGCGTCTCCGGACTTCGCGGATTTCAGTACGAAGAACGGCGGCATCCTGTTGGTCCTTGAGTCTCCGGAGACAGCCGCGGGAGGCCTCGCTTTCGAGTACGACGGCGACCTCGCAGCCGTTGAGGCCCGGCTCGCGGCCGCCGGACTCAAGGCAGCCCGGGCCGGCTTGGTCCTGTCGGTTGCTGGCCCGCGCGGCGGAACCATCAGTGTGACCCAGGGCCGCTAACCCAACGCCCGCTCACCTCTGCGGGCCCTCCCCTCAACGCCCGCCCACCTCATCTAAGCGCGGGATCCCATGTTGGCCGCATACGTGAGCGAGCGTCGCTCAATTCGACGACATACGTGAGCGAGCGTCCCGGGTTGGGCTCGACGCAATCCTCGCTGTCTGATTCGTACGGCATGGAACGGCATGGGATGGGGTAGAACTTAACCATGAGTGTTCGTACCCCTGACCCGTACTCCGGCTGGCTTTCCGATGAAGACCTCTTCGAAGCCCGCGGCCGCCTCCCCATGGTTTACGTGGAGGCGGTTCCCGTGCGTCTGGATCCGCTCGGATTCGTCAACGAGGTAGGTACCCTGCTCCAGGGCGACGCCGACGGCACCATGGTCCGTTCCTTCGTGTCCGGCCGCGTGCTGTACCGCGAAACAATCCGCGCCGCGCTGCTGCGGCACATGGAAAAGGACCTCGGGCCGCTGGCTTTTCCCCAACTGCCCGTCAGTCCGGTGCCGTTCACGGTGGCCGAATACTTCCCGGCGCCGTCGCAGACCGGTTTCACGGACGACCGCCAACACGCCGTGTCGCTCGTCTACGTCATCCCGGTCACGGGCGAGTGCGAACCGCGCCAGGACGCGCTTGAGCTGACCTGGATGACTCCGCAGGAGATCTTGAGCGACGACGTCCAGCAGGAATTCAGTGGCGGCCGTGGCAATCTGGTGCGCCAGGCTCTGGCTTTCGCCGGCGTCGGACAGTAGCAGCGCTGCGGACAGCAGCGGCGGACAGTAGCCACCTCCCCGATTTGTCGGGCGGGTTTTATAGACTGTTGGGCGGACCCCAAGAGAACCAAAGGACTTCCGATGACTCACAGCCCGGCCGACCAGCAGTATCGTGAAAAGCAAGCTGGGGCCCTGCAAATCGGGGACCACGTGTTCCTCCCTGGGGATGGTCCCGCGGAGCAAATCACGCACATCGAGATCGAACTCGACGATTTTGGCGTGCCTGCGCTCATCCTGGTGACAACAGCCGACGGCGGGAACGTACGGATCGCGATCGGGTCCAGCGTCCCGGTGGGAGAAGCCGCCGTTCCCGACGACGTCGACGCCGTGGCGGAGGAAGATCCAGCCCCGCTGGAGGAACCGGACCCCGGTGACGCGCCCGACGCCGTTACCTCCGACGGCGGTGACTCACCCGATGAGGGGGTTCCCGCCGTCGTCGTGCCTCCTTTGCCCGCGCTGGCACCGACTGTCAGCCGAGCGGCAGGGCCGGATCCCGCGCAGCTCGCGCTGATCCCCGAACCGACAGGCTCGCCCGAGGACGTCGTGGCCGCCGCTGCGGAAGTACACCCCGGCAGGAACGGCGTGGCGGTGTTGAGCGAACGCCTCGTGAAGGGGATCAACACGAAGTCGGGAAGCTGCTTGCGGGATCTGAGCGACCTGGCCCACGATCTCTTCATCGAGCTGCGGGATCCGGACCACGCCCTCGCGGTGGCCGATATCCTCAACGTGCTCCCCTACGACGGAAACCGCGATCGCTGGATGTCCGTTGAACGTTCCCTTGCACTTTCCAGCTTCATATGCCGTGAACTCGGCCAACCGGAACGCGCGGACGTCTACGACCAGCTCCTTCAAGCTCCGGACACGGTGGAAACCGACCCGTTCAAGGCCAGGATCGCCGCCAAAGTGCGCCAGCGCGCGCTCAACGAACCGAACCTGTACGACAAGGAAATCTTCCGCTCCATCGACAACGGGAACCGCGATGCCGAGCGCGAATGGCGGCTGCTCAGGCTCGAAACCCTGCTGTTCCTCCGCTCACACGGTGGTTCGAACACCATCGGCGTGGGCGAACTCGATCACCGGATCGCGAATGAACTCGAGGCGGTCCGGGCTTAGGCGCTATCGGAGGATTCCGCAAGACCTGTCGCGTTCGCTCCAACGGCGGTAGATTCGGGCCATGACGAACAATCTGAGCGTTGTTGTTAATGCCGACGCGCAGCAAGTTTGGACTTCGCTGCGCGAACCGTCGCTCGTAGCTCAGTGGCACGGCTGGGAGGCCGACGAGCTTGGCGACGAAATCAACCAGATCTACTTCACCGCCAACGTGGTCGAGGGTCCCGACCACACAAGCCTCACCGTGAATGGCGGGGACGTCTTCGAACTCACCCCGGTCAGCGGTGGCACCGAGGTCCGCGTGACCCGGGCCGCCCTGGATCACGATTCCGAATGGGCCGCGTGGGACGAGGACATCACCCAAGGTTGGCTGACGTTCCTCCACCAGCTCCGATTCGCCCTGGAACGCCATCCGCACGGGCACCGGCGTACGCATTTTGTTTCCCTGCCCGGCGGTAGCGGCTCCGGCATCCAGAAGCTCGGCCTGGCCGACGTACCGGCACCTGGCGAGGAATACTCGCTCACGCTTCCCACGGGCGAGTCCCTCACCGGCAGGGTCTGGTTCCGGAGCAACCACCAGGTAGGCCTCACCGTGCATAGTTACGCGGACCACGGGGACGGGCTGCTGATTGTGGCTGACCAGCCGGTGATTCCGGAGAAGAGGCCCGACGGCGGCACTATCGTGATCGCTTCGACCTACGACCTCGGCGCGGCCAGCCTGGAGTCGATCCGTTCCCGTTGGGACGGCTGGAAGGCTGAGAACTACCCCTCAGAGGTGCACTCGCACTGACGATTCTCGCTCCAGGGCTGGCAGACTGTAACGGTGCCAGCCGATTCTTCCATGCCTCATTCCGGGTCCAGCTCCGAGTCCAACCCGTCCGTGCTCAGGGCTGCCCAGCAGTCCTCGTTTTCCTTCGAGGTGGGTGCGCGGCTCAGCGAAACGCGCCCGCCGTCGTCGGGCCTTGTGAACGCCGACGGCGGCAGCCGTTGCGACGGCGGCAAGCGCGGAGAGTTCCTGGGTAGAACCGGCACTATCACCACACCGCACGGCCAGATCCAGACGCCGGCGTTCATCGCCGTCGGGACCAAAGCCACGGTAAAAGCAGTTCTGCCCGAATCCATGAAGGAGCTCGGCGCGCAGGCTTTGCTGGCCAACGCCTACCACCTGTACCTGCAGCCGGGGCCGGAGATCCTGGACGCGGCCGGAGGGCTCGGTGCGTTCATGAACTGGGACGGACCCACGTTCACGGACTCGGGCGGATTCCAGGTGATGAGCCTCGGTTCGGGATTCAAGAAGGTCATCGACATGACCTCCGTTGACGCGTCCGGTCCTGACGACGCCGTGGCCCCGGGCAAGGAGCGGCTGGCGCATGTGGACGAGGACGGCGTCTGGTTCAAGTCGCACTTGAACGGGGACCGGCACCGATTCTCGCCGGAAATCTCCATGCGGGTGCAGCACCAGATCGGCGCCGACATCATGTTCGCCTTCGACGAGCTGACCACACTGCAGAACTCCCGGGGCTACCAGGAGGAATCCCTGGAGCGCACGCGACGCTGGGCCGAGCGCTGCGTGGCGGAGCATGAGCGGCTGACAGCTTCACGGGTGGGCAAGCCGTACCAAGCCCTGTTCGGCGTCATCCAGGGGGCGCAGTACGAGGATCTTCGTCGCAAAGCCTGCCGGGACCTTGGCGGCATGCCGTTTGACGGTTTCGGCATCGGCGGCGCCTTGGAGAAGGAGAACCTCGGCACCATCGTGCGTTGGTGCAACGAAGAACTTCCCGAGAACAAGCCCCGCCACCTCCTGGGGATCTCCGAGCCGGACGACATCTTCACGGCCATCGAAAACGGCGCCGACACCTTCGATTGCGTCTCCCCCACCCGGGTGGCCCGCAACTCGGCCTTTTACACTCCTACCGGCCGGTACAACCTGTCCGGAGCACGCTACAAATCGGATTTCGGCCCCTTGCAGGACGGTTGCGATTGCTACACCTGTGCCAACTATTCGCGCGCATACATCCACCACTTGTACAAGGCCCATGAGATGGTCTCGGCCACGCTCATCTCCATCCACAACGAGCGCTTCGTGGTGAAGATGGTGGACGACGCCCGCCTCGCCATCGAATCCGGGGACTTCTTCGAGTTCAAGGCCGAGACCTTGGGGCGGTACTACTCGTAGCCCTCCCCGTCGCTTCCCGTCGGGGAGCCCCCTCAGGGACGGTCCGCCGTCGTCACGCCGATCACCAGGAGCACCACATTGAGCACGACGGCGGGCGTCACCAGCAGTTCCGGGGCGTTGAAGAGCATCCCCAGGGCCAAAGGTGCCAGGGCGAAGAGGCACAACACGTAGCCTCGGATCCTGGTTCCGAGCATGGCCGGTCCGCTGCGTCCAAGCTGCATCAGGTACACCAGCTTGGTCAGGTCTTCCTGCTGGCGGAAGGCTCGCCGCAGCATCCCCGCGCCCAAACCGCCGCCTGCCGCCGCGCCCAGGACAAGGAGCTCCACCCGGAAGCCGCCGGCCAGCACGAAGAATCCGGCAGCCGCCGTCGTCCACAACCCCATCAGCATGACCGGCAGCGCGACGTGGACCCAGCGCGAGGCTGTCCTGGAAATCGGCAGGAGTGCGTCGAGGCTGGGGGCCATGCGCAACTGCCAAAGGGGCCCGGCCGCCGCTGTGGACGAGAAGATCGCCGCGGCGAGCAGCACGGGAAGCAGGATGATGGGCGAATCGAACGTCCGGACCAACCCGGTCAAGGGAACGACGGCGAGACCCAGGCCCCAGCGCCACAGCCGGCCGGGCTGACGGGCGAGTACGGTTGCCTCCGCGTGGAAGAGCGCGCCCGCTGCGGTGCGGGGCGTGCCCGGGAGCTTGACCCGGCTTCGCTTGCCGCCGCTGGAAAGAGAGGCACTGAGCTCCCCGGTGTCCATGAGCGTCAGCGCAGCCTGGACATGTCCCCTCGCGGACCCGGCCTTGAGCAGCGAGGTCGTGCGGACGCTGGAGAGCTTGTTCCGCATGCCGAGCGCCGAGGCGACCAAGGCGACAGCAGGGGCGACGGCAAAGATCCAGCTGCCGTGAAGCGTTCCGAACAGCATCGCGCCGAGTGCCGCCGAAGCCGCTGCCAACAGCCAGTTCATCGGTCTACCTTGACCAGCCGCCGCCCGTGAACGTGTCTGGGCGAACGCAGCCAGCGCGAGAATAGCCGCGCCGGTGAGCGCCCCTGCCAGGACGCGCCCGGCAAACACCACTGCATCCGAACCACTGATGACCGCGACAGGAATGGTGGTCAGGGCCCCGACGACGGCGGCAGCCAGGACAGCGCGTCGCAAGCCTCGGGCTAGAAGCGGCTCGCGGTTGATGGCAAGCGAGTACCACCAGTGCCGCTGATTCGCCGTGATAGCCAGTGGCCCGAGCCTGCCCGCCACCCAATAGGCCGCGAGGCCCAAGAGCCCAAACCCGGCCACTAGACCATATTCGACAGGAACCACGCCGTATCTGGTCGAAATCAGGTGGCCGCCGAACCCATGCTCCGCTGCCGCCGTGAGCCCGTTGAGGAGGCCGATGGCGTAGATCAAGCCGACGCCGAACGTCAGGAATTGGATGTACAGCTCGTTGAGCCTGGAAAGCAACGACTGGCCGCGCGGACGAATGACCTTGCGGGTAGCTCTCTCGGGGTCGAAGGCGACGAACTGCGGCTGCTCTACGGCAGCAGTGGACATGCTCACCGGCGAATCCTCGCCACGGCGTCGTCGGTACTCACCAAGCGCGCACCGCCGTCGTCGACTATTACCGCCCGGGTACACGCCGCTTGGGCGACGTCCGCATCGTGCGTGACCATCACGACGGCGGCACTCTTCTTGGCAGTCTTGGCGATCCGCTGCGCGAGCAGGCCGCGCATGCGGGTATCGAGCCGCTGCTCCGGTTCGTCCAGGACCAGCAGTTCGAAGGGCCGGATGAACGCCGAGGCCAGGAGGAGCTTGCGGCGCTGTCCCGAGGAAAGTTGATCGGGAAAGGCATCCGCCACGGTTTGAAGCTCGAAGAAGCCGATCTCTTCCTCCACAGCAGCATCCGGGTTGGCGAGTCCATGGCCGCGGGCCACCAAGGAGAGGTGCTCGCGGACCGTGAGCGAATCAAAGTAGGCATCCTCGTCCAGCAGCACCGAGACCTTGCTGCGAAAAAGGGCCGAACGGTCGTCCGGCATCAAGCCAAGCACGTGCGCCTCGCCCTCAATGGCGGCCTGTGCGCCGATCATCGTGCGGAGCAGTGTGGACTTGCCGGCACCGTTTTCGCCCACCATCCCAAGCACCTGCCCGGGGAAAACCTCGACGTCGAGCGGCCCGCACACTGCGTGCTCTCCATAGCCTGCAACAAGATTCTCGGCCGTCAGCACGGCTTTTCCCAGCTTCATCCTCTGAAACTACCGGATTTCCCTGCGGTTCCCCTGAGCCGACAACGCCCGCTCACATATAGCGCGTCCCGGACCAACGCCCGCTGACATATAGTGCGTCCCGGACCAACGCCCGCTCACATATATCGCGTCCCGGACCAACGCCCGCTCAGGCCCAGTAGCTGGGCTCGCGCTTCTTGATCCAGCCAATGACCAAGGACGTCACGGGAACAAGGATGTATTGGACACCGACCTTGTATACAAAGCCCACCAGCACGTAATTGACGAAGCTTCCGAAGTCCGTAATGCCGATGACCGAGGCCGCGATGCTGCAGAAGATGAGCGTGTCCACGAATTCCCCCACCCCGGATGAACCCATGAGCCGAGCCCAGAGAGTTCTCTCACCCGAACGGGCTTTCATCTTGACCAGGATCAGGGAGTTGATGGTCTGGCCGGCCAGGAATGCTAGAAGCGAAGCCAGGACGATCTGAGGAACCGGCCCCAGCGCTCCTTCAATAGCAGCCTGCTTGGCGTTGCCGTAATCGTCATTGAAGCCAGGCAGCGCGATGATGATCCAGTAGCAGAGCGATGCGAATGCTGACAGTGCAAACGAGGTAATGATTGCTTTGCGGGCAACCTTGAATCCATAGATCTCACTCATCACGTCGCCAAGAATGTAGGCAAGCGGAAAGAGGAAAAATCCGCCATCAGTGATGATCGGGCCGAAGACGACCCCCTTAGCAGCGCCGATGTTGGACAGGATCAGCACGACGGCCATGCATGCCAGCATGATGCCGAAGTATGGGGAGCCTATTGACGCGAAGCGCGGCGCGGGTTTACTCAGGGTCTGGGATTCTGATGCTGACGTCATCGCTTGTCCGTTCGTAGTGGTTCGCGCAGGCGGCCGGAGTTGGCACGGTGCCCCGCTGTATTAGCACTGGTGGTGGACCCGCCAGCAAAACCGCGGAGCCTCCCCTATTCTCGCATCGAGGAATCGAGAATTGTCCGGAAAATCACCGCCGTCCACAACCCTCCATCAGATCAAGTGAGCGAGCGTCCCGCCAAAACCCGATGTAAGTGAGCGAGCGTCCCGCCAAAACCCGATAT
>NZ_JAHHZS010000048.1 GCF_022606295.1 Arthrobacter bambusae
ACGGACAACCGCCAGCGAATTTTCACATTCAACCCCGACGTCGCCACCTCCTCCGGCGGCTCGGTGGAGGACCCCATCGTTGAAGTGATCACCCGGGCCAACAGCCTGGGGGTGGACCGGCTCAACGCCGTCACGGGTGACGCCAGCGCCGGACTGAAGGTCCCGCTGGTAGAAGGGAGCTCCCAGGCCACGATCACAGCCCTCCGGCCCCTGCTCAAAAGGCTGAGCTTGGACGACAACCTGCGTCACCTGGTAACCATCAACGAATATCAGCTCGCCAAGATCGGCCACCTCCAGGAGAGCCTCCGCAACACCACGATCGTGCTGGCCGCTCTGGTGGTATTGCTCATCATTGTCACCGCGCAGACATTGACGATCGCGTTCGAGCGGTTCGCGCGCAGGATCGTCGTCCGCGGCCTGTTCGGCCTGTCAACATGGAGGCGCTACCGCGAGTTCATCAAGCTTGGAGCAATTGTGTGGGCTGTCCAGGCCGTGCTCGGTTCCGGGCTGGTATTGGCCGGTTTCCGGCCGTTCTCCTTTGCCGACACCGGGCCGCTCTCCACGCTCACCGCGGCTGTTGCCGTCAGCGCCGTTCAGGGCCTGGTCGCTGTAGGAGTCCTGTGGCTCACAGAACGGCGGCGCACTCCCAACATCCTGAAAGGGGAACTCTAATGTCCGACGTCGTATGCGAATTCCTGAATGTCCATAAAGGTTTCCGGGGCCATGAAATCATCTCGGACCTGAGCTTGAAGGTGCACTCAGGCGAGATCGTCGCTATTACAGGTCCAAGCGGAAGCGGGAAGACAACCGTCCTTAACATGCTTGGCCTGCTTGATCGGCCTGACAGGGGCGAGATCAAGTTATTCGGCCGCCGCGCCCCTCACCCGGGTAGCCGCAGCGCACGCTTGCACCTGAGGCTGCGCCTTGGATATCTCTTTCAGAACTACGCCTTGATCGACAACGCGACCGTGACCGAAAACCTCAAGATCGCACAAACCTACACCCCGGGAACGCGCAAGGAAAAAAGCGATTCCCGGGCAAGCGCGATGGAACGGGTAGGCCTCGACCTTGACCCGAATCGCAAAGTCTACGAACTCTCAGGCGGAGAACAACAACGTCTCGCCATTGCCCGCCTCATCCTCAAACCGTGCCAGATGATCCTTGCCGACGAACCAACAGGCTCCCTCGACAATGCCAACCGCGACCATGTCCTGACCCTCACCAGAACCCTGGCCGAGGCCGGCAAAGCCGTGATCGTCGTGACGCATGACGACTCAGTATCCGGACGAAGCGATCGACACATCACCCTCGGCGCCGCAAAGAGAAGCCCAGCCGTGTCAAGCCAACAGTGCGATCGGTCGTGATCAGCTGCTAGTGGGGTTCCGTCACTCCACGACCGTCGATTGGAGATAGCCCACTACAAAATGTGCGGTTTGCCGGGCGAGACGGTCATCGGCGGACACCGCCACGGGCAGCAAGGTGCGAGCCAGGATAGGGCCAACAAGTAGGTCGCACACCATATCGACGTCGACGCTCCGGTCGGCCAACTCCCCACGTTCGACTGCCGCAGCTATCACTCTCGCGACGTTCGCGCGACGCGGGCCGACGAAATCGTCACGGTACCTGTCGCGCACCCTCGGGTCCGTGCGAACAGATTCCAGAAGTCCAGGCAGGTTGTTTCGGACAAGCGGAGAAGCGAACATGGCGATATCCTCACGCTGAAGCTTCAGGAGATCTCCGTATAGTGAACCGGTGTCGACCTGCATGCCGGTTCCGAAACGGGCCTCAATGACCTCGAAGGCGAGATGGGCGATGCTGGGGTACCGGCGGTAGAACGTAGGCCTTGTCGTGCCCACCTCCGTGACGAGCCCGTCAATGGAGAGTCCCGAGAAACCCTCGGTTACCATGATCCGCTCAGCGGCCTGGATCAGGGCTTCCGTAATGCCCGGGACGAAAGGGCGCCCTGTTTGATTATTCGTCACTACGTAACCTTATCAAGCGCCCTCGGCACACAGCCGGGAAAATGCTTCTAAAAATACAGATAGGTCTGTAACGTAGCAGCATGATTGGGGTTTCGATCGAGGAGGCTCTTGGGCCGGCAAACGGCCGCTACTTCGCTGCGGGTTACCGCCGGGTGTCACACCTGGTGGAAGCCTCCGGCCGCAGGAGACCAGGGCACCCACTCGAAGCCGTAGGTTCGGTTGTGTATCCGCAGGACTGGTCGACTAACCCCGACGGTGGTGTCCGCGTCGCACACCTGAGTTCCGTCGACGCAATCGTTCTTCCCTTGGTGCTCCTTGAACAATCGGACCCGGTCGACTTCCCAGGGGTGCTGGGAAACTGCTGGGTTCAGTGTGTTGACTTGAGATCCGGCAGCGTGCCATGGCTTGAACTGGACCGGGTGCCGCTTGCAGTCGAAATCGACGTTTACGGGCATACACTTGTGGTCGCTGCGGTGGTCGGAAACATCCGCGCCCGGCTGACCCTGTCCACGCAAAATGCAACCGGCGACGCGCGAAGAGAAACAGAGTGGCCGCCGCCCGCTGGCAGCACGGTATATGGCGGGCTCTATAGGAACACAGTTTCGCGAACACTGCTCACCGCGTACAAAGCAACCCAGCAAACTCTTAGCGCAGAACACGAGTTTTCCGGCCCGGCCTCAGACGCGCGGACACCGGGAGGGCTGGAGTCCGTCTTCTGGCCCGCACTGACGGCCGTCGATTACTTGGTCACCATGGGACAGCTCACTCAGGTTGCAATCTACGAGTCAGCGCAGACAGGCAGATCAGGCGCGGGCAATCTATGGATGCGCACCATGCAGCTCAGACTCCCTTCTCCCCCGACACGTGTGCCCGCATCTCTTCACACATCTACACGTCTCGTTCGCGACCGCACCGTCGCCGGAACCGGCCGGCAGCTCCACGATGTTCGAGTCGACTCAAAGGCGTCATCCGGTGTAACGGCACGGGCAGCATTGGCCTACGAAGAAGCCCGGCAACCATGAGCAAGGACTCTTATGGCTATCCGGGTGCACCCGCAAGCGCCGGCTCCTTCGGGCAGGATGCATCATCGAGCGGATCCATTCTCCAGGCCGCCGCCGAAATGCTTGCCGCTGAACCTTACACCACCGTCACTCTTGAGCGGATCGCAGCGATCGTTCACGTGCCCATCGAGAATCTCGAAATGTGGTTCCCCACGATGCACGCGCTGGGAGCGGCTGTCCTGGATTACGAACGTGAATGCATGCAACGAACTCAACGGGAAGCAGACCAACGAACCAGCGATCCTATCGAACGTCTGCTTTACGTCTTTCGTTCCATCGGCGCCGACCTGGCCAACGATGTTGTCGTCAGGGCTGGAGTCCGCCTGGCGGATGAGTCCCGGCAACACTTTCCCGAACGACGGCTCGATCCGTTCGCCGTCTGGCGTGACTTCGTGTTCAGACAACTCGATGAAGCCAAGGACATGGGGCTGCTTCATGACAGGGTCAATCTCGACGAGACCGTCTGGCTCATCGTCGCTGCGGGCATGGGAACGAAGGACCTCTTGGCGTCCCGCAAACGCCTGGACTGAGGCACCCGCGAGGCTTGAGGCCATACTCAAGACGATCCTTATGCTTGTCCGACGCGAAACCTCAGTTGAACTCCGTGATGCGTGATCCGATCCGCGCCGAACGCATTCCGAAATACAGCATGCACCCCATTTGGGCGCAACATGGCTGAGCATCCGCAGCATGTCGCCGTGGTCACCGGCGCCACCGGAGGCATCGGCACTGCAATCGTCCATCGGCTCGTCGTCGGCGGCGCGGTAGTCATCGCTCACTACGCGAGCAACTCCGACCGGGCATCGAAACTTCAACGCGAAGTTGGGGAACTCGGCGGCACATGCTCGATGGTGCAAGCTGACTTACGAACCGAGGAAGGAGTGGGTCAACTTGTGGATTCAGTCGACGATCTCCTCCGTTCGCAACCGACACATGCTCTACATGCCCTCGTCAACAACGCCGCGAAACTCCTCGGTCCGTCGTTCTCCGACGCGACGCCGGCTCAGTTCGACGAGTACTTTGCACTCAACGTGAAGGCCCCATTCTTCCTAACACAGCGGCTCGTCACCCGGATGCACCCAGGTGGCAGCATCGTGAACGTATCCTCTGCAGGCGCACACTTCTCAAGTCCTGGCGACATCGTCTATGCCATGAGCAAGGCCGCGATCGAGTCCCTCACAATGAACGCGGCAGAATGGCTCGCAACACGCGCGATCCGGATCAACACCGTGATCCCCGGGTTTACCGACAACGGGCATAGCGCGTTCCGTATCGACGAGGTCCGCGAATACCTGTCCACCTTCGCCGTGCTCGGCGGGATCAGTGACCCCGAGACCGTTGCCGAGGCTGTCGCGTTCCTACTCTCCGCTCACGCTTCCCGGACCACGGGCGCCACCCTTGACGTCAGCGGGGGAAGCACGCTGGGAGCCCGCCCGGCACCACATCTCAGCCTGCGTGCAATGGCCGCAAACCGCAGCATAGACCAACCAGGAACCGGCGGGAACCAAGGCGCTGAACGCTCGGATGAAGACAGCATCGTGTACGAACAGGACGCAGGACGTGCCCTGACCATCTGGCCCGCTAGACCTGCCCCACACCAAGGTTCTCCGGATCCTCAATAGCCTCACGGAGAGCCGGGATACTGGCGACAGCCATGCCGATCGTTCCAATGACCGCGATGAACGATGTCGCGTCGTGTCGTGGAAGGTGACGCCAATCGGGGGGGGTGATCGCGGACACCCGGAGGTAAAACCCTACCCAGGACTGCCAGAAGTGTGATCAGGGCGGTTTTGGTCACCATCGGCTCGAGGACTCTCAGCTCGTCCGGAGGGGCGGCAGCCCACAGTAGTCTCGCCGATACTGCCGAACAGGAGGCCACCATGATTCCAAGACCTCTTAGGCGAGTCCGGTAGTGACGGGCAATCAGCTGCGAGTTCTTCGGTCGACGGAAGAAGAAAGAGGTCGGGTGATGGCGCAAGCGTGGGCCTGGCCGTCGGGAGCTGCTGTCCCATATGACAATCGGCTTACGGGCGCCGTAAGGCATGCGAATCTCGGTCTCGAGGTTTCGGTAGTGCCGCCCATTCCAGTAGGGAGCGGGCTGTGCAAGACTTCCGGCATGAACGATCCACGAAGCCGCCTCCTTCCCCTCCTCCGCCAAGGTGAGCGATTGTTGTGGGTGGGACAACCGGATCCGCGGGTTCGCTTCACTTCGGCTGACGCCTTCCTTGTGCCGTTCAGTGTCCTCTGGGGAGGGTTTGCGGTCCTTTGGGAGGTTGCGGCCATTACGACAGTCAGGCAGCCCCTTTTGTCATCTGGGGCATTCCCTTTGTTCTGGTGGGCCTCTACTTCATTTTCGGGCGTTTCATCTTCAAAAAGCGGCGGAAGAGAGCAACGATCTACGGCCTGACCAATTCGCGTGCCATCGTCTGCACGGGGGACAGGTCAGTAGCCGATTCCCCAGTCATCGCGATGCCCACAAAGGTGGACCGGGCCAGGGACGGGCGGCATGTAAGCGTGACGTTCGGATACCAAGGCCTTATGGGCCTTTTGGGCATGTACCAGAATACGGGGCTCGATTTTTTCAGCCTCGGCATGGGACAGGCGGTCGCCTTCTACGACGTAGATGACATCGACGGGCTAAATAGGGCCTTGGACCAGGCTCAGGTCGGATGAGTGCCAGTCGCCCCCGCACGGGAAGGTCGTAATGAAGAAGTGGGTCCGGGGGCACCCGTATCTGACCTTGGCGTTCGGTTACGTTCTGGTCTTCGTCTTGGTAGCCTCTGCTTGGCTGGTCTTTGATGCAGGCGACCCTGCAACCGTCCTGTTCAGGACTTTCACGAACACCTTGGTCTACTGGCTTTTCGCACTGTTCAACGTACGAAATGTACGTAAGACCAAGCAGCGCCTCGACCAAAACGGCCAGTTCAGGGCTTTTATCCGCTACCCGGACTCCCGTCCAGATTCGCTCAGCGGTATCTGGAACCAAGGCATTGCAACGCCCGGCGCGGGATCCATCCGGTTCCAGCCCGCAGTCTACGGCAACCTGGAGCCATCCGGACGGCCGACGGAGTTGAAAGTGCAGGAAGTCCTTCCGGAGCGCCGGAAAGTCGCCGGCAAGGAGCGCAAATATATGCCGGTATACGGGTACCAATCCGTGACCTTACTGACAGACGAGGGCAACGTGGACCTCGCCGCAAGACCGGAGTCGCTGGACAGGCTAGCAACGGCTGTACTGTCAGGTCGTGGAGAATCCGCAAGTCCAGGGTCTTCGCCCTGAAAATGATTCCGTCAAGCTCCTTGCCGGAAGCCCCGGCAAGTGGAGGTAGCCGTGCATCTTATGTGGTGCAGCCGGGCTCGAGTTGCGCCGGTGGGGTGCCCGGTAAGGGATCCCTCACCGGACGCTGCGGATTGGGCCGTCTAATCAGGGGAGCACCCGAGGCTATCGCGCCGCCGCATCCGCCGAGTTCTCTGAATCGGCTGACCGGACGTTGCGGACTACCAGAGCAGGTCGAGGGCGAGCACGTCGATGCCATGCCTGCCGGCCAGCCAATCGTCAATAACACTGCCGAGGTCGGCTTCGTGCCCTGCAAGGCCAAGTCGTATCGCATCCTCTGAAGTGGAGGAGATGTGTTCGTGTCCGTCATCGGGTGCGCCGTGCGAACACTTCGAGCACATCAGCCGGATTCCAGACCAATCGTCGAGCCCCAGCCCCCGCTGTCCGAGGAGCTCCGACAGCGCCTGGATATCCTCATCGGTCGCACCCACTATCTGCGCCTGCCATGTAGGAACACCGGAATCTTCAAGACGTCCCAGCTCGTCGAAGACCGAAACCTCCTGTCCATCGAGCCTCCGGGTCCCTTTGGGTTCCCCGTCGTGAAGCACCGTATCTCGGAAACGATGGCCGGACTCCGGCAGGGGAACGCTCGCGATGATTGCATGGGCCGGACTCCGGCGCCAGCACCAAACCACCTCAGTCTCCCCAACCGAAAACAGGACCTGGTGAGGGAGGCTGGCCTGGTCGGGGTTCAGCCGGATGGGAGCCATGCCGCAATCGACGTCGATGGGCCCGGACTCGATTTGAAATCTATGCAGACCGTAGGCGGCCCACGCATCCCTGGCTTTGGACCAATCACGCAACGCTGTTGATGCGATGCCCATGTTCCAGGCAGCAGGATTGGCGCCGTTGAACTCCTCGGCATCTTTCGATGTAAAGAGTCTCAGTGCCTGCGCGTTGCGGTCCAGGCTTTCCGGCCAGTTGCCAAGGGCTTTGGACAGCAGACCGGCCTGAAACCAGCTGTAATAGGACTCAGGTGTCAGCTCCAGCAGCTCGGAGGCCAGAACTGTCGCAAGGCTGGAGTCCCCCGCCTCATCCGCGGCTTTCCACTCTGACCACACCTCGTGCGGCGTCCGCTTCTTCCTAAACCCCGCCCAAGTTCTTCCCACCATCTGAACAGTAGCAACATGCACCTCCCTGCTCGACAGCCACGCGGAGCACGAAACCACAGGACCCGTGTTCAAAACCATCCCCCTGCTGGCCACGGCACCGAACTCGGTGACGTCCGTAAGCCGGTCCTCCGCCGGACAGCTCGCCACCTTCACGCCTGAGCTTCGAGAAAACCGATGTGCAGGCACTCTCTGATTCCCGTGTGACCCGCCCGATTAAATGCCCGGTGAAGGTGCCCTAAACGCTACACGCCACGTCATCTCGTAACCGCAGAGACACGAGCCCGGCTCGCCGCCTCCACCAAGGCCACGGCTTTGCCTTGGAACCCCGGATCAGGTGGACGTTCTCATCAGGTCTTCCGGTTCTTTGATGAATCCGTTCTAGAGCCACTGTTCCCACACTGTTAATTTGAGCCGCACTAGTCCGTCATGGTTGTATCCGCCGTTCCCCACCGGCCCCCTCGCCTCACAAGTTCGGCCAGGAAACCGTGCCGGCGTGGGCCCAGAGCGCCGTTTTGGACGCTCAAAACGGCGTCTACGAAGCAATCGATGGAAGTTCAAAGCTTCACCGATTCAAAACGCCTCCGAACGCACCGGCGTCGCCAGCCCCAGGTTCTCTCGGAGGGTCGAGCCGGCGTACTCCGTGGGATACACACCGCGTTCCTGAAGCTCGGGCACAAGATGGTTCACGATGTCATCCAGGCCCGTGGGGATGAGCCAGGGCGAGATGTTGAAACCGTCCACGGCACCCACCCGGGCGTATTCGGCCAGGGTGTCGGCCACCGCTGCGTAGGATCCGGTGAACGTCGCGTCCACCCTTGACGTCCGGGAGCTCACGAACTGCCGGATGGACAGGCCCTTCTCCTTGGCCTCGGCGCGCCACTGCTCGGCGAGCTGCAGGGCCCTGGCACCGTGGAAACCACTGCCCCGGGTCTCGGAGGTCTCCTCTACCACCGGATCGATCTCCGGCAGCGGACCATCGGGATCGTAGGCGGACAACTCCCGGCCCCAGAACTGTTCCAGGTACGCAACTGCCTGCTGCGGCCCGATCTGCAGGCTGCGGACCCATTCCTTCTTTTCGCGCGCTTCCTCGTCGGTCGCCGCGAGGATGAACTCGCTGGCGGGCATGATCTGGACGTCGTTGGCACCCCGCCCGGCCGCCAGGGAGCGCGAGACGATATCGGCGCGGAACTCCACGGCATCGTCGAACTTCGGGTGCGCCGAGAAGATGACATCCGCCTGGCGGGCGGCGAAGTCACGGCCCTCGGGAGAGTCGCCGGCTTGGAACAACACCGGCCTGTACTGGGCGCTGCGCGGCAACCGGGGCGTGACGTCCACGGAATAGTGCTGCCCCGAGTGGTGCACACTCCGGACATGCGATGGAACCGCCCAGGAATCCGCGGAAACGGACGAGGAAACCGCCCCGTCCTCCCACGAATCCCAAATCCTCTTGGCGGTCTCCACGAAGGCTTCGGCATGGACATAGCGATCGGCATGGTCCAGGTAGCCGCCCCGCCGGAAGTTGGCCCCGGTCCACGCGTTATCTGTGGTGACGATGTTCCAGGCTGCCCGCCCGCCGGAGAGCAAGTCGAGCGAGGCGAGCCGGTGAGCGAGGTCGGCGGGATCGTTATACGTGGTGTTCTGCGTTGCCACGAGCCCGATGTTCGACGTCACCGACGCGAGCGCCGCGAGCGCCGTCTGCGCGTCCGGCCTGCCCGCGACATCCAAAGCATGCGGACGGCCGAGGTGTTCACGCAAGCGCAGGCCTTCGCCCAGGAAGAAGGCAGCGAACAGCCCACGCTCGGCGGTCTGGGCGATCCTCCGGAATGACTCAAAGTCAGTCTGCGAACCGGATTCGGGCGCCTTCCAGATGGTGCCGGAGTTGACGCCCTGGAAGAAGATCCCGAACTGGATTGTCCCGCTCGGCTGGAATTTAGCACGGTTGTGCTGTGTCATGTTCTCTCCTCAGTTTTCCGAGCCAACGCTCGCGTACCGGTTCAGCGGCCGTTCAAGACCCAGCAATTCCCGGAACGTGCCGCCCTGGGCAACAGGCTTAAGCGCCCCGCGGCGCCGAAGCTCGGGCAGCACCAACTGCGCCAGCTCCTCGAGCTCTACGTCCAGGACAGCGGGATGCAGCCGCACGCCGTCGGCCACCACAAGCAGCTCCGCCAGGAAATCAACGAGCTCCGCGGCCGTGCCGACGAAGCGCGCTCGGGAACTGGACCACGGAGTAAAGGCGTCCAATTCGGCGAGCCGCCCGGAGGCGCTTTGCCCGCGCGCGTCAAGGACGACGTCGAGCTCCGCCACTACAGCGGCGCCTCCCGCACGGGTCGCGCCGCCCCCAACAACGGCGCCGCCCCCAGCAATAGCCCGACGCACCTCCGCAACCTCCGCCACGAGCAGTGAAGGCGTCGGAGCGGACACCAGCACCACATCGGCGTCCGAAGGAAGCAAGCCGGCCTGCGCAACCACGGGCAACTGCCCCTGCAGCGGGCGCGGAATGATGGAGGGCCCCTTCACGGAATACCCGGGCCCCGCGAAATCGGCTGGCGTCTCGAAGTCGACGTAGTGGAGTTGGTCGACGTCGAGGTACCGCCCGGTGGCCACGTCCCGGATCACGGCGCCGTCCTCCCAGGAATCCCAGAGCCGCCGGCTCACTTCCACGGACGCCGCAGCCTCCTGCGCCAAGGCGGCCCCTTCAGCAAAAGAGCGCCCGACGGCGGCTGCCTCCTCCGCGGAGCCACTCGCCGCGACGAGCCAACCGGCACGTCCGCCCGAGACATAGTCAAGGCTCGCCAGCTGCGTCGAAACGTGGAAGGGCTCGGTGTAAACCGTGTCGACTTCAGGGACCAGCACAATCGAACTTGTCACCGGCCCGGCGAAGGCGGCCCGCTGCAAGGCGTTCAGGCGGCCGGCAACGTCACGTCCGGAACTCACCGGCCCATCGGCGAACGTCGCCACATGGAACCCCGCCGACTCCGCCGCCAAGACTGTGCTCCGAATCCGCGCACCGTTCAGCAACCCATCCGGTACATGCCGGGCTTTGCGCCAGGCGGCTGGGTGGGCGCCGTCGCCGTCGAGCTCCAGAGCCAAAAAGCCAGACTGGGTGTTGCCGCTCATTGCTGTTCCCGCCTTTCGTATGGAATCTGTTCGCCGGCTTCGATGGCCACGGCCAGCCGGTTCTCTGCAGGCGGCAACGGGCACGTGGCAAGGTCCGTGTAGGCGCACGGCAGGTTGACCGCACGGTTGAAATCGAGCACCACGGATCCGTCCCCATCCGGGACAACCGTGAGCGAGCGATTGGCCGCATAAGTGGTCTTGCCCGAGGTCGCATCCGTGAACAACACCGAGAGCGTGCCCGGAGCATGTCCATTGAAGGCCGTCAGCACCAGGTCCTGGCCCGCGAGCGTGAAATGGAGCTCGCCCGGTGCTTCGTAGACGTGCTGGATGCCCTCAACGGCGGCGCCTACCGTGGTGGGACGTGGAGACTCGAACGGCACGAACGTACCGTTCACGGCGAACGAAGCATCGGGCGCGTATGCCGGTGTGCCGCGGTATTCATTGAGCAGCGGGTTCCCGGGGTGCCGCGGCCGGACGATGTACTCGCCGCCGCGCTTGGCAAGCTCGACGACGGCGTCCCCCGACTTGAGGGTGAGGCCGTCGCGTTCGGCGATCGGGCCGAAAGTGACGGTGGCCCCTGCGGCGTCGGGGTTGAGTTCGTGGCCGTCCCGAAGCAGGCTTTCGCCTACCCCCAAAACCACGGTGACGACGTCGTTCTCAACACTCCAGATGCCGGGCACCCCGTCCAGTGGAGCCGCGCCGCCAGGCCGATGCGAATGCCCAAGCCAATGCAGGTGGGTGACGGCGAGGAATCCGTGCGGATCGGCGCGGTGGCGCTCATGCGCGGCGTGCCATTCCTGCCACGCGGCGGTGAAGGCCGCTGTGGTGGGGGCAGCCGTTTCAGTGGGCGTAGGCATGATTCCTCCTGTGGTTTGCGTGGTCTGCGGTGACGGTTCCCGCGGCGTCAGGCGACGTGGCTCCGGCGAACTCCGGACGACCGCCGTAGGGATCCGTCGGCTCCCACAAGGTGGTGGGCGCGGCTGCGCGGACCGCCGGGATGACCTCGAGCGCGAGGACCGTCGTCGGGGACGAAGAGATGAACTCACCGGCATGCCGCTCCCCTACAGCGAAACTGTCGAAACCCAGTTCCTCGGCCCGGCGCGCAGTCTCCACCACCTGGTTGAGCCGCTCCGCCGTCGAAACGATTTCCCCCGTCACCGGGTTCTTCAGGTGCGGAATGATGTCGAGTACCTGGAACTTCACTGTGTTTTCCCTGTCTGGGCACTGCCGAAGTTGGCCTCGGTCACGGTCTTTGATTCCGGCAGCGCTTCTTCGCTCAGGCCCCAACGCGCCAGGACCTTGCCGTAGGAACCGTCCTTGATGGCCGAATTCAAGGCATCCGTGATGGCCGGAGCCAGGCCGTTGCCTTTGAGGGTGGTAGCCGCGACGAGGGTCTCGGAGGGCCAGCCGGCATTGACTTTGCCCACCACTTTCAGGTCGTTCCGGGTGTTCTCGCGGTAGGAGACGGACGGGTAGGGTGCGATGTTCAAGTCTGTCCGGCCGGAGGAGAGCGCCAGGATGGTGTCGGCGTCGGAAGAGTAGTACTGGAGGGTTGCCGGGGCCTTGCCGCGGGATTCGAGGTCCTTGTTCCAGGCCAAGAGGATCTTCTCCTGGTTGGTGCCCGAGCCCACCGAGACCTTCAACCCGGAGATGTCATCCGCGCCCTTGATGTTGTACGTGGACGACTTCTTTGCTTCGAAGCCCATGTACGCGGCGCGGTAGGTGGAGAAGTCGAACAGTTTCACCCGGTCCTTGTTGATGCCGACGTTCGAGAACACAGCTTCGAAATCCCCCGACTGCGTCTTGAGCGGCCAGTTCTCCCACGAGGTCACCTGCACGTCCAGCGCGAGGCCCAGCTTGTCGGCCACGAGTTGTGCAATGTCTACCTCGACGCCGATCGGGGTCTTGTCATCCGTGGCGTGGAAGGACAGCGGGATGGATCCGGCGGTGGTGGCAACGGTCAGTTTGCCGTCCTTGCCGATCGCGGCGGGAACCGCGGCTGCCGCGGTGGGGTCCTTCTGTGCCCGGATGCGGTTCTGCTCGGGCGAGGTGTTGTAGACGACTCCGTTGCGGGCCGCACTCGCGGACGGACTGGCCGCGGCAGCGGACGCGCCCGGGTCGGAGCAGCCAGCGAGCGCCGGGAGTACGACGGCGGGCAGCACCGCTAGCGCGAGAAGCCTGGTTCTGATGCGTGGCATTTTCAAAGATTCCTCAGATGTTGAAAGCTGGTTCGATGACTTTGGAGAAGAAGCTCCGCGTCCGGGGTTCACGGGGATTCGCGAAGATCTCCCGGGGACTGCCCTGCTCCACGATCTGCCCTTCGTCCATGAAGACCACGGTGTCCGCAACGTCCCGGGCGAAGCCCATTTCGTGCGTGACGATGATCAACGTGGTACCCGAGGTGGCGAGTTCGCGGATGACATCGAGGACCTCGTTGACGAGCTCCGGATCCAGCGCCGAAGTGGGTTCGTCGAAGAGCAGGATCTTGGGGTCAAGGGCCAGCGCCCGTGCGATGGCAACACGCTGTTGCTGGCCGCCGGACAACTGCCGCGGATAGGCATCGGCCCGGTCCTTGAGTCCCACCCGGTCCAGGAGTTCCAGCGCACGCTTGCGCGCTCCGGCCTTGTTCCGGTGGAGCGCGACGACGGGTGCTTCGGTCACGTTTTCCAACGCGGTGAGGTGCGGGAACAGGTTGAAGTTCTGGAACACCATGCCGATGTCGGTGCGCTGCTCGAGGATGTCCTTTTCACGCAGTTCGTGCAGCTTGTTCCCACGGAGCTGGTAGCCCACCAATTGGCCGTCGATGGTGATGTACCCGCCGTCCACCTTTTCCAAGTGGTTGATGGTGCGTAGCAGGGTCGATTTCCCTGAGCCGGAGGGTCCCACGATCACGGCGACGCCGCCTGGCGGCACCGTCAGGGAAACACCCTTGAGGACTTCGGTGCCCCCAAAAGACTTGCGGACGTTGGTGATTTCCACGTGGCCGCGGGTTGCAGCGGCGGCGGGCGCCGCCGTCGTCGGGCTTTCGGCGGTACTCATCGGGCATCCTTCGCTCGGTCAAAATTCACGGCTGGGTGGGTGGAAAAGAACTTCCTCGCCTTCTGCAACGGAGTGAGCGGCAGGTTGCGAACGGCGCCCTTCGAGTAGTGCCGCTCGATGTAGTACTGGAAGATGCTCAGGACCGAGGTAATGGCCACGTACCAGAGGGTCGCCACGAGAAGCAGCGGAAGTACCTGCTGGGTACGGTTGTAGATGACCTGCACGGTGTAGAACAGCTCGGAATAGGCCAGGACGTAGACGATCGAGGTGCCCTTGACCAGGCCGATGATCTCATTGAAAGCCGTCGGGAGGATGGCCCGCATGGCCTGCGGCAACACGATCCTGGTGGAGCGTCGCCAGGCCGGAATGCCCAGTGCCGCGGCTGCCTCGAGCTGGCCTGGGTCCACCGAGAGGATGCCGCCGCGGATGATCTCCGCAGAGTACGCCGCCTGATTGAGGGTCAGGCCCAGGACGGCGGCTGCGAATTGGCTGATGAGCGTGGTGGTCTGGACCTCGAAGAATCGGATATCCGTGAAGGGGATGCCCAAGCTGATCTTCTCGTAGAGGTAGCCCAGGTTGTACCAAAGCAGCATCTGCACCAACAACGGTGTGGAACGGAAGATCCACGAGAACGTCCAGGACACAGAGAGCAGCAGCGGCGATGCCGAGAGCCTCATGAGCGCCAGGATGAAGCCGAGGACAAAGCCGAGCGCGCCGGAGATGGCCGTCAGCTTGAGTGTCTCCACCAGGCCGTTCACCACTGACTGCGCGGTGAACCATTGCGCCACCACGCCCCACTCCCAACGCGGGTTCGTCGCGAGGGACCAGGCCACCGCCACGACGCCTAGCGCCACCACAGCTGTGCCTACCCAGCGCCATGGATGCCGGGCCGGGACCAGTTTGTAGCCGGAGTAGCCAGCTGCCGGCCGGGCGACGGCACCCTGGGCCGCGGCACCCTGGGCCGCGGCCGCCGTCGGGCTTTCCTCGACGGCGCTGTGTTCCAAAAAGGCGCTGGCCGGCGCCGGTTCCGGTGCAGATTGCTGTGCGGACTGCGCCACTGTGGTTGCTGCTGAACTCATGCGCCACCTCGCTTCGTATCGCTTGTTTGATCGGATGGCTGCCAACCTAGGGGCATTCTCGAAGCGGCTGCAAGGCGGATTTTTGCACTTCTTCATCGGGCTTCATGGCGCTTCGCGCCGCTTCATACGGAGCCATATGAGTCCGTTCTTTGCGCTCGTTGACCCACCGTGACGCGCAGTGAACGGCCGTTACCAGCGCCTCGACCAAGGGCCCGCCACGTCCCTAGGCTCGGGTAGCACCAGCCACCGCCAACAGGAGTTGTCATGCCGCCCTTCGCCCCCACCATCGTGTTCATTGGCGGTGGTCCGCGCTCAGCCGGCATCCTCGAACGCCTCGCGGCCAACAGGAATGGCCTTTTCGCCGGCCCCCTCGCCATCCATATCGTCGAGCCGTACGAACCCGGTTCCGGGAGGATCTGGCGCTATGACCAGAACCCGGGACTCCTGCTCAACTCCACGGCTGCAGACGTCACGATGTTCACCGACAGCTCCGTGGCCTGCGACGGACCCGCCGTCGACGGTCCGGGCCTGGCTACCTGGGCAGCCGGCGTGCTCGACGGTTCCATCCGCGACGTCCCGCAGTTGGAAACCCACCTTCTTGAGCAGCTCCGGACGCTCACACCGGCGTCCTTTCCCAGCCGCCAGCTCCAGAGCAAGTACCTCGAGTGGTTCTTCCGGCGGGCCGTCGCGGCCCTCGGCCAGGACGTCGCGGTGACGGTCCACCGGGACACGGCCACCGCCGTCGAACGCTACTCTCCGGAAGGTCCGGCAGCGCCCGACGGCGGCGCGAAGTACCGCGTGCGGCTCGCCTCCGGTGGGGTCGTGGAGGCGGACATCGTGGTGTATTCGCTGGGGCACACGGATTCCCAAGCCGGGCCGGAGTCAGCGCGTCTGGCGGACTTCGCCGCACGCCACGGCGGGTTCCACGCGGCGCCGTCGTACACCACCGACGTCGACTATTCGGCGATCGCACCCGGCCAGGACGTCCTGGTTTCGGGCATGGGGCTCGCGTTCGTGGACCTGCTGGTGCTCTTGTTCGAGGGCCGCGGCGGCCGCTTCGAAGACAGGCCCGACGGCGGCCTGGACTATGTGCCGTCCGGCACCGAACCGCGGCTCTGGGCAGGATCACGGCGCGGCGTCCCCTACCACTCCAAGATCTCGTCGGCCCTGCGCGGCGAACCCGTCGGCGCCCCGCGGTACTTCACCGCGGACGCCGTGGAATTGCTGCTCGCCGCCCACGAGGAGCTGGATTTCCGGATCCAGCTGTGGCCGCTCATCGCCAAGGACGCCGGCTACGCCTATTACCGCGAGCTCTTCACCGGCTACCCACATCGCGTTCGCGGCGATTGGGACGAGTTTTCGGCACGCTTCGATGCCCTGGATTGGTACAGCCGCGACCGCGAGAACCTCATAGCCGCGGCCATCCCGGACCCGGCCCTGCGGCTCGACCTCGAGGCCCTCGACCAACCGTTCAGCGGCTGCGCCTTCCCGGACCATGCCGCGGTGCAGAGATCCGTGGCGAAACACATCGAACGGGATCTCACGCTCCGCACGAGTCCCGACCACTCGGAAACCCTCGCCTTATTCACGGCCCTGCTCCGGGTCTACATGGAACTCGGCCGGTTTGTCCCCCAGGAGCGGCTCAATTCGCGCTCCCAACAAGCGGTGCATGGTTGGTGGCACGGCTTCTTCAGTTTCGTGGATTCCGGCCCGCCGCCGCACCGGCTGCGCGAAATCCTCGCCCTGCATCGCGCCGGGCTGCTGCAGTTCCTGGGACCGGGCATGTGGGTGCGTCCTGACGAGGCCAGCGGCCGATTCGTGGCCGGTTCCTTCCAATCGCCGGTGGTGGTTGATGCGGCGGCGTACATCGAGGCACGGTTGCCGTCGCCGTCGGTGGCGCGATCGGCCAACCCCGCGCTGGCGGACCTGCACGACGCCGGATGGGGCACCGAACAGTCGCTCCCCACCTCGGACGGCCCACACTCCACCGGTAAGCTGTTGGTCTCGAGTTCACACGAAGTCCTGGGTCCCGACGGCGTTCGGCAGGCGGGGCTTTTCGCCGTCGGACCCTGGACCTCGGGTTGGGGCGCCGGTGCGTTCGCGCGGCCCGGAACCAACGCAGCACCGTTCCGCGAGAACGACGCCCTGGCCCGCCGCCTCCTGTCCGAACTCTCCGCCCACCCAACCAGCCCCGCCCACCCAACTGACTCGCATTTGTTGTCGTTTTGACGCCTCATAACGACAACAACTGCGAGTCAGTTGGGCACATTCACGAAAGGCATGTCATGACAACAACGCCAACCCTGCCGTCGTCGGGCCTTTCGGTCCTGACCGTGCCCATGAGCGATCCCCGCGTCAGGCCCCTCCTGGACGAACTCGCCGTCGAATACACCACGCGCTACGGCGACCTCTTCGGCAGCGGTGGCGCGGCCGAGGAACTCAACAGGTACCCAGCGGACGAGTTTGCCGCGCCCCACGGTGCCCTGCTCATCCTTCAGGAAAACGGGGAAACCGTGGCTGGCGGGGCATTCCGCTGCTACGACTCCGGCACGGCAGAGCTCAAGCGGATCTGGACGCATTCGGCGCACCGGCGTCGTGGACTGGCCAGGGTGGTCCTCTCGGAACTGGAGGCCGAGGCGTCGCGGCGCGGCTACCGGCGGATCTACCTCACCACCGGCCCGCGGCAGCCCGAGGCCAAGAACCTCTACCTGGCCACGGGCTACACCGCGCTCTTCGACGTCGACGCGGATCCGGAAGAGATCAAGCACTTGGCGTTCACGAAGGACCTGGAGCTCATCGAGACGTGAGATCTCGGGCCTTTGGCTAGCTCAAAGGGCCGAGATCTCACCCCCGGATTGCTATCCCACAGCCTGGCGCGCCGCGGCCTCGATCCTGGCCCGGTGATCAGCCCATTCTTCGGTACTTCGCTGTGACAAGTTCAAGTCTCCGGGGCCCTTCCCGGCCGAACCGTCGATGAGCTCCCGAAGTATGTCGGCATGCCCCAAGTGCTGGGCCGTCTCGACGCACATGTGCACCAGGATTTGATGGAGCGTCACGTGACGGCGTTCTTCCGGCCACCACGGCACTTCCCCGGGAGCGTCCAGCGGCAGTGACTCGATCGTCGCATCACTGTGCTCAGCCGAGAAGCGATGCAGTTTGATGATCCCGTCCCGGCTCTCTTCCGGTACAACCCACAGGTCCGCGTCAGGTTCGGCATCGTCGGCGAACCACGGCAAGTCCCGGCCGCTCGGCCGGCCAAAGACCTCCCCGAAATACCCAAGCTCCACACTGGCCACATGCTTGACCAATCCCAGGAGGTTGGTGCCGGTGGGGGTCATGGGCCGGCGGACGTCGTACTCGTCGAGTCCGTCGAGCTTGGCGAGGAGCTCGCTCCGGCGGGCGCGCAGATATTTGAGCAGAATCGCTTTGTCATCCATCCGGGCACTATACCGTTGCATCGCGGGCCTGTGCCGTCTGTGCATGGCGAAACTGACCTGCTCCCCTCGCGTCGGCGCGGCTGAAGCGGAGCTGCCACCCGCCGTCGTGCCCTTCCCCCAAAGCGTGTACAGCCGTCACGTGAGGGAAACGATGGCAAGGTATTGCCAAACCGGCGGGTAACGTAAAGGGCGTGCAGTTGAGTCAAGCGTTGGTCAAGACCGCGGCCGGGTGGCTGCTCGGTCTGATGCTTGCCGTGGCCGCTGCGATCGTCTCCATCAACCTGGTGAGCAACTCCATCGCCAGCCCGCAGCAGCAGGTGCGCGACTACCTCTCGGCCCTCCAGCAGGGGCATGGCGGGGAAGCCCTCGGGCTCCTGCACGCGTCAGTGCCCAACGCCAATGCCGCCATGCTGGACGGTACAGCCCTCCAGACGGCGGCGTCGAAGATCACCGACGTCAAGCTGGGCAACGCCGAATCCCGGGGCGGCAACCGGGTGACGGTCCCCATGGACTACCAGATCGACGGCAAAGCGCTGCACTCAGATTTCCTGCTTGAACGGACGGGCACCGAGTGGCTGTTCTTCGGCAAGTGGTCCTTCGTGCCGTCATCCTTGCCGACCATCGAGGTCACCGCGGTGAACGCCAACGAGGCGAGCCTGAACGGCGTCCCGGTGAACCTGCCCAATGGCCGCAACAGCTTTGCCGTGTTTTACCCCGGCCAGTACGAAGCCAGTCTCACCGGAAAATACTTCTCGGCGCCGGCGACCAATACTTCGGTGACCACGGGCGCCCTGCCCCAGTCACCCCTCAACCTTCTGACCAAGCCCACGGACGCCATGATCAAGGTAGTGAGCGACAAGGTCAAGGAATTCCTGGACACCTGCGCCGCTGACGCCACCAAGCAGCAAAAACTCCAACCTGACTGCCCGTTCTACCATGTCACCAACAGCCGGGTGGTGGACGGCACCATCAAATGGCAGATCACGGAATATCCGAAGGTCAGCATCGACCCCTTCAACGGGCAGTGGGTCGTGGCTCCCCTCAACGGCAAGGCCAAGGTCACAGCCCGTGAAATCGATCTCTTCAGCGGGCAGGTCGGCGATCTCAGCGCCGTTCACGACTTCAGCTTCACCACACGGCTGGACATAGGCACAGACACCATCACGGTCACTCCAATGGTGAGCTTCTAGGCTGCGCCCCCGAAAGCCCCTGCTTAGTCCATCCCGCGCAGATCGAGCACCAGCTCGGAATCCCCGTCGGCCTGCAGGACCACGGGGATGCCCCAGTCCTGCTGGTACAGGTGGCACGCGGCGTGATCCGGGATTTCGCCGTCCTCGGTCTCCGGGCCGTCACACGCAGCGGCACGGGCCGTGATGTGGAGGATCCCGTCAGGCACATCCGCGGACAACTCCAGTGTCCGCAGCAGGCCCACGGACGTGCCGCCACCGGAAATCAGCAGCTCGGGCGGGGTCGACGAGATCTTCAGCTGCGTGGGATCGCCCCAGCGGTCGTCGAGCTTCTGCCCGGTCGGGGCCGTGAAGCGCACGGTGAGTTCCAGCTTCCCCGGCGCCACGGGACTCTTGGGCCGCTGCGTCTGGGAGGCTCCCTCGTCCACCTGCTGGGCTTCCTTGGGGATGGGAACCAGGACCAGTTGGTGCTTGTTGGATTCGACCACCACCAGCAGCGGTTCGCCGCCTTCGGGGTAGACCACGACGACGTCGCTCGGCTCCGCGAGTCCCCGCGCCAAAGTGGACACCGCCTTGGTCGCGGGATCGTAGCGCCGCACGGCACCGTTGTAGGTGTCGGCAACTGCCACGGAGCCATCGGGGAGCACTGTGACACCGAGGGGGTGCTGCAAGCGGGCTTCCGTGGCGTCGCCGTCCCGGAAACCGAAATCGAACAGGCCCTTGCCCACCGCCGACTCAACGGTCACACCGGACTCGCCAAGGACCAGACGGCGCAACGCCGAGGTCTCGGAATCGGCCACCCAGATGTTGTCTTCCGCATCCACGGCCAGGCCGGAAGGCTGGGCGAACCAGGCTTCCTCGGCAACTCCGTCAAGCAAACCTTCAAGGCCCGAGCCAGCCAGGATGGACACCTCGCCGCTGAGAGGCTCGAAGGCAAAGATCTGGTGCGTGCCGGCCATCGCGATGACAACGCGCTGCAGCTTCTCGCTCCACACCACGTCCCACGGCGAAGACAGGGACACCCCGGTCCCAACGCCCAGTACCCCGACGTCGAGTGCGTCGGCAGCGAAGTCCGCCGGTCCGGCGTCGTGGTGTTCAGCCCAAACGCCGGCACCGCTTTCCGTCACGCGGGCAGGGCCGGCGTCGAGCAGGCGCTGTACGCCGTTGCCCGCGACTGTCTGCACGTAACCCGAGCTGAGCGTGACGCCGCGGAGGCGGTGGTTCACGGTGTCGGCAACCACTGCCTCGTACCCGAGTTGCCAGGCCAGCGACGGCGGGAGCACTGCGACGCCCTGCGGCTCGTTGAACTGCGCAATTTCCGCCACTCCGTCCAGATAACCCTTCGTTCCCGAACCGATGACGCGTTCGACGGTCTCCAGGTCAGGCCGAAGTTCCACCAACCGGTGGTGGCCGGAATCGACCACAAGGTAGTTGCCGTTCTCCAGCTGGGTCGCCTTGCCGGGGAAGCGCAGGGTGCCCGACGTCGGGACGGGAGCCACGTAGGGGCCGTCGCCTCGGTGGAGTGTCCCCTTGGCTTCGTGCTCGGCCACCAGCTCCTCAAGGAGCACGGCGAGGCCGTCTGCGTGGCCTTCACCGGAAAGGTGCGCCACGATGTAGCCCTCGGGGTCCACTACCACCAGCGTCGGCCAGGCGCGGGCCGTGTAGGCCTTCCATGTAGCGAGCTCGGGGTCGTCAAGGACGGGGTGGTGGATTTCGTAGCGCTCCACGGCGGATGCGAGGGCCACGGGATCGGCTTCGTGCTCGAACTTGGGAGAATGCACGCCGACCGTCACGAGCACGTCGGAGTACTTTTCCTCAAGCGGACGCAACTCATCCAGGACATGCAGGCAGTTGATGCAGCAGAACGTCCAGAAGTCCAGCAGCACGATCTTGCCGCGCAGCGCTTCCAGGTCAAGCGTTTTTCCGCCGGTGTTAAGCCAATTACGGCCCACCAGTTCAGAGGCGCGGACACGCAGTTGGGTGCGTACGGTTTCGCTCATCAGCGTCCTTCCAGGTTGGTATTGCTTTCGGGCTGCTTGGAATCCCGATCAATCAGTTTCGCATCGCGGTCAGCAAGCCGCGCAAACATATTGTTGTAAGCATTCAGGTCGGCGTCGTTATTCCTGTCCGCGGCCCGGTCGGTGCGTTTCGTCTCACGAGCGTCCGAACGCGACCACATGACCGCGACGCCGATCGCCACCAGCAAGGTGGGGACTTCGCCGATTCCCCAGGCCACGGCGCCGCCGGTCTGCTGGTCCAGCAAGGCCGATTGCCCCCAGGTCCGGCCGAGGTTGCCGAAGTAATCGGCAGCGAGCAGCCCGGTGCCTCCCATGATGGACACGCCGAAGAATGCGTGGAAGCCCATCGTGGCGAGCAAGAGGAGCAACCGCATGGGGTAGGGCGCCCGTCGGGGCAGCGGATCCGTGCCGATCATGGTGAGGACAAAGATGTAGCCGGTTAGCGTGAAGTGGAGGTTCATGAGCTCGTGGCCCACGTGATCGCGCATCGCCCAGCCGAACGCGTCCGAGTAGTAGAAGAGGATGATCGAGCCGGCAAAGTTCGCGGCAGCAAACAACGGGTGGGTCACCACTTGGGAGAATTTCGAGTGCACAAACACCAGGAGCCACTCACGGACACCGCGGGAACCGTCCCCGCGCGATCCCTCGCCGCGGGATGGCAGGGCACGCAGTGCCAGCGTCACGGGCGAACCCAGGACCAGGAACAGCGGCGCCACCATTGTCAAAGCCATATGGTCCACCATGTGAGCGGAGAACAGTATGCGGCCGTAGACCGACGGCGGTCCGGACGTGATGTATGTCAGGACCAGCAGGCCGATCATCCAGTTAACGGTACGGAACCACGACCAGGAGTCACCGCGCCGGCGGACCTTGACCACGCCAAGGATGTAGCTCGCCGCGCCGAAGAGGGCCACGGCCACCCAAAGCCAGTCGAAGCGCCATTCGGTCAACCAGCGTGCGGGCGTCAGCTCAGGTGGCAGCTCGTACCCGGACAGGATGAAGGCCGGCGAAGCGTCGGGCGCGTAGGTGGTGGGCAGCGGCGGTGCCGAACTGGACAGCGCGACGGCGAGTCCCGACGTCGCGCCCATCACCAGGAGTTCAACCAACACAAGCTGCCACAGCACGCGGCGCGTCGACATCGACTTGCGGCCCAGCTGCGGGATCACCCATTTGCGGTGCATGAACCCGATGCCGCCAAGGACAACAGTGGCCAATGCCTTCGCCAGGACGATCTGCCCGTAGGGGGTGCCCACCAAGGCCGAAAAGCTCGTGATGCGAATGCTTGCGTTGACGACCCCGGAGGCGAAGACCAGGACGAAGGCGAAGCCGGCCAAGGTGGAGAACCGGCGAAGGGTCTGATCCGTGATGTCTTTGGTGCCGGTTGCCTTGGAACCGTGCAGGACGCCTGAGAGGACCGCAAGCATGATGATGCCACCCACCCAGGCGGACACGCCCACCAAGTGAAGGCCAAGCGAATTGATGGCGCCCTCATGGTCGCTGGAACTCGCGGAGTGCCCGATTAGCGCGCTTGGCACCAGTCCGCCCAGTGCCAGGACAAGAGTGAGCGCGAGTCCAGCCAACGAGCGGACCCCGAAGAGCGCCGTCGTGGCAATCGCGGCGATGATCGTCACGGCGAGCCACGCTTGGCCGGTCTGGATGTCCGTCATGAAGTAGACGAGGGACGCAGTGAACTGCGCGTCTCCGGAGAGCCTCTGCCCGGCCACGTCCGCGTAGGTCAGCACGAGGACCGCGACGGCGGAGAGTGTCCAGGCTGCACCTGCTGCTGCCGCCACGGCCAAAGCACGGCTGAACGCGGGATGTTCAGGGGCATCGTCGCCCTTGGATCGGGATGCGTTCCGGGGAAGGATGGCGACGGCGAAGATCAGCCCGCCGATGACAGTCGCCAGGGACACATTATGGAGGGCTTTGGCGACGGGCAGCCCCCAGCGGACCAGCGCGCCCGGATCAGCGACCTGCCGCGCGGCCGACGCACCGGAGAAAATCAGGGCGCCAACGAGAGCCAGGAAGAGGGCAGCGAACCCCGCCAGCTGCCACGGCAAGGAGATCCCTTCCACGGCGGCAGCTGCCTTGGTTCCCGGCTTCGAAGCGGGCGAAGGAGCAGTGGCTGGAGTTTTGGCTGACGGCACCTATCCATTGTCCGCTAACGTCGGCGGCGCGGCGAATCGAGCGGGTTAAAGCAGAAAGGCGGCAACCCGCAGGTTGCCGCCTTTCAGGGCGTTCGCCGAAGTGTCTTACTTCTTGGCGACAGCTGCCTTCAGCTTGGAGCCGGCGGTCAGCTTGACGCTGTGGCCAGCGGCGATCTGGATGGTCTCGCCAGTCTGCGGGTTGCGGCCCGTGCGGGCAGCGCGGTCGGTGCGCTCAATGGCGAGCCAACCCGGGATGGTGATCTTCTCGCCAGCGGCGACAGAAGTCTCGAAAACTTCGAACAGGGCATCGAGCACGGAGTTGACGGCGGCCTGGCTGGTGCCAGCCTTGCCAGCTACCTCGGAAACCAGTTCGCTACGGTTCTTAGCCATTTGTGTCCTCCTGGACTTTACGATTTTGGAGCTCACACACGGCATGCGCGCGAGCCACTGTTCGAAAACTTACCAGCTTGGGAGGACACGGCCAGCAAATTCCGCGTGTTTCCGCGCTTTTTTGACCAAATTCACCCTATTTCGGGCGCATTTGGGGGTCAATTCCGCCGCGGGCGAACTCCCCGGCCCCCGACGCGCGCTCACTTATGACAGGTCCCGACGGGACGCGCGCTCACATATGACGGGTCCGGGCCGGACGCCCGCTCACTTCTGCTGAGGGCAGCTCGGGGATGGGGGTCCGGTCCGGCTCAATGGTGATCCGGTGTTGCCACAACCGTTGATATGTGAGCCGGCGTTTGGGGAAACGGGCGTATATGTGAGCCGGGGTTGGTGGAAACCGGGCCATATGTGGGCGGGGGTTTGATCCGCCGAACCCCCGCTCACATATGACGGTTTCTGACGGAACGCCCGCTCACCTCTGACGGGCCCCTCCCAAACGCCCGCTCACCTATGGCGCGTTCTGACGGGACGCCGGCTCACATATGGCGGGTCCGGGCCGGACGCGCGCTCACCTTGGGTGGGGCGGGGGTCCCGGGGCCGTGGCGGGTGTTGGTGGTGTTTGTTTGTTTAAGTGGGTCAGGCCCCGACAGTGTGTGTCGGGGCCTGA
>NZ_JAHHZS010000049.1 GCF_022606295.1 Arthrobacter bambusae
CGACGGACCTTGAACCGGCGGACAGATCAACAGGAAGACAGCGCCCGGAGGCACGTCAGTTTTTTGGGGAGTCACACCGGCCCAAGACCGGTTCCAGTATTACCGTTTTTTGGTTGCTGGCAAGCTCGCTTGCTCGGCGGCCGACGGAGCCCTGTCTACCCGCAGGGCAAGGCGCGGGAATATCCCGGAGGAAATCAGCGACGAAGACATCTCACGTGTTTAGGAAGTCAAGCAGCGAGGTTTGTAGCCGGAGGAGTGAAGGCTGTGGCTTCATCGAAACAGGTGCCCGTGGTGAGGCAATGGTGGAGTTGGCCGAGGAGGCGGTTGAAGAGGTTTCGTTGGGCTGCTGCGTGCCAGTCGCCGGCGTCTCGGCGGCGTTTGTAGTGGGCTTTGGCGCCTGGGGAGCCGGTGAGGGCGGACAGCGCCCACATGTATCCGGCGGTGCTGAGTCGGTCGTTCTTGACGAATCTGCGGCCGACGAATTTCTTCTTGCCCGACGCTCGGGTGATGGGCGCGGAGCCGGCGTATGCCTTCAGGGACCGAGCGTCGGTGAAGCGGGTTTTATCGTCTCCGATTTCTGCGAGGATCCGGGCACCGAGTTGGGTGCCGATCCCGGGGAAGCTGAGCAGGATTTGCGCGTCGGGGTGGGTGAGGAATGCTTCCTCGACCGCGGTGCTGAGCTGATCAACGGCTTGGCAGGCGGCGTCGAGGAGGAGCAGCAGCCCGACGGCCTGCTGGCCCATGGCGTCTTCGACGGCCTGGGGCTGGCGGGCATGATCACCCCGAAGGATGGTCTTGATCCGCTGGGCCTGGGCAGTGATGCCGCGGGAGCGTCCCGCGCGGCGCAGCGCGGCTTCGATCCGGGCGGTGCTCAGCCGGGCAGCTGTGCCCGGCGTGGGTGCGATGCGCAGCAGTTCCCTGGTCTCGGGGCGGGTGAGCCCGTTCTGCCAGACCGCGCCGGCCTGAAGGAGCGCCGGGTAGAACTGGCGCAGCACGGAGCGGAGCTGGTTCGCGGTCTGTTGGCGCGCCCAGACTGCGTCCTGCTGGGCCCGGGCCAGGACGGTGATCGCCCTGGCGTGCTCGGTGTCGGCCGGGAGGGGGCGGTGTGCGTGGGCGTCGGTGCGAAGGATGTTCGCCAGCACCAGGGCATCCCCCGGGTCGGACTTCTTCTTGGAGACCCCGTGTCTGTCGCGGTAGCGCGCGGCCGAGAGCGGATTGACCGCGTAAATGCTCCGGGTGCCGGCGCGAAGGGCCGCGACGAGGAGGCCATGGCTGGTTTCGATCGCCACCGGAATAGGATTCTGGGGTGTGTCTCCGTGTTCGGCGAGCAGGTCCATCAGGTCCCGGTAGCCTGCAGCGTCGTCGTTGATGCGGCGTTTGGCCAACAGATCGCCGGCGCTGTCGATGATGGCGATGTCATGGTGGCCTTCGGCCCAGTCGATCCCGCAGTAGAGGTCCAATCTGTACTCCTCTCGGTCAATGTGTGTTTTGTTCCCGGGGGTGTGCCAGTTCGGATCACGCGGCGCCCTAATTCCAAGACTCGAAGGTCTGCCATCTCACCAGCCGTTCGTGAAACGAGTCCACTTCGGGCGCCCCGGTCTAACCAAGAGCTCCACGGCTCCCGGAGAAGGAAGGGGTCATCCCGCAGCCTGCACGCCACCACGAGAAACCAAGTACCACGCCAACAGTCGGTGATTCCGCTGCCACGCGGGCGGCGGAACCTGGCCGGCGAAACCCGGAGGGATCTGCCGGCCAGTCCGGGGTCCAGCGGCGTTAATCTGCGCCATGACGCGCCGCTCTTCGTCGAGGGTTCAAGGACCCAAGAGCGCCGCAGGCGTCGTCACCGGCGCTGCGCCGCGGAACCCCGAGACAGCTCCGGGTAGGCCAACTGATCTGGCGCTGCCGAGAAGCTGCCTGTGATCGCATGAGCCGGGCATCCGCCCGGCTCATTAAGGGCTCTGCGGCGGGCGCCCTCAGCGAACGCGCCGCTCTGCGTCAAGGATTCAAGATCCAAGAGCGCCGAAGGCGTCACCACCGATGGCTCCACCGCAGAACTCCACCAAGACAGCCCCGGAGTGGCCAACCATCTGGTCCCTTGAAGCCGCTTAACAACGAATTAGGAGCGCCGCAGGGAAATTCCGGCGCCGCAGGCCCCGACGAAGGAGGGGCTAGTTCCCGGGGAGCTTCGCTCCGCCGTGGGGTTGGAAAATATGCGGTTCCGTCGCGTCTGGAGTCGGACTCTGGCGCCGTGTCGGGGTGCGGGAGCAGACTAGTGAGTGTGTTTCGGTCCTCCCCGATTCGTCTATGGTGCCGGTGAGCCTGTGGGCTAGTTTGGTGGTGGAGGGCACAGCTTTTTGTCCGCGGGACCGTGGATTGTTGCCTTCAAGCACGAATGTCAGATTTGTTGTTTCTCCGCCCTCCCCGGAACACAGACACTTTTCCGCAAGAACGGTTTCGGAAGGTGATCCGCCATGGAAGTCATTCACCCGCGCTGCGCGGGAGTCGATGTATCGAAGAAGGACGCCAAGGTGTGCGTCCGCATCCAGGGCCGGGGGACCAGACCCACAACGTCCACCGTCACGACCTGGGCCGCGATGACCGGGCAGATCCTGGACCTGAAGGAACACCTGCTCAACGAGCACGTGACCCTGGTCCTGATGGAAGCAACCAGCGACTACTGGCGCCCCTTCTACTACCTGCTCGAAGACGAAGGCCTGGAGGTGATCCTGGTCAACGCCCGCGATGCCAGGAACGTCCCGGGCCGCAAAACCGATGTCTCCGACGCTGCCTGGCTCGCCGATCTGGGCGCTCACGGGCTGGTGCGGGCCTCCTTCGTGCCGCCGCCGCCGATCCGTGAACTGCGGGACCTGACCCGTGCAAGGACCACCATCACCAGGGAACGCACCCGGGAAGTGCAGCGGCTGGAGAAACTCCTCGAGGACGCGTGCATCAAACTGTCCTCGGTGGCTTCGAACATCACCGGAGTCTCGGGACGCCTCATGCTGCAAACCCTCATCGACGGGCAGGAGGACCCGGCCGCATTGGCCGAGCTGGCCCACGGGCGGATGCGGTCAAAGATCCCCGAGCTCATCGAGGCGCTGACCGGCCGGTTCAGTGACCATCACCGCTACATGGCGGCCCTGTATCTGCACCGGATTGACACCCACACCGCCGATATCAACGACCTCAGCGCCAGGATCGAGGCGGCGATGGAACCCTTTCGTCTCGCCCGGGACCTCCTGACCAGCATCCCGGGATTCAGCACCACCGTCGCCGAGGTCTTCATCGCCGAAACCGGGGCCGACATGAGCGTCTTCCCGACGCCTCAACAGCTGGCGTCCTGGGCCGGCACGTCCCCGGGAGCGAACGAGTCCGCCGGCAGGGTTAAATCCGCCAAGACCCGCCCGGGCAACCGCTATCTCAAAGGCGCCCTGGGCATCGCCGCAATGTCGGCGGTGCGGTCCAATGGCACTTATTTCTCTGCCAAATACCGGCGCATCGCTTCCCGGCGCGGGCCCGTCAAAGCACTCGTCGCGGTCGAACACGCCATGCTCACCGCAGCCTGGTATATGCTCACCACCGGCGAGCTCTACCGCGATCCCGGAGCCGACTACTTCACATTACGAGCACCGGCCAGGACAAAGGCCCGCGCGATCGGACAACTCGAATCCCTGGGCTATAAAGTCACCATCGAACCACTCACGGCAACCGGATAATGCCAAGACCCAACCAACCTGCCCAGCGGCACCAGCCATAATCGCTGAGCACTGCTGGAGCCAACTTCATTTTCATGTCAGACGGGGTGGAGCGGACGCCTAGAATCCGAAGGACAGCAACCAGAAAACGGTCGTAGACAAACAGGGCCAGGGGGTTCGGAGCTCTGCGACGCCGCGCCCTGGACCCAACAGCCGGCCGCGAAGCGGACGCCCCAATACTGGTTGAAGCGCAGCGCAAACCAGGTGCCTGATAATGGGCAATGGGCGTCACGACTTTTTGCCAAGGTCAGAGGGGGCACGCCGCAATGGGGTTACGAAGCTTTTTCCGGAAAAGCCGGACAAGGTCAGACAGGACCCTGCCCGCGGCCGGGGGAATCGGGCCGGAGACCGGAGAACCGACGCCGGAGCAGCGGGCAGAGCTGGAACAGGCATGGGCCGAACTTGCCCAGGCGGCCGAAGGGGCCGGTGTGAGGGGCTTCCATGCCTGCACACGGGACGGGACTTCCTGGGAAGAAGATCCGGCCGCGGTCCGGGCGCTGGCTGCCGTGCTCAGGTGCTACCGCGCAGACGGGGCAGCACCTGAGGGGCCACGGTTGGCGGACCAGTAGGCGGTGCAGGGCTCCCAGGCGGTCCAGGATCGATACCGCCGGGGCACCAGTGACAGCGCAAAAGTTCACGATCGTCAGAGGCTGGCTTAGGAACGGGTTATGCCCACTGGAGGTCAGGTGGAGCCCACCGCACAGCTCAAAGCTGTCCCCATTGGGTATAACCCGTTCCTGTCGGAGCCCCGGGCGATCGTTCGCAGCCGGTCAGGGGTCCCGTCTCCATTCCCTGCGCAGCTCCACTGGCGGCCACGACGGCAGGTGGCCGGAACATGGATGACGACTCGCCCGGGAGATGGCGGCACGCCGGGTCTTTTCTGTGGATGGCCGGGCGCCGGCTGTCCACAGCGGCGGGCGGCTGGGCGCGGGAGGCTGTGGGCAACGCGTGCACAAGCACCCCTGCCTGGAAGATGCGGGCCCAAGGCTGTCGCTCCTGGCTTCTAGGATGGATCCCCGACCTGGGCGAGGGAGAAGGGGGAAGCATGGAGGATCAACAGCGGCCGCGGGCCAGCGTCTGGCAGATCGCGGGCGTCTGGATCGCAGCTGTGGCGCTGCTGCTGACGGCGGCACGGATGGGTCTGGACCTGTGGCAACTGATTGGACATTGACGCTAGGCGCATGCGTTCCGTGCCAGCGGACCCGCTTATGGGTGCGATCCCCCGCAAGGCACGCTTGAATCGCCCGCCGGGGGGTGGTCCTACCGGGCCTCATCCGGCGAAGCTGCGCCGTCAGGCGGCCCTTTCCTGATAACGGGCAATGGTGCTGTGTCGAAGAATCGGTATTCCCTGACGGGAAGGCGGATTGTTCCGGCGGCTTCCGCTTTCTCACGGATGAAATCGTGATCGTCCGGGGAGAGTACAACCTGCCCGTGTGGGTCGAGCGCAATGTCCCCGTGTGTGGCCTTGCTGAACTTGGCCGATATGGCGGGCGGCAGGACCAGACATGCCGGATTTTCCAGAAGCCATGTCCGGGTCGCGGAATCGAGCCGGTCCCACTCGTCTTTGAGGTTCACGCTGGTGAATACCACCTTCCGGCTGGGGCCTTTCCTGAATGAATTCCGTCCAGAGTACCCCTGACATCAAGCCGATGACAGGACGCCCCTGCCCATTCCCGGCGTGCGTTGTTATTGTGGGGGCGTCCCGTCTGGTCCCCCATCAGGCGGGACCTTTCGTTCCCTTGGAGCCGTTCCGCTGCCAAAGGATCAAGTGCAACGAAGTCCCTCCAGCAGGATGTGCGTGTGCGGTCGCTACGCGAGTACGAAGGATTTGAACCAGCTGGGCATCGAATTCGGTGCGCAGCTGCGCGCCCGGATTCGGGAGCCTGCGCCGAATCTGGACGTGCGCCCGACGACGCCGGTGCCTTTTCTGCAGGGCCGGCTGGGTGAGGACGGCGTCGTGCGCCGGGAGCTGTCCGTTGGCCGCTGGGGCATGATCCCCACCTTCGCGAAGGCTTTTGAATCCAAGTTCGCTACCTTCAATGCCCGCAGCGAGGACGTTGGCGACAAGCCGACATTCAGGAACTCTGTTCCGCGGTGGCGGGCCGCTGTCCCGGCCGCCGGCTACGCGGAGTGGAAGAAGTCCGGACCAAAGAGGACGGACCCTAAACAGCGCTACGAGGTTGCGCCGGAGGACGGCGGCACCATCACATTCGCCGGCCTGTACGCGCCCTGGCGCAACACTGCGGTGCAGGACGAGTCGCACCCGGACGCCTGGCTGCTGTCCTGCACGATCCTGACCATGCCCGCTCCCCCGCTGGACTCCGGCCATCCAGCCCTCGCCGGGCTGGGAGGGCTGCATGACCGGCTGCCGGTCCCGTTGGCCGCCGGCACGATCGATGCCTGGCTGGATCCCCGGGACAAGGACGGTCTTGGCCTGCTGGACCTGGTGCGTGGTGAGGCGTATGACGTCGCCGCGGACTGGGCGCTCCGGCCGGTCGAGCTCGTCAACGACGAGGACGGCCGGCAGCGCCTGGAAACCGTGGCCAATCCCATCGTCTGAGGCCGCCTGTAGCTGGTGGATAGTCTGGTGTCGGTCCCGGCCGTACAATCAGTTATCGAACATATATTCGATAACTCTTGAGGGTGGTGGGCCATGCCAGTGACGGTCCTGGGCACAGCCGGAGCGGTCACCGGGCCGCTCCTCATGGCCCCGGTGACCGTCGAAGCCGGCTTCCCCTCGCCTGGGCAGGACTACTACGACGGCCCCGTCGACCTCACCCGCGAGCTGGTCACGGACGCGGCTGCGACGTTCTTCGTTCGGGTCTCCGGCCCGTCGATGGAAGGCGCCGGGATCAGCGACGGTGACGTGCTGATCGTGGACCGCTCCCTCACCCCGCAGCACGGCAATGTCGTGATCGCCGTGCTCGACGGGGAACTGACCGTCAAACGCCTGATCATCGACCGGCACGGAGTGATCCTGCGCCCGGAAAACCCCTCCTTCCCGGACATCAGAGTGCCGGAACTGGCGCAAATGGAAGTCTGGGGCGTCGTAAAAATGAGCCTTCACTACCTGATCGATCACCGGCTGGCACAAAGTGCATGAACTCGTCGCGCACGTGGACATGAACTGCTGCTATGTCTCGTGCGAGCGGATCTTTGACCCCTCTTTGGAACGCAAACCCGTGATCGTGCTCTCCAACAACGACGGGTGCGCGGTCAGCCTCAGTCCGGAAGCGAAGGCCCTGGGCATCACCTTGGGGGTGCCGTGGTTCCAGCTGGCTCCCCGGGCCAAGGAATGGGGGCTGGTCCAGAAGAGCAGCAACTACGAGCTCTACGCCGACATTTCGCGCCGGGTGATGGAGATCCTTTCCCGGCACAGCGCATGGCTCGAGATCTACTTTCTGTACCCTTGAATCTGTTGTTGCGCACTGTCGCCATATCAAGCACCTCCCCGCCGGACTCAGCCCTGGAGGCTGGAGGAGCATCCCGGCAGTACCGACACGACAGGAGAGGCAAGACCCCGAAGGCAGCATTCCTGCCGGCTCCATTCCCGAAAGCCGACGAGTAACACGCTTCTGAGCCAGTTTTGGTCAATCGTCGTTGGGGTATCGACTTCAGACAAACATATCCAGGACACCTGGGGTGCGCGATTGGGATGGCTACTTGCCCCGAAGCAAAAGCGCGGGACGGGGGGCAATTTCGAAATCTAATGGCTACTTTCCCTGTCCCAACAGAAGTGAACCCGCGGCGATCGCCATCGATAGGAAGATACTCAACTGACTCCATGTGGTCGTAACTGAAGAGCGACTGCGAAGAACCAGAGCATGAGCACTGCGCCAATGACTATTGTTGGGTAATTCCACCTAGTTGTGACACGCTGTCCATGCAGTCGGCTCGCCAAACGCCTATTTAGCCAAGCGGTGGTTACAGGATCCTGGTTTGACAGATTCTCCAATGAGCCTCCGTCATCGTCGCTGGTCCTCGTGGAGTCGAGAACGGAGATGTACGTTTCACTTCCCACCACATTGCTGCCGGGAGGGGCGCTCACTTGGCTGACATATTTCTTACCCTCGGCTTTGATGATGACTTTGTACCGGTTTTGGAGGTCCTCGATCGCCGAGAAAGGGATGTAGAGGGTTAGAAGCCCATTGCACATTTCCAACCCGGATTCGGCGATGGTCACACGAGGCAGCCACGCATTTGCGAAAACCATCCAGGAAATAATGGCAAGCCACGGGATCAAGACGTTGTCAAAAGCTTCCCTCCCGTTTAGAAGAAGGTCCGCTCCAATTCCGATAGCCGCGACGACCCAGACGGCCATTGTTATTTGACGCCCCCTGTGCCTCCGAAAAGTAGAGATCTTTTTGGCTGGTTCCCTGTGATCTTTCACCATGGGCCCATGGTGTCAGAGAAGCGAATGATTTATCACCCATACGCTGGGCAGACATTTCAGCACCATCCCGATAATCCCGGTCGACTACCGAATCGACAGGCATCAAAGCGGCCCATACATGACTATGAACCTATTGGCTAAGCTGAAGTCAGGGCAATCTAACCGAGCGTCGTTGTCGCTCGTTCTGAAAGGACGAAGGTGGACGAAAAGTTCGTGGGAGGCTTGATCTTCCCTTGGGGTCTTAACCTGGGACGCCCGGCTGTCACGATGAGGATCACGAAGGAACGGATTGATTTCAATCTCCGGTACGGGTTGACGGCTTTGCTTGGAGGTCCATGGTGTGTTGAGCGTGAGCGGGTAGCCAGCATCCATCTCGGGCGAGAATCGCCGAACGCCTTTTCAAAGGTGAAAATTATCGAAATAGGTGGGCTCGTCTGGTCGTTCTGGACGTCACAGCCTGAGGATGTGGAGCATGCGTTAGATGAATTGGGCTACCCCGTGGAACCCGATGCCCGAACTTCTTGGAAATAACACTGCGGCACTCAGAGAGCTGGCTTCGCCAAGAACGGACATGCAAAGCTACGTCTGTTTTGGTCATTTTTTTCGGAAGATCATGACGAAGCACCAAATGACCATCCCCGACTTCAAATCATGGCAGCCATTGTTTGCATGTTTAGGCGCTTACAGACAAGGCGAGCAGTCCGAGGGATCAGGGATCCGTTGCCTTGATCGCGGGCACGGCCAATTGGCGGTTCGGGAGCGCTGTGACATTGTTGCTGGTGCTGAGGGCTTCAAGGAGTTTGTCGCGTTCCTCAAGCAGACCGAGCAGAGCAGTCGAGTAGGCCTTGAGGCGTCGGTCGAGCGTGTCCCGTTCGGTGACGAGCCGCTTGTTTCGTTTCCGTTCGGCGTCAAGGTTGGCGCGGAGTCTGTCGACCTCGGGTTTGGTGCGGTTCAGTGCGCGTGCGCGGCGCTGGAACTCGTCGTTGATGTCGGGGTTGTCGTGGGTGAGCCGGTGTCGTTTGACTCCGGCGATCTCAACGAGCCGTGTGCTGGTCAGCGGGCCCGGGACGCGGCCTTCCAGGAGGTCGTCCTTGGCCTGTTGGAGAGCGCTGCGGATGGATTCGGTCTCAGTTTCCGTCATTATCGGGCCTCCTCGTGGTGTTTGATGGCTCTGGCCATGGTTTCTTTGACGAGCGCGATTCGGCGGTTTCTGATTTCGGGCGCGAGCGGGTCTGCGGGCAGGGCATTGATCTCGACCCGTAATTCGGCGATGTCCTGATCGGTTCGGGCAATGTTGGAGCAGGCGCTGCGGCATTCGCCCAGTGACGGGCCGTTCTCGGGTTCCTTCGCGCATAGCGCGGTGGCTTTGTTGAAGACGCAGTGCATGCCCCGGCCTTTGAAGACCTGGAGAGTGGGATCGTGGAGAAGCTTGTGCGCTTGGCGGACCGTGGGCATGGTCCGGCCACCGAATTTCGCCTGGGCATGTCGGGTCCTGGATTCAAGTTCGGTCGCCGATGGTCCACTGACATGGCCGCCGGAGTCGAGGTAGGTTTCGAGTTCGTCGACGTTTTCGATGCGCTCCAGCCATCGTTCGAGTGCGAGGTCATCCAGGAACCCTGAGGCGTAGGTTCCCGCGTAGCCCTGGGTGATATGGGTGGAAACGTGCCCGTACTGGATGGCCGCGGCGACAAGTCCTCGTGGTTGCCGCACGATGTGCCAGGCGAGCGTCCTGCGAAAGCGACGCGGGCTGACCCGGCCTTGTTTGTCGGAGGGGATGTGGTCGGGCCTGCTGTTTTCGGTGCAGTATGTGTTGGCCCAGTCCATGAACTCGACGATGTCGGTTCCGACCTGCGATGTCGTCAGGGCCGTGCCCGGTCTCAGGTTGGTCGGGGCGGCCGGGCCGCGCAGGGGCTTTGGCCGGATGCTTACCGGGAAGAGGAGAGTTCCGGGGTGCAGCCGGGTCAAGACGACGACCGCCCGGGCGACGATGGGGTGGACGACCCAGGGAAGTTGCCGTTGCTCGCCTTCGACTGTTTTGGCGCCGTCGTTGTCTGTGGCGCCTTTCCAGCGGACGCCGGTTACTGTCCAGAGTCCGCTGGATTTGTCGTGGGCGACGCAGTCGCGTTTAAGGCTGAGGACTTCGCCGGGCCGCATGCCGGACAGGTAGGCGATAAGGATGAAGCACGCGGTGACGAGGTGTTGGGCGAGGTCGGCGGCGTCGTCGAAGCCGATGGGTTTTGATCGCCAGCGGTGGCCGTTGATGGTTCCCTTGCAGGGTGTTGAGAGGTAGGTATCGTCATCTATTTCCAGGCCGGATTGGCCGATCAGGTCTTGGTCGAATTCGAAGTGTGTGCCCCCGAGGGTGTGGGTGAGGCGTCCGAGGTGCTGCCACCGGATTCCGCGGCTGCCGTCCGGGAGGGTGCGTCCGGGGAGCTTTGTCCCGTCGCGGCGGAACTGGTCAAGGACGTGTTTGAGTCTTTCCTGGCGCGTCCCGCCCGGGGTGCTTCTTCCAACGCCGGGTGGGCGGAACCGGTCCTCTTGCTGGAGCAGGAGGCAGTATTCATGAAATGACGTGGTGATGTCGGCCGAGAGGTCATCGACGAATCTCATGGCCCAGCTGATCAGTGGTACGAGTGTTTCGTCGCCGATCCGGGGTGTGCGGTTCCAGGGACGCAGGGGGCCTTCTGCGAACAAATCCCGTGTGAGCTCCCCCAACCATGGCTGGGGTTCCGGCATGCGAAGTATCTCCGGGACGACCTCGCGATAGGCCCACAATCGGCGGGTCTCGCTGATCATCATTCCCTTGCGTCCGTTGCTGAGGTCCAAGTCTGCGATGTCGGCCAGCATGAGATCGAGTCTGGCCGGAGAAAGCTCGTTCAGCGAGGTTATGCCGTGTTCTTCGGCCCAGGCCAGGACCCTTGCCAGAGGGGTGCTCGCGAAGCTGATTGTCCGCAGTGACAGGCGTTTGTCCAGTTGCGCGGCCGGAAGAGGCCGGATCGTCTCGTCGTTGATGAGGAGCCAGAAGTATTCCTTGACTGCCACCCGCCACCTGACGGGAAAGACCTCGAAGTTCAGGCTGGTCTTGGTGCTGTGGTCCTCGAAAATGCCCGGGGTCAGGTCCCATCGGTCGTCATCAAACCGGGACAGACGGGAGGAATCGGCGTCGGGCCGGACCGGACGGTTTGTCAGTGCCAGCGGGTTGTCCCCGATGAGGTGGTCCCTGGATGCTGCTGCCTGTTGGGTCATCGGAGATCGAGCCTTCCGTCGAGGAGCGCCTCGATGAGGGTGGAGTCCTCATCCGTCGCTTGGGATGCGGCCGCAGCAATGTCGGCCCGTTGTTGTTTGAGCAGGTCATCGAGTTGTTCGGCGGCGGTGCCGTACAGCTGCTTCCAGCTGTCGGGGGTGAGTTCCTCGCGGCGCCGTTCTATTTGCTGGCGCATGAGGGCCTGGACGGGGATGTGCCGTGGCTCGGAGCGTGCGTTCGGGCAGCCCAGGCAGAGCAGGAAAGACGCGGTGCATCGCTGCCCGGGCTCGGTGACGGGTCCGTGCTCGTTGTCGATGCAGGCGGTCGCCACGGTATCGAGCCGCCCTTCCAGGATGGATTGGAGTTTCTCGCCCGTGATTCCGAAACGCTTGGCCACCCCTTCGTTGTCGGCGGCCGCCTGGGCAATGTCGTGCTCGGTCATGACGGCTGCGACGGTCGCTGTCTGGATCCGTTCGACTTCACCTTCCAGAACGTGCTGCACGACCTCCTGGTTGGCGGCGAGCGAACCCGCATCGCGGAGCAGGTAGGTGTTTGCCAAGGTGTCCGCGGTCTGCGCCACGGGGCGTTGATGAAGTTCCAGGAAGGTCCGCCTGAGCCGCCTGCCGTCCGCCAGCTGCGGATTTCCGTCGCTGTCGGTCCACCCTTCCCATCGGTTCATGCAACTGTGGGGGACCGGACGAAAGCCCGTGCCGTTGACAGAGGTCTCAAGCCGGTGGGGTGAATGGCCGACCAGCAAGGCATCGCTGGATGCGAACTCGCGGGCGCGTCGGCACAGCTTCTCGGCAATCATGTACAGACCGAAGGCGGATGCATAGTCATCGCTCTCGCCCTTGCTCTCGGATGCCTGTATCCATTCAGGAATTGCGGTGAATGCCAGGTCCATTTCCGCCTTGTTGGGTCCACGTCGGGGTTTGGAGCCCCGGGTGATCAGCACCGGCGTCTCTCCGTCCCGGGAGCCATCGGCGCGGCTGTACCGGGCTGTCAGGTTGCAAATGGTGGTCAGGTTCTCCCCGGTCAGGCACTGGAACAGGACGACCATCGCGGCTATGTCGGATGAGGTCGGGAAGAGCGAATAGAACGAGCTCCACGCGTCCTTAGCGAGGCCTTTTCCGCGGGGTCTACCGGAGGAGTTTCTGGGAACGTCGCCTACCAGGGCGATGTGGTTCAGCACGCTTCCCCGGCTTTGTTGCCCCCGTTGCGGGGTCGAGTCTGTGGAGCCTTGTTCTTGTTCGCGACGCCATGCCTTGAGCTCTTCTTCTCCCGCTCGAATCCGTGCCACCATTGCGCGGACGCCGGACCTTGCCGCCCGGTGTATTGCCCGGAATTCCGCCGGTTCGTATGACGCAGCCGCGGTCGACGGTGCCGGGTTTGTCAGAGGAGTGAACAGCGCGTTCCTGAAAGGCATTGGCAGCTCCGGGTTCGCACGAAGGGCAACACGAAGCGCGATCAGCGCACTGTTTCCGGCGCGCGTGTGCCGCATGCGCAGCTCCGCGAGGTGCGATGGGCGAAGATCTGCGAGGCGGCCGGGCGGCCTGGTCCCGGACGCAACAGACTTCACGAAGATCCTGATTCCCGAAAACAGATTCTGGGCGGAGGAAATCGTCCGACGAGTCCCCGCAGGCCCGGTAGCCCCGGCGAAGCCTTCCGCGAAAGCGGACTGGAGTTCGGGCGCCACGTTCAAGGAATGGAAAGAGAAGTCCTTGAACCCGGATTCAGCCTCGGGATAGACGCGGACGATGTTCTGCCCGGGCGAGGAAAAATGGTTGACCGGCGACGTGTAACCGGGTTGGGGAAGTGCAGCCCCTCTCATCGCTCTCCCCCGAACGGCATGTCGTCTTCAAGGCGAACCCGCGGATTCGAGCGCAGCACATCCAACAAAGTCTCCGTCTGGAGTTCATTCACGCCATGTTCGAGCAGCAGCTTCACGTCCAGGCCACGGAACGGTTCCAAATAGGTATCCTTTGTCGTATTCACGTTTGAGTGGCCAAGCATTGTCTGCACCAGAGACCAGGTGTCACCGAACTGTTCCCGGAAGTCGAGGGCCTGCCCGGGGCTAAGGCCGGGTGCTCGTCGTTCCCAGACAAGCCGGCCGACGGCGTACCAGCGCAGGGCAAAAGAATGGCGAAGCACATGGGGGTGGCACGTCAGCCGGTCGATACCGGCCTTCTCCACCCGCTTGTTCGCCCGCTCGAAGGCCGTGTACCAACTCCGTTTGCGGCGAGGGAGACCGTCCTCATTCAGCCACAGTGCCAGCGGAACGAGTCCCTCACTCGTCCTGGTGAAGAGGGTCTCTCTTTGCTCGGGTGACAGATCATTCAGCTTCAGCGCCGTTGACGGGCGTTCCGGGAGTGCCAGAGTCAACAACGACTCGTCCCGGATCTCGCGGATGATGCGAAGACCGGGCAGCTGCTCGTACGTTCCCAGGGTCTGTGCGTGGCGGATCGAGGCGGCGCGATCGGTTTCGATGTAGTTGCCGACGCTGTTGAGCACATCACGCTTGGCCCAATATGGATGACCGCGTCCGCCTTTCGCGCATGCATCCGCGAGCTGGAGAGTGACGTATTTGTGGTCCCCGTCGGGCTCTCTAAGTTCGTTGACGAGAACGCTCGACCACTCCTGGATGCGCAGCCCGGTGCCGTAGAGACCGTCGACGAAGGCAGCATCGCGTGTCTGGGACCGCGGCCTCCATCGCGTCCGCTCCTTCCCGTCGGGGGCGATCCCGAGAATACCCACGTCGCGCCAGCGCCTGTACGCGCCCGGAGAGAACCACTTCACATCAGCAGACCTGACCCGGGACGCACCCGCCCGGCCGCGGCTACCTGCCTTGCCTCGGCTACCTGCAAAGTCCAGACGAGGACCCCAAGTTCGTGTGCCAACGGTGCCTCCTCGAACAAAATTCGCCGATGTACCGACGGGCGTGAGGGCTCCCTGCAGCCGCTCGGTCCAATCATTGAACGCGGAAATCGCCGACAGATCGTCACGCCACGTCGACCCCGCCACGCGCCTGGGATTGGCCTCATCCGTCCGGCGCCAAAACTTGTAGTCGAAAAGATCATCGTCCGTGGCGGCATCCCAAGAGACCCCGCGCAGCTCCAGGAAGTTCAACCAGACACGCAATGCGAAGGCATACTTGCGATTCGTGGAAGCGGCACGATTGCGCATCCTCCGACCCGCGAAAAATGCATTGAACGCAGGGTGCGGAGCACCCCGCCCGTCGAGCAGGAACGGCCGTCCCACCCGTTCCGTATTTCCGGCCACACTCGACAACGCGTCAACGGCGCGGGCAAGCAGAGGGTCATCATCGTCCCGAGGCATTGCCTGCACGAAATGGAGGTACCAGCTCTTCGCTTCCAACGTGTCCATATCCAGAACCTAAACGAGGACCACGGGCCTCCATCTACAACACGCAGGAGAGGGGGTGAGAATCTACTCGATCGATGAAGCGTTCCTGGGACTCGGCCCGCGTGCGGTCGGGAGCGATCTGGCGGGCTTCGGCCGGCGGATCAAGGACGAGATCCGTCGGCTGGTCGGGGTGCCGGTCTGCGTCGGCATCGCGCGAACGAAGACCCTGGCGAAACTCGCGAACAAGACCGCGAAAAAGCTGCCCGTGTTCGGCGGCGTGTGTGTCTGGGAGGACACGAGGCCGGCCTGGCGGACGCAGCTGCTCGCGGGCCTGCCGGTGTCCGAGGTCTGGGGCATCGCGGGCCGGTTGACTCGCCGGCTTGGGGCGATGGGGATCTTCTCGATCGCGGACCTCGCGGCCGCCGATCCGGTGGCCATACGGGACAAGTTCAACGTCGTCGTGATGCGCACCGTGCTCGAGCTGCAGGGCACGCCGTGCATCGACTTCGAAGAGGAAAAGCTCGGCAAGGAACAGCTGATCTTCACCCGGTCCTTTGCGACCCCGATCACCACCAGGTCGGCCATGCGGCAGGTGCTCTCCGTCTACGCGCAGCAGGGATCCGCCCGGCTGGAGAAACACCACCAGAAGGCCAAGATCCTCACCGCGTTCGCGGGGACCAGCTTCTACAACGCGTACGACAAGTCCTTCCCGTCGGTGCCGGTGCCGTTGCCGGCGCCGACGTCGGACCCGGTCGTGCTGGCAAAGGCCGGCCAGCAGCTCCTGCCCAACCTGGCCGAAGGCGTGAAATACGTCAGGGCAGGGATCATGCTCACGGCCCTCTCCCCCGCCACCGGGCAGGAGGCATTCGAGCCGTTCCGCTTCGCCCACGAAGACCAGGGCATCAGCTCCCTGATCGAGGACGTGAACCGCCGGCACGGCCGCGGCCTCGTCGGGCTCGGCTACGGCGGGCTGCGCCCCGGGCCGTCCTGGCAGATGAAACGTGACTTCCTCTCCCCCAGGGCCACCACGCACTGGGACGAGCTCGCCGTCGTGAAAGCCTCCTGACCGGTTATCAGGCAAACTTGAACAGTGGAAGTTGAACGAACGATCGAAAGCCCGGACGGCGAGCAGAGCCATGTCAGCGCCGCCGGCACCACCTACGAAGACGCCTTGGCCAAGGCCACGGAACTCGTCCCGGAAGGGTACCGGCGGATCGTCATCCGCAAACACCTCGACTGAACCGTCTAGCGGCCAGGGTTAGCCCCGGCTCCGGGGCTGTCCAGAGTAAATCCGGCGCCAGTATGCCGCGTCCGCGTTCGTGAGTATCTCGTAGATCCTCTCCACGGTGAACTTCCCCAGATAGGGGCGTTCATCGATGGTCAGGTCTCCCAAGGACTCCAGTGCGGAAGCCAGGAGTACATCGTCCTCGATGGACTCCTCCACCCACTCCTTGACGCCGTCGGCTTCCAGGTCTCCCCACGTGTAGGGGGAGGTGGCGATGGCCTCACGCACTGGGGAGAGCCGTTCGCTGGCCCTGTGGCTGCGGGACCTGCTGTAGAGGCATGCCTGGTAGAGATCGGAGGTCACAGCCAGCAACGGCGCCCTCGCGAAAGACGAATGCGGGGCAGCGTGACCGTCGGTGACTTGATATCGGGGCACATTGTGATGCCGATGGTTTAGCTGTTGCCGGATTTCCCTGATGCGGTGCCCGAGACGCGGTCCGGTAGCAGCGGAGATACCGCTGCTCTTGCTGTTGTCTCCGATGTCGACGCGTGGTGGCATGATGTCGGTCCCGACCAATGGCCAGTGTGTGGCCTTCCCTCATGGTATTCCCGTCCTCGGCCGTGTCGAAAGGTCACTTTGGTAGCGCACCTCCCCCGGTTGCGCAGGCGAAATTTCGTGGACCGGCTCAACTTTGAGCTATACCGATATTGCCGCGGTGGTGGGGTCTCATCGCCGGCAGTCTCACTTTCCTGGGTTCCCCACTCGTTCCCCTCGCGATCAGGACATTGGATGCCCGTTGGTCGTGAAGTGTCGGCCGGCGTCATCTCTTCCGGGAGTCCGGACTTCCGGTAGTTCCAGACTCTGTGAGTCTGTAAGTCTGTACACGACAGAACCCTCCTCGCCGCAGCTGCCAATTCCGGACCCCGTTACATCCGAACTCTGTTACTTACAGACCGCCAGACCCCGTGACTCCGTGACTCCGGAAGTCATGAATTCACGGAGTCAGTCGGTACGCGCCCACGAACAACCCCGGCAACACGTTTCGGAAGTCCGGATCTCCGGCACTTACAGACTCCGTTACTTACAAACCACCGGACCCCGACAGTCCGGAAGGCAGGGGGAGCCGGGGAGCCGGATGGTGACCATCTACGAACAGCACCAGGCAACACGTTTCGGAAGTCCGGACCTGCCGTACTAACAGACCCCGTGAGTTTGTAAGTCTGTACACGACAGAACCCTCCTCGCCGCAGCTGCCAATTCCGGACCCCCGTTACATCCGAACTCTATTACTTACAGACCACCAGACTCCGTGACTCCGTGACTCCGGAAGTCATAAATTCACGGAGTCAGTCGGTACGCGCCCACGAACAACCCCGGCAACACGTTTCGGAAGTCCGGACCTCCGGCACTAACAGACCCCGTGAGTTTGTAAGTCTGTACACGACAGAACCCTCCTCGCCGCAGCTGCCAATTCCGGACCCCCGTTACATCCGAACTCTATTACTTACAGACCACCAGACCCCGTGACTCCGTGACTCCGTGACTCCGGAAGTCATAAATTCACGGAGTCAGTCGGTACGCGCCCACGAACAACCCCGGCAACACGTTTCGGAAGTCCGGACCTCCGGCACTAACAGACTCCGTGCGTTTTTAAGTCTGTACACGCCAGACCACTCCTCGGTGTAGCCCCGATCCGCAGACTCCGGACACCCGGGTACTTACGGACCTCCAGACCCCGCTAGTCCGAAAGCCAAGGGGTCCGAACCACACTCCGGCAGGCCCTAGGTCGCAGACCTATGAAGTCCGGGCCTCTAGTACTTGCGGACTCCGCGAGTCTGTAAGTGCGCCCTCATAAGACCGAAATCGAAAGTTACGGCCCGATCCACCAGGAGCGCCGCGCGGTTGCCCGAATCGTGGGGGAATCGAACCAGACTCATCGTACTAACAGACTTACAGAGATACGAAGTCACGAACTCACGAAGTCGCTGACTCTGTGCATCAACGGCGATTCTTCCGCCGGAGGGGGAGTGCAGCTGGTAATTTAGCCATAGCGCTTGCCGGCGACTGGATACGGATGTTCTCCGCATTGGATCGAGCTGACCCCTTTCTCGGGTCGAGCAGCTTTGGTCAGGTAGTAACCCGCCACCGGTCCAAGTGCCATGGAAACCAAAATTAAGGAAGCACTCATGAGGGTCGTAGCTGTCGTCAACCAAAAAGGGGGCGCCGGGAAAACCACCACGGTGATGAATCTTGCCGCCGTTGCCGCACAAAGCTCGAAAGTGCTTGTGGTCGACGCCGACCCGCAAGCATCAGTAACGATGTGGGCAACCAATGCAGAGGAACTCCCCGAAAAGGAACAGCTCCAGTTCGACGTGGCGACTGAGACCGACCCGGAAGCTCTCACGCAAATGCGTGATCTCGACTACGACACGGTCTTCGTGGACACCCCAGGCAACCTGGAAAATATACAGGTACTCAAAGCCATCGTTAGCCAGTCAGATTTCATTGTGATGCCCACAGAAGCGACCCCATTGGCCCTGCTTCCTCTCGTCTACACGTTCGAAAAGATAGTTCAGCCCTTCGGTCTGGACTACAGAGTCGTGATCACCAAGGCAGATTCGCGTTCCCCACAAGATGCACTGGACGCACAGGAGATGTTGCGAGAACAGGGAATCCTTGTATGCAACTCGTTTGTGCGTGCCTACAAGGCACACGAACGAGCACCCATGTACGGGACAGTGGTCACTTCATACGAGAAGACCCGCAACTCCGAGAAAGCAACTATGGATTACAAAGACGTCGCCCTGGAACTGTTTAGTCTCTGGGCCCAGACCAGGAAGGGCTAAACTTCATGGCGCTCAAAGGTGGATTCAAGAACTTCGCCAACCAAACCCGTGAGATCAAGGATGCACCTCCCATTGATCTAGGTAGCGATGCACCTGTCCTGCATATTGTCCATGAGGCCGCTGCTCTACATGATGGCTCGAAAACACCCTCGACGACTCAAGTTGCCACTTCTCCAACGGCTCCTGAGCTCGCATCAGTCGAGGCAACTGGGGGAGTGGAGTCCGAGGCTGCGCCCGAAATCGAGAGCGCTCCTGCAAAACCCGCTTCGACCCCAGGCGTAGACGAGGTTAAGGAACCCGTTGTTTCGAGCCATACCCATTACACGGATCTAGTCCGCAAGGAATTGCGGCTGCATGCGGGCCAAGCCGACGAGCTGACACTGCTTGCTTCTAAAGTTCAACGCGCCCGTAGGGAAAAGGGGGAGCGGATCACCGATAACACGCTAATTCGTGTTGCCGTCGATCTCTTGCTGGAGCGACAGAATGAGCTCGTAGGTTCCACAGAAGATGAGCTTCGACTTGCCTTGGGTCTAACACCACGCGCCTAAATAAAATAGTGGGTTCTCTTTTCCGTGGACAGACAAGCTTAATTCCAGTTCGGATCGGAAGTGGCTACTCTGTGAGTCTGTGATTGCCGGACTCACAGAGTACCGAACTACCGCGATCATACTGTCCGTGAGAACGCCATGTCCGTCAATGCCCACTCTTCCGGCGGACCTTCAAATGCCTCCCACGGATAGTCCTCACCGGGGGAGAGGAGCTCCGCGACGGTGTTGACGTTCTTGGACAGCCATTCTTTCCAAAGGATTCGTTCGATCCGGTAACGCTGCAGCTGCGCCGCGACGGCTTCCATAACCCCGAAGTGCTCGGCGAGGACTTTAAGTGAAGTCGATGCCACCACCGACCAGGCCCGTGCCTTATTCCGGGAAATCATGTTCCAAGCGGCCATCACTTCAAGCGATTCACTGACGGATGTCCTGGAGAGCTTGGTCAACTTGACGATCTCCGAAGTTGACAGGCCGGGGGAGTCTTCGAGTGCTTCGTATACGAAGGCTGCAGGTAGTCCCAATTCCCTGAAGACCGGGCGAAGCGCATGAACCTTACCCTTACGCCAAGATAAATCTTCGGCAACGGTCTTCACTTCCTCCGGCACGGACAGCATATAGAGGTCGCCTTTGGTCCCGCGGCCCTGTTCAACAAGGGTCACCAAAGGGTCTTCCGCGCTGCGGAGTGCTCTGAGGTGTGATCCGACCGTAGTGTGGTCCAGGCCGGTCGCCACCGCAATGGACCGGTCACCAAATTCAATGAACCGGGACCCTGTCATGTGCGCTGCCTCCCCCAGAGACCTCAGCACCATCCTCCTGGCGAGCCCGGTTCGTGAATCGATGTAGGCATGTTCTTTCAAACGCACTGCATTTCGCCAGGTTCGGATGAACTGATGCTCCGCGTCAGGATTCGATGAGATTGAAGCCCCTTGTAGTACACGGGGCTGTGTATATGGCTGGCTTGTGGGGGATTTACGAGCATTGTTCTTTCCGTCTCTCGACCCGAGATTTTTGCTCAAATACGTAACCGCATTCAGCCAATCCCTGCGCAATGCTGGGACACGCTGGCGGGAGGCATAGCGGGCGTAGAAGGAGGCCAGTCCTGGCCAAGTCCCCTGCATCATCCGGCGTTCTACATCGACGAGTTCCATGCCGGCGCCCGCGGCCCCGGTGACAATGGCCTGTCGTGCCTCCGAATCGGAGGCATACCGGTTGGTGTCGTATAGCCCTGTCTGGGCCATGAGCTGCATGGTCCGGGACATCCGCCCAGCCGGTTGGTGGAGTCGGGGCGTCTCTGCGGTGGCCGGTGTAATCGTGCCTTCTAGACGAAGTGCCCTGACCGCTCCGATCTCTCCCGCCAGGTCGGCCTTCATGGCCGTCCAAACGGTGGCCGAATTGGGCCGTCGGGCAACGTCGTAGGCCACGGACAATGACATGGCGAGCTCCTGGTGCCCGCCACCCTTGTGCGGGGATCCGGGTGTTCGCATGCAGCCATGCAGGAGGTTTTGGTGCGGGGTCTTGTCCAGGGTCCGATACCGGGTGCCCAGCGCCTCGACAAGATCACGCGCTTCAGAAAAGGTAACCCGCTGCTCGAGCGGGATGTAGACGTGCCGGCCACCATTGGGCGAGTAATCCTCAATCCACCGCGCATTGACCGAATGCAGCCACTTCTGGACGGCACGGACGTCCGCTTCGACCCAGTCAATACCAGCGACGGAGGAGTCAAAGTCAAGGAAAATAGCACTGCAGGTGCCGTCTTTCCCGAAAATCCGCACGGCGGCGGGAAAGGACGGAAGCGCTCCCGTGAGAGCACGTTCATGTTTTTGCGGGTAGGACCTTCCGCCGTCGCGGGAAAGACGGACGCGGGGCTGCCCGGCAAGCAGGAGAGCTAGTGCGGCCCAGGCCTCGGCAGGACTGCAAAATGCATGCGGCGCGCCCGGACTCTGTGAGTCTGTGCATGCGCCCATCTCGTGGGGTACGATGATGCTATTCCTTTCAAGGGATAGGAAGATGCCCGGACCGCAAGGCCCGAGTTGATTCTCAAGGACTCTCTACCTCGTCGCCGGCAAGCAAAAAAGGTAGTGAGTCAAATGCTTAGAAGGCCCGCCTCGTGCGGGCCTTCCTCATTTAAGAGGCGATGCGGCCAATGGGCAGCTCCTCCTGAAACTTGTGGTGGTCATGGCGCTCTAGATCGACCTCAAGCTGCTTTGCGACAACCGAAGCCACGTAGTCCGTGATCGTGACGCCCTCAGCTTCGGCGACCTGGGCGACTTGGTCAGCCATCTCGGCAGGCACGCGAAAGCCAATGTACTTGCGGAGGCCCTTGCTTGGACGCCCGCCTCCCCGATGTGCAACAGCAGTCATGTGTCATGTCCTTTGAATCTCGTACAGACTGTCTTCACCTGTACTGGCTTCAGCGCTGTAAATCGTTAGTTCCTTCAACAGGTTTTGGTTACTGTTTTAGGTTCCTCCGAACCTAACATTCAGGGGGCCCCGTGGAGTGGATTTGGTTACTGTAACTAGGCGGCGTGTCGCCTTCGTTACTTTTCATTCAATTCCGGCCACGCGAAGTCGTGACGATGCTCTTCTGAGATCGAGCCGGTCGCCGTCCTAGGAACGTCGACCGCGACGCCGCTCACGTGATCGCGGCGCTTCGCCCTTTCCTGCTGAACCCTTCCCACCATTCACTCCTGGTCGGTCGTGCATCAAATTGATCTCAATAGAGATACTAGTGCACATGCACTACATCCGCAGGATTGCCCTGCATCTACGGCGTGTAGGTCGATCCTGGTTTGCCTTCTGTCGGCGTAGCAACGTTGTGACAAAAGGAGTCCTGCCCCTTGATCCAGGTAGCGACCTCTCCTTCAAATCTTTTGGGCGAAGAGTTCCATTCGCATTGGTGGGGGACAGCTGGGAACTCCTTGAGTGTTACCTTTTCTGGATTGGATTTTGCGAACTCAGCCGAGAGGGAATAGGGAACTTCTGTGTCGCCGCGTGAATGGAGAACCAGCGCAGGAGTGTTTAAGCGGCCACGCGCATGAGTCCAGTTTAGATTTTCAAAGTCCACTGGCTTGGTGAGCGAGGCGAGGCGGCTGAGCAAGGGCGTTGAGAGAATCTTTGGGACGATCTTTGCAACCGTTTGGGGGAGGCCCGCTGTCCGGGCGTTCTCAGCGATGACGGCCTCTGTATTGGGTCCTGGTGAAACCAAGATCAGGCCGGCGATTAGGTGCTTGTACTTGGAGGTTTCGGTGAGAAGCAGCGAGATTGTTGCACCCATTGACCACCCGAACAGATAGAGCGCTTTTGCGCCGTGATCGACTGCATACGCGAGTGCCTTTTCAACGTCGTCCGCTTCTAGGCTTCCGTAGTGGCAGACCTGTCCTTGGGCATGATTCTCGGCGTCTCCGAAGTAGGACGGGATTAGCGAGGTCATGCCTAGATTTGTCGCGGAATCAACACTTCGAAGCATCGAGTAGCGAGAAGATCGGAGTCCGTGCACGTGGATCGCCCAGACATCACGTGAAGGATGCTCAGGATGAAAAATCCACGCGGGAAGTTCACCCTCAACCGCCCCGAGACTGATTTCTTCAAAGTCCAGCTTGAGCCTTTCCGGTGACACAATCACTTGACCCGTCCAGCTACCACGCATCTTGCCCGCCGCCGGGGGCCCAGTCCATTCAAGTATTTCCCGGGTCACCTCAGACGATTCAGGGTTTTCGGATACTACCGCTCCCACAACGATATGGACCCCGGGAAGAAGGAGCCCGTAAGTACCGGGTGCTCGGGTTCTCGAATCTGCCAGCAGTGTCACTTTGCGGCAGTCGGCGGAGATCGTAAGATCTCGTTTCTTGGGTTCCTTCCAGGCTGTCATTTTCCGCCCAAGAGCGGCTGCGGCAGCGACCGGCAGCGACAAAGTAACGAGGGCTATTGCGGTGATACAGGGTGTCGGAGCCATGCGTGGAAATCCTTATGTTGAGGACGTGAGCGGGAATTCAGTGAGCAGTACATCGGTGCGATGCGTAAGAGCCAGTTCCGAATCGTCCAAGACGAATTCGCCTAGTGTCATGAGGTCTCGGACCAGGATGAGCGCTTGGTAGCAGGTGATCTTCGGGTCCCTCAGCGCATCGGCAACACTGGGCTTCTCTGTGACTGTCCGCTCAAGAATTCCCCGCAGCCTTAGTGCGTAATAGAGGAACGCGCAGTGCTTACGCAGCGATTGGATGGAACCCCGGAGAAACCCGATGCAGAGGATGATGGCACCTGCGAAAAAAGCCGCCACATATAAGGAATACAGCAAGACGGAGGCCTGAGAAGTCACGGCGTGCAGGTGCTGCAGCCACAGAAGGCAGACGTCGACGGTGTTGCCCATGGTGACGAGCGAGAAGCCGGCTGTGAAGACTTTGGATCGCTGTGGTGAATCAAGGACTGCAATAAGTGAGAGCAGGGAGATAATCGCGACGGCAGCCAGATAGATAGAGAGATACAGGACTGTCGACGGTTGATAAATTAGGGCCGCAATGAACGCCTCTACAGAGGTAAATCTTTCCTGTTTCCCTGTAATCAGGCTGAATGCGGCCGAGTAA